>NZ_JBITGV010000008.1:0-431596 GCF_044457385.1 Streptomyces sp. NPDC050548
CGAACCCGGAAGCTAAGCCTTACAGCGCCGATGGTACTGCAGGGGGGACCCTGTGGGAGAGTAGGACGCCGCCGAACAAATATTGCGAAAACCCCCGTACCGTTTATTCGGTACGGGGGTTTTCTGCGTTTAGGCTCAGCGGTATGCGCTACGACCTCGTGATCTTCGACAACGACGGTGTCCTCGTCGACAGCGAGCCCATCTCCAACAGGCTTCTGGCCGGCTATCTCACGGAGCTCGGGCACCCGACCTCGTACGAGGAGTCCCTCCGTGACTACATGGGGGCCGCGATGCACCGCGTCCACGATCTTGTCGAGGAGCGGACCGGGCAGCGGTTGCCGGACGACTTCGACGATGTCTTCCACGCTCGCGTGTTCGCCGCGTTCGAGCGGGAGTTGAAGCCGGTCGCCGGGGCCGTGGATGTGCTGGAGAGGCTGGTCGCCGACGGGGTGCCGTACTGCGTGGCGTCGTCCGGGAGCCATGCGCGGATTCGGACCGGGCACCGGGCGACGGGGCTGGACGAGTGGTTCGAGGAGGCGTGGGTCTTCAGTTCCGAGGACGTGGGGCGGGGGAAGCCGGCGCCCGACCTGTTCCTGTATGCGGCCGAGCGGATGGGTGTGGCGCCGGAGCGGTGTGTGGTCGTAGAAGACAGTCCGTTGGGGGTGCGGGCCGCTGTCTCGGCCGGGATGGATGTGTACGGGTTCACCGCCATGACGCCTGCTGAGCGGCTTTCCGGGGCCAAGCAACTCTTCGGTGACATGCGGGACTTGCCTGACCTGCTCGTCTGACATTTGTCATGCCGAGGTCCGGACGATCGGTTCTACTGACGGGCCCGGTCCTCGCGGCAGTCTGAGGGCATGACGACGAACACGGGGTCCAAGAAGCAGAACTTCGCGCCGCTCCTCATCGACGTGGCGGTGCCGATCGGGTCGTACTACCTGCTCAAGAGCGGGTTCGGGATGGGCACGGTGGCGGCGCTGGGGTGGAGCAGTGTCGTGCCGGCGGTGCGGACCGTGTGGGGTGTCGTTGCCTCGCGGACGGTCAACGCCTTTGCCGCGCTGATCCTCTTCGTGAATGTCGTCGGGTTGTCGCTCAGTCTTGTCGCCGGTGATCCGCGGCTCATGCTCGCCAAGGACAGCGGCGTCAGCAGTGCCATCGGGATCGGGGTGCTGGTGTCGGTGGCGATGGGGCGGCCGATGATGACCGCCGGGATGAAGCCCTGGCTCGTGAAGGGGGACCCGGAGCGGGAGGCCGCCTTTGAGCGGCTGTTGAGCGGGTCGGCGGCCTTTCGGCGGGCCGAGCGGCGGTTCTCGGTGGTGTGGGGTGTCGCGTTGCTCGGTGAGTGTGTCGCCCGGGTGGTCGGGGCGTACACCTTGCCCGTGGACACCATGGTGTGGCTGGGCACGGTCGTGATGATCGGGACGATGGGGGTGACGGCCGTCGTCAGTGGTGGTCTGGCCGCGGGGCCCATGGCGGACATGATCGCCAGTGAGGTGAAGGGCGGGCATGCCCCCGCACCTGCGGTTCTTCCCGCGCTCGTCGCCGCTCGGTAAAGGTGAGCCGAATTCATCTTTGGCTGGATCTACCCACGAGTACGCCGGGACCCTTACGCTCGCGGCCATGACAGATGTGCTGCGGCGCGGTAGGGCCTCGCTGGCGTTCAGTTTCTTCGCTCAGGGCGCCACCTTCGCGCTGCTCGTGACACGTATCCCCGCGATCCAGGACCGGTACGGGGTCTCGGACGGGTTGCTGCCCGTCTTCCTGGCCGCCGTGCCGATCCTCGCCGGCGTCGGGAGCGTGACCACCGAGCAGCTGGTGAAGCGAATACGGCCCAGCGTGCTGCTGCGCTGGTCCCAGCCGGTCGTGCTGCTGGCGCTGCTCGGGGTCGGGGCGGGCGACAGCATGGCCGAACTGGCGGTCGCGCTCGGGGCGTTCGGGCTCGGGGTGGGTGCGCTGGACGCCTCGATGAACATGCTCGGGGTGAGTCTGCAGCGGACGTACGGGCGGAGCATCATGCTCAGCTTCCATGCCGCGTACAGCCTCGGCGGGATCGTGGGGGCCTCGCTCGCGTGGGCGGGGGCGCACTGGCATCTCGCGCTGTGGGTGTCGTATCTGCCGGTGGTGGCGGTGTTGCTGCCGGCGGCCTTTGTGGGGAGTCGGTGGTACGTCGACGGCGGTGCGCCCGACGCGGAGGGCGAGGGGGCCGAGGCCGGGCCGCTGGTCTTCAAGTTGCTGCTGCCGCTGTGTCTGGTGATGACCTTCGCCTATATCGGGGACTCGACCGTCTCCAACTGGAGTGCCAAATACCTGAAGGACGTGCTCGGGAGTTCGGAGCAGGTCGCGACCGTTCCGTACAACGTCTACATGGTGATGTGCCTGGTCGGGCGGGGGATCGGGGACCTCGGAGTACGGCGGTTCGGGGCCGTGGCCGTCGTACGGCTGGGGGCGGTGGTGGCCGCGCTCGGGTTCGCGGTGGTGGCCGTGGCGCCGGGGGCCGGGGTCGGGATGCTCGGGTTCACGTTGCTGGGGCTCGGGCTGTGTGTCCTGGTGCCGCAGACCTTCGCGGCGGCCGGGCGGTTGTTCCCGGGGGCGTCCGATACGGCCATTGCCCGGCTGAATGTCTTCAACTATGTGGGGTTCCTGATCGGTTCGCCGTTGGTGGGGGCGCTGGGCGACGCGTGGAGTTACCGCGGGGCCATGCTCGTGCCGATGGTGTTGGTGCTGGTGACGTTGGTGTACGCCCGCTCGTTCGCGCCGCAGGAGGACCGATACGGTGACGGGCATGAGCGGGCGCGCACAGCTGATGTGGGACGAGGCAGTAACGGGCTATGACTTCGGCCGGGACCATCCGATGGACCCGGTCCGGCTCGCCCTGACCCGGAGACTCGTCGACGCCTTCGGGCTGGATGAGGTCGTGGACGTGGTGGCGGCCAAGGCCGCTGGTGATTCGACGTTGCGGCTGGTTCACCGGGAGGACTACGTCGAGGCGGTGAAGGCCGCCTCGGCCGATCCGGAGTCGGCGGACGGGGCGTTTGGGCTGGGGACCATGGACGATCCCGCCTTTGCCGGGATGCATGAGGTGTCCGCGCTGATTGCCGGGCAGTCGGTGGGGGCCGCCGAGGCTGTGTGGGGCGGGGATGTGGCTCATGCCGTGAACTTCGCCGGTGGGCTGCATCATGCGATGCCTGGGGCTGCCTCCGGGTTCTGTATCTACAACGATGCCTCGCTCGCCATTGCCCGGTTGTTGGAGCTGGGGGCCGAGCGGGTCGCGTATGTCGACGTGGACGTGCATCACGGGGACGGGGTCCAGGCGGCGTTCTGGGAGGACCCGCGGGTGCTGACGATCTCGCTGCATGAGCATCCGCGGACGTTGTTTCCGCAGACCGGGTGGCCGGAGGAGACCGGGGCCGGGGCGGGGGAGGGGGCGGCGGTCAATGTGGCGTTGCCGGCCGGGACCGGGGACGCGGGGTGGCTGCGGGCCTTTCATGCCGTCGTGCCGGAGCTGATCGCGGACTTTCGGCCGCAGGTGCTGGTCACTCAGCACGGGGCCGATACGCATTTCGAGGATCCGCTGGCTCATCTCGCGGTGTCGTTGGACGCGCAGCGGGCTGTGCAGGTGGCTTGTCATGAGTTGGCGCACCAGTACGCGGACGGGAAGTGGGTCGCGTTGGGTGGGGGTGGGTACGCCGTGGTGGAAGTTGTGCCGCGGTCGTGGACGCATCTTGTCGCGATTGCCGCGGGGCGGGAGATTGCGCCGGAGGCGGTGATTCCTGAGGGGTGGCGGCAGGAAGTGTTTGCGCGGACTCGGGAGTTGGGGCCGCGGCGGATGACGGATGGGCGGTGGCCGGTGGGCTACGCGGGGTGGGAGTCGGGGTATGACCCCGCCGACCGGCTTGATCAGGCGGTGGTGGCTACTCGGCGGGCGGTGTTTCCGTTGCGGGGGTTGTTGGCTTAGGGCTCTTTTTTCGCCCCCGCCGCCCCTTCCCGTCCCGTCCCTGGGGGGTGCGCCCCCAGACCCCCGCTTCGGCCTGGACGGCCTCGTCCTCAAACGCCGGACGGGCTGATGGGGCCGGCCGGTGTTGGAGAGGTGCCGGGCGGGCTGGTGGTGTCGGCCGGTGTGGGAAAGGTGCCGGACGGGCTGATTTTGCCCGTCCGGCGTTGGGTGTGAGGCCCGGTGCGTCAGCCGCAGTGGCCCGAGTCGCCGCCCTTGGCGGTGCCGATGACGCCGTACCAGACGGCGCAGTAGCCGCGGGCGGACATGTAGACGGGGCCGGCGTACGACGTGTACTGGCCGCTGTCGACGACCGGGTTGTGCTCGTAGTTGACGTCGATGTTGAGCTCGACGGCCATGTGGATCTTCGCGCCCGGGGTGTTGCGGATGGTCACGGCGCAGTTCTTGCCGGTCGACTCGTTCCAGGTCAGGAAGACCTTGCCGACGTTGCCGACGGGCGTGGAGTCGATGACCTTGTAGCCGGTGCCGCAGGCGCCGTTGTAGGTGGCGGTGGCTGCTGCCGCCTTGGTGGTGGCCGCCGAGGCCGGAGCGGTGGCGGCGATCGTGCCGGCCAGTGCCAGGGTGGCGAGGGCGGCGGCGGTCGTGGTGCGGCGGGACGGCTTCATCTTCATTTTGGTGTTCCCCCTGTTGGCTTGCTTGCTGGTCAACTTGCTTGGGACGGTTGGTCGTTCCGTCCACGCAGGGTGAGACCCGGGAAGCCGTACGACAGTTGTGGGCGCTTTTGTCACTGTTCTGTCACCGGTGTTACGCCAACGGTGCGGAGTTTCCGGGGTTCCCGCCGTGGGCGGTGCCGGGGTCCGTCAGCATCGCTTCCGTGTTGACCACCGGCGCGCTCCGCGCGCATCTGCTGGCCGCCCGGCTGGCCGGACCCGTGGCCACCTCGCGGGAGGAGAGCCTGCGGAGCTATCGGGCCTTCGCCGCTCGTGATCCCCGGGTGCTGATCGGACTCGATCCCGAATGGACGTGGGGACAGCGGGACTTGATCGCGTTGATGGCGGACAAGTGTGGGGTTTCGGCCGACCCGCGACATGTTTCCGGGCATGATGTGATCGACCCGGAGCTGACTTTGACCGCTCTGGACGCCTTCGCCGACCGGTTGGGCGCGGTGGCGGAGCGCAACGGACCCGTGCTTCTCGGCACCGGGCATCCGCACCGGCTGCTCGGGTTCTACGCCGCGTTGGCGGACGCGCTGTCGGCGGCGGGATGTGCTGTTCTCACCCCTGCGTATGGTCGCTGTATCGACATAACGACCCGGTTCGGTCTACGCACGTACAACCTGGCCTACGTACGAGGTGTCGCCCTCGTCCGCGATCCGGGCCCCGAACGCCCCGGTTGTGAGCCCGGCGCACACACGCACTCACCGCTCCCGGTTCGTACCGTGCTGGGTGCGGCGGCGGAGGCCGGCGGGGTGCTTCCGGAGCTGGTGATCGGGGACCACGGATGGGTCTGCGGGGCAGGTCAGCTGGGGTTTGAGGCGATTGGGCTGGCTGACACCGACGACCCCGCGCTGTTCGTGGGGGAGGCCGAGGGGTCGGTGTCCGTGGCAGTTCCACTTGATGACGCCGTGCGGTCCGATTACTACCGCCCGCTTACCCGCTACGTACTCAATCGAGCGTGTCTGTCACAGTAGGCCGCCGATGGGTGCACCTCTTCCCCACTCGCATCACCCGCCCCTACATTGGGGAGTGAGCACGCAACGACGAAGAGTCACCGGAAGGGGAAGCCGGTGACCGTCGAGTGCGGAAGGTTCAGGTGTGTCATGGCTGCAGCTGGCGAGAGGCCTCTGAACGAGGTTCAGTTCCTTACCGTGGCGGAGGTCGCCTCGGTGATGCGAGTGTCGAAGATGACCGTGTACCGGTTGGTGCACAGCGGTCATCTGCCCGCTATCCGGGTGGGGCGGTCCTTCCGCGTCCCCGAGCAAGCGGTACACGAGTACCTTCGCGAGAGTTATGTGGGGGTGGAGACAGCCTGAGGCGATACCTCGATTACGACCTCAGCGCTCGGACGGGTAGGCTGGCCCCTTGTAGGTCGTATGGGCCCATGATGCCCAGCACCGAGTGATGAGAAGTGAGCGAGGGTAGTCGTGGGCTCTGTTATCAAGAAGCGGCGCAAGCGGATGGCTAAGAAGAAGCACCGCAAGCTGCTGAAGCGCACGCGCGTGCAGCGTCGTAACAAGAAGTAGGCGACGCGGCGCCGCGAGAGCGTCTCCTGTGGCCCCCCACCGGTATCCGGTGGGGGGCCACAGTTATGTTCCCGGCATGTGCCCGTTTGCGTGTACTCGTGACTTCGTGCGTCGGGCGGTCATCACAGCGCAACACCGAACCGCTAGGTTGGCCGCACACGGGTAACTCGGAAGGAAGGCGCTGATCTTGGGGAAGGTCGTGCTCGTGACCGGAGTGGCCCGCCAGCTGGGGGGCCGGTTCGTACGACGCATTCAGCGGGACCCGGAAGTCGACCGGGTGATCGCCGTGGACGCGGTCCCGCCCGGGCACCATCTGGGAGGCGCGGAGTTCATCCAGGCCGACATCCGGCAGCCCACCATCGCGCGGGTGCTCGCCGAGTCGGGCGCCGACACGGTCGTCCACATGGACGTGACGGGCACCGCGCTGGGCAGCGGCAGCCGGACCACGGTCAAGGAGACCAACGTCATCGGCACCATGCAGCTTCTCGGCGCCTGCCAGAAGTCGCCGGTCGTCAAGCGCCTGGTGGTGAAGTCCAGCACCAACGTCTACGGCTCCGCCCCGCGCGACCCGGCCGTCTTCACCGAGACGACCCCGCCGAAGTCCCTGCCGAGCGGCGGCTTCGCCAAGGACACCGTCGAAGTCGAGGGGTATGTGCGCGGCTTCGCCCGGCGGCGGCCCGACGTCGCCGTGTGTGTGCTGCGGTTCGCCAACATCCTTGGTCCTACGGCGGATTCGCCGCTCGCCTCGTACTTCTCGCTGCCGGTGCTGCCGACCGTGTTCGGCTACGACCCGCGGCTGCAGTTCGTGCACGAGGACGATGTGATCGAGGTGCTGCGGATCGCCTCGCACGAACCGGAGCGGGGCACGCTCAACAGCGGCACCTTCAACATCGCCGGGGACGGCGTCCTGCTGCTCTCCCAGTGCTCGCGGCGCCTGGGCCGCCCGACCGTGCCGCTGCTGCTGCCCGCGGTCACCTGGGCCGGTTCCCTGGTGCGGACGCTGGGGATGACGGACTTCTCCCCGGAACAGATCCGGCTGCTCACCCACGGCCGGGTCGTGTCGACGGTGCAGATGCGCGAGACCCTGGGGTACCAGCCCAAGTACACGACCGCCGAGACCTTCGCGGACTTCGCGCGGAGCCAGGGCCCAGGGCTGCTGCCGCCGGAGGCCCTCGCGGGGGCCGTCGACCGGATCGCCGCGCTGTCCCGGCCGGACAGTGGCCACCCCCCGACGCCGAGCGCCAACTGAGGAGCGCATCAACGATGGCGGATGCCAAGGTCATTCCGTTCGACGACGACCGGTCCCGCGCGGGTGCCGTGCAGCGGCCGCAGCGGCGCCGGAGCGCGGGAAGCCGGCGCAAGAACGGCGAACCCGTACTGGTCCGTGAGGTCCAGCCCCTGCCGGGCGTGGACTTCGCGCAGGATGATGTTCCTGTGACGCGTGAGGAGCAGGAGCCGGAGCGGCCGCAGAACGAGGGCGGCGAGGTGGGTGAGAGCGGCCAGGGGGGCCTGGAGCGCCGTATCGCCCACGGTCTGTCCTTCCTGCGCCGCCGGCTGACCGGGGACTACGAGGTCGACGACTTCGGCTACGACGAGGAGCTGACCGACGAGGTCCTCATGCCGGCGTTGCGCCCGCTGTACGAGAAGTACTTCCGGGTCGAGGTGAAGGGCATCGAGAACATCCCGGCGGACGGTGGCGCGCTGATCGTCGCCAACCACTCCGGGACGATTCCGCTGGACGGCGTGATGATGCAGATCGCCGTCCACGACAACCACCCCGCGAGCCGTCATCTCCGGCTGCTGGCAGCGGACCTGGTGTTCATGCTGCCGGTCGCCAACGAGCTGGCCCGCAAGGCCGGTCACACGCTCGCCTGCGCGGAGGACGCGGAACGGCTGCTGGGGCGCGGTGAGTTGGTGGGTGTGATGCCGGAGGGCTTCAAGGGCATCGGCAAGCCGTTCAGCGAGCGCTACAAGCTCCAGCGGTTCGGGCGGGGCGGCTTCGTGTCGACGGCGCTGCGCAAGGGCGTGCCGATCATCCCGTGCTCGATCGTGGGCGCGGAGGAGATCTACCCGATGATCGGCAACTCCAAGACGCTGGCCCGGATCCTGGGCTTTCCGTACTTCCCGATCACCCCGACGTTCCCGTGGCTGGGCCCGCTCGGCGCGATCCCGCTCCCCACGAAGTGGACGATCCAGTTCGGCGAGCCGATCCCCACGGACGGCTATCCGCCGGAGGCGGCGGAGGACCCGATGCTGATGTTCAACCTCACGGACCAGGTGAGGGAACAGATCCAGCACACGCTGTACAAGTTGCTGGTGCAGCGGCGGTCGGTGTTCTTCTGAGGTCGACTTTTCGCGGCCGTCGTCTGAGAAACCTGACGATCGGCTGTACGGCGATGGGGCGCCCCTCCGCAGAGGGGCGCCCCATCGCTTTTAGGGGCGCGGGGAACTGCGCGACCAGCCCCCACCGGCCCGCAGCCGAAGAGCCACGGAACCGGCGGAGCTAGTTCGCGTCCTCGCTGTCGATGCCCAAGCCGGGCAGCAGGCCCGGCAGGAGCGGTGGAAGCGTGACGTCCGGTTCGGTGATCGAGGGTTTGCTCGTGGACGGGGAAGCCGTGCCGGAGGACTTCGGGGGGTCCAGGAGGCCGCCCGTGTTGCCGCCGAGGAGGCCGTCGCCGTCGGTGGCGGAGTCGGTGGGGGAGCTGGAGTGGCTGCCCTTGCCCTCGGGGGAGTCCGCCGTGGTGCTCGGTGTGGTCGAGCGGTGCGAACCCGTGGAGCCGGTGGACCCCGTGTCGGGTGCGCGGTGCCTGCCGGTGCCGCCGCCGGTCCTGGCCGGGGGCTGCGGGAGCAGGGACTGGAGCGGGGCGACCTCTTCGTCTATGGCGTCGAAGACCGAGGAGACCTGGTCGCTGACGTCGCCGAGCTGGACCGGCAGGCGGTCGCGCAGGGCGCCCCAGGCCTCGCGGTGCGAGCGGGAGAACGCGGAGAGGGCCTGGATGGGGCCCAGCGAGTTCGGGTCCTGCTCGTAGGCCTGGTGCAGCAGACGGTGGCCCTCGGACGCGTCGTGCGTCATCCCGGCGAGCGTGCGGCGGATCTCGCCGAGCTGCTCGTGGTCGAGGTGGCCGCCGCGGTCCCGCTCGATCAGCCGGCGTGCCTCGCTCAGGCGGTTGGACGCCTGGTCGAGGTAGGACACTCCGCGCTGGTCGTCGCCGTCGGACAGGTAGTTGAGCTTGAAGTCCTCGATGCCGCGCTTCAGGCCGTACAGCCCGTCGCCGGGCAGGGCGTCCGAGCTGGCGGCGGCGACTCCGCCGAAGGCTCCGGCGGCGACTCCGACGCTCAGGCCGCCGGCCGCGAGGCCCTTGCTGAGCCGGGACCGGGGTCGCAGCTTGCCCAGTCCGGTGGCCCGGTGGGTGCCCCGGGACCGGTGGGATCGCTGCTCCGGTACCGAAGGTTCTGGTGCCTCGCCTCCTTGCAGCATGGCCTCGAACGCGGCGACCAGCTGAGCCCGCTGGACGACCTTGACCTCGGGGTCCAGCACGGGTTTGGGCAGCTCGCCGAGACCGGTGGCGAAGGCCAGCATGCGGCCCTGCTCGGTCTGTTCCGCAGCAGCCGGGGCCGGTGCCGGTCCTTCGGACTGCTCGGCCGCCGTGCCCCGGTCGGACTGCTCCTCTTCCAGGGCCTGGGCGAAGGCGTTCGCCCGCCGGTGCGCCGATACGTTCGCGATCACTGGCGGCACCTCCTCTCGTCATGACGGTCGACTCCCCAGGGGGTCCTGAGGGTTGCACCTCCTGACCGCATCCACACGATCGAGTGATCGGAGAGGGCCAGGGTGTGACCACAGGGAGCCTGTATCCCGCACAACGAGTGGCGCGGCACTTGGGTTACGGACGACGGATGATCCGACCGCGAACTCAACGGACTTTCACTGAGCGCGAGTTGGGCGTTACCGAGCGTGTGCCGTCAGCGGGCGTCGTCCGGGAGGAGCCGGGCGAGCGTGCGCACGGCGCGGTACTGGAGGGTCTTGATCGCGCCCTCGTTCTTGCCCATCACCCGGGCGGTCTCCGCGACGGAGAGGCCCTGGAGGAAGCGGAGCGTGACGCACTCCTGCTGCTGGGGGTTGAGCCGTCGTACGGCGTCGAGCAGTGCGGCGTTCGAGAGGGACTCCAGGACGGAGTCCTCGGGGGAGCGGGCGACCTCGTTGGCGTCGAGCATCTCGCCGGTGGTCACTTCCAGCCGGAAGCGGCTCGACTTGAAGTGGTCGGCGACCAGGTTGCGGGCGATCGTCACGAGCCAGGCGCCGAAATCCCGACCCTGATAGGTGAAGGTGCCGATGCGGCGCAGGGCGCGCAGAAAGGTCTCGCTGGTGAGGTCCTCGGCGGTGGCTTTGCCTCCCACTCGGTAGTAGATGTACCGGTACACGGTGTCGCTGTACTGGTCGTAGAGGCGGCCGAAGGCGTCGGCTTCGCCGGCCTGGGCACGCTCCACGAGGTCCATCATCCGGGCGCTGTCGCTGTCAGCGGCCGGACGTCGTGCGGTGGCGGCGCCGGCCGAGCGCCCTCGTCTGCCAACAGCGGCGCCGCCGTCGGCCAGTGCGTAGCACGGACCGACGGGTGCGGTGGTGGCGAAGGCGGCGGGGACGGCGTACGCGGTGGGGACGAAGCCGCGCAACAGGTCTTGGACCGTTGCGCGCAGCGTAGCCAGGCCCGAGGCGTCAACCCCGACGTGTGGGTACACGGGACTCCCAGAGGCAGAGCTTCCATCACGTGCAGTACCGGAACGTTCACCCGTCGTAGCGACAGAGAGGTGCCGGATTGCGTCTGAGGAGAATAACGCTTCGTGCAGGCGCCGCTACACCCAGTTGCTCAAATCATCGATTACGTCGCTTCTGTAACCGATTGGCGCTCGATCAAGTGCCGCAGAGTGAACGGTTGTTGATCAGAACGGTCCGAATTCAGTCAGGGAGCAGGGCGTGTTGTGGCCGTGTGCAGCCAACGTGACTGGACAGGGCGTTACGCGGGTACGACCCGTGGATTGGCTGTGTTTACCGCGTCACCGGCGTCGGCGATGCAATGCGATCGCCGCGGCCGTGCCGCCCGCCACCGCGCCCACACCGGCCGCCGCCGGGATGCCGACCTTGGCCGCCTTGCGGGCCGTACGGTAGTCGCGCAGCCGCCAGTCCAACTGCCGGGCGTGCTTGCGCAGCTTGGCGTCCGGGTTGATGGCGTAGGGGTGCCCGACCAGCGAGAGCATCGGGATGTCGTTGTGCGAGTCGCTGTAGGCGGCGCACCGGGAGAGGTCCAGGCCCTCCGCCGCGGCCAGCGCCTTGACCGCCTCCGCCTTCGCGGGGCCGTGCAGCGGTTCGCCGACCAACTTGCCGGTGTAGACGCCGTCGACGGACTCGGCGACCGTGCCGAGCGCGCCGGTGAGGCCGAGGCGGCGGGCGATCACATTGGCGATCTCCACCGGGGCCGCTGTGACGAGCCACACCTTCTGGCCCGCGGCGAGGTGCGCCTCGGCGAGGGCGCGGGTGCCGGGCCAGATGCGCTCGGCCATGTACTCGTCGTAGATCTCCTCGCCGATCGACTGGAGTTCGGCGACGCGGTGGCCCTTGACGATGGACAGCGCGGAGTCGCGCGCCTCCTGCATGTGCTCGGGATCCTCGGAGCCGGCGAGCCTGAAATAGGCCTGCTGCCAGGCGAACTTGAGGAGGTCGCGGGTCTCGAAGAACTTCCGTTTGTGCAGGCCGCGGCCGAAGTGGAAGATCGACGCGCCCTGCATGACGGTGTTGTCGAGGTCGAAGAAGGCGGCTGCTCTGTCGTCGCCGAGCACCGGGAACTCCGGTTCCGCGGTTGCTTCTTCCGCGAGGGCGTCCTCTATGTCCTGGACATCCTGCGACGACTTGCGCGCTGCCTCCGCAGAGGCCTCGCCTGCCAACACGCTCCGCGCCGTGGCGGAGCGCCTACGGGGAGTGAGCCATCCGAGAGCGGCCATGTCGTGAGCATAGCCAGTTTGTTCGGTGGTTCCGGAGCCGAGAGGTTCGAAGGCTGTGAACTCTCCGCGACCGGGCCGTTAAAGAAGTGGCCGGACGGCGTGAGAATGGGGTGCATGAGTCATGTCGTCACCCTCATCGGGAAGCCCGGCTGTCATCTGTGCGAGGACGCGCAGCTCGTCGTGGAGAAGGTCTGCGCCGATCTCGGGGTCCCCTGGGAACAGAAGGACATCACCGTGGACCAGCGTCTGCACGACGAGTACTGGGAGCAGATCCCGGTCGTCCTCGTGGATGGGAAACAGCACACTTTCTGGCGGGTGGACGAGGGTCGTCTGCGCCGGGAACTGACCAAGTAGTTCAACGCGCACCCGAACGTCGCTTAGGATCGACGGCGGTTTGGTCTCGGGGGCGGGAATTACGAGGAGTGTGGCGGTTTTGCCCCCTGGAATGCGTCGGGAACGCGTGTGCGTGACCCCGGTCACGTTGGGTGGGCAAATCGGACACCATCTTTGTGCACGCGTTCACAAAGACATAGCCTGCTTCCGACGGGGCGGTCTGGGTTCGTGTGACCGCCCACAGCCCCGCTCTACCCGCAGGAGCACCGTGGCAACTGGCCGAACTCACCGACCGGCGACCCGTAGCCGAGGGATTCCCGAGGCCACCGTCGCCCGTCTCCCGCTGTATCTCCGCGCGCTGACCGGACTCTCGGAGCGCTCGGTACCCACGGTCTCCTCCGAGGAGCTGGCCGCCGCCGCGGGCGTCAACTCCGCGAAGCTGCGCAAGGACTTCTCCTACCTCGGCTCCTACGGCACCCGTGGTGTGGGCTACGACGTCGAGTACCTCGTCTACCAGATCTCCCGCGAACTGGGCCTGACCCAGGACTGGCCGGTCGTGATCGTCGGTATCGGAAACCTCGGCGCCGCCCTCGCCAACTACGGCGGGTTCGCCTCGCGCGGCTTCCGCGTCGCCGCCCTCATCGACGCCGACCCGGCGATGGCCGGCAAGCCCGTCGCGGGCATCCCGGTCCAGCACTCGGACGAGCTGGAAAAGATCATCAGCGACAACGGCGTCTCGATCGGCGTCATCGCGACCCCGGCCGGTGCCGCCCAGCCGGTCTGCGACCGACTCGTGGCCGCCGGTGTGACGTCCATCCTGAACTTCGCGCCGACCGTGCTGACCGTCCCGGACGGCGTCGACGTCCGCAAGGTCGACCTCTCCATCGAGCTGCAGATCCTCGCCTTTCACGAGCAGCGCAAGGCCGGCGAGGAGGCCGCCGCCGCCGAGGGCGCGCACCCGGCCGCCAAGCGCCGCGCCGACTCCACCGAGCAGGGCCCTGACGGGGACGTCCCCGCCGTGATGCCGGCATGAGTCTCCTCGTCGTCGGGCTGAGTCACCGCAGCGCCCCGGTCAACGTCCTGGAGCGGGCCACGCTGAACGAAGACGCCCAGATCAAGCTGCTGCAGGACACGGTCGCCGCCGAACCGGCCACCGAGGCCGCGGTGTTGGCCACCTGCAACCGCATCGAGCTGTACGCCGACGTGGACAAGTTCCACGCGGGCGTCGCCGAACTCTCCACCCTGCTCGCCCAGCACAGCGGCGTCGGCCTGGACGAACTCACTCCTTATCTCTACGTGCACTACGAGGACCGGGCCGTCCACCACCTCTTCTCGGTGGCCTGCGGTCTCGACTCGATGGTGGTCGGCGAGGGCCAGATCCTCGGCCAGATCAAGGACTCGCTGGCCAAGGCGCAGGAACTGCACTCCGCCGGGCGGCTGTTGAACGACCTGTTCCAGCAGTCCCTGCGGGTCGGCAAGCGCGCCCACTCCGAGACCGGCATCGACCGCGCGGGCCAGTCCCTGGTCACCTTCGGCCTTCAGCAGCTCTCCTCCGGTACGCCGGTGGAGGCCTGGGCCAAGGGGAAACGTGCCCTGGTCATCGGCGCCGGCTCCATGTCGTCGCTGGCCGCCGCGACCCTCGCGCGTGCCGGGGTCGCCGAGATCGTCGTCGCCAACCGCACCTCCGACCGCGCCGAGCGCCTCGCCCAGATCATCACCGAGAGCCCCGAAACGGACGTGTCGGCCCGCGCGGTACCGATGGATTCGGTGCCGTTCGAGCTGACACGTGCCGATGTCACCGTGTCCTGCACGGGCGCGACGGGCCTGGTCCTGACGGCCGAGATGGTCGCGGGAGCGGTCGAGGGCCGGGTGTCGCAGGACGCGACGGCCGGTCGTACGGATGTGAAGGACGACGTACGCGAAACGCTTCCGCCGACCTCCGTCGGGGCCGAGGACGGCTGTCCGCTGGACCTTTCGGCGGTGCAGGGGGCGACCGGCTTCTCCGTGATGGGGGAGGCCGCCGTGGCCGGGATGGACGCGGCGACGCTGGAGCAGCACGCGGCCTGGGTCGGCGGTACGGCCCTCGACCGTCGTGAGTCGGCCCGTCGTACGCCCGAGGCCGAGGCGGAACTCATCGCCGAACTCGCCACCATGGCCGTGACCGTCGGCCGGATCCCCGAGCGGCGCAGGCCCGAACCCGTGGACCGGATCCCGCGCCCCGCGCCGGTGTTGTCGGTCCTCGACCTCGCGATGCCGCGTGACGTGGACGCCGCCGTGCACCGGCTGGCCGGGGTACGGCTCGTCGACATCGAGACGCTCGCCGAGGCCTCGGCGGACGCTCCGATGGCGGCCGATGTGGACGCGGTACGGCGTATCGTCTCCGACGAGGTCGCGGCCTTCGGGGCAGCCCTGCGGGCCGCGCACATCACGCCGACCGTGGTCGCCCTGCGCGCCATGGCCGCCGAGGTCGTGGCGGGCGAGATCGCCCGGCTCGACGGACGGCTGCCCGGCCTCGACGACAAGCACCGCGCCGAGATCACCCAGACCGTGCGGCGCGTGGTGGACAAGCTGCTGCACGCGCCGACCGTACGGGTCAAGCAGCTGGCGGCCGAGCCCGGCGGCGCCGGGTACGCGGACGCGCTGCGCACCCTGTTCGACCTCGACCAGGAGACGGTGGCCTCCGTCTCCCGGGCCGAAGAAGACTCTGAGAAGAACAGCAAGAACCGAGGGCTCGCATGAGTAGCAGGACACTGAGACTGGGGACGAGGCGAAGCAGACTCGCCCTGGCCCAGTCCGGGTTGGTGGCGGACGCCGTGAGACAGGTGACCGGACGGCCCGTCGAGCTCGTCGAGATCACCACCTACGGCGACACCTCCCGCGAGCACCTCGCGCAGATCGGCGGCACGGGAGTCTTCGTGACCGCGCTGCGGGACGCGCTGCTCGGCGGTGAGGTCGACTTCGCGGTTCATTCGCTGAAGGACCTGCCGACCGCGCAGCCCGAGGGGCTCGTGCTCGCCGCCGTACCCGAGCGCGAGGACCCGCGGGACGTGCTCGTCGCGCGGGACGCCCTGAAGTTCACCGACCTGCCCCGCGGGGCGCGCATCGGTACGGGCTCCCCGCGGCGCACGGCCCAGCTGAACGCGTACGCGCGCGGCCACGGCCTCGACATCGAGACGGTCCCGATCCGGGGCAACGTCGACACCCGGATCGGCTTCGTGCGGGACGGTGAGCTGGACGCCGTCGTCCTGGCCGCCGCCGGACTGAGCCGGATCGGCCGGCTCGACGAAGTGACCGACTTCCTGTCGGTCGACACTGTTCTGCCCGCCCCCGGCCAGGGGGCCCTGGCGATCGAATGTGCCGCGGACAACGCGGACTTGATCGCGGCACTCGGTGAACTCGACGACCCGTTCACGCGGATCGCCGTGACTGCCGAAAGGTCCCTGCTCGCCGCCCTGGAGGCCGGCTGCTCCGCCCCTGTGGGCGCGCTGGCCGACCTTCTGGCCGACGGGCAGATTGTCAAGGAAATGCGCCTGCGCGGAATAGTCGGCACGACCGACGGTTCGCGTACGGTGCAGCTGTCCACCACCGGTCCCGTGCCCGAGACGCATGACCAAGCACTGACGCTCGGTCGCGAACTCGCCGCCGAGATGCTCGCCCAGGGCGCGGCCGGTCTGATGGGGGAGCAAGCCAAGTGAGCCCCACCACTCTTCCCGCCGCCGGTCCGGAACACGGGCACGTCACCTTCCTGGGTGCCGGACCCGGAGATCCGGGACTGCTCACACTGCGCGCCGTGGAGGCGCTGGCGAACGCGGACGTACTCGTCGCCGAGCACGAGGTGCTCGACGTCGTACGTGCGCACGCCCGATCAGGCGTGGCCGTCGTGCACCCGGATCCGAGTCCTTCTTCGGGCTCGCTCCCGGGCACAGGCACGCCTCAACTAACGGTTGTTGACGGTGCGTCAACGACCGTTGGCCTACCCGCTGTGCGGGATGCCGCACATCTTGTCATGGAGGCCGCGCGGGGCGGCAGGCGGGTCGTGCGTGCGGTGTCCGGGGACCCCGGACTAGATACGTACGCCGCCGAGGAAATGCTCGCCTGCGTCGCCGCCGGTGTTCCCTTCGAGGTCGTCCCGGGTGTCGCCGCGGCCGTCGGCGTGCCCGCGTACGCCGGTGTCCCGCTGCGGGACGCGCAGGGCGCGGACGTCCGCTTCGTGGACGCCCGTACCGCCTCGGACCGCTGCTGGACCGAGGTCGGCGCGTCGGACGGCACGGTGGTCGTGTCGACGTCGCTGGACTCGGTGGCTTCCGCTGCTGGTGAGTTGGTGGCGGCGGGCCGTAAGCCCGACACCCCTATGACGGTCACAGTGGCTGGTACGACCACTCGTCAGCGGACCTGGTCCGCGACGCTCGGCACGATCGCGCAGACGCTGAAGCAGGCGAAGGTGCTGCCGTCCCCGGACGGCGGCCGACCGGTGATAGCCGTGGTCGGTGAGCGTTCCGCCGCCGCCCAGCGCGACCAGTTGTCGTGGTTCGAGTCCAAGCCGCTGTTCGGCTGGAAGGTCCTCGTCCCGCGCACGAAGGAGCAGGCGGCCTCGCTCTCCGACCAACTCCGGTCCTACGGCGCCGTTCCGCACGAGGTGCCGACGATCGCCGTCGAACCGCCGCGGACGCCTCAGCAGATGGAGCGGGCGGTCAAGGGGCTCGTCACGGGCCGCTATGAGTGGATTGCTTTTACGAGTGTCAACGCGGTCAAGGCCGTGAGTGAGAAGTTCGAGGAGTACGGGCTCGACGCGCGTGCTTTTGCCGGGATCAAGGTCGCTGCCGTGGGCGAGCAGACCGCGAAGGCGTTGATCGCGTTCGGTGTGAAGCCGGATCTGGTGCCCAGCGGTGAGCAGTCCGCGGCCGGTCTGCTGGAGGACTGGCCCCCCTACGACCCCGTCTTCGACCCGATCGACCGGGTGTTCCTGCCGCGTGCCGACATCGCCACGGAGACTCTTGTCGCCGGGCTGATCGAGCTGGGCTGGGAGGTCGACGACGTGACCGCCTATCGGACGGTGCGGGCGTCGCCGCCGCCGGCGGACACGCGCGAGGCGATCAAGGGGGGTGGCTTCGACGCCGTTCTCTTCACGTCTTCGTCGACCGTGCGGAACCTGGTGGGTATCGCCGGGAAGCCGCACAACGTGACGGTGATCGCCTGTATCGGTCCCGCTACGGCGAAGACGGCCGAGGAGCACGGGCTGCGGGTGGATGTGATGGCTCCGGAGCCGTCCGTGCACAAGTTGGCCGAGGCGTTGGCGAACTTCGGGTTGCGGAGGCGGGCGGCGGCGGAGGAGGCCGGGGATCCGGTCACTCGGCCGAGCGAGCGTCGGCCGGGGGCTCGGCGGCGGCGGACGACCTGAGGTTGAGTGTCGGGTTGCGGTGAGTGGGGGCGGGCGTCCGTGGGGCGCTGCGCCCCCACACCCCCGCTTCGGCCCTGAAGGGGCCTCGTCCTCACACGCCGGACGGGCTGGTTTTTGCGGGCCTGAGTTGAAAAGGCGCCGGACGGGCTGGATGGTGTCGGCCTCGGCCGAAAAGTGCACGATAGTGCGCCGAAATGTGCACCGACTCACCGTCGGCAAAGGTGCCCCTGGGGCGGGCGTAGCGTAGATGGCATGACGACGTACGGATCCTTCCCCGGCTCGCGGCCCCGGCGGCTGCGGACCACCCCCGTCATGCGGCGGATGGTGGCCGAGACCCGGTTGCACCCGGCCGACTTCATTCTCCCGGCGTTCGTGCGGGAGGACATCGGTGAGCCGGTGCCTATCGCGGCCATGCCCGGGGTCGTGCAGCACACTCGGGACAGTCTGAAGAAGGCCGCCGCCGAGGCCGTGGCCGCCGGGATCTCCGGGATCATGCTGTTCGGGGTGCCGGAGGAGAGCAAGAAGGACGCGCTCGGTACGCCGGGGACGGATCCGGACGGGATTCTCCAGGTCGCGCTGCGGGATGTGCGGGCCGAGGTCGGGGATGAGCTGCTCGTCATGTCCGACCTGTGTCTCGACGAGACCACCGATCATGGGCATTGTGGCGTGCTTGACGAGCAGGGGCGGGTAGACAATGACGCCACCCTTGAGCGGTATGCCGAGATGGCTCAGGTGCAGGCCGACGCCGGTGCTCATGTCGTCGGGCCGAGCGGGATGATGGACGGGCAGATCGGGGTCGTGCGGGACGCGCTCGACCAGATCGGGCGGGAGGACGTCGCGATCCTCGCGTACACCGCCAAGTACTCGTCCGCGTTCTACGGGCCGTTCCGCGAGGCCGTCGGGTCCTCGCTCAAGGGGGACCGCAAGACGTATCAGCAGGACCCGGCCAACGCCCGTGACGCGATGCGGGAGTTGGCGCTCGATCTCGAAGAGGGCGCCGACATGGTGATGGTGAAGCCTGCGGGGCCCTATCTGGACATCCTCGCCAAGGTCGCCGAGGTCTCGGACGTTCCCGTCGCCGCCTATCAGATCTCCGGCGAGTACTCGATGGTCGAGGCCGCCGCCGAGAAGGGCTGGCTGGACCGGGACCGGGCGATCTTCGAGACGCTGACCGGGATCAAGCGGGCCGGGGCGCGGAACATCCTGACCTACTGGGCGGTCGAGGCAGCCCTTAAACTGCGCGACTGACAATGCGGGATCCGGCGGCCGGTAGGGGGCAGCTGTGCACTGGTTCGTGGAGGCGATGCGGAAGTACGCCGACTTCGGCGGGCGGGCGCGGCGCCTGGAGTACTGGACGTTCGTGGCGTTCGCCGACGTCGGCTATGTCCTGCTGGTCGGGTTCGGCGCCTCGGGGTGGTCGCCGGCGCTCGTCGCCACCGCGTTCGTCTTCAGCGTGATGCTTCTGCTGCCGGGGCTGGCGGTGACCGTCCGGCGGCTGCATGACACGGACCGCTCGGGGTGGTGGGTGCTCGTCGGGCTCGTGCCGTTCGTCGGGACCGTCGTCATGCTGATCTTCACGCTGACGGAGAGCGAGCCGGGTGAGAACCGGTTCGGTTCGTGTCCGAAGCGGATTCCGGCGCACGCCTGACCCCAGCTCTGACCCCGGCTTCGGCCCTCAGCGCGGGGACTGTGCGGTGGGGGTCGTGCCCGAGGGGCCTTCATCGCGTACGCCCATGCCGTCCTTGCAGCCCGTGAGCAGCAGCGCGGCGAGCACGGCCGCCGTCGCGGAGACGGCCAGGAGGCGGACGCGGATCGTGCGGACGGGCATGGGTCCCCCTGTCGGAGCGGTGTGGTGTGGGTTGCAGCTTGGGCGGTCGGGCCGCGCGTGCGCTACGGCTGTTGTCGGATTCGGGACGACCGGATCGTCCCGGCCGCGCTGACCTGCGGGGACGCCGTCCCTCTCGGGCACGGTACGGGACGCCGGGACCCTTCCTTCCACTTGGGCACCATCAAGTCCCGCCGGGAGTTAGGTTGTTGACACTGCTCCGGTTGACGTTCGAATGGCCCACTCTTCTGGGAGACACGCATGTCCGGCGACGCCCTCAGCCAAGATCCCGCCGAGCTGAGAAGGAGGATCGACACCACCAAGGCGCACCCGGCCCGCGTCTACGACGTGTTCCTCGGCGGCAAGGACAACTACCCCGTCGACCGCGAGGCAGCCGCCGCCGCGCTCGCCCACAACCCGCGCGGCTATCTCGACGTCCGGCACAACCGCGACTTCATGCGCCGCGCGGTGACCCGGCTGACGCAGGAGCACGGGGTCCGCCAGTTCCTCGACATCGGCACCGGGCTGCCCACCGCGGAGAACGTGCACCAGATCGCCCAGGGCATCGCCCCCGAGTCGCGGATCGTGTACGTCGACAACGACCCGGTGGTCCTGGCGCACGCCCGCGCGCTGCTCACCAGCACGGACGAGGGCCGTACCGACTACATCGACGCCGATCTGCGCCGCCCGGACGACATCCTCGAACAGGCCGCCAAGACCCTCGACTTCAACGAGCCGATCGCGCTGCTGCTGGTGGCGATCCTGCACTTCGTGGAGGACGAGGAGGCGTATCCGCTGGTGCGCGAGCTGGTGGACGTGCTGCCGTCCGGCAGTCACCTGGTGCTCAGCCACCTCACCGACGAGATCCACCCGATCCCGACCCGTGCGGTCCAACGGACGTACACGGAGCGGGGGTTCACCTTCGTGTTCCGTACGAAGGCCGAGGTCGAGCGGTTCTTCACCGAGACCCCGGGCATCACCCTGGACGAGCCCGGTGTGGTTCCCGCCCACCAGTGGTACCCCGGTCCGGCGCCCGCCCCGCCGGTGGTGGAGCAGGCGTACTTCGACAGTCTCGACGACATCGAGAAGATCACCTACCGGGACATCAACGATGTGACGGACGACGACATCAACGTCTACGGGGCGACCGGCAGGAAAGTCTGACCGTCCGGATCGCGGAAACCTGTTTGTAGGCGGCAGGTACTTTCCTACGCTGCCGGACATGGCCATCACCGAGTCGGTTCCCGTTCCCCTTGCCCCGCTCCCGCCGTTCGCCGCGCGGGCCCGTGCGATCGGCGGTTCGCCGGTGCGGGACATCCTCGCCGTCACGGCCCGCCCCGAGGTGATCAACTTCGCGGGCGGGCTCCCGGCCCCGGATCTCTTCGACGCCACCGGTATTGCCGCGGCCTATCAGGCGGTGTTCGCGGAGACGCCCGCGCGGGCGCTGCAGTACGCGACGACCGAGGGCGAGCCGGTGCTGCGGGCCGCGCTCGCCGGGCGGACCTCCGTCCGCGGGCTGCCCACCGACGCCGACGACCTGCTCGTCACCACCGGATCGCAGCAGGCACTGTCGCTCCTCGCGACCGCGCTGCTGGAGCCGGGGGACGTCGTCCTGGTCGAACGGCCCTGTTATCTGGCGGCACTTCAGGTGTTCGCGTTCGCCGGTGCGCGGATCGTCGCCGTGCCGGGGGACGCGGAGGGGGTCGATCCCGAGGCGCTGGACGAACTCGTCGTCCGCGAGCGGCCCAAGCTGTTCTACACCGTGCCGTCCTTCCAGAACCCCACCGGCCGTACGCTGCCCGCCGACCGCAGGGCAGCGGTCGCCGCCGTCGCCGCGCGGCGCGGGCTGTGGGTCGTGGAGGACGACCCCTACGGCGAACTCCGCTTCGAGGGCGAGCGGTTGCCGTGGATCGCGGCCCACGAGGGCGCGGCGGACCGTACCGTCCTGCTCGGCTCCTTCTCCAAGGTGATGGCGCCGGGGCTGCGGCTGGGCTGGCTGCGGGCGCCAAGGGACCTGCTGCGGGCCTGTGTTGTCGCCAAGCAGGCCGCCGACCTGCATACCCCGACTGTCAACCAGCTCGCCGCGGCACGGTATTTGGCGGACAACGACCTCGACGCGCATGTGGCGGGGGTGGCCGCCGTCTACCGGGAGCGGCGGGACGCCATGCTCGGCGGGCTCGCCGACTCGCTCCCCGAAGGGTCGAGTTGGGAGCGGCCCGAGGGCGGCATGTTCCTGTGGGCGCGGCTTCCGGAGTCGTACGACACGACGGAGCTGCTGGCGCGGGTGGTGCGGCAGGACGTGGCCTATGTGCCGGGTGCGCCCTTCTACGCCGGGGAGCCCGACCGTTCGACGATGCGGTTGTGCTTCGTGACGCAGACGCCGGGGGAGATCCGGGAGGGGCTCAGGAGGCTGGGGGAGGGATTGAGGGGCGGTGCCTGAATCCCCTTGGTAACGGGTCGAGTTGGGCTCTGGAATACTTGATCACGCAAGAATAGAGTCGATGTGTCACAGCGCTGCTGATGTCATCACCCCTGGAAGGAAGTGCCATGGCACCGGTGCTCGTCGGACGCGAAGGCCTGCTCGCGGGAGAGCGCATCCCGATCGTCGACACCCGCGTCACCTTCGGACGCAACGCGGGGAACACGGTCGTCATCGCCAGCCCCAGCGTCTCCCGCTTCCACGCGGAGATCGTCTTCGACCAGGACCAGGGCTACGTCCTGAGCGACTGCGGCAGCAGCAACGGCACCCAGGTCAACGGCGAGGAGATCGAGTCCCGGCTGCTCCAGGCCGGCGATGAAATCACCATCGGCGACCAGGAGTTCCGCTTCGAGGTCGCCGACGCCATGCAGACGCTCATGGCGCTCAACCTGCCCCGCTCGGTGACCCACCCGGAGGAGAGCGACGGCTCGGAGCTGCGGGTCACCGTCGTCGGCGGCGGCCCGGTCGGTCTCTCCATGGCGCTGCTCCTGGAGCACTTCCTCGGCGCCCAGGTCAAGATCACCGTCTTCGAGGGCCGGTGGCGCAAGAAGGGCCGCATTATCGTCTGGAAGGACGCGGACGAGGGCAACGTACGGCGCCAGCAGGTGGTGACCGTGCAGAGCCGGCAGTACCTCGCCTGGCCGCAGTATGTGCAGGACCGGCTCTTCGACCCCGAGAACTACACCGAGATGTGGCCGTCGGGCCCGGACTCGATCGGCGACCACCACCCGCGCAACATGCGGATCGCCTACATCGAGGACAAGCTGCTGGAGCTGGCGAACGAGAAGCGGGACCGCATACGGCTGATCCCCGCCAAGTTCGACCCGGCGGAGCAGCGCGACGAACTCGCCTCGCAGCACGTGCTCGCCATCTGCGACGGCGGCCGGTCGCGCACGCGCGAGCACTTCGCGGCCCGCTTCGGCAAGGCCGACGAGTCCATCTACTCCCTCGACGGTGTCCACCTGCGGGACGTCGTCCTCGGCCTGCGCGTCAAGTCGGAACTGCCCGACCCGATGGCGATCCTGCTGACGGTCGCTCAGAACCGGTTCCTGCTCAACTCCTTGCGCGGCGAGGGCTTCCTCAACATGCGGCTCACCGACGCCGAGTTGGCCGAGGTCATCGGCATCGACCCGGTCCGCCGCGTCTTCGAGGAGTGCATCGCCTCCCGCCCGTGTCTGATGAACCGCGACGAGCACGGCGACTTCCAGTGCGCCACCCACGGCACGCTGTTCCTCCCCGCCCTCATCAAGGGCTCGCCCCTGTGGAAGCGGGTGCACGAGGGGCTGCGGCTCTTCGACGTCAAGTCCCAGGACCTGTCCGCGGTCACCAGTTTCCGCCTCGACATGGTGCAACGCCCGCGCTTCTCCGCCGAGTTGCTGCCCCCGACCGTCAACGCCCCCGGCACGTACGGCTTCCTGCTCGGCGACGCGGCCAACTCCATCCACTTCTGGCCGGGCCGTGGCCTCAACAGCGGTCTGGCGTCCGCCATTTCGCTGGCCCGCTCCCTCAACAGCGCCTGGAACGGCAGGCCTTTCCGGGACGCCGACTTCCTGCGGCACGAGGCCGCCATGTCGATGCTCCAGTACCGGCACAAGAGCCGCGCCTGGAAGGCCATGGTCACCACCGACGACCAGGGCGTCACCTGGGCCATCAAGGACATCATCGACCACGGCATCGACGGCATCGCCGAGGAACCCGACCGCGAGGCGGACACGGCGACGCTGCTGGCGCGCATGGCGGCGATCCGGGACAGGCTCGCCCCCCGCCTCTCCGGCATGCCGGACGACGAGGCGATCCTCGAACGCCTCGCGACCCTGGAGGACCGCACCCTGCGCATGCTGGTCCTCAGCGGCGCGTGGGACACCCTGACCATGGGCGGCGAAGAGGTCGACATCGACATCTTCTACGGCCCCGACTCCTCGGCCGCCGCCGCGGCGGTGGAGGCGCTGGAGTCGGCCACGCAGCAGTGAGCCGCGGTCACCGGGGCAGCAGCTGCTGGCCGCCGTCGATGTCGTAGGTCGCGCCCGTCAGGGCTTCGTTGCGCATGATGTGGACGGCCAGGGCGGCGACGTCCGCCGGGCCGACGACCCGGCCGATGGGGAGCGAGGCACGCAGCTCCTCCCGCCGGGCGTCGAGCCGGTCGCCCAGGAGCGAGGCCGACAGCGGGGTGTCGACGAAGCCAGGGGCGATGACGTTGACGCGGACCGGGGCCAGTTCGAGGGCCAGGTTCGCGGTGAGGGCGGGGAGGGCGGCGGTCATCGCGGCGATGACGGACATGCCGACGCCGGAGCGGCGACCGCCCGTGCCGCCGATGAACAACAGCGTGCCGCCTGCCCGGACGCGCTCCCTGCCGTACTTGGCGATCCCGAGCACCATGGCGAGGCGTTCACCGAAGTACCGGCCGGTCTCCGCCAGGTCCAGGTCGGCCAGCGGCCCGTACGAGGGCCCGCCGACGGTGGACAGGACGTGGTCGACCGGGCCGGGCAGTTCGTCGAAGAACTCCCGGAGCCGGTCCGTGTCGAAGGCGTCGAGGATCGCGGTGCTCAGCGGCCCGACCTCCGCAGCGGCTCGCTCCAGCCGCTGCGGATCGCGCGCGGCCATGACGACCTGGCCACCGGCGGCGCGGACCTGGCGCGCGGTTTCGAGCCCGATGCCCGAGCTGGCGCCGATCACGACGACGGTCCGACCGGCCAGCTCCTGCGGCCGGGCCGGGGCACTTCCGCTCATCACAGCCAGCCTCCGGTGGGCGACAAAAGGGACGGGCCTCCCGAACGTATCCCGGGCCGCCGGGCCCCACCACCGGAGTGCGGCGACGGCTCAGGTCAGTCCCACCAGAAGGACCACACCGGCCGGTTGAGCACCTCCTGCCGGGCGTACGCGCGCAGCGTCTCGTGCTCGCCCTGGGTGATGTTGTCGGGGCAGAAGGCGAAGTGCTCGGCGGCCACGGCCTCGGCCTGCTCCTGGGTCGTCGGCGGGGCCGCCACCGACAGCACCAGCTGGTTCCACGCGAGGCCCACGACGCGGATGCCGAAGCGGTCCTCCCAGGAGCGCAGGACGGCACAGAGCCGGGCCACGTCCTCTTCGTAGGTGAGCGGGCCGGTCCAGCCGATCGCCGCCGGTATGTCCGCGCTGCGGCGGGCCGGTACCAGCGCGAGGCGCGGCTCCTTGAGCAGCGACTCGCCCTCCGCGAGGGAGTCGGCGGTCTCGGCGGCGCGGGCGTCGGGGTCGGCGTCCGGCTCCGTGGCGGGCGCGAGCCCCGGCCACTCGGCGCCGTACGGCGCGATCGTCTCGTCTTCCGCCGTCTCCGGGGCGAGTTCGTCCGCCGCCTCCGGCACCAGCTCTTCCCAGAGCTCCTCCAGCACCTCTTCGGCGTCGTGGTCCCCGGGATACGACGCCTCGTCGGGCAGGAGCTGCCATTGTTCGGGGCTGCCCTGTTCGCCGTCCCCGTCCAGCAGCACGGGGAGCAGTCCGGCGGCCCGGCGCGCGGGCTGGAGCGCGGCCCAGTCACCGGGCTTCGCCGGATCGTCCGCGCGCCACAACAACGGTTCGTCCGACGGGCCTTCGGCCGTCGTATCGATCAGTCTCCCGGGAGGGAGCTCAAGCCCGAGCGAGCTGCCGCTCGGGTCG
This sequence comes from Streptomyces sp. NPDC050548, assembly GCF_044457385.1. Classification (NCBI taxonomy): domain Bacteria; kingdom Bacillati; phylum Actinomycetota; class Actinomycetes; order Kitasatosporales; family Streptomycetaceae; genus Streptomyces; species Streptomyces sp. NPDC050548. The sequence goes on from NZ_JBITGV010000008.1 coordinate 25,848, forward strand.
GCCGCCAGCTTCGGCAGCGGATTGGGAAGAGTCGCCATGCCGGAGACTTTAGAGGCGGCCACTGACAGTCTGGACCGGCCCTTCGCCGAAGCCCTCCCGGAGGGGACCTGCTCCGCAGAAGTGTGACGCTTTGGCCGCGGAGTGTCACACTTTGGCGGCTTGGGGGTCTGTCGGGCGGGGTGGCTTCCGGGGTCAGCTTTCGAAGGCCGGATACCCGGGCAGCGGGGCCACCTCCCACCCTCCGGCGACCTCACCCACCAACAACCGCATCGTCTCCGCGAACGCCGGGAACTCCTCCAGCGTGCTCGCCATCTCCCAGCGGTGCCGCAGTACTTGACGCCTGGTCGGGACCGGACGCCGGGTCCGGTGCAGCGGTTCGTCCTTCGCGGTGCGGGGCAGCATCCGTACCGTCGCGTCCACCGTCCAGACCGCCACGGCCTGCCGCATGCCGGCCTGCCACACCTCGTCATCGGCCAGTTCCGGGTACACCCCGAGGACCTCCGCGCGATACGTCCGCTCGATCTCCGCGGCCATCCCGGCGGGCAAGGTGAAGACGCACCAGCAACTGGAGAACGGCATCCGGCAGTACGCGGCCGTCAGGAACACCGACTGGTAGCAGGCCGCCTCGAAGTCGAGCAGCCGCAGCCCCTGTGCGGTGAGCAGGTTGTTGTCGGGACAGGTGTCACCGGGGGTGAAGGCCGGATACGTCTCCCCACCCGCCGTCCCGACCCGGGCCAACTCCCCGGCCAGGCCTGCCGGAACCGCGATTCCGGCGCTGCCGAGCAGCACGAGCAGTTCAGCGGCCCGCCGCGCGATCCAGGGCTCGTCGCCCCACGACAACATGCCCTTGTCGTACCGGGACCACAGCCGTGCGAGATCGGCACGCCGGTCCACCGACGCGGCGGCCAGCCGCCCGAGCCCCCGGGCCCAGGCCAGCAATCCGCTCTCCGCGGCCACCGGATCACTCCCGAGCAGAACGTCCGCCAGAGTGGGCGCGCTCCCCAGGTCCGCCATGACCAGCAGCGGAACCTCGGGGTCGACACCCAGAACCTCGGGACCGGCGATCCCCAGAGACAGCCCGGCGGCCTCGGCCGTGAAGCCCCGCAGGGACTCCGGCTCCTTGCTGAACGCCTTGACGATCACACTGCCGCCACCGGCCGTCTCACACCGCAACACGGTGCTGCGCGAACTGCCACCCAGGTCGACCGGGCGGGACAACTCGACATCCAACAGTTCCCCGGCGGCACGCAGGATCGACTCCACCCCGCCCCGCCGACTAACGGCTTGTGGTGAACGCGGCCCAGGCGGAAGGGGCGAGTTGGAGAGTGGGCCCGCTGTCGTCCGGGTTCTTGGAGTCGCGGATGTGGATGGTGTGGGGGCAGGTGGCGACCTCGACGCACTGGCCGCCCTCGCTGCTGCTGTAGCTCGACTTCCGCCAGGTGTAGGCGACTTCGAGGCAGGCGCCGCCTTCCTCGCTGCTGTAAGTCGACTTGAACCACTGAAGTGCGCTGCTCATTACTCTCCCAGCAGACGTTCCAGCAGGCTTCTTGAGTCCTCGATGGTGAGGGCCTGCGTCCGCAGCATTGCATATTTACGGGTCAGGATGGACACCTCGTCGGGGTCGGAGACCCATTGGCTGCCGCGCTGGGATTCGGTGTAGGCGAGGTGCTGGTGGTCCGGCGTTTCCAGGAGGATGAAGGAGCCAGCGGCCCCTGCGTGGGATGTCCGGTTCAGCGGATGGATCTGCAGGGTCAGGCCTGGGAGTTCGGAGTACTCATGCAGAGCACGGAGTTGGGCGCGGTGCGTCTCCTTGCCGCCGTTGGGCCACAGCAGCGCGGGCTCCCAGATGACGAAGCTCATCGTCGGCGGGATCCTGCGCTGCAAGATCTCCTGGCGGCTGATACGGCCCGCCAACTTCGTCTCCAACTCGTCCTCGTCGTACGCCGGAAGACGACTGCTCAGCAGCGCGCGGGCGTACTCCTCGGTCTGGAGCAGGCCGGGGACGACCAGCGCGTCGTACCAGGACAGGGAGATGGCCTCGCGCTCATGGAGCATGTACTCCTCGGCGAACAACGGGAATTGGTCGATGTCCGGCAGATTGTCGACCCCCGCCGCCAGCGTGCCCTTCGTGTCGAGGATCAGATCCAACGTCTTGGCCAGCGACAGCATCAGCCGTCGCCTGCCCTGCTCGATGGACGCGATGGTCTCCTCGTCGACCATGGCCCGTTCGGCGAGCTGACGTTGCGTCAGTCCGGCTGCCATCCGGGCCGCTTTGACCTGTGAGCCCAGTAGCCGCATCGTCGAGCGGTTCTTCTTGGAGTTCATGCTGTGGTGCTCCCCACATCCACCCGTTTCGGACCCCGCACCGACCCGTACTCCGCCCGTACAAAAACAGATCCGGGTCTCACGCCCTGTCAACAGTAGTGACGCTCAGCAACTCTTGTCCCGTGAACCCGAGTGAGAAGTTCTTCCGGCGTGAACGCCGGTCCGTTCCCGCCGCCAGGCGCTTCACGCACGCGTTCCTCGCCGAGTGCGGACTCGCCGAGTCCGAGCGCGGCGGTGATGTGCTGCTGTGCGTCAGCGAGTTGGCGACCAACGCGCTGGTGCACGGGGTGCCGCCGGGACGGCAGTTCCGGGTGTTCCTGCGCTACGACGGCCGGGTGTTGCGGGTCGAGGTGCACGACAGCGGCGGCGGCGTCCCGCACGTGGACGAGGCCGACGACGGCGACGAGGGCGGACGCGGGCTGCTGCTCGTCGCCGCCCTCGCCGACAAGTGGGGCGTGGGGGAAAGGGACTTGGGCAAGGTGGTGTGGGCGGAGTTCGGGTGCGAGGACGGTGCCTGCCCCGCCGGTCAGCCGAACGCCAGCTTGCCCGTCCAGTTGCCGATCACCGTCGTATAGGCGCCCACCGTCGTCTTGCCGCCGGCGTAGAGGCGGACGCTGCCGTCGCTCATATGGGCCCACAGGTCGGGGATCGCGTCGCCGGTGACGTCCGGGATCGCGAAGAAGCGGGGCACGCTGGTGGAGCTCCAGCCGCTGGCCGCGTACTCGCCGTCGCCGCCGTCCGCGCTCGCCGCCGCGGTGGCGAGGGAGAGGAGGTCGACGCCGTTGCCCGCGGCGTTGGGCTTGCCCTTGCGCAGCAGCATGCGGCCGGACTCCGAGCGGTAGACCATGTCCGGGATGCCGTCGCCGCTGATGTCCGCGACGGTGACGAGGTCACGGTCCGGCCAGGCGGTGCCGGTGTTCAGCAGCGTGGCGTCGGAGAAGGAGCCGCCGGTGTATCCGGTGAACGCCCAGTACTGGGTGCCGGAGGTCATGAAGAGGTCGGGCTTTCCGTCACCGGTGACGTCCCCCACGGCCAGGATCTGGTCGAACGCGGACGGGGCCGGGACCGTGACGTTCGCCCCGTTGACGTCCGTACCCGTGGTGGGCAGCAGGATCGGCATCCGGGCGCAGGTGTTGAAGCCGCCGAAGCCGTCGCCCGGGTAGACATAGAGCGTGCCGTCGTTCATGCGGGCGACCAGGTCCTGGAGGCCGTCGCCGGGGTAGTAGTCGCCCCCGTGCGTGATGAGGGCGTCTTTCCAGTCCACGGCGGAGGTCGTGCAACCGTCGGCGTAGGCGGTGTTCTTGTTGGTCTCGGCGTAGGACGGGTTCATGCCGACGAACAGGTCGCCTTTGGTACCGGAGGGGTAGTTGCGCAGGTCGTAGTGGGTGACGCCGTCGTCGTCAGTGGACGTGATGATGGTCAGCAGGTCCGGCTTGTCGTCACCGGTGAGGTCGGCCGTGGCCTCGTCGCGGTCCTTGGGGCTGACGAAGATCTTGTACGCGTTCGCGGTCACCGACTCGTTGCCGGCCGCGTCGACGGCCTTGACGTAGAGGATCGCGGGTCCGGCGAGCGGCGGGGTGACGGAGACGACCGACGTGGTGGAGGTACCGGTGATCACGGTGCCCGCCTTGGTGGTGCAGCTGTTCAGGTCGGTGAGCTTGGTCGACCTGTCGTACGCCGTGGTGTTCCAGCTGTACGCGTACGAAGTGACCTTCTCCGCCCCCGCGTTGGAGAACTTCATGCAGCCGGACTGGCCGAAGGTGGCCTTGGACCACTGGTCCTCACCGCTGTCGTTGTCGTCGTCCGCCTCGTCGAAGTCGGCGGAACCAACCGTCGGGGTCTTCGGGGCGACCGTGTCGAGTTTGAAGTAGCAGCTGTAACTGGTCGGGGACTGCGCGGGATAGTCGTCCTTGACGTACATGTTCCAGTGGTAGGTGCCGTCCTTGAGGCCGCCGCTGTCGAAGAGGACGCTCGCCGTGGTCTTGCCGGAGGCGTTCGCCTCGCGGTTGTAGTACGTGCCCGTCGTGTCGTTCTTCAGGTACAGGTGCACGATGTCCAGGTCGTCCTTGCCGTCCGGGTCGGAGACCGACGCGGAGAAGGTGATCTGGTCGTTGGCGCCGATGGTGACGTAGGGCGCGGTGGTGGTGCACTTGCCCGGGCTCATCTTGAGCTTGGCCGGCTTGTTCGGCGTGGTGTTGAAAGTGACGTCGACGTTCGGGCCCGCGTTGTCGTTCGTGGCCTGGAACTTCTTCCAGGCGTACTGGTCGTCCTCGTTGCTCGCCTGGATGCCAAGCGTCCAGTGGTTCAGGCTGTTGTCGGCCGCGTACTTGGCGGCCTCCTTCACGTTGAAGGTCGTGTTCCCGGCCGCACAGCTCTTCTTGTAGCCCTTGGCGTACGACTTGGTGTCCTGGCGGGTCGTCCAGCCGGGCTGGTTGTTCCAGCTGGTTTTCTTGTCGATGTCACCGGTGCGCCAGACCTCGACGTCCTTCTTGGTGCAGGACCAGGAGTACGTCTCCTTCATGTTGAGCGTGGCCTCCTTGATGGAGGTCGTGCGCACCGCGTTCGGCCACGCCATCGTGAAGAAGGAACGGCTGGAGCCGAAGGTGTCCGACTCGTAGCCGGCGCGGGCCTCGTTGGTGCCCTTGTTGAAGCCGCGCCCGTTGAAGAACGTGGCGGTGGCCCAGCTACCGCGCTTGTAGGCGGTGGTCCAGTTGCCCGCGTCGGTGTTGGTGCTGGGGTCGATGAAGACCGGGTACGTGGTGCCCGGACCGGTCAGCAGATCCTGGTCCGGGGTGATCGTGATCGTGCCATCGGCGGCCAGCTTCGGGTCCGTGCGGGCGGAGTGGGTGCCGGGCTGGGGACCGCTCAGGCCCGGGAACTCACCGTCGATGGCGGTGGTTTCGGGGGTGACCACGGAGTCCTCGTCGCCCGCGGGCTGGGTTGCCACGGGGTCGGCCGAGGCCGCCGTGGGGCTCGCGGTGGCGTCGCCGTCGGTCTCGGTGGTGGCGGTGGGCGCGGCGGACGCCGTACCGAAGTCGGTGTCGGCGTTCTGGTCGTCGGCGCCGCGTTCGCGGGCGGCGTCGTCGGAGTCCGCGGGCTCCGGTGCCTCGCTCGCGGTGTCCGTGGCGGTCGGGGTCGGGTCGGGGTCGTCCGGGCCGCCGTCCCCGTGGGTGAGGTTGTCGGTGGCGGCCTCCTTGCCGGCCGAGTCCCACATCAGGAGGGTCGGGGTGGCCGCCACGTCGTTGCCGCCGGCGTCGTAGGCGTGGATGGAGCCGCTGCGCGAGTCCAGCTTCATCGTCAGGTCCGGCGAGGTCAGGCCGTACGAGATGGTCTTCAGCGCCGGATTCGCCGCCGCCTGGGCCGACTTGACGACCAGGACCTCGGAGAAGCCGCCGTCGTTCGCCGCGAGGACGAGGTCGACGCCGGGCAGTACCTCGCGGTACAGGGCCTCGTTGCTCTCGACCTCGGGGGCCGGGAGGGTACCGGGCCAGGTGAGGTTGATCGTGTGGCCGGCGGTGGTGAGGGTGACGAGCGTGGTGGTGTCGGCCGCGGTCTCCGTGGCCGCGTTCGCGCGGTACGCCGCCGGACGCACGTAACTCGCCTTGTTCGCCGTCGACTTGTGCTTGCTGCCCCCGGAGAACACCACCGGCGTCGTTGTCGCCCTCGTGGTCCAGTTCCCGTCGGCCCTGCGGCGCAGCGTCGGGTCGACGGCCCGCCAGGTGCCGCCGACCTTGGCGCGCACCGGTGAGACATGGATGCGGGTGGTCAGTGTGCGGTCGGGGTTGGCCCAGGTGGTGGTGGTCGCGGTGCGGGCCGTGACGATCTCGACGCGCTTGCCGGAACTCCTGGCCAGGGCGCGGGCCTCGGTCTCCGTGCGGGGGTGGGGTTTCGTGTCGCCGCTCTTCGCCGCGGAGCCGCCGGAGTCGTGGTCGGGGAGCAGCACCCAGGCGGTCCCGGCGGCCAGGATCAGCGCCAACAGGCCTGCGAGCAGGCGCATATGACGTGGGCTTAGCCTGTTCGGCCAAGAAGCGGAGGACACCGAACCGTTTCCCCTCTGACGGTGGCGACATGACGTCGACGACATGACGTGGCCGCATGCGGACGACCCTCCGCCCGCTCACCCGGTGGTCGATGCCGGGGGTGTGGGGAGGACGTGCAGATCATGGAGCGCCGGTGTGCGCCGGGCAAGCCCCTTTCGACCGGGTGTGGTCGGCGGAACGTCCCCTTCCGGGTGCAACGCCCGTTATTTCGCCCGGAGTTGGGCTGTCTTGTCATGCTCTGGTCAGTGATCAACCCCACATAAAGTCAAATGATCTAGCGCCGATGGCAAAGGGCGGCCAATAATCCGGGCTGTTTTCCTTCTCTGTTTCTCCATCGCGTCTTCACGGCCGGGGTGACCGCCGGCCGGGCTCACCGGGGGGTCCTTCCGTGTTCCGTCGCTCACGTCCGAGCGCGCATCCGCGCCGCAGAGCCTGGCGTCGCAGAGCCGTGCCCGGTGTCGTCCTGCTGCTGTCCCTCGTGCTGTCGGTCGGGGCACTGGAGGGCCAGGCCTTCGCCGAGCCCCCGCCGGACGACGACGTCGCCGCGATGGTGGACGTGCCCGCCACCGACCCGGTCGACGGCGCCGACCAGTCCCTGTCCGGGTACACCCGGCAGTACGCGATCGACGCCGCGCAGGACGACACCGACCCCCCGGACGGCAGCACCGCGATACCGGCCACCGGTCCCGACGGCACCGCCGACATCACCCCGGAGAAGCTGGCCGCCGCCACCGACGGGCTGGTCCAGGTGGACGGCGGAGTCCCGGTGAAGATCGGCGCCGCCTCCGACGACACGACCCAACAGCCCGTCGGCACCTGGGCAGTTGATGTCCTGAGCCAGACGGACACGGCCGCCGCCGGAGTCAACGGCCTGCTCATGCAGGTGACCACCAGCGACACCACCCCGGCCCCGGCCCGCCTCCAGGTCGACTACACCGACTTCAAGAACTACTTCGGCGCCCAGTGGTCCGACCGGCTCCAACTGGTCCGCTACCCGGAGTGCTTCCTCACCGACCCGGACAACGAGGAGTGCGCCACCCCGGAGCCGCTGGACAACTCGGCCGACCTGCGCGCCGACACCACGACCACGGACGCCGACGGCAACGAGACCACCGACCTGGGCGCCACCAAGGTCGAGGCCACCCTCGACCTGTCCACCCCGATGGACGCCGACACCACGACCGGCACCACCAGCGCCGACGCAACGGCCGCCCTGGACAAGGGAAGTGTGCAGTCGGCCGTTTACCACGGCTCCGCCGCGAAGGCCGTCACCGCCGCCGCGTCCTCCGGAGCCGGCGGCGTCCTCGGCGTGACCGACTCCGGCAACGGCGCCGGCGGCTCCTTCCGGGCCACCCCCCTTTCCTCGGCGGGCAGTTGGGCCGCCGGATCGTCCTCGGGCGGCTTCGCGTACACGTACGCCCTCGACACCCCGCCGGTCTCCGCGGGCCCCACGCCCAGCATCGCGTTCTCGTACAACTCCCAGGCGGTGGACGGCAAGACGTCCACCGCCAACCCGCAGACCTCCTGGATCGGCGAGGGCTGGTCCTACGACACCGGGCACATCGAGCGCTCGTACCGGGGCTGCGGCCAGGACCAGGACGGCGACGACGCCAACAACAAGGGCAAGAAAAAGAAGACCGGCGACCTGTGCTGGGCCACCCAGAACGCGGTGATGACCCTCGGCGGGACCACCGTCGAACTGGTCCGGGACGACACCAGCGGCGAGTGGCACCCGAGTTCCGACGACGGCACGAAGATCGAGCACAAGACGGGTGCCGACAACGGCGACGGCGGCGACACCGACGACAAGGGCGAGTACTGGATCGCCACCACCCGTGACGGCACCAAGTACTACTTCGGCCTGGACAAGGTCGGCAACGGCCACGCCGACACCGACTCCGTCTCCACCGTCCCCGTCTTCGGCAACGACCCGAAGGAACCGTGCCACGCGGACGCCTTCAAGGACTCCTCCTGCACCCAGGCCTGGTCCTGGCAGCTCGACGAGGTCGTCGACCTGCACGGCAACGCCATGGTGATCACGTACCAGCAGGAGGACAACTACTACGCCAAGAACAAGTCGACCAAGAAGAACGTCAAGTACCAGCGCGGCTCCTACCCGCTGACCATCGAGTACGGCCTGAACAAGGACAGCCTCGGCGCGGTCCCCGCGGCCAAGGTGCAGTTCCGGACCGACGAGCGCTGCCTCGCCGCGTCGGCCAGCAAGTGCGACGCCGACAACTTCACGTCGAGCGACCCGGAGAAGTACCGCGTCTGGTACGACACCCCGGCCACCCTCAACTGCAAGTCGGACACCGCCAAGCAGTGCCCGACGTTCCCCTCCTTCTGGACCCGCAAGCGCCTGGAGAAGGTCGTCACCTGGGCGCACCGGGACAGCACCAGCACCCTCTACCCCATCGACGAGTGGACCCTCACCCACGCCTTCGAGTCCGGCTGGTACCAGACCTCCCCGGGCCTGTGGCTCTCCACCGTCCAGCGCGGCGCCTACGACACCGACACCACCGACGCGGACGACGCCCCGGGCCAGACCCTGCCGGCCGTCGTCTTCGACGGCACCGCCCTGCCCAACCGGGTCCGCGCCAACAGCGACGACATCGAGCTGACGTACTGGCACCCGCGCATCACTGGGATCACGGACGAGAACGGCAAGAAGACGGTCGTCGACTACAACAAGGGCTGTACCTACGCCCCGGCGACCACCGACATCGCCGACAACACGGCCGCCTGCTACCCGGTGCACTGGTCGCCCGACGAGAGCCTCGACAACCCGCCGCTGGCCTGGTTCAACAAGTACACCGTCGCCAAGGTCACCGAGCAGGACACGGTCGTCACCACGACTGCGCTCGCTTCACCCGACGTAGTCACGACGTACGAGTACGGGGGCGGCGGCTACTGGGCCAAGTCCGACGCCGAGTTCACCAAGCCCTCCCAGCGCACCCACAGCGACTGGCGCGGCTACGCCTCCGTCACCACCCGAGTCGGCGACCCCGACGGCCCCGCGGCCACCCGCTCGAAGACGACCACCTACTACCTGCGCGGCTCCGGCACGACCCTCAAGGACGACACCGGCACCACCCTCTCCGCCGACGACGCCGCCGAGAACGCGGGCCAGGCCGCCGAGACCGTCACCTACGTCTCCAGCGAGGCCGCGGCGGCAGCCCACAGCAGGGTCATCACCCTGCCCGGCACCAGCACGGTCACCGCCACCCGCAAGCGCACCGGCGACAGCGACCTCGTGGCGAGGCGGTCGTACGTCAAACGCGTCGACGACCTGACCGCCTACAACGGCAAGTGGCGCGGCACCCGCACCACCACGGCGATGGACGACGACGGCCTGCCGAAGCTCAGCGAGGTCTCGACGGTCACCCTGGCGAGCCCCGGCGACACCACCCCCACGGTCGGCGACAGGACCTGCACCCTCACCACGTTCGACAACAGGACGTCCACGAACCTCTACGGCCTGCCCAAGCGGGTGCTGACCACCGCGACCGACTGCGACGACGTGTCGAGCGCGGCCACCGCCGCGGTCAGCTCCGACGTCACCACCGGCTACAACGACGCCGGCGACGCCACCAGCGAGAAGTCCCTCAACGGTGAGGGCACCGGCACGATCACCGGCTCCCTCACCGAGTACGACGTCTTCGGCCGCGCCATCAAGGTCACCGACGCCGCGAAGAGCATCACGAGGACCGTCTACAACCCCGGCAGCAGCCCGTACGTCATCACCGGCACCACCATCACCAACGCCAAGTCGCAGGCGACGATCACCACGATCGACCCGGCCCGCGGCCTGACCACGGTCACCACCGACCCCAACGGCAACAAGACCCGCTACGAGTACGACCTCCTCGGCCGCCTGGTCAAGGGCTGGCAGCCCGGCGACGCCGACGACCTGCCCTCCACCCAGATCAGCTACGCGCTGGGCACCCGCACCCCGACCCGGGTCATCACCAAGAGCCTGAAGGACAACGGGAGTTACACCCAGTCCGTCACCTTCTACGACGGCATGGGCCGCACCGTGCAGACCCAGGCACCGGACGCCACCGGCCTAGGCCGCCTGGTCACCTCGGTCCGCTACGACGACCACGGCGCCCCCGTCCGCACCGACAACGGCTACTACGTCCTCGGCCTGCCGGCCACCACGCCGTACATCCCCACCAGCCAGCAGTCGATCCCCAACTCGACGAGGGCGACCTACGACGGCCTCGGCCGCCCGCTCACCTCGACGACCCTGCACCACAACGCGGACTTCGCGACCGCCACCACCACCTACAGCGACACCGACGCCTCCGCCACCGTCGTCCCGCCCACCGGCGCCACCGCCACGAAGACCATCGGCGACGCGCTGGGCCGCGCGGTCAAGTCGATCACCTACACCAACGCCGACCGCAGCGCGAACACCTACACCGAGACCACCTACGACGCGCTCGGCAACCGCACCCAGGTCAAGGACAAGTCGGGCCACCTCTGGACCTGGACATACGACTCCCGGCACCGCGTGCGCCTCAGCACCGACCCGGACTCCGGCACCAGCCAGGCCTGGTACGACGACGCCGACCACGTCATCCAGACCAAGGACGCCACCGGCAGGATCCTGCACTACGGCTACGACCCGCTCGGCCGCAAGAGCACCCTCACCATCGGCTCCGACACGTTCCCGACCGACGAGTGGACCTACGACACTGCCACCAAGGGCATCGGCCTGCCCGCCAAGTCCATCCGCCACACCGTGCCCGGTTCCACCACCGGTGACATCGTCAGCGAGGCCACCGGCTACACCGAGGACGGGCAGCCGACCGGAAAGACGGTCACCGTCCCGGCGGTCAGCGGCTCCACGAACAACCTCTCGGGCTCGTACCACTGGTCGTACACCTACACCCGTACCGGCAAGCCGCTCACGACGACCCTGCCGGCCACCCCCGGCGGCATGACCACGGCCGAGAAGGTCGTCACCCGCTACAACAGCCAGGACCTGCCGGTCTCCACCTCCGGCTGGGACTGGTACACCACCGGCGCCGTCTACAACCCGTACGGCCAGATCACCCGCTCCACCAGCGGCAAGAACCCCTACCGGGTGTGGACGAGCGCCCTGTACGACGACTCCACCGGCCTCCTCCTCCACTCCTACGCGGCCACCCAGACGGCGAACGGCCTGGTCTCCCAGTCCGCCTACGCCTACGACCAGGCGGGCAACACCAGCCTGGTGGCGACGGGTTCGACCTCCGGGACGACCACGACCTGGGACAACCAGTGCTTCACGTACGACGCGCGCGGCCAGCTGGTGGAGGCCTGGACCGGGGCGACGGCGAAGACCTGCACGGACTCGTCGGGCACCACCTGGAAGGCGACCGACTCGTCGGCGACGGCATCGGGCGGCCCGGGGACCACCCCGTCCACCTCGACCATCGCCACGGGCACGGCGGCGTACGGCTCCCTCCCGTACTGGCAGTCGTACCGCTACGACGACCTCGGCAACCGCTCCACGCTCACCGACCACAGCACCCAGCGCACCTCCACCGGCGCCCTCAACACCGCACTGGACGGCTCCACTTCGTACGTCTACGGGGACACCGGCAAACCCGACACCCTCACCGGCTGGACGCAGAAGACGGTCACCGCGGCCGACTCCGGCACGAAGACCGTCACCGAGGCGAACTCGGCGGTCTTCGACGACTCCGGCCGCACCCAGACCCGCACCATCAACGGCGACACGCAGTCCTTCGTGTACGACGGTGAGGGTCTGCTGAAGTCCGTCTCCGGGTTCGGCGCCGGCTCCGGCGCGATCACCGGGCCCGGCGGGCTGTGCATGGACGACTCCGGCGGGCACACCACCGACGGCAACGTCATCCAGATCTACACCTGCAACGGCACCGCCGGACAGAAGTTCAGCGCCAACGGCGGCAAGCTGACGGTCCTGGGCAAGTGCGCCACGGCATCGGGCACGACGACCGGCTCGACGATCACGCTGAAGACGTGCGTACCGGACGCGACGACCCAGTCCTTCGTTCTCCGCACGGACGGCACCTTCTACAACACGACCTCCAAGCTCTGCCTGAACGTGGCGAGCGCCACCGTCAGCGCCGACCTGACCCTGGCCGCGTGCACGGCGAGCGCCGACACCCAGAAGTTCACCCTCGCCGCGAGCACGTCGTACCTCTACGACGCCGACGGCAACCGCATCTCCAAGACCACCGGCGGCTGGACCACCCTTTACCTCGGCGAGACCGAGGTCATGGGCTCCCAGACCACCACCGCCGCCAGGGCGATGCGCAGCTACAGCCAGGCCGGCGCCCCCACCGTCGTCCGCTACACCTCCAGCGCCACCAGCACCCACACCCTGGTCGCCCAGGTCACCAACCCGCAGGGCACGGCCACCGTCCAGATCAAACTGGCCTCCGGAATGGCGGTCCAGACCCGGTCCTACGACGCCTGGGGCAGCCTGCGCGGCGACCTGGAGACGTCACTGACGGGCTGGGCGGGCTCCCGCGCGTACATCGGCGGCGACGACGAGTCGAGCACGGGCCTGATCCACCTGGGCGCACGTGACTACGACCCGGTGACGGGCCGCTTCACGTCACTGGACCCGGTGGCGGACTTCTCCGACCTGCTCCAACTCGGCGGCTACGCCTACGCGGACAACAGTCCGGTGACCAAGGAAGACCCCAACGGCCAGTTCTGGGGCTGGTCCCAGGTCAAGCACGCGGCCTGGTCCGCGACCAAGACGGTCGCGCACGTGGCGTACGAGTACTCGGGCCTCGCCGACATCGTCGGCTGCGCCACCAACCCGACGCTCGGCGGCTGCTTGATGGCGGCGGCGACCATCATCATCACCGTCGCGACCTTCGGCGAGGGCGGAGTCGCCCTGGCCGCGGCACGCGGCGGAATGCGCTTCGGCGGCGGAGTACTGGCGCGAGGCGCGGAACAGGCGGCGGTGAAGACGGCCGAGAAGACGGTCGCCAAGACCGCGGCCAAGGCCGTCGAGAAGAAGGTCGTGAAGACGGCCGAGGAGAAGGCCGCCAAGGCCACGGAGAAATCCGCCGCGAAGGCGTCGGAGAAGACGGCGGCGAAGACGGGCGAGAAGGACGCCGGCAAGGCGTCGGACGCGGGCGAGGACGCGGTCGAGTCGGGCACCAAGTGCAACAGCTTCACGCCGAACACGCGGGTGCTGCTGGCGAACGGCAAGACCAAGGCGATCAAGGACCTCCGGCCCGGCGACAAGGTGAGGTCGACGGACCCGGTCCTCGGTGATCTGGTCTCCCGGACGGTCACCGCCACCATCCAGGGCCACGGCACCAAGCACCTGGTCCGCCTCACCCTGGCCAACGGCAAGTCGATCACCGCGACGGACGGCCACCCGATCTGGCTCCCGAAACTGCACCGTTGGGCGAAGGCGAGCGAACTCCGCCCGGGCGACTGGCTCCGGACATCGGCCGGGACGGACATCCAGGTCAGCGGGGTACGGGCGTGGACCCAAACGGCGACGGTGAACAACCTGACCGTCTCCGGGACGCATACGTACTATGCGCTGGCGGGGGCTACGCCGATCTTGGTTCACAACTGCACCGACGGCGAGACATTTCCGAATCTGGAGCCGGAGAACAAGACGGTCGATCTTGCCGAAGCGGAGGCCGCGGGAGTGGCCCCCACAACACCTGGAACCGCGGAATTCGATTCGTACATCGCCAATCCCACGGGAGAAGTGAAGTGGGGGGTTCTGCCCGACGGATCACTGAGGGTCGTTCCGACGGAGGCCGCTGACGGTACCGAGATATTCCATTCCGTGCTCAACGGTGCCACTTCGGGTGCGGGCGACTTCCTGCACGCTGCGGGAACCGCGGAGATCGAGAAGACGGCCAGCGGATATATCGGCAGAGTGATAACGAACTACAGCGGGCATTATCAACCGACCGAAGAATCGGTCCATATCGGGATCGACGCATTCAAGAGGTTTGGTATTATCTTCGGGGAAGTCAGCACCATATAGAGATGAGTGTTGCGCGTGGGATACAAGGAATCCTTCTCCGGGCTTGGTCCGGCTGAATTGCTCGGCTTTGTCAAGAGCGAGGCGCGCGATGCACTTGGTGGTGAAGGCAACGCCTGGATCCGGCTGGTGGACGTCGCCGCGGCCGGTATGCGGAGGAGCCCGCGGGCTGAGGACCGTGCGCTGTACGCGGAAGCGGCGTTCGGTGCGCTTGACGGGATGCGGGCTTCTTCAGCGGTTCCGGACGGGAGATGGGCGGTCATGGCGGTCAAGGTCCGGGTGGATCGGACTCTGCTGTCCGACCGTTCGGGCCCGGAGAGGAATCTCGACGCATCCGCCGCGTACGACATCGTACTGGGGCAGACGAATGCCGTTGGATCGCATGCGCCCGACATCAGGCGCATGGCATCGCAGCTCGCTCGTGTGCAGGAGTATCTGACGGCTGAGCAGCGGAGAACGGTCAGGGCCTGGGCCGATCCGGATCCGGGTATCCAGGCCTGACGCGGCAGCCGGGTCACCCGGCCGGCTCGGAGAGATACGGGAAGTGGTCCAGGAGCGGCCCGTGTTGGAGGCCCGAGGAGAAGTCCTGGTTCACGATCATCTTGATGATGTTGGACGCGATGTCCTCCCGTACGCCCTTGCCGTTGCGCGGGCCGCACCAGGGGTTCCAGTCGGCGACGGTGCCGGGGGTGAACGTGAGGACGCTCGGGAGGAGCGCGTCCGCCGCCCAGGCGCCGTAGGCCCGCGCGGTGGGGAAGCGGTGGGGGCCGTGGCCGTAGGTGCCGCCGGCCTCGACGACCGCCGCGATGTTGTCCCTGACCTGGCCCCAGATTCCCGAGGCGGGGGCGGTCGCGGGGTGGGCGGGCCTGCCCTTGAGGTCGTCCGTGGGGACGCTCGCGTTGTAGTCGACGTGCGCCGAACCGCCCGCGAAGTCGAAGAACGTGGTCATGTTCGGCTCGGCGGCGCGCTGGAGCTGGGCCCAGGCGTTGTGGCCCTTGTCGAAGTACGCGGTCGTCGCCCAGAAGTGGAGCCGGCCGCGGCCCGTCACCTCCACGGGCACCTCCAGCACGAAGGATCTGACGGCGGTGTTCGCGAAGTCGTCGTGGGCGGGACGCAGCGCGTCGAGGTCGGGGAACGTGCCCGTCGCCAGCGCCCTCGTCGTCGCGACGGGGAAGGGGATGAAGTTGTAGAACGGGTCACGGCGCCGCCCGGCGAAGAGCTTGATGCCGTGACGGCATTCGACGACCTCCCCGACCGGGGCGTCGGGGGGTGTGATGACCGTGCCCGAGGGGGTGCGGTCGGTGGCCGCGGTCCCGGTGAGCTGCTCCACCCGGACGTGCTGCGTGCCGTCGGCGCCGATCGGGAAGGTGGCGCGAAAAGTGAGGTCCTCGACGTGGTCGCCGTCGGTGTCGATCCTCAACTCGTAGTAGCCCGCCGGGTTCCAGGGCTTGCCGTCGAGCGGCGAGGTGTTCATCCCGAAGACCGTGCGCGGGCCGTGACGGTCACCGGCCCCGGCGAAGCAGTAGGCGTCGGTGATGTCCAGCGTCTCGTCTTCGGGGTAGTCGAAGTGGTGGGACATGGTGCTCCTAGCGGATCCGGGGGGCGCGGGCGTACGGATTGCGGGCGAACGGCTGCAGCGCGAGCGTGTAGAACCGGCCCCGGTACGGAGCCTCGTCCGTGCCGCCGAACTCGCCGTACAGCCAGAGGAAGGGCAGCTTCCCGGCATCCCGACTCACGCGGTCGGAACGCCCGTTGGTGTGCAGCAGCTTGTACCAGCCCTCGGTGAAGCCGCTCAGGACCGCGACCCGGGTGGGGGCGCCGCGTGCGGGGAGGACCGACGCGTCGACCGTGCTGCCGTCGGCCGCCGACAGGTACGGCCACGCCGAGCGGGCCGAACCGGCGTACGGACCGGTGTAGAAGTCCCGGACGGGGACGGCCTCGACGCCCGCGGGCAGCACCAGACGGGTGCCCGGGGTGAGCAGCGGAGCGTGGTACCGCCGCTCCCGGCCGCTCGCCGGCTCACCGGTGACCGTAGGTTCGTCGTGCGCCGGGGGTCCGGCGCCCCGTGAACCAGCAGAGGAAGCAGTGCGCACCATGAACGCTGTCTACACCGCGGTCGTCACCGCCAACGGCCGGGACGGCCGCGCCACCAGCACCGACGGACACCTCGACGTCCGCCTCGCGTTCCCGCCCGCGCTCGGCGGCGACGGACAGGGAACCAACCCCGAGCAGCTCTTCGCCGCCGGCTACGCGGCCTGCTTCACCAGCACGCTCGGCGTCGCGGGCCGGGCGGCGAAGGTGCCCACCGGCGACATCTCGGTGACCGCCGAGATCGGGCTCGCCAAGGACGAGACGGACGGCGGCTTCGCGCTCACCGCGGTGCTGCGCGTCAAGCTGCCCGAGTCCCTGCGGAACGAGACCGGCCGGAAGCTGGTCGAGCAGGCGCACGCGGGCTGCCCGTACTCCAAGGCCACCCGCGGCAACATCCCGGTCGAACTCGTCGTGGAGTAACTCCCGCCCACCACCTGACAGTTCGTGACGGCAACGTGCCGTCGCCCGCCAGAGGAGATCGATTTGACCAGCGCACAACCGTCGCCGCCCCGCCCGGCGGAGTCCCACGGCCACGACCATGAGCGCATGATGGGCATGGTCACGGGCTTCTGGGTCACCCAGACGGTTCGGGCCGCCGCCTTGTACAACCTCGCGGACCACCTCGCGTCCGGGACCGACACCGCCGAGGCGATCGCCGAAGCGGAGTCCACCGATCCCGACGCCACCCGCCGCCTGCTGCGCACCTGCGCCTCCCTCGGCCTGATGACCTCCGAGGACGGGCGGCACTTCACCGGAACGTCCCTGCTGAGCACACTGCGGCACGACGACCCGCACTCGCTTCGGCACTTCGCCATCTCCCAGTCCGCACCGGGCCATTGGCTGCCGTGGGGCAGGTTCCCCGAAGCCGTCCGCACGGGCCGGCACCAGGTGCCCGCGGCCCACGGCGAGGAGAACATCTTCGACTACTTCGCCAAACACCTCGACGAGGCGTCCTCCTTCACCGAGTCGATGAGCAACCTGTCCCGCGCCGCCGCCCTCGACATCGCCGAGGTGCTGGACACCAAGGGCGTCACCCTCGCCCTGGACATCGGCGGAGCCGGCGGTGACGTCGTCCTGGCCATGATGCGGGCCAACCCCGAACTCGACGGCGGGGTCCTCGACCTGCCCCACATCGTCCCCGCCGCCGCCGAAGCCGCCCGGGCCGAGGGGCTGGAGGAGCGATTCACCACCGTCGGCGGCGACTTCTTCGAGTCCGTTCCGGCCGCCGACCTCTACGTCCTCAAGTACATCCTCCACGACTGGGACGACGCCCAGTGCGTCCGCGTACTCCGCAACTGCCGGGCGGCGCTGACCGAGGGCGGCCGTGTCGCGGTCGTCGACCACCTGGTCGGGGACACCGGGCAGCCCGGGCTCGCGCCCCTGATGGATATGAACATGCTCGGCATGACCGGCGGCCGGGAACGCCAACTCACCGAATTCGACGCTCTGTTCGCCGCGGCCGGCCTACGGCGGGTCAAGGTGGGCACCGCCGGGGCCTTCGCCGTCATCGAGGCCGAGCCCACAGCCTGACCCCCCCGGAGAGAAGAAGCCCCGCCATGCACGTAGCAGTCGTCGTCTATGACGGGGTCTTCGACTCCGGGCTCGCAGCGATCCTCGACATCCTGAGCAACGCCAACGCGCTGGGCGGACAGATCCACCGGCCGCCGACCTGGGACGTGACCATGGTCGGCGCCACCCCGTCCGTACGGACCGGGGCCGGGCTCACCGTGACGCCCGGCTCCCTCGCGCACGCGGAGCGGACGGACCTGCTGGTCGTACCGGCACCGGCGGAGAGCGATCCCTCGGCGCTGGTCGAGCATGTCGCGGGTGACGCGTCCCGGCCCGTTCGCGACCTGATCGCCCGTACCCGCGCCCGCGGCACGACCATCGCCTCCGCGTGCGCGGGCACCTTCCTGCTGGCCGAGGCGGGGGTGCTCGACGGACTGCGCGCCACGACCACCTGGTGGCTGTCGCCGGCCTTCCGAGACCGCTATCCCAAGGTGCGGCTGGACCACAGCCGGATGGTCGTCGGCAGCGACGGCATCACCACCGCCGGCGCCGCCTTCGGCCATGTCGACCTCGCACTGTCGATCGTCCGGACCGGCAGCCCCGCGCTCTGCGACCTCGTCGCCCGCTACCTCGTGGTCGACGAACGCCCGTCACAGGCGGCGTACACCATCGCCAGCGCCCTGGCCCAGAGCGACCCCACGGTCACCGCCTTCGAACTCTGGACCCGCGAGCATCTGGCCGACCCCATCAGCATCCTCGAAGCGGCCAAGGCCGTCGGCGTCAGCGAACGGACCCTGCAACGCGCCGTGCGGCGCGCCGTCGGGACGTCCCCCATCCGCTTCGTCCAGGACCTGCGGATCGAACGCGCCTCCCACCTGCTGCGCTCCACCGACCTGTCGCTCGAAACGATCTCCCGGAAGGTCGGCTACGAACACCCCAACACCCTGCGGGTGCTCCTGCGCGAACGCACCGGCAAGACCACGTCCGCCCTGCGCGGCAGGTGACTCCTCAGCGCCCCAACCGCCTCCGTACTCGCCGCACTTGACGGTTGTCCGCCACCGAGTCCAGGAGCCGTCGCCCGCCGCCCGCCTCGTACGCGGGGCCCTCCAGGCGCAGCACCGTGCCGTCGCGGACGACGGCGTACGCGAGCGGCTCGGCCGTCTTCGGGAGGTTGACCGGGTGGCGGCCGGCGGGGAGCTTCAGGCGGGCGGGGAGGCGGAGTTGGGCCGTGTGCGTGCCGGGGGCCGGGAGCAGTTCCGCTTGTACTCCGAGCGTGCCCACGGTGACCTTGACGCGGACGGGGGCGGAGTCCGGTGTCGCCGCCACGTACGGCAGGGGGAGCGAACGCCCCTTGGCCCGCGCGGAGTTGGCCGCGGCGGCCGTAGCCGTGTCGGGGCCGAGCTTGCGCTGACGCTGGTCCACGTCGAGGGCCAGTTGCCCCTTGATGGTCCAGTAGGGCAGCGCGATCCGGCCGCCGGTCAGCGCCGGACCCGCCGCCGGGCCGTCGCCCGACACCCGCACCATCCGGTCCACGCCCAGGAGTTGGACGTACGCCCACACGTCGTGGACCCCGCGCTCCAGCGGGCGCCCGCCCGCCAGCCGCTCCGGATCGAGGGACAGCCGTCCGGCGGCGATCACCTGTGAACGGCCTTCGCCCAGCGGCCGCAGGCGTACCTCCAGGTCGCCCTCCGGATACCACCAGTCCTCGCGGTCCCGGTCCTTCACCACCAGTTCCGCGTACGCCAGCCGGAACGGGTCGGGAACCTCCCAGCCGTTCTCCGTGCCGGGTACTCCGTCCACCAACTCGGGGTCCAGGTACAGCTTTTCGTCCCGTTCGACGAGGACGAGGGGTTCGCCGTCCCCGCGCAGCAGGTCCAGCGTGACGTCGGCGACCAGCCGGCCGTCCTCCCAGCGCGGTTCACCGACCTCGGTGCGGACCTTCACCTCACGGACGCGTTCGGCGAGCGCGACCGCGCCGTCGAAGTCGCCGGATTCCAGCAGGTGGGCGCGGAGCCGGGAGACCGCGGGCAGGCCTTCACGTACGGCTGCCGGGAACTCCTCCACGGCCACTTCGCGCGCCGCCTCGAACCGCTGCCGCTGCTCGGCCGGGTCCTCGCGGAGGATCTCGGGCTCGCGGGTGCGGGAGAGGATCTCCACGTGGTAGAGGCGGTGGAGGAGCCGGTTCTGGAGTGCGTCGATGTCGTCGGACGCGGGTGTGCCGTCCTTGATCTGGCGGACGACGGTGCGGGTGTTCGGCCAGAAACCGTGGCGTGGGTTGAAGCGGTGCTGGGTGTTGTTGCCGCCGTCGTCCCTTTTCATCCAGTAGTAGACCGGATAGTCGGCAAGGATCGAAATGCGTTCCGCCTTCAGATAGGCGGCGCTGACGAAGGCCAGATCCTCAAGAATCCAGGGCCCCTCCGGAAAGCGAAGTCCGTGCTCCTCGATGAACGCGCGCCGGAACATCTTGTGCGGCGACATGCTCTGCGTCAGCTCGTCGTTCTCGATCGTGCAGGCGTCCACCGTGTGCCGGAACAGCCGCCTCGGCCGCACCATCGTGCTGGACATCTTGCCGAGGACGACATCGGCGTCGTTGCGCTTCGCGTGCTCGTACAGCCGCTCAAGGGCCTCGGGCCCGAGCGTGTCGTCATGATCGACGAACTGCACGTACTCGCCCCGGGCGTGGCGCATGCCGAGGTTGCGCGGGGCGCCCGGCCAGCCGGAGTTGGGCTGGGTGTGCACCTGGACGTTGGGGTGCTCGGCCGCGATCTTCTCCAGGCGGCTCAAGGTGTCGTCGGTCGAGCCGTCGTCGACGTAGATGACCTCGTACTCGTCGGCCGGCAGGCTCTGCCCCAGCAGTGACGGCGCGCACTCGTCGACGTACTTCCCGGTGTTGTAGACGGGGACGATCACGCTGACTTTGACTCTCGGCATTCCACGGACTTTACCCGGCGGTGAAACCACGGTGAACCTGAGCTTGCCGGCTTGCCTGGAGATGCGCGCGGTGCGGCTTTCGCCCCGGAGGCGAGGTTGGTCACACTCTGTGCGATTGCTATGTACAGCCGGTTTTCGAAATGGTCTTGACGGTCTTTATTTGACTCGTATTTAGTCTCCTCTTACGTCATTCATAGGGTGTCCTTACCAAGGTGCACCCGAAGGGCCAACGAGGGGTGGGCTGTGCGTACGCGTACGCATCTGGCCGGGGGGCTGGCCGGTCTGGCCGGGCTGTTCCTGGCCGCCATGGGGGTCGTGACACTGGCATCGCCACCGGCGGTGGCGGCCACGTGCACGGCGGGAACGGCGAACGACTTCAACGGCGACGGAGTGACCGACACGGTCCTCGCCGACCCGGACGCCACGGTGAACGGAGCCAAGCAGGCGGGACTCGTCCGCGTGGTCCTCGGGGGCGGCAAGGGGGTGTCCGAGATATCCCAGGCCACCACCGGAATGTCCGCGACACCGGAGACGGGCGACGGCTTCGGGGCCTCCTACGACACCTACGACGCCGACGGCGACGGCTGCACCGACCTGGTGGTGGGGACACCGTTCGAGGACGTCGTGAAGAGCGGCGTCAACCTCGTCGACGCCGGGGCGGTCTACGTCGTCCACGGCACCCCCACCGGCATCGGCGCGGGCTCCGCGATCACCGCGTACACCCAGGCCGGGTTCGACGCGAACAGCTCCACCGAGGCGTACGACTGGTTCGGTTTCGCCCTGGAGGCGGGCGCGAACGCGAGCGGTACGCCGTACCTGGTGGTCGGGGTCCCCGGCGAGAACGTCACCGTGGGCGCCACCACCTACGGGGACGCGGGCTGCATCGAGTACTCCCAGGGCACCACCACGATCGGCATCAGCGAGAAGGATCCGGGAGTGCCCGGCGAGGTCGAGACGAACGACAAGTTCGGCTACTCGCTGGCCGGGACCAACCGCTACTTCGCGGTCGGCAGCCCCGGAGAGGCCATCGGCGACGAGGAGTTCGCCGGCGGGGTGGCGGTCTTCAGCCACACTCTCTCGGATGGCATGCCCACGCCACTTCTGGGTCTGGACCAGAACAGCACCGGGATCGCCGGCACGGCGGAGGCCGGTGACGGCTTCGGCAGCTCGGTCTCCATGACCGGTTACCGGCCGAGCGACCAGACGTACAACTCCGACGTGCTGCTCGCCATCGGAATGCCCGGCGAGGACGTCGGGACGCTGGCGGACGCGGGCGGCGTGCTGGTCGTGCGCGTCCAGCCGACCGGCGCGTACACCCAGGTCGCGGCAGCCGACGGCAACGCGACGGACGCCGAGGGCGACGCGGCCGCGGGCGACTTCATGGGCCAGCGGGTGGCGATCGCCAACACCGACACCGCCGTCGTGACCGTCTCGGCCAACGTCCGCCTCGCCGTCGGCGAGCCCGGCAAGGACACGGCCACCGTCAAGGACGCGGGCGCCGTCCACATCTTCCGGCCGCTCGACACGGCCATCGGCGCGGCCGACAGGGAACTCACCCGCGGCTCGGGGCTCCCCGGCACCGCGACCGCCCGCGACTACACGGGCATCGCACTCGGCGCGGGCAACACCAACCTCTATGTCGGCGTGCCCTACAGCAAGGCCTCGGACACGTCCAAGGGCGTCCTCTACGTCACGCGCTGGACGGACGTCGACGGCACCACGAGCGTCGGCACGACCACCTACCAGCCGGGCGCGGGCGGCCTGCCCGACACCGACACGGCACTCGGGGCGATCCGATGAACGCGGGGTCCAGGAGAAGAAGGCGCGACACCATGAACACCCGTAAGAGATCCGGCCACCGCTCCCTGGTGGCGGCCGCCGCCATCGCGGCCCTGCTGACCCCCGGCCTGACCGCCGTTCCCACCCCCGCCGCCGAGCGGACGGTGTCCGCCGACACCGACAACAACGCGTCCCTCTCCCCGACCGCGGCCCGGACCAAGGCCAAGAAGTCCGGCAAGCCGGTCGAGATCCAGAGCCTGCGCGACGAACGCAGCACCACCGTCGCCAACCCCGACGGCACCTTCACCACCAAGCAGTACGTCCAGCCCGTCCGCACCCGCGTCGACGGCGAGTGGACGGACATCGACACCACCCTGGTCCGGCAGAAGAACGGCACCCTCGCGCCGAAGGCCGCGCTCACCGCGATGTCCTTCTCCGGCGGCGGTGGCACGACTTTCGCCACGATCCAGAAGGACGGCCACGCGCTGTCCCTCGACTGGCCGACGAAACTGCCCGAGCCGAAGACCGACGGCTCGACCGCCACCTACCCGAACGTCCTGGACGGCGTCGACCTCAAGGTCACCGCCAGTGCCGAGGGCTTCTCGCACGTGCTGGTCGTCAAGACCGCGAAGGCGGCGGCCGCCCCGGCGCTCGCCGCACTCCAACTCCCCTTCGACACCGACTCGGTGACACTCGCCGAGGACACGGAGGGCGGCCTCACCGCCACCGACCCCGGCGCCGGCGGCGCGGTCTTCGAGGCCCCGCAGCCGGTGATGTGGGACTCCAGCCACGGCACGGAACAGGCGCCCGCCGCCGAGGAGAGCACCCAGACACCGCCCGAGGGGGCCCAGGTCGCCGACGTCGGCGTGGACGTCTCCTCGGACACGATGACGCTCACCCCGGACGCGGACCTGCTCACCGACGCGGACACCGTGTACCCGGTCTACATCGACCCGGTGGTCAAGACCGCCAGCCGCAGCAGCTGGACCATGGTGTCGTCGTACTACTCCTCCTCGGAGTTCTGGAAGTTCGACGACGACGAGGGCGTCGGCCGGTGCCCGTCCGACGTGTCGGTGCGCTGCGCCAGCTCCACCGACGTCAAACGGCAGTTCTTCGCCATCCCGACCGGCACCTTCGCCGACAAGGACATCATCGACGCCGAGTTCGCGGTG
Source organism: Streptomyces sp. NPDC050548 (assembly GCF_044457385.1). NCBI lineage: Bacteria > Bacillati > Actinomycetota > Actinomycetes > Kitasatosporales > Streptomycetaceae > Streptomyces > Streptomyces sp. NPDC050548. The sequence goes on from NZ_JBITGV010000008.1 coordinate 49,694, forward strand.
ACCCAGGTGTTCACCTACAGCTCCACCGCCCGCGAGGTGCAGCTCGCCCGGGTCAACAGCACGGGCGCGAGCGCCATCAACTCCGCCACCAACTGGTCCAACCAGCCGTCCTCCAAGGCCACCGTCGACACCAAGTCGCCGACGGAGAACGCCGGTTCGTGCACGTCCACCAACCAGAACGTGCGCTTCGACGCGACGAGCACCGTACAGACCGCGGCCGACAAGGGCTGGGACACCACCACCTTCCGGCTGAAGGCCGCGAGCGAGTCCGACACGTCGTACTGGAAGCGGTTCTGCGGCAACGCGTACCTCTCGGTGCAGTACAACCGCCCGCCGCTGGAACCGGACCAGGACGCCCTGACCATGAACCCCGGCGACAGCTGCGAGTTCGGCAAGGCCACCGAGCACTACGTCACCAAGGCCCCGAAGGCGTACGCGGTCATCAAGGACTACGACCACGGCGACACCGGCTCCAACAGCGAGACCCTGCAAGCCCAGTTCAAGGTCTGGTGGACCAACTCCGCCGGCGTCGAGGTCGTCCACTACGCGACCACGGCCAAGAAGACCACGGTCGACGCGAGCAAGGACGGCCAGACCGGCCAGGCCACCTTCTCCTACACCATCGGCGACGACCTGACGGGCGACGGCGAGGCCGGCTTCACCGTCCCGCAGAACACCACCGTCGCCTGGGCGGTGCGCGGCTACGACCAGCAGGCCTACGGCGCCTGGTCCACCGACGGCACCCAGACCCGCTGCGAGTTCATCTACGACACCAGCAAGCCCGCCTCGGCCGTCATCACCTCGGCCCTCTACCCGGACGACGACGCCTGGCACGCCGGTGTCGGCGACTACGGCGACTTCACCATGGACTCGCCGGCCACCGACGTGGCGAGCTACGCGTACTACTTCACAGGACCGCAGGCCGACAGCGCGAAGCGGACCGTGGCCGCCGAGTCCACCGGCGGCCCGGCGACCGTCCGCTGGATGCCGCCGAGCGAGGGCTCCTACGTCCTGCACGTCACCGCCGTCGACGGCGCGGGCAACGCGCAGAAGACACCCACCGCGTACGTCTTCCTGGTCAGCGACGGCCGCGCGCCCGTCGCCGCCTGGACCCTCGGCGACGCCAAGGGCGCCACCAAGGCGGACGGCAGCAGCGACACCCCCGACGCGAGTGCCGGTTCCGGAGTGACCTTCGGCGCGGAGGGCCCCCTCGGCTCCACCGACACCGCCGCCTCCCTCGACGGCACCGCCAACGCCTACCTGGACTCCGGCACGGCCGGCGTCGACACCGGCAAGACCTTCTCCGTGAGCGCCTGGGTCATGCTGCCCGCGCTGCCCACCTCGAACGTCACCGTCGTCAGCCAGGACGGCACCGCCCAGCCCGGCTTCGAACTCGGCTACGACGTCGACACGGCGTCCTGGACCTTCCGCATCCCCGTCAGCGACATGGAGTCGCTCGGCACCTGGAAGGTCTCCGGTGCCGCGGCCGTCGCCGGCAGCTGGACCCACCTCATCGGGGTGTACGACGCCGAACTCGCCAAGATGATGCTGTACGTCAACGGCGTCCTCGTCGCCGACGACGTGCAGAACCGCCACACCACGTGGAGCGCGACCGGCGGTGTGCAGATCGGCCGCAAGCTCGCCCTCGACGGCTACGTCAACAACCTCAAGGGCAGCGTCGCCGACGTCAAGCTGCACGACCGGGTCATCCCGCCCACCGAGGGCCAGGAGCTCGGCGGCATCCAGCCGCACCAACTCGCCTACTGGCAGCTCGACTCGGCGACCGGCGGAGTCTCGCCGGAGACCGCGGGCGGCACCGGGCTCACCCTCGGCGGCGGCGCCTCCATCTACGTACCGGACGACTCCTGCGACCCCGAGGCCGACCCCGACTGCGTGCCTCCGGCCGAACCCCTGTGGGGCGACGGGCACTTGGTCCTGAACGGCACCGACGCCTACGCCACCCGCGCCGCCACCGGACCGCTCACCGCCCAGGACAGCTTCACCCTCACCGCCCGCGCCCGGCTCGCCTCGGCGAGCCCGACGGCGGACGAGACGGTGCTGTCGCTGTCCGGTGCCAACGGCAGCGCGATCAAGGTCAAGTACTCGGCGTCCCAGGCCCGTTGGCAACTGGTGGTGACCGACGCGGACTCCGCCGCACCGGTGACCACCACCCTGCTCGACAACGGTGACGCACCGCGCTCCACGGGCGACGGCGACCACCTCGCACTGGTCTACAACGCGGTCTTCGGCGATGTGCTGCTGTACGTCAACGGCGTCGCCGCCGTCGACGCCTCCTGGGACAACACCTGGGACTTCAGCACGACCAGCCTCCAGGTCGGCCGGGCGCTGACCGGGACGGCGGCGGGCGAGTACTTCTCCGGCGCCATGGACGAAGTGCGCATGTACCAGGGTCCGCTGGACGCCTCACTGGTGGCGCTCGTCGCCGGTCTGCCGGGCGGTTCCAGCATCGACGAGACCTCGGCCTGACCGGCCGTTCCCCTTATCAACTAGGAGAGTTGATGTCCCATTCTCCCTGGTACCGGTCCACCCGACCGGCCTGGCGGAGCGGTCGCCGACGGGCCGCGCTGGTCCTCGGACTGGCGTTGTCCATCGGGCTGCTCCCGCAGTACGCCCCCACGGCCACCGCCGACACCGGCCAGACCCGGCCCAAGACGCAGACCGACCTCGACGACCCGGTGCGTGGCGAGAACGCCACCGCCAAGACCTTCAAGAAGACCGACCAGGCCAAGAAGGCCGCCGTGAAGAAGACGGCCAAGGCGCACTGGCCGGCGGCCGGCAGCGCGGACGTCACCCTGTCGGGCAAGGCGGCCAAGGCCAAGGGCCTGCCGCTGACCGCGAAGGCGGCCGGCGGCACCAAGGGCGCGGACTCCGTCCGGGTCGAGGTCCTCGGCCGTAAGGCCACCGAGGCGGCCGGCGTCGACGGTGTGCTCTTCACCGTCGCCCGCAGCGACGGTGCGACCGCCGCCGGACCGGCCCAACTCTCCCTGGACTACTCGGACTTCGCCGACGCCTACGGCGGTGACTACAGCTCGCGGCTGCGACTGGCCACCTACCCGGCCTGTGTTCTGACGACCCCGGAGAAGAAGGCCTGCTCGACGCCGACGTACCTGAAGTCGACGAACGACACCGCCGGGCAGACACTGACCGCGACCGTGCAGGCGGCCGGTGACACCTCCGGCCTCTCCGGTCAGCTTCTCGAAGCCGACTCGGCGACCTCCTCGGCCACCGTCGTGGCGGCCACCGCCGGCAGCGGCGGCGCCGGCGGCGACTACAAGGCCACCAGCCTGACGCAGTCCTCGCAGTGGGGCGTCGACGCCAGTTCGGGCGCCTTCACCTGGTCGTATCCGATGGCCGTCCCACCGGTCCCCGGCAGCCTCCAGCCGAGCGTCGGCCTCAGCTACAACTCCCAGTCGATCGACGGCCAGACGGCGACCACGAACAACCAGGGCTCGTGGATCGGCCAGGGCTTCTCCTACGACCCCGGCTACATCGAGCGCAGCTACAAGGGATGCGCCGACGACGGCCACGACGCCACCAACGGCGACCAGTGCTGGGCGTTCGACAACGCCACGCTCTCCCTCACCGGCGGCGCCTCCGGACGGCTCGTCAAGGACGACACGACCGGCGCCTGGCGGATCAGCTCCGACGACAACTCCAAGGTCGAGCACCTGACCGGCGCCACCAACGGCGACGACAACGGCGAGTACTGGAAGATCACCACCGGCGACGGCACCCAGTACTACTTCGGCCTCAACCACCTCACCGGCTACGCCAGCGGCAACGAGGAGACCAACTCCACCTGGACCGCCCCGGTCTACGGCGACGACTCCGGCGAACCCTGCTACAACGCCACCTTCGCCGACGCCTACTGCACCCAGGCCTGGCGCTGGAACCTCGACTACGTCGTCGACCCGCTCGGCAACGCCCTGTCGTACTTCTACGGCACGGAGACCAACTACTACACACAGGGCCTGAAGACCACCGAGAACGGTAAGGCCTACATCCGCGGTGGCTACCTCAAGCGCATCGACTACGGCCAGCGCGACGGCAAGGCGTACTCCACCAAGCCGGCCGCCCAGGTCGTCTTCACCACCGCCGAACGCTGCGTCGGCTCCCTGACGGACTGCTCCGCCGACGCCCTCACGGACGCCACGGCCGCCGACTGGCCGGACGTCCCCTGGGACCAGAACTGCAAGGCGGCCACCAAGTGCCCCGGGCAGAACTCGCCCACCTTCTGGACCCGCAAAGAACTCACGAAGATCACCACCCAGATCCGCACCGGTGACTCGACCTACACCCCGGTCGACGTGTGGAGCCTCACCCACGTCTTCACCGACAACGGCGACGCGTCCAAGTCCCTGTGGCTGAGCAAGATCGACCACACCGGCAAGGTCGGCACCGACGCGACGGTCCCGTCCGTGGAGCTGTACGGCACCCAACTCCCCAACCGCGTCGACGAGTCGGGCGACAACCTCCAGCCCTTCTACCGCTTCCGCCTCTCCGGCGTGCTCAACGAGTCGGGCGGCGCGCTCAGCGTCAACTACGCGGCCAACCAGTGCACTCCGAGTACGGTCCCGGCGGAGGACTCCTCCACCAAGCGCTGCTTCCCGGTGAAGTGGAACCCGTCCGGCGCCACCGACCCGATCACGGACTGGTTCCACAAGTACGTGGTCGCCTCCGTCGTCCAGACCGACCTGACCGGCCAGAACGCCGACCAGATCACCTCGTACACCTACCTCGGCGACGCGGGCTGGCGGAAGACACCGGCCGACGGCATCAGCAAGTCCGAGTACCGCACCTGGGGCGACTGGCGCGGCTACGGCCGGGTCCAGGTCGTCACCTCCGACGGCAGCAACGACCCCGCCAACACCAAGACCGAGCACGTCTTCTTCCGCGGTCTCGACGGTGACGTCGACAAGGACGGCGACACCCGCTCGGCGACGGTCACCGACTCCAACGGCGTCTCCTACGACGACTCCGACTGGAAGGCCGGCCAGGAACTGGAGACGCTCACCTACAACGGCTCCACCGTGACCGAGAAGTCGGTGACGGTGCCGTGGACCGCGGTGACCGCGACGGAGACACGGGACTGGGCGACGTACAAGGCCCGTTACCTCGCCGTCGGCTCCACGGACACGTACACCGCGCTCGCGGCGGGCGGCTGGCGCCACACCAAGTCCACGACCACGTACGACGGTTCGACGGGCCGCGAGACGATGGTCGACGACGACGGCGAGGTCGGCGTCGCCGACAACCAGTGCACCCGCAACGAGTACGCGGACAGCGCGAGCGCGCACATCTATACGCTCGTCTCCCGGGTGGAGACGGTGGGCGTCGACTGCGCCACCACCCCCGACCGCACCAAGAACGTCATCTCCGACGAACTGACCTACTACGACGGCTCGACGACACTGGGCGCCGCCCCCACCAAGGGCGACATCACCCTGACCAAGCGTCTGTCGGCGTACAGCGGCACGACCGCCACCTACCAGACGACCGCCACGACGACGTACGACGACTACGGCCGCCCGCTGGTCGTGAAGGACGCGGACACGGCGTCCTCGTCGACGCAGTACACGTCCTCCACCGCCTACACGGACACCTACGGCCTGGCCACCAAGGCCACGGTCACCAACGTCGACGGCTGGACGACCTCGACGGAGTACGCCCCCGCCTGGGGCCAGCCGACGGCCAAGGTCGACCAGAACGGCCTGCGCACCGACCTCGCCTACGACGGCCTGGGACGCCTGGTCTCGGTCTGGTTCCCGGACCGTCCCAAGGCGAACTCGTTCACCCCGTCCCTCAAGTACGAGTACCTGATCCGCGGCGACGACGGCCCGACCGCCGTGCACACCCAGAAGATCGACAACGACGGGACGACGTACGGCAGCGAATGGGCCCTGTACGACGGCTGGTTGAGACCCCGTCAGAACCAGACGGAGGGCGAGGGCGGCCGGATGGTCGCCGACACGCTGTACGACGGCTCGGGCCGCGTGATGCAGGTGAACGACACCTACTACACCACCGGCACCCCGTCCTCGACGCTCTTCGACCCCAAGGACTCCGACCTCGACTCGCAGACGGTCACCGAGTACGACGGCGCGAGCCGCACGACCGCGAACGTCTTCAAGGTCCAGGGCACCGAGCAGTACCGCACCACGTACACCTACGGCGGCGACCGCGTCACGACCACCCCACCGCAGGGCGGCGTCAAGACGACGGTCGTGACCGACGCCCGGGGCCACGCGACGACCCAGGTCCAGTACCCCACCGACGGCGCCGCGGTCACCACGTCGTACGGCTACAACGCGGCGGGCCAGCTGAACCGGGTCACGGACAACCAGGGCAACAACTGGGCCTACACATACGACCAGTTGGGCCGTAAGCAGACCGCGTCCGACCCGGACACCGGCGCGTCCTCGTACACGTACGACGCGATGGACCGTCAGACGTCGGTGACGGTGAACGGCGACAAGACCTCGACGCTCTACGACGAACTGGGCCGCGCGGTCTCCACCTGGCAGGGCGAGGCGACGACCGGCACGAGGCTCTCCGTCACCAAGTACGACACGATCTACAAGGGCGAGCTGTACGGCGTCTACACCTACAAGGACGGCGCGGTCTACTCGTCGGTGACCTACCCGGTCCTGGACCCCGACAACGACTACGCCCCCCTCTCCACCAAGTACTACCTGTCCAAGACGGCCGAGCCGCAGCTGGGCGGGACGTACGAGTTCGGCGTCGGCTACAACGACGACGGCACGGTCCAGCACGACACCCTGCCCGCGGTGGGCGACCTCCCCGGCGAGTCGGTCTCCTACGCCTACGACGACCTCCAGCGCCCGACCGGTGTGAACACCTCGCTCGGGGGCCTGAGTTACGTCACGGACGCGTCCTACTCCCCGACCTCCAACCTGGAGTCGCTGGAGCTGTACACGGGCGAGTCGACGGCGAAGAAGACCCAGATCAACAACGTCTACGAGCCGGGCACGGACCGTCTGACCAACTCGTGGGTGCGGGTCGAGGGCGCGTCGAGCAACGCCTACGACGCGAACTACACCTACGACGACGCCGGCGACATCCTCTCCATCGCGGACACCCCGACCGGTGGCACGAGCGACGTCCAGTGCTTCTCCTACGACGGCCTGGGCCGGGTCTCCTCGGCCTGGACGTCCTCGGTCGCGTCGAACGACGCGAAGGGCACCGGCAGCACGGACGCGTCCTGCGCGTCGGGTGCGACGGCGTCGACGGTGGGCGGCGTCTCGCCGTACTGGACGGACTACGGCTACGACACGATCGGCAACCGGAAGAGCGAGGTCCGCCACGGCCTGAACGGCGCGGCCACGGCGAGCCGCTCCTACGTCTACGGCGACGGCTCCGGCCCGAACGGCACCGACTCGGGCCCGCACACGGTCTCGTCGGTGACGCAGACGACGGCCGCGACGGCCACGACCCCGCAGGTCACCTCCAAGGACTCGTACACGTACGACGCCTCGGGCAACACGGCGACGCGCGTCCTGGACGGCGACACCCAGTCGCTCGGCTGGGACAAGCAGGGCGAACTGACCACGGTCACGAACGCCGACGCGACGGTGACGACGTACAAGTACGACGCGTCGGGAGCCCGCATCCTCCGGGACACCCCCGACGAGAAGACGTTCTACCTGCCCGGCACCGAACTCCACTACGACAAGTCCACGGCCAAGGTCACGGCCACCCGCTACTACAGCTTCGCCGGCGCCACGGTCGCGATGCGGGAGGCGGACGGCGTCCACTTCCTCGTCTCGGACCACCAGGGCACGGCGCAACTGGCGATCGACGCGAAGACGGGTACCACGACCCGCCGCCGCATGGACGCCTTCGGTAACGAGCGCGACAACTCCACGTCGTCGACGACGGGTTGGGTCAACGACAAGGGCTTCGTGGGCGGCACGACACAGGCCTCGACCGGCCTGACCACACTGGGTGCCCGTGAGTACGACTCCGACACGGGCCGCTTCATCTCGGCGGACCCGGTGGTCGACTACACCGACCCGCAGCAGATCAACGGCTACGCGTACGCCAACAACAGCCCGGTCTCCCACAACGACGCGTCCGGGCTGCGCATAGCCGACTGCGTGGGCGGCTGGAACGAGTGCGGACCGGGGCCGGGCTATCAGGCGGCCGTGGCCAAAGCCGCGCAGGGCAGCGGCAGTTCCAGCTCGGGCGGCGGAGACACCACGTCCTCCACACCGGCCCGTGCGCAGGCGAACGCGGCCCAGGGGAAGGCGGACTCCGCCAAGCAGAAGGCGATCGCGATCGCCAAGGAACTCGGCAAGATCGCCGCCGACGAGCTGGGCATCACGGACGCGCTGGACTGCTTCACGACGGGCAACCTGGCCGCCTGCGGCAACACGGCACTCAACGTGGTCGGCTCTCTCATGGGCGGCGGACCGCTGGCCAAGCTGGTGAGGAAGTACGCGTCACCATTGAAGTGGGGCAAGGCGAGGAACCTCGCGAAGCGGATCTGGGGGCTGGGCGACAAGCTGCTCGACGACTTCAACGACTGGCGCAAGAGCCGGAAGGAAGCGAACCGGCTCGCCAAGATCGCCGAATCCTGCGAGAAACCGAACAGCTTCACGGCCGACACCAGAGTGCTGATGGCGGACGGCACGACCAAGGCCATCAAGGACGTCAAGATCGACGACGAGGTCCTGGCCACCGATCCGGAGACGGGCAAGACCAAGCCGGAAAAGGTCACCGCCGAGATCAAGGGCGTCGGCCTCAAGCACCTCGTCCACGTCACCGTCGACGTCGACGGCAAGCAGGGTGCGAAGACTGCGTCGGTGACCGCGACGGACCAACACCCCTTCTGGGTCCCGGAGTTGGGCGAGTGGCTCGACGCCACGGACCTCCAGGCGGGCGAATGGCTGAGCACCGGCTCGGGTGCGCGCGTCCAGATCACGGCGGTGAAGCGCTGGACGGCGCTCACGGCGACGGTCCACAATCTGACTGTCGGTGAGCTGCATACGTACTATGTGCTGGCGGGGGCTACGCCGGTTCTGGTGCACAACTCCGGTGGAACTCGTTGCGGGGTTTCCATCTACCGGACTCCCAAGGTTGGAAACGAGGCCAGCGAGGCTGCGCATGGGCCGGACCTATCCGCGCACCAGACCGGTGACCGATCCGTTTACTTTGGGGAGAAAAGCGTAGCGGCCGATTATCATGGAATTGGGAATTTCGCCAACGGGTCAGTTCGCTATGATATGCACCCGGACTTCTTGTCCGAGTTTTCTGACACGGCATTTCGGTATGACCGCAAGGGCCCTGGTGGGGCCGCTAGAATCGAATTTCAGATCCCGGTCGACCGGATGGATCGATTCAACGAACTGACGCTGAACAGAGAGTGGGAACCCGGAGTTGGATGAGGCCAGGATTGCTCTCGACGACGAACTTGACGTTCGAGTTGTGCAGGTTCATCCATGGGGCGTGGACGTCGTCACGGAAGGCGGGCAACGTGGATTGGTCGACTCGGTAAAGCTCCGGTCCGTGCGAGATTCGGGAGCGTTCCCGGAAATTGACGACGTCCTTCATGTAGTTGTTCTCGATGACGTTCGGTCGCCATTTCGGGCCAGTACTCTGGATATCGACATTTCAATAGCCAGAGGGTCGTACGAAGAATAGCGACTCCATCGGCATCCGACGCCACCGCCTTTGACGACCGCGGCCCGACCTCTCGGTGGAGAGGCGGGCCGCGGTGACATGACGATCGGGCGCTTCTAGAGCTTCTCGGGCGTCCGGATGCCCAGCAGCGCCATGCCTCGGTGCAACGTCCGCTATTCATGACGACCCGTATCTTGTGAAGGCGGCGGAAGGGGCCGGAAAGAATCAGCGAATCCAGAAGGAAATGGACGATCTAACTTGTCCGTCGGTTCCAGTTACCTTGCCTTGGTGCTTCAAAGGCTCACCTGGTCCACGTGGGCGCCCTTTCGGGCCGAGCCACACGGGCCCGTATCCGGCGGGTTATGGCGAGCAGCGGGCGGAGAGGGCCGCCGCCCGGTTTTCCCCTGGCCTTTCGACCTACCGGCCTTTGCTTCTTGGACCATCCTGTTCCTGCCGGGGACTTGGGCCTTCCTTGCGGTCGGCTTACCGGAACTGCTTCCGGACCCCGTCAGGGTTTCCGTGTTCCGCATTCCGAAGATGCGACTGGGGTGGGCGCCCCCTCTACCCCGTGGCCGGCGGTGTCTCACTTCCGGTGTTGCTTGCACCGAAAGCCGCTGGCGCCTCGCAGCGCCGGGCCCTACCCCACTGATAACAAGCCATCCGCGGGGGTTACATATACCGAGGCATTAACCAGGGGTTCACACGTGTTCGCCCGTCCAGTCTTCCCCTCGCCTGTGGCCCTCGATGGCCGAGACTCCCTTGGGCTTGAACGCTCAGCTTCACACCCCGCCGTTTCCAGCGACGCATGTGAGCGCGGGGACAAAAATCGAGACACTAATTCGGAGGAAACCCTTGTCTGAACCTCTCCACGAGAATCACCTCACTTCCGAAAATGCGACCTCACGTCGCACAGCAAGTTGTCGCCCACGACCGTCCTACGGCCGGATCGCAGGCACAGGGCCGACCAGGGGGCCGACCCTCACGCCCGCCGCCGGACTCGCCGAGCGCGGTGGCCTGCGTCGCCTCCGGCGGGGAGCGAAGCTCCCGGCCACCCGTCGGAGGCCGCCCCCTCCAGCCCCGGCCCCGAGCCGCCAGACTGGGCGACGCACCCGCCCGGCCGTACGCTGCCTCTCCCGCTCGGGCCCGATCCTGCCGAAAGAAGCCGCCCCCTGCGCCGCCTCGGCAGGTTGCCGCTGGCTTGCGGGCGGCGCCGTGGCATCAGGACGAGGAGGGGGAGTACGGGGGTGTGCGACGCTGGAGTGGCTGCGGTCGCGGCGACGGCACACGACCTGAACTACGAAGTCGCGCTCTCGCACTCCGTGCCATATATCATCGGCGTTATGGACAGTGGGCGGTACTCGATCGAGATCGAGCCGGAGGTGCGGCTGTGGCTGGAGAACATTCCCGCCCATCACTACAAGCAGGCCGAACGCGTCGCCGACCTGCTTGCCGAGCAGCCCACCACGCTCGACGAACCGCACTCCCGCCACCTGGGCGGCAAGCTCCGCGAGCTGCGCTTCCGCCTGGGCGATGCCCATCAGCGGATCACCTACTGGCTGGCGCCCGGCCGACGTGTCGTGCTGCTCACCGTGTTCCGCAAGACCAAGATGCGCGAGCAGGCCGAAGTGGACCGCGCCCATGCCGCACAGCGATTGTGCGAGGCAGAGCATGAAGCCGCCGCCGAGCACGACCTCTACAGCCGCAACCTCAAGGAGAACCGATGAACCACAGTGAATGGAGGACCCGTCGCCACCGTCAGTTGCTGGGCGAGCACCTGGACGCTGACCCCGAGTACGACCGGGTCTACGAAGAGGCCGGCCTGGCCATGACGTTGGGCAAGGCCGTCTACGACCGGCGTAAGCAGCTGGGGCTGAGCGAGGCCGACCTCGCCGATCGTATGCACGTTGACGTTGATGACATCGAAGGCATCGAGACGGCCACCGAGCTGCCGCCCATCGCGGTCATCATGCGCCTGGCCCGCGCACTGGACCTCACGGTGGACGTACACCTCGCCGGCGGAGACGAGCCCACCGTCACCATCGTCGCCCCAGCGGCCTGAGGCGGGGAGGAACCATGCAGGACCCGCCTTACGCGCTCGCCCGGGAGCTCGGCCAACTCGTCCACGACCGGCGCATCGAGCTCGGGCTGTCCCAGGCCGAGCTGGCCGAGCGGTGCGGGATGAAGCAGCCGCAGATCTCCCGCTTCGAAGGCGGTGGGACCGTGCCCACGCTTCCCCTCCTGCGCCGTCTGGCTCAGGCTCTCGGCGCCGACCTGTCCATCAGCCTCACCCCGCACGACAAAGCCGCTTGACACGCATTCGGAATTCGTGGAATTCCCCAGGCGGTGTAGACCGCTGACGGCAGTGGCGACGGCAACACCAGCAGAATCCAGCGCACGAGCACGAACATCCGGCGACTGTCAAATCACCCGCTGACCAGCAAACTTGCAGGTAGGAGCGGCCCGACCTTCACACGTACTATGTGGTGGCAGGCAGGACGCCGGTACTCGTCCACAACTGCACTCTGATCAAAGAGCCGCACGTGCACGTCGACACCTTGAACGAGGCGCGTGACAAGGCCAGGGAGCTGGCCGGACTGGGTGATGACGCCGTCCCGTTCAAGCAGGAACTGGGTCCCCTCAAGGACCAGATCTACTCGGGAATGCAGAGCCCGGACGGACTTCGCGGCTGGCGAATGGACTTCGATGACAAATCCCCCAAGGGGGTTCATATCAACTACTGGGACAAGACCAGTGGCCCGAAGCGCAGTTCCGGCTGGAAGACGGGTGCGGTCGTCATCAACGGTCTGACCGAGGGTGACTACCGTGCAATCATCAACAGATTCCCTCACATCTAGGTCGTACGTGAACTACATCGACAGCGAGCACCTGACTCAGTGGGTTGATTCGGGGCGGGCATCGATCGCATCGGCGAAAGTCTGCGCGGCTTTCCATGACTTTCTTCTGGGGCTCCCCTGGCTGCCGACGAAGCTGGACTGGGAGGAGATCGAGCACGACACGGTAGATCTGTCGGAGTTGGGCGATGCCGATCTGGCGACGTTGGTGAGGCAGTACCCGCTGGGCGGTCATCCGTATCTGCTGGCCATGTTCACCCCCGACCAGCCGGGGCTGATCTGCCGGACCGAGGACGGAATCACCAACCTGGATCACATCTACTGGAGGGCTCAGGGTTTCCGATACTTCTGCGGCGTCGACATGACCTCCGACGGGGAACTGGTCTATCGCCACGAGGATTTCGGTGAGTTCGACGGCTTCGCCAAGCTGACCCTTCCCGTTCCCTAGGAAACGAGGCGGCCCCACCGGTTTCATGACCGGTGGGGCCGCGCTTTTCGGGTCCGCGGATCCCGGAGCCGCTCAGAGCCGCTCGGGTGTCCTGATGCCGAGCAGCGCCATGCCCTTGTGGAGCGTGCGGGCCGTGAGATCCACCAGGAACAGGCGGTTCTCCACGACCTCCGGGGCGTTGTCCGGGGACAGCACGTGGCACTGGTCGTAGAACGTCGTGAGCGCGGACGCCAGTTGGTACAGGTACGCCGTCAGCTTGTGCGGGGCGTACTCCTTCGCCGCGTCCGCCACCACCTCGCTGAACTGGTCCAGGTGCAGACCCAACGCCCGCTCCGCACCGGCCAGTTCCAGCTCCGGATGAGCCACCGGCCGGGCCTCGCCCGCCTTGCGCAGGATCGACTGGATACGGGCGTACGCGTACTGCAGGTACACCGACGTGTCACCGCTCAGCGACACCATCTGGTCCAGGTCGAACTTGTAGTCCCGCACCGCGGACGTCGACAGGTCGGCGTACTTCACCGCGCCGATCCCGACGTACCGCCCGTTCTCGACGATCTCCTCCTCCGTCAGGCCCACCTTCTCGGCCTTCTCCCGGACGACCGCGGTCGCCCGCTGCACCGCCTCGTCGAGGAGGTCCTCCAGCTTCACCGACACGCCCTCACGCGTCTTGAACGGCTTCCCGTCCTTGCCGAGGATCGTGCCGAACGCCAACTGGTACGCCGACACGTCGTCGTTGAGCCAGCCGGCCCGCCGCGCGGTCTCGAAGACCATCTTGAAGTGCAGGGACTGGCGGACGTCGACCACGTAGAGGAGTGACGTCGCCTTGAGGTTGAAGACGCGGTCCCTGATCGCCGACAGATCCGTCGCCGCGTAGCCGTAGCCGCCGTCGGACTTGCGGACGATCAGCGGGGTCCGGTTGCCGTCCGGGCCCTTGATGTCGTCGAAGAACACGCACAGCGCGCCGTCCGAGATCTCCGCGACCCCCGACTCCTCAAGGAGCCGGCACGTCTCGTCCAGCATGTCGTTGTAACCCGACTCGCCGACGATGTCCGCGTCCCGGATCTCCATGTCCAGCTTCTCGAAGACGGAGAAGAAGTAGATCTTCGACTCGTCCACGAACTTCTGCCACGCGGCCAGCGTCTTCGGCTCGCCCGCCTGGAGATCCACCACCCGGCGCCGCGCCCGCGTCTTGAACTCCTCGTCGGAGTCGAAGAGTTTGCGCGCCGCCTTGTAGAGCCGGTCCAGGTTCGACATCGCCTCCTCGCCCGTGACCTGCGCGCCGCCGTGGTCCAACTCGCCCGGGTGCTCGTCCAGATACTGGATCAGCATCCCGAACTGCGTTCCCCAGTCGCCGATGTGGTGCCGCCGGACCACCGACTCGCCGGTGAACTCCAGGAGTTGGACCAGCGCGTCACCGATCACCGCGGAACGGAGGTGACCGACGTGCATCTCCTTCGCCACGTTCGGCTGCGCGTAGTCGATGACCGTGGTGCCCGGGTGCTCGGCCACGGGCACGCCGAGGCGGGCCGCGTCGGCGTAGCGCGCGGCCAGGTTCTCGGTGATCGCCCTGTCGGTGATCGTGATGTTCAGGAAGCCGGGGCCGGAGACCTCGACGTCCTGGATCACATCACCGGTCGTGATCCGCGAGACGACCTGCGTCGCCAGCTCCCGGGGGTTGGCCTTGGCCTTCTTGGCGAGGGCGAGGATGCCGTTCGCCTGGAAGTCGGCACGGTCACTCCGTCGCAGCAGTGGGTCCGCGTCCGCCTCCGGCAGGGTGGCCGAGAGGGCGTTCGCGAGGCGCTGGTGGACTAGGTCGGTGAGCGACGTGACCGGAGCCATGGGGTGGGAGCCGTTCTCCTCGTGGGTTTGGTAGACACGGTCAGTATCCCACGGGGGGTAAAGCGAGTTTTTCGCGTGCGGCCCGGTGGGGGCTGGTCGCGCAGTTCCCCGCGCCCCCAGGAGGCGGCTGCGCCGCCATCCAAAGGGCGCGGGGGCTGAGGCCTGGACGGCGGCGCAGCCGCCTCTCAGGGGCGCGGGGAACTGCGCGACCAGCCCCCACCGGCCCGCAGCAAAAAACCGCCAACCCCCCCGAGCCCGCTTCAGAGTCACGGCCTTGGAAAAGCCGTTTTCGTGGATGTCGGGTCGCCTGGGACAATGGCAGGGTCAGTCGTGCGACCGTACCGGCTGCCCCGTGCCCAGAAAGAAGGACGTGCCGATCGTGGCTCAGAGCACCGAGACCACCGACTGGGTCTCCCGTTTCGCGGATGAGGTCATCGAGGAGTCGGAGCGTCGGGCCCCGGGCAAACCGGTCGTCGTCGCGTCCGGGCTGTCCCCGTCGGGCCCCATCCACCTCGGCAACCTCCGCGAGGTCATGACCCCGCACCTCGTCGCCGACGAGATCCGCCGCCGGGGTCACGAGGTCCGGCACCTCATCTCCTGGGACGACTACGACCGCTACCGCAAGGTGCCGAACGGGGTCGAGGGGACCGACGCCAGCTGGGCCGAGCACATCGGGAAGCCGTTGACCTCCGTGCCCGCCCCGGCCGGGTCGGCGTATCCGAACTGGGCCGAGCACTTCAAGGCCGCCATGGTCGCCTCCCTCGCCGAGCTGGGCGTGGAGTTCGACGGGATCAGCCAGACCGCGCAGTACACCTCCGGCGTGTACCGCGAGCAGATCCTGCACGCCATGAAGCACCGCGGTGACATCGACGCGATCCTGGAGCAGTACCGCACCAAGAAGGCCCCGGCCAAGAAGCAGCAGCAGAAGGCCGTCGACGCCGCCGAACTGGAGGCCGAGGAGGGGTCGGGGGCCGCCGAGGAGGACGACGGCAGCTCCGGGTCCGCCGGGTACTTCCCGTACAAGCCCTTCTGCGGCGCCTGCGGCAAGGACCTCACCACCGTCACGGCCTACGACGACGACACCACCGAGCTGACGTACGTCTGCACCGAGGACGGCTTCACCGAGACCGTCCTGCTCAGCGAGTTCAACCGCGGCAAGCTGGTGTGGAAGGTCGACTGGCCGATGCGCTGGGCCTACGAGGGGGTCATCTTCGAGCCGAGCGGTGTCGACCACTCGTCCCCCGGGTCCTCCTTCCAGGTCGGCGGGCAGATCGTCGGGATCTTCGGCGGCGAGCGGCCCATCGGCCCGATGTACGCCTTCGTCGGCATCAGCGGCATGGCCAAGATGTCCAGCAGCAAGGGCGGGGTCCCCACCCCGGCCGACGCGCTCCAGATCATGGAACCGCAGCTCCTGCGCTGGCTCTACGCCCGCCGCCGCCCCAACCAGTCCTTCAAGATCGCCTTCGACCAGGAGATCCAGCGCCTCTACGACGAGTGGGACAAGCTCGACGGCAAGGTCGCGGACGGTTCCGCGCTGCCCGCTGACGTCGCCGCGCACTCCCGTGCCGTACGCACCGCCGCCGGTGAACTCCCGCACACATCCCGCCCGTTGCCGTACCGGACCCTCGCGTCCGTCGCCGACATCACCGCCGGGGCCGAGGACCAGACGCTGCGCATCCTCGGCGAACTCGACCCCGCCAACCCCCTGTCCACCCTCGACGAGGTCCGCCCCCGGCTCGACAAGGCCGAGGCCTGGATCAACACGCACGTCCCCGCCGACCAGCGGACCATCGTGCGCGACGAACCCGACATCGACCTCCTCAAGTCCCTCGACGAGCCCGCCCGGCAGTCCCTGCGCCTGCTCACCGACGGACTCGCCGACCACTGGTCCCTGGACGGCCTGAGCCACCTCGTCTACGGCGTCCCCAAGGTCCAGGCCGGCTTCTCCGCCGACGCGACCGCGAAGGAACTCCCGCCGGAGATCAAGACCGCCCAGCGGACCTTCTTCGCCCTCCTCTACCACCTGCTCGTCAGCCGCGACACCGGCCCCCGCCTGCCCACACTGCTGCTCGCGGTGGGACAGGAGCGGGTGCGGGCCCTGCTCGGGGAGTAGAGCTAGAGCGACCGAAACGAGTGAGGGGCCCTCAACCGAGGGCCCCTCACTCGTTTCAGGCGATGTGGTCTTCCTGGAGCTCCGCCGTGTGACGGTTCGTGAAACGGTTGACCATCCGGTCCGCCTCGCGCTGCGGGAGCGTGACGCCGTACGTGGCCTCCACGTCACCCCGGAACTGGCCCGAGGTCGGATAGCTGCCGTCTATCGACTTCTTGAAGACCAGGTAGTAGTCCTCCTCGGACAGCTCCGTACCGCCGCCCTCACCCAGCTCACGGGTACGGCCCGGCCCGGCCGGGATCGGGAACGTGCCGGTGTCCTCGGGCGAGGGCTCGGGCTCCGGCTGCTGCTCCTCGTACCGCTGCCGCTGTTGCGGGAACTGCTGTTGTTCCTGGAACTGCTGCTGCTCGAACCGCCGTTGCTGCGCGAACTGCTGCTGCTCCTCCTCGTACTGCTGGAACTGCTCCGCCTGCGGCTCGTCCTCGTACCACCCGGAGTACACGGGCTCCGGTTCGTACGTCGGGTCGTAGCCGCCCTGGTACGCCACCGCCTGGGGGTCGCGCGCCTGGAGCCACTGACTCTGCAGCTCGGCGTACTCCTGCTCCTGCTGCTGCCGTTGTTCGTCCGCCGTCGGGGCGGGCAGCTGCTCCCGGACCGGCGCCGGGTTGTTCTGCACGGCGGCCGGCGCCTGCTGCGGCTCCGGCTGACGCGCCGGCTCCAACTGCGGGGCGGGGGGCAGCAGTACGGGCTCGATGCCCGCCGCCGCCAGACCCGACGGAGCCGTCTCCGCGAGGGGGACGCCGTAGCGTGCCAGCCGCAGCGGCATCAAGGACTCCACCGGGGCCTTGCGGCGCCACGCGCGGCCGAAGCGGGAGTGCAGGCGCGCCTGATAGACGAGACGATCCTGCTCCAGCTTGATGACCTGCTCGTAGGAACGCAGCTCCCACAGCTTCATCCGGCGCCAGAGGAGGAACGTCGGGAGCGGGGAGAGCAGCCAGCGGGTGAGGCGGACGCCCTCCATGTGCTTGTCGGCCGTGATGTCGGCGATCCGGCCGATCGCGTGCCGGGCCGCCTCCACGGAGACCACGAACAGGATCGGGATCACCGCGTGCATACCGACACCGAGCGGGTCGGGCCAGGCCGCGGCGCCGTTGAACGCGATCGTCGCGACCGTCAGCAGCCACGCCGTCTGGCGCAGCAGCGGGAAGGGAATCCTGATCCAGGTCAGGAGCAGGTCCAGGGCGAGCAGGACGCAGATACCCGCGTCGATACCGACCGGGAACACGTAGGCGAAGTTGCCGAAGCCCTTCTTCAGGGCGAGTTCGCGTACGGCGGCGTACGAACCGGCGAAGCCGATACCGGCGATGACCATCGCACCGGAGACGACCACGCCGATGAGCACCCGGTGCATACGTGTGAGCTGAATGGGCGCGGACACCCGTACTCCCCTCCCCTTGCATGGCCTTGCGCGGAACAGGGTGGCACATGTGTGCGGCGTCCCGGGCGCCGGTCCGCCAGGAGCCCGGCACCCAGGAGGGGCCGGACTCCGTCAAAAGGCTTGGCTGACCTGCGAGTTGAGGCCGAAAAACAGTGTGGATGTGACCGTCAGCTCTTCTTGCCGGAAGAGGCCGAAGGAGAGGCCTTGGCCGCGGACTTGGACGGCGAGGCGGAGGGGGACGCGGACTTGGAGGGGGCCGCGGAGGGCGAGCCGGTGCTGCTGCCGCTCCCGCTGCCGCTGCCGTTGGCCGACGTGACCGCCGCCACGACCTCCTTCACGGCCTTCTCCGCCGCCTTCGTCAACGCGTCCGCGTCCGGCGTCTTGTCGCCCGCCAGACCCGCGCCGTTGTAGTCGATCGTGACGACCACGTTCTCGACCCGCGCCACCACCGTCTGCTGCTTGAAGGCGCCTTCCTTCTTCTTCAGGCCGTAGCGCACCGCCGTCGCCTGCGCGCCCGCACCCGCGACCGGCTCCGACTTGACGTTCTTCGCGCCGGTGACCGACTGCGCCTCCTGCACCTGCTTCGTGAAGTACGACGCGGCCAGCTGGTCGCCCTCACCCTGCGTCTGCGAGGAGTCGAACCGCAGCAACGACACATTCAGCCAGCGGAACTGCGAACCCTTGACCCCGTTGTTGTCCAGGCTCGTCCACGAGCAACTGCCCCGCGACGCCGTGTCGCTCGACGTACCCTCCTTGCCCGACTTGGCCCCCTCCGGGACCAGATCGGTCAACGTCTTCTTCGACAGCACCGCACACGGCTCCGGCAACTTCTTGTACGCCGCCGCCTGCACCGTCGGAGCGGCCGTCGCGTCGGCGGAGGTCGTCGCGCCGAGACCGCTCGTGTCCTTGCCCGCGTCGTCCCCCGAACCGGAGTCCGAGGAGCAGCCGGCCGCGATCAGCATCACCGGGACCGCCGCCGCGCAGACAAGGACGCGGTGAAGACGCTTCGCTCGCTGGTGGTCCTGCCGGTCACGCTGTGCTGGTTGATGCATGGTTCCTTCACTCATGACGCTCGTGGTTCCTGCCGTCGGATCGGGTCCGAGGGGCCACGGTACGCGGTGAGCCAGCTGTGCGGTCTCCGTTCACAGGCTTTGAGCGGGGGCTCGGAAGCGGCCGTCCGAGCCGCTAACCGTTGAGCGAGTCAGCCAGTTGCGAGGCCAGTTTCCGCGCCCTGTCCTGCATCTTCTGGCTGTCCGGGACCACCCCGACCGTCGCCGGCTGCTCCTCGTACTCGATGGTCACAATGACGTTGGACGTGCGAAACACCACAGTCACCGTCCGCTGCTTGGCCGTCGAACCGGAGCTGTTCAACGCGTCGTCGAGGAACGCCTCGTCACCGAGATCGGAGAGCGTACGGGGCTGGAGAGCGGTCGGGGTGGTGGAGCCGGAGGGGGACGCGGAGCCCGAGGACGAGGACGAGGCCGAATCCGAGGAGGACGCGGAAGAGGAAGAGGACGCGGAGGTGGAGGTGGAGGCGGTGGGAGAGCCGGAGGTCGAAGGGGTGGCCGAGTCCGACGCAGCGGTCGTACTGGCGGCCGGCTCCGGAAGATCCGCCGCCACCTCCTTCGTCGCGAAGATCGTCTTCGCCTCGCTGTCGTCGCTCACCGCGTTGTCGTACGACACCACCCGCTCGAAATCGACCAGCAGATGATCGGTCGCGTCCGTGGACTCCACCTTCCAACGGCAGCCCACCTTGCGGTCCGTGTCGAACGTCAGCGTCGCCTCGCCCGCGTAGGCGGCCGCGCGCTGGTCCGCGTCCGTGATCTGCTTGATCCCGGGGAGCAGGGAGTCCAGCGTGCCCTGGCCGACGGCACCGCAGGGCTCCGGAAGCGTGCGGTACTTGCCCGGCTGCGCCACCGCGGTCGCCGTACCGGCGTCGCCGGGGTTGGCGTCGTCCGTGGTACCCCCATCGCCCGAACCGCTCGTACAGCCGGCCAGCAGCGCCACGAGGAGCGCGGCGGCGCCGGGTACGTATGCCTTCCGCTGCACGGTCGGGTTCCTCTCGACGACGATCAAGGGTTCTGGACGGTGATCAAGGGTGCTGCCAGTGTCCCCGCTGGTTAATCGCTTGCCGCACCGGGGGACCCCCTGGAGACAATGTGTATCGCACGCACAGCCGTGAACGCCGGTCCGCTGTCCCTTTCGTTGACCTTGGCGCAGGTTTTGCGATTTTAGACTTCTGCTTTCTTTCGGGGGAATGAGGACGAAATGTCGTACGTGGAGATACCGGGGGCGAAGGTCCCCATCCGCATGTGGACCGACCCGACGTCGGTCGAGGAGGGCGCGCTCCAGCAACTCCGCAACGTGGCCACCCTCCCCTGGATCAAGGGCCTCGCCGTCATGCCCGACGTGCACTACGGCAAGGGCGCGACCGTCGGCTCGGTCATCGCGATGCAGGGTGCGGTCTGCCCCGCGGCGGTGGGCGTCGACATCGGCTGCGGAATGTCCGCGGTCAAGACCTCCCTCACGGCCAACGACCTCCCCGGCGACCTGTCCCGCCTGCGCTCGAAGATCGAGCAGGCGATTCCGGTGGGGCGGGGGATGCATGACGGTCCGGTCGATCCGGGGCGGATGCATGGGTTCGCTACTGCGGGGTGGGACGAGTTCTGGGGGCGGTTCGAGGGGGTTGCGGATGCGGTGAAGTTCCGGGAGGAGCGGGCTGCCAAGCAGATGGGCACACTTGGCGGAGGAAATCACTTCTGCGAGGTATGCGTAGATTCGGATGGTTCGATATGGCTCATGCTCCACTCCGGATCCCGGAACATCGGCAAGGAACTGGCCGAGCACCACATCGGCGCGGCCCAGAAGCTCCCGCACAACCAGGGCCTGGTCGACCGTGACCTCGCCGTCTTCATCGCGGACACCCCGCAGATGGCGGCGTACCGCAACGACCTGTTCTGGGCGCAGGAGTACGCGAAGTACAACCGCACGATCATGATGGCGCTCCTGAAGGACGTGATCCGCAAGGAGTTCAAGAAGGCGAAGCCGACCTTCGAGCCGGAGATCTCCTGCCACCACAACTACGTGAGCGAGGAGCGGTACGAGGGAATGGACCTGCTGGTCACCCGTAAGGGAGCGATCCGCGCCGGCTCCGGCGAGTACGGGATCATCCCGGGCTCGATGGGCACTGGTTCGTACATCGTGAAGGGCCTCGGCAACGAGAAGTCCTTCAACTCCGCGTCGCACGGCGCCGGTCGGCGCATGAGCCGTAACGCGGCCAAGCGTCGCTTCTCGACGAAGGACCTGGAGGAGCAGACACGGGGTGTGGAGTGCCGTAAGGACTCCGGCGTCGTGGACGAGATCCCGGGCGCGTACAAGCCGATCGAGCAGGTCATCGATCAGCAGCGGGACCTGGTGGAGGTCGTGGCGAAGCTGAAGCAGGTTGTCTGTGTGAAGGGTTGAGCGAGGGAGTGGGGCGGGTGGCTGAGGTTCGGGTTCGTGGAGACGTACGGCCGCCCGCCGTCGACGCCGGCGAAAAGGCGACCCTGGTCGCCTTCCTGGACTACGTGCGGGAAGCCGTCGTGGCGAAGGCGGAGGGTGTTGGTGAGGAGCAGGGCAGGGCGCCCGGTGTTCCCTCCGGGACCAGCATCTTCGGGCTCGTCAAGCATCTGGCCGCGGCCGAGGCGTACTGGTTCGCGTGGGCGTTCGCCGGTGCTGATGTTCCGCATCCGGACTTCGGGATGGATGTCGGGGACGAGGAGACCGGGGAGGGGCTCGTCGCCTCGTACCGGGACGCTGTCGCGCGGGCCAATGACGTCATCGCGCGGTGCGACGACCTGAGTCTTCCCGCCGCTCGGGCCGCCGGTGGGGCCGATGCCGTTCGGTCGTTGCGGTGGATTCTTGTGCACATGATCGAGGAGACCGCCCGGCATGCGGGGCATGTCGATATTCTGCGGGAGCAGGTGGACGGTTCGGTGGGGCGGTGATTTGAGAGGGGTAGTACGCCGCCGTCGCTCTGAGAGTGCTGTGAATTCGCGTTCCGTTGCTGTGATTTCCTGTGGGTGGCTCATTTCAATAGGGGCGCTATTCGTGAAATCAATGGTTGCGCCCGTTCCTTATTGCTGGCCTCGAATTTCGCTGTGATGCTGCCTGGGTGTTTCGCCAAACCCACCCGCAGCGTCTCGGAGGACAGCACATGTCTGAGCGGTACCAGAATCAGAGCGAGTTGAGCCGGCGCACCGTCGTGGCCGCCGGTGCGGCGACCGCGCTCGCGGCGAGCGTGGTCGGCGGTGCCACCTCGGCCCAGGCTGCCACCAGTACGAAGGCGGCGGCCGGGCTCAAGGTCGGCGCCGGCAAGGCCGCGTTCACGCCCGCGGCCTCGCTCTTGCCGCTGGACAACTTCACCGCCGTGCACGACGACCTCAACGTCCGTGTCCTGCTGGTGGAGTCCGGCTCCCGCCGGATCGCGCTGGCCGTGCTGGACCTGACCTCGATCAGCGCGGAGGCGATCGCGCTGATGCGGACCGCCATCACCGCGGCGAGCGGTGTCACCGCCGCGAACATCATGGTCACCGTCACGCACTGCTTCTCCGCGCCGCACGTCCAGGCGAGTTCGTCCTCGGCGGGGGCGGCGGCCTATGTCCAGAACATCGTCGCCGCGACCAAGTCCGCCGTCGCCGACGCCGTCAAGAACCTTCAGGACGCCGAGGTCGGCTACGGCACCGGCCGTTCCGACGTCAACGTCAACCGCAACGTCTCCACCGCCGACGGCTACTGGCTCGGCGTCAACGAGCAACTCCCGTCCGACAAGGGCGTGTACGTCGCCCGCTTCAACGACCTCGACGGCAACCCGATCGCCGTCCTGACCAACTACAACGTGCAGTCCTGCGTGATGCAGGACTCGGTCATGGCCGACGGCACCCTGCCGATCACCGCCGACCTCGCCGGCGCGGCCGTCGCGCACGTCGAGACCCAGTACCCCGGCGCCGTCGGCTTCTGGCTGGTCGGCGCGTGCGGCGACCAGTTCCCGGCCTACCGTTCGAAGCGGTACACCATCGACAAGGACAAGGGCTGGACCTACGGTGTCGATCTGCACGACGCCGGCTTCGCGCTGCTGACCGCGCAGGGCGAACGGCTCGGCAACGAGATCGTGCGGGTCGCCCAGGGGATCACCAAGTACGAGAGCGGCAAGAAGGTCGTCGTGCGACTCGTCACCGACGACATCACCACGACTCAGGTCACGGGCCCGCAGGCCAGCGCGCCCATGAAGACCGTCACCTTCACCCCCACCGGCTCCGCCCAGGTGCCCATCTGGGTCTTCCAGGTCGGCAAGGGTGTCTTCGCCGGTGTGGAACCGGAGTTGTCCACGACCACCGCGACCGCGATCCGCGAGAATTCGTCGTTCTCCAGCACTTTCGTCATGTCGATGTTCGAGGGCGGCGCCAAGAACATGCCCGACAAATGGAATTTCGACCACGTCACCTACGAGGCGGTCGACGGCTTCTACATCCAGGGCACCGCGGAGAAGGCCGCCACCCGTATCGGGCGCATTATCAAGTCCCTGAACTGAGGTGTGGAAAATGACGACAAGGCGCGCTTTCTTAGCGCGGGTTGTGGGGGTGGGGACCACCGCGGCGGTCGCCGTGTCGGGCCTCGCGGCCTGTGACTCCGCCTCCGACTCCGACAGCGGTGGTAGCGGTGGCGGCGGGCATGTGAAAGGCGCCACCGCCATCACCCAGGTCTACGGCGACGGGCAGAAGTTCGTCGCCGTGGCCGTCGAGTACGACACCGCGATCGACACGTCCGCGCTCACGAAGACGTCGTTCACCGTCGAGGGGCGGACCGTCACCAAGGTCTACGCCAACACCGGCGCGGCCCTCGCCGACGAGGGCAAGGACGGGCCGTACGTCATCGTGGAACTCTCCCCGGACGACGACGGTGCCTTGTTGTGGGGCGGCGTGGGCGGGGGCGGGGGCGCGGCGGGGACCACCCGGCCGTCGGCCTCGCCGTCCTCCACGAGCAGCCCGTATGTCATCCCCGGCCCCCAGGTCGGCTCGACCGGCGGCCCTGCCACCGTCAAGGCGGCGAAGGCCACCGTCGTCCAGGCAGACACCGTCACGACGACCGGCGGCATCCGCTACGCCGCCGCCGCTGACACCAAGGTCGCCACCGGCCGCACCGTGAACCTGATCGTCGACGACTTCCAGCAGTTCACGTACAAGGACCCGAAGACCGGCAGGTCGCTGCCGTACAACCTCTACGTCCCGAAGGGCTACGACCGCGCCAAGTCCTATCCGCTGGTCCTCTTCATGCATGACGCGAGCCTGATCAGTACGACCGTGCGGGCGACGCTGGTGCAGGGTCTTGGCGCGGTGTGCTGGGCCGCTCCGGAGGAGCAGGCGGAGCGGCCGGCGTTCGTGCTGGCGCCGCAGTATCCGGAGGTGGTCGTGGGCGACGACTACAAGCCGACGTCGCTCTTCGACACCACGGCCGACCTGGTCCGGGAGTTGGCGGGCAAGTACAGCGTCGACACCGAACGGCTGTACTCCACCGGTCAGTCGATGGGGGCGATGATGACCCTCGGTCTGAACATCAAGTACCCGGACCTCTTCGCCGCTTCGTGGGTCGTCGCCGGGCAGTGGCCGGCCGCGCAGGCCGCGCCGCTGGCGAAGAAGAACCTCTGGGTCACCGTCTCGCAGGGCGACACGAAGGCCTATCCCGGGGAGAACGCCATCATGGCCGTCGTCGAGAAGGCCGGGACGAAGGTGAGTCGCGCGGTCTGGGACGGGCAGTCCACGGCGGCGGAGTTCGCCGCGGACGTCAAGGCCATGGCGGCCAAGGGCACCACGGTCAACTACTCGACGTTCAAGAAGGGTTCGACCCTGGCCGGAGGGCTTGCCAACGCGCACGGCGTCGAGCACAACTCCACCTGGCCGATCGCGTACACCATCGAAGGTGTCCGGGAGTGGATGTTCCGGCAGCGCAAGTAGGCCCGCGGCCGGGCCAGTTGGTCCGGTTCAGTCGCCGAGGCGCTTCTCCATGAGCGTCACCGCGTACGGGCTCCCCGACCCGCCGTCCTTCGCCCGCTGTTCGCCTACGACGGTGTAGCCCGCGGACTCGTAGTAGGCGCGCAGGCGGGGGTTGGCGGAGAGGCAGTCGAGGCGGGCGTACGGGCGGCCGGTCGCGGTGATGCGGGACTCCGCCTGCGCGAGCAGTCGGCGTCCCGTGCCCGGCGGTGCGGTGTGCGGGGTCGTCATCAGGCGGTGGACGTAGCCCGCGTCGGGCGGGCGCGGGCCCCAGGCGGCGGGGTCGTGCCACCAGAGTTCGCAGGCGCCGGCCAGGGTCTCGTCGGCGTACGCCAGCCACACCTCGCCCTCGCGCACGCGCCGCAGGAAGTGGGCCTCGTCCTTCTCGCCCGGCTTCCACTGGTCGATGCCCCGGGCGAGTTGCCACAGGGCCGCGCTGTCCCGGAGGCGGACGAGTGCGACGGCGTCCGCCTCGGTGGCTTTGCGGTACGTCAACTCCGGCCAGGCGGTGGGCTGTTGTTCAAGCAGCTTGTCGCGCAGGGTGGTTGAGAGGGCCGTGGCGTCCAGGGACAGGGCCTTGGTGACATAGCCCGCGACCGAGCCGTAGCGACTGGTCAGTCCGGCGAGGAACAGGTGCATGACCGCTGCCGGGGCGTGGCCCCAGGACGGCCAGGCCGGGGTGCGGCCGCCGTTGCGGGTCCGCCAGGCCGACAGGAGGGCGGGGGTGGCGAGTTCGGTGAGGGTGAAGTCCTCGACGATCGTTTCCTCGGGGACGCCGAGCAGGCCGAGGACCAGTGCCGCGAGCAGGCCGGTGCGGTCCTTGCCGGACGCGCAGTGGAAGACGAGGGGGGTGTTCCGCTCGGCTGCCTCCGCGATCAGTTCCAGGGCCCGTGCGATCTCCTCCGTGCCGTCCTCGGCGACCTCCGCGTACCGCTCCGCCAGGTACGGTCCCGGGGCGGTGTCGGGGGTCAACACCGTCTGGTCGTAAGGGCGATGCTCGATGCTCAGGTTGTGGTATGTGAACGACTCGTGCTCCGGGACACGGCCTCCGCGCTCGATCTCCCAGGGGTAGCGGAGGTCGATCACCGTGGCGATACCGAGGCCGAGGAAGCGGGTCCAGTCGTCGGTGTTCTCGCTCAACTTGCCCAGGGAGTCGGCGCGGTAGAGGAGTCCGGGGCGGACGCGGCGGCCGTCGGGGGTCGGGTAGCCGCCCAGGTCACGGAAGTTGGGGAGATCGTCGAAGGGGAGGTGTCTGTCCACGGACGGTGACTTTATGCGGTGGCCAAGATCTCAGGCGCCGGCCGGTCGGCGGAACGCGTCGGCGTGACGTGCGCACCAGTCCGCGAACGTCCGGGGCCTGCGGCCGAGCAGGCGCCGTACGGTGTCCGTCCGCAGTCCGACGGTGTCGGCGCGCATGAGCGCGAAGCCCTCGGTGACGGCGGCGGCGAGCGCCGGGGGAGCACCGTGGGGGAAGCGGAACCGTACGATCTCGTCCGGTGTGGTGGTGGCTCTGACCTCGATGGTGCGGCCGATGGCCGCGGAGATGATCCGGACCTGCTCGGCGACGGTGAAGGTCTCGTCGCCGGTGAGGACGTACTCCTCGTCCTCCTCCGCGTGGCCGGTCAGGACGTCGGCGGCGACCGCGGCGATGTCGGCGGGGTCGATCGGCGCGTAGCGGCCGGGGCCGACCGGGTCGAGGACGTAGTCGCCGGCGTGGATGGTGGGCAGCCAGTCGAGGGCGTTGGTCATGAAGCCGCCGGGGCGGAGGAAGGTGGCGGGGATGCCGGCGGCGCGGATGATCCGCTCGCGCTCGTGGTGCCAGCGGCCCATGGCGGGGACCGGGTCGAGCAGGACGTGGGCGGAGGACAGGTGCACGATGTGCCGCACTCCGGCCGCGCGGGCGGCGGCCACCGCCGCGGTGGTGTGCTCGGTGCCGATGCCCTGGGTGAGCAGGAACAGCTTGTCCACGCCGGTGAGGGCGGGGGTGAGGGTGTCGGGGTTTCCGAAGTCTCCTACGGCGAGTTCGGCGCGGTCGGACGGGGGCAGTCCGGCGGCTCGCGCGCGGGCGGGGTCGCGGACGAGGAGTCGTGACTTCTCGTCCCTGGCGTCGAGTTCGCGGGCGAGGGCGCGGCCGATGTTTCCGGTGGCGCCGGTGACCAGTATCATTGCGGCTCCCAAAGTCGTTTGCCGTCTAATGAGTTCGTGAGAACGCTAGCCGGTGAATGATTAGCCGTCAATCGACTTGCTCGAAAGGCCGCCATGTCCGAGTTCCTGGACCTGCACGGCAGGACGTCGAAGGTGCTCCGCTCGCTCGCCGACGCGGCCATGCGCCGCCACGGGCTGCACGTCGGCCAGAACCACCTGCTCGCCGTGCTCTGGGAACGCGACGGCTCCACGCCCGGCGAGGTCGCCGCCGCGCTGCACGTCACCACGCCCACCGTCGTCAAGATGGCCGACCGGATGACCGCGTCCGGGCTGCTCACCCGGCGCCGCGACGACCGGGACAACCGGCTCGTCCGGCTCTGGCTCACCGACGCGGGCCGCGCGCTGCGCGAACCGGTCGAGGCGGAACGGCAGTTGATCGAGGAGCGGGTCACCGCGGACCTCACCGACGCCGAACGCGCGGCCCTGCTCAGCGCCTTGAGGAAGGTCCACCGGTCGGCGAGCGAACTCCTGAACGGGAGCGGCGATCAGGTCTGACCGCCGCTCCTCGCCTCGTCACTTGTTCGGCGCGTGCGTCACCGCGTAGATCATCACGAACGCGACGATGTGGATGCCGAAGAGGAAGTAGGCCAGGAAGTACCAGACCTTGCGCTCGTTCCTGGTCTCCTCGGCCAACCGGCGCTTGTCCAGGGCCTCTTGGGAGTTGTCCGGGTTGCCCTCCGCGTCCGGCATCACAGCTCCCGGTGGACCTTGGTGTTCGAGGCCTGGGCGCGCGGGCGGACGACGAGGAGGTCGATGTTGACGTGGCTGGGGCGGGTGACCGCCCAGGAGATCGTGTCGGCCACGTCGTCCGCCGTGAGCGGTTCGGCGACGCCCGCGTAGACCTTCGCCGCCTTCTCCGCGTCCCCGCCGAACCGGGTCAGCGCGAACTCGTCCGTCTTGACCATGCCGGGCGCGACCTCGATGACCCGGACCGGGGTGCCGACGATTTCCAGGCGCAGCGTCTCGGCGAGGACGTGGGCGCCGTGCTTGGCGGCGACATAGCCCGCGCCGCCCTCGTAGGTGCCGTGGCCCGCCGTGGAGGAGACCACCACGACCGTGCCGTCGCCGCTCGCGGTGAGGGCGGGGAGCAGGGCCTGGGTGACGTTCAGCGTGCCGAGGACGTTCGTCTCGTACATCGTGCGCCAGTCGGCGGGGTCGCCGGTCGCGACCGGGTCGGCGCCGAGCGCGCCGCCCGCGTTGTTGATCAGCACGCCGATCGTCTTGAAGGCGGTCGCGAACTCGTCGACCGCGGTCCGGTCGGTGACGTCGAGCTCGTACGCGGTCGCCTTGTGGCCTGCCTTGTTGATCTCCTCGGCCAGCGCCTCGATGCGGTCCTTGCGGCGGGCGGTGAGGACGACGCGGTAGCCGGCCGCGGCGAGCCGGCGGGCCGTGGCGGCGCCGATGCCGCCGCTCGCCCCGGTGACGACCGCGATACGGGAGGCGGCGGACGGTGCGGCGGTGGCCATGGGCTGCTCCTCGGGAGGGATCAACTGGTTCGTGCGTACGACTCCGTGTGTACGGCTCCGTCCAGGATAGGCGGGCCCGGTGGCGGCTCAGTTTCCGCGCGGCGCCCACATGATCACGGCCATCCCGGCCAGGCAGATCAGGGCGCCGGTGATGTCCCAGCGGTCGGGCCGGTAGCCGTCGGCGACCGCGCCCCAGGCCAGCGAACCGGCGACGAAGATCCCGCCGTAGGCCGCCAGGATGCGGCCGAAGTGGGCGTCGGGCTGGAAGGTGGCGACGAAGCCGTAGACGCCGAGGGCCATGACCCCGCCACCGATCCAGAGCCAGCCGCGGTGCTCGCGCACCCCCTGCCAGACCAGCCAGGCGCCGCCGATCTCGAAGACGGCGGCGAGGACGAAGAGGGCCGCGGAGCGGAGTACGAGCATGACCGCCACCCCATCACACGGGTGCCGTCCGATCGCACGGGTGTCACCTGATGGACGGCGCCTGTCGCGCGCTCCGCGTGGGATACATCCGTACGACCACGATGGCCCACGGATGTACTGAGGAGTGGATGGCATGCGGGTAGTACGGGTACTACGGGTCGGCGCCGTAGTGGGTGCCGCGTTCGCGGCGATGGGAGCGGCGCCCGGTGTACTGGCACCTGAGGCGGACCTCTCCTACCACGGCTCCGTCGCCATGACCGCGGGCCGGATCGACGTGCGGTTCACCCCGCGCAACCACGGCCCGTCCGCCGTCCCCGACGCGACCGTACGGCTGCGCTGGTCGAAACCGCTCGCGAACCGGCAGACGTTGCCGGAGGGGTGTGCGCGGTCGGGGGAGCGGGCGGTGGTGTGCCGGACGGGGGCGCTCGCGGCGGACGAGGTGGGCGAGCGGATCGAGCTGCGGGTGGGGCTGCGCGACGCGTCCTCCGAGGTGCTGCTGGAGCTGGACACGGTGTGGGGCGGCGGCGCGGTGGACGGGAACCGGGCCAACGACCAGCAGCGGGTGCTCGTCCTGGACACCGGTGACAGCTACTACTTCTGAGCCACGCCCGTAGTACCCCTGAGCCACTCGGCCGACCTCGTCGTACGATCTCGATCTCCGCACGGCACAGGCGACGAGGGGTACGACATGTCCGGGAACGCGCGGGCGCGGCTGCTGGACGAGTTGTCCACCGTCTCGCGCCGGTACATGGCGTCGTACGCCCTGTTCAACCAGGCCGTCGCCGACCGCCTCGGGCTGCACCCCACCGATCTGCAGTGCCTGAACCTGCTCACGCTGGAGGCGGGGCCGGTGACGACGGGCCGGATCGCCGAGCTGACCGGGCTGACGACCGGGTCGGCGACGCGCCTCGTGGACCGGCTGGAGCGGGCGGGGTACGTCGTCCGGGAGCGGGACGCGGAGGACCGGCGGCGGGTGCTGGTGGCCACCGTCCCGGAGAAGATCACCGAGTTCGGGCGGATGTGGAACCGGCTGGGCGGCGGCTGGTTCACGCTCTTCGACGACCTCGCCGACGCCGAACTCGCCGTGATCGTCGGGCACATGAGGCGGACGGTGGAGTTCAGCGGCAAGCAGATCGCGCGGTTGCGGGCGGGCGAGGTCTAGACGGGCGTCGGCTCGTCCCCGTCGTAGCGCCCCCGCGCCTCGTGGACCTCCTCGATGTGGGTCTCCGCCCAGTCCTTCACGGCGAGCAGGAGCATGCTCAGGCTGGCGCCGAGCGGGGTGAGTTCGTAGTCGACGCGGACCGGGACGGACGGGGTGACCGTGCGGGAGAGGATGCCGTCGCGTTCCAGTGAACGGAGCGTCTGCGTCAGCATCTTGGGGCTGACGCCGGCGATCTTGCGAGCGAGGTCGCTGTAGCGCATCGGGCCCGGGGCGAGGGCGGCGACGACCAGGCTGACCCACTTGTCGCTGATGCGGTCCAGCAGCTGGTTGGTGGGGCAGCTGCGGATGAACGCGTCGTACTCGACACGTGCCTGTTCGCGCTTCTGGGCCGCTGTCATGGTCGCCATGGGCCGTGGCCTCCGTTCACTTCCGGTCACTTCGGATTACTTCCGGGGTAGGTACGCACCTTCAGGTAACTACTTCCCGATGGATAGTAGCTCTTCCTAGGGTTGTCGACAGCTGAGGAGATACCGAAGCGAACACCCCATACGAGGAGCTGTCCGGCATGCGTGCTGCAGTGGTGACGACGTTCGGTGGGCCCGACGCGGTTCGGGTCGTGGAGACGGAAATTCCCGAGCCGGGCGCCCGGCAGGTGCGGATCAAGGTCGCGGCGGCCTCGCTCAACCCGGTGGACGCCGGAGTGCGCGCGGGCGCGTTCGGGGGCGCGGGCGAGCGGCTCGGACTCGGCTGGGACGTGGCCGGGACGGTGGACGCGACCGGCGCCGCCGGCGGGTGGCGGATCGGCGACGAGGTGGTCGCCCTGCACCACGGCGCGGTGAAGCCGCTGGGCACCCACGCCGAGTACGTCGTCGTGGACACGGACGCGGTGGCGAAGGCGCCGGAGGGCGTGGACGCGGTGCACGCCGCCACCCTCCCGCTGAACGCCCTGACCGCCGTACAGGCCCTGGACCTGCTGGAGTTGACGCCGGGTCAGACGCTGTTGGTGACCGGTGCGGCGGGAGCCGTGGGCGGCTTCGCCGTCCAACTCGCCGTACAGCGCGGTGTGTTGGTGACCGGGCTCGCCCGGGCCGGTGACGAGGAGTTCGTACGGGCCCTGGGCGCCGCCGAGTTCACGAGTGAGGGCGGGCCGGCGGGGAGCGTCGACGCGGTGCTGGACGCGGCGGTCCTCGGCGAACGGGCGCTGGCGTGGGTGCGGGACGGGGGCGCGTTCGCCGGGGTGATTCCGCAGGCCGCGCCGGCCCCGGAGCGCGGGGTGCGGACCGGGGCGGTGGAGGTGAGCGCGGACGGCGCCCGGCTCGCCGAACTGGTCGCCCTGGTGGAGAAGGGCGTACTGACGCTGCGGGTGGCGGAGACGTACCCCTTGGCGGACGCGGCCGGGGCGCACGCACGACTCGCGGAGGGCGGGGTGCGGGGGCGGCTGGTGCTGGTGCCGTAGGGGATTCGGTCCGGGATTCGGTCCCCATGGTCTCCGTGCGGTGTCTGTCTCCGCGTCCCTGACACCCGGCCCCCGAGCTGCCCCTGGGGGAAGGCTCCACCCTGCGTCTCCACCCGGATTTCCACCCGTGGGTCCGGGATCTTTTCCGGCTTCGGCGGGAGAGTCGATCTCAGGAAAACGCGTGGCGGGAGGACCGCCGGAGACCGAGGAGTGGGACGTCATGACGGACATGGAGCAGGCGCTGACGATCAGCGGGGGCATCTTCGCGGTGATGATGCTGACGCAGTACGGGCGCCGGAAGTACGACCTCCACAAGGTGCTGATGCCGATCGGCACGGTGTCCGCGGTCGGCTACTTCTATCTGAAGGGGACGCCCACCCAGACCGTCGACATCGTGGTCTATCTGGTGGGCGCCGCGATCGGGCTCGCCTGCGGTGCCGTCGCCACGTTCACCACCGGCGTGGAGCGGGACCCGGCCTCGGGCAAGGTCCACACCCGCTGCGGCGCGGGCTTCGTGGCGATCTGGACGGCGGTGGTCGCCCTGCGCATCGCCTTCATCTACCTCGCCGAGCACAACACCTGGTTCCGCGACCACCTCGGCACGTTCATGGCGGAGCACCACATAGTCCAGGACGCCATCGCACCGTTCTTCGTCATCATGGCGCTGGCCATGGTCCTCACCCGGGTGTTCCTGCTCCTGGCCCGCGTGCGCCTCCTGGCGCCGGCCGGAGCCCAGGGGCAGGCCCTCACCCAGGAGTCTTCACCAGTCCGTGGATGAACGCGTACTGCACGGCGTGCGCCCGGTCCCGCAGATGAGCCTTGGAGAAGAGGTTGTTGATATGGGTCTTCACCGTCGCCTCGCTCACCACCAGCCGCTCGGCGATGCCCCGGTTGGTGAGCCCCTCGCCGATCAGCGTGAGCACCTCCACCTCCCGGGGGGTGAGGTCCGGGGCGAGTCCCGCCCCCGCCCGCTGGACGGGGGCGCCGCCCCGCGCGGCGGCTGCGACGAGCCGGTCCCGTACGGCGGGGTCGAGCACGGACTGCCCGGCCGCCGCGGCCCGCACCGCGCGGGTGATGTCCTCCCGGCCGGACTCCTTGGTCAGGTAGCCGCGGGCGCCGGCGCCGAGCGCGGCGAGGATGTACTCCTCGTCGGCGAAGGTGGTGAGCACCACGACCGCGACCTCGGGGAAGCGTTCGCCGATCAGCCGGGTGGCCTCCACCCCGTCCACCCGGGGCATGTTGAGATCCATCAGGATCACATCGGGCGCGTGCTCCTCGGCCGCCCGCACGGCCTCCCCGCCGTCCCTGGCCGTCGCCACGACCTCCACACCGGACTGCAGATCCAGTACGGTCGCCAGCGCCTCACGGACCGCGGTCTGGTCGTCGGCCACAACCACCCTTACCGTGGGCTGCCGTTCGCCCTGCCGCTCGTCGCTCATCCCGGGATCACCACGCGCACTCGCCAGCCTCCACTGTCGTCGCCGTCCACGATCGGCCCGGCCGTGACCGTGCCGCCCACCAGGTCGAGCCGCTCACGCATCCCGACAAGACCCATCCCGCTCCCCGCCCCGGCCAACGGCCGCGAGCCCTCCGGCGGCGCGGAGTTCACCACCTCGAAGACGGTCTCCTCAGCCGGCTGTCCCGCGTACTCCAGGCGCATACGGACCGGGGCGCCGGGCGCGTACTTGTGCGCGTTGGTCAGCGCCTCCTGGGCGCAGCGCACGATCACCTGGGCGAGGCGGACGGGCAGTTCACGCTGCGGCCCGTCGACGGTCAGCGTACCGGCGTCGGAGGCGGACGCGAGCAGCGAGCGCAGGGTCTCCACCAGCGGCAGCGCGTCCTCGCGCAGATCCCCGACCGTGCGCTGTACCTCGGTCAGCCCCGAGCGCACCAGGCTCTGCGCCCGCTGGGCCGCCTGCCGGGCCCGGTCGATGTCCCCGGACTCCAACAGGGCGTCGGTGACCTCCAGTTGCATGTTCACCCCGGCCAGCGAGTGGGCCAGTACGTCGTGCACGTCCCGGGCGATCCGGGCCCGCTCGGCCAGCGCCTCCGCCCGTGCCACGGCCCGCGCGGCCAGCTCGGCCTGTTCGGCGGCGGCCCGCGCGGAGCGCAACGCGTCGGTGTGGGCGCGGTTGGAGATACCCACCAGCACACTGACACCGGTGAACGCGCCCACGATCCACGAGGTGCCGCCGCCCCAGGGCAGCAGCAGCGCTCCCGCGCACAGGGCGCTGGTGAGCGCCGCGAAGGGCAGCGCGCGGCGGGCGTCGAGACGGTACCCGGCGTGCCCGGTGACGAAGTAGGCGAACAGCGCCGACGCCCCTGAGGTCTCCAGGCTCATCAGCGCCGCAGCCCCGACCGCCCAGGTACACAGCACCGCGAGCTGTACGCGGGGCGAGAACGTGCCCTCGGGGATGAGCCGCGTGCACAGCAGCAGCGACTCCAGGACGAGCAGACACAGCACCGCGAGCCCGGTGCCGGAGAACCCGGTCGGGCGGACGGTGAGCGCGGCGATGACGACGGCGGCGACGGTGCCGAAGACCTGGACGGGGTTGTTGTCCGCCGTGAACCACCGGTTCAGGGCCTGAGTTCGGTTCACTGCGGCTCTCTTCCCGCTGCCCTGCCGTCCGGCCGCTGCGAAAGCTACCAGCGTGCGGGTGCACGGGTCGGCGGTCAGTGACCATGGTCCTCCGGCGCCGTGCGCGGCAGCAGCCGTACGAGACACAGGCACAGGGCGACGGCCGCGCCGACCACGGCGAGGCTCACCAGCAGGGCGTGGGTCGCGCCGCCGCCGACTGCCTTGAAGTACACGGTGGTCACGGCCGCCGCCCCGATCGCGTTGGCCAGCTGCTGCACCGCGTTGAGCGAACCGCTCGCGCTGCCGGCCTCGGCCGGTTCGATGTCGCCGATGGTGATGTCGTAGACCGTGCCGAAGCAGGTGCCCATACCGAGCCCGACCAGAAGGAGGGGTGGCACGAGAGCCCAACCACTCACCCCCGTACCGGAGTTGGCGACCAGCGCGGCGAGGCAGCCGCAGCCCGCCAGGATGATCAGGAGGCCCGTGGCGGCGAGCCGGCGGCCGAAGCGGTGGACGAGCCGGTAGCAGGCGATCGACGCGACGACGATTCCGGCGGAGAGGGGGATCAGGCCGAGCGCGGTGCCCGCGGGGGAGCGGCCGAGGCCCTGTTGGAAGTAGAGGGAGACGACATAGAGGAGTCCGGCGACCGCGGCGAAGACGACGACGCCGAGGAGAAGGCCGGCGGTGAAGCCCCGGTTGTGGAGGAGCGAGGGACGGATGAGCGGTTCGGGCGCGGTGCGCTGGCGGTGGCAGAAACCCGCGAACAGGGCGAGGCCGAGCAGCAGCAGGGCGGGGGCGCGTCCCGTCCAGCCGTGCTGCGAGCCGTCGATAAGCCCGCCGAGCAGACCGAGCATCGCACCCGCGATCAGCGCCGAGCCCGGGCCGTCGACGGGGGCGGTGCCGTCACCCGCGTCGCGGGGCAGGAGCCGTAGGGCGGCGAGCAGGGCGGCGCCGCCGAGGAGGAGGTTGATGAGGAACATGGACCGCCAGCCGAGACCGCCGATGTCCGCGTCCACGAGAAACCCGGCGAGGATCGGCCCGCCCACCGCCGACAGCCCCATCACCGGCCCGAAGAGGCTGAACGCCTTGCCGATCTGATCCCGGGGCCAGGTGGCGCCGAGGATGCCGAAGCCCTGCGGGACGACCAGCGCCCCGAAGGCACCCTGCACCAGCCGGGCGACCACGAGAAAGCCGGGGCCCGGGGCGAGCCCGCAGGCCAGTGAGGCCGCGACGAACCCGGCGACCCCGACCAGGAAGAGCCGCCGCCGGCCGTACCGGTCGCCGAGCCGTCCGCCGGGGACGAGGAGCACACCGAGGGCGAGGGCGTAGGAGGCGCCGAGCCACTGGACGAGGCCGGGGCCGCCGCCCAGGTCCCGGGTGATGGTCGGGGCGGCGATGTTGGTGATCGTCGAGTCGAGGAGGTCCAGGACGTCGGCGGCGAGGACGACGGCGAGGATCGCCCAGCGGGTGCGGGCGGGGAGGGGAGGGTCTTCTACGGGTTTATTTGTGTCGTGCAGTATCTGCGTCACGCAGATGAATATCCCTGGGTGCCCTCGTCCGGTCAACCGCATTAACAACGGGTGCGGTTAAGGCCGGCCCTGCGCGTAAGCCGTCGGTGACACCCCGACCGTCGTCGTGAAGTCGCGGACCAGGTGGGCCTGGTCCGCGTAGCCCAGGTCGGCGGCGAGGCCCGCCCAGTCGACGGGTTCCTCGGCGCCGGCGCGCTCCAGGGCCTCGTGGATGCGGTAGCGCAGGATGACCCACTTGGGGCCGACGCCGACGTGGGCGGCGAAGAGGCGCTGCAGCAGTCGTACGGACAGGCCCTCGGTGTGGGCGAAGTCGGTCACGCGGCGGATCGTGCGGTCGGTGCGGATGCGGTCGACGAGGGCGGTGGCGAGTTCGGCCTGCGGGTCCGGGCGGAGGTCGAGGGCGAGCAGGAAGGCGTCGAGCGCGGCGACGCGGTCGCGTTCGTCGGGCGGGTCGAGGACGGTGGCGGGGTCGGTGTCCGGGAACACCTCGGGCTGCCGTACCCGAGCGCCCGTCCACTCCGACACCGGGCGGTCGGGGACGGCGCTCCGGAAGGCGCCGGGGCGGAACTTGATCCCGCAGACCCGCCCCCGCCCCTCCAGCTTCTGGGCGAAGAGGCCGTGCGGGATGCCCGCGATCTCGACGAAGGCGTCCTCGCCGGCCAGCCGCTGGAAGACGATGTGCACGGCCGGGTGCGGGACGACATGGGAGACGTAGGGCTCGGTGAGGTCCCAGTCGATCAGCCAGTAGTGCTCGATGTACGGGCGCAGGGGCGGGGCGGGTTCGGGGCGGCGGAAGTGGACGCGGGTGAGGAGTTCGGCGGGGTCGACGATTCCCCGGGTGTCACGGCGTGCGGCGGCCATGTCGGGATCGTAGGACGAGGCACTGACAGTGGCCGGAATATGTGCGGCGGGGTGGCCGTTGGGGGGTATAGTTGAATAATCAACAACCTGGAGGGTGAACGACCATGCAGTTCGGGATCTTCAGCGTCGGCGACGTCACACCGGACCCGACCACCGGACGGACGCCGACCGAGCGTGAGCGCATCAAGGCCATGGTCGCCATCGCGCTGAAGGCCGAGGAGGTCGGGCTCGACGTCTTTGCGACCGGCGAGCACCACAACCCGCCGTTCGTGCCCTCCTCGCCCACGACGATGCTCGGCTACATCGCCGCCCAGACCGAGAAGCTGATCCTCTCCACCTCCACCACCCTCATCACCACCAACGACCCGGTGAAGATCGCCGAGGACTTCGCGATGCTCCAGCACCTGGCCGACGGCCGGGTCGACCTGATGATGGGCCGCGGCAACACCGGCCCGGTCTACCCCTGGTTCGGGCAGGACATCCGGCAGGGCATCAACCTCGCCATCGAGAACTACGCCCTGCTGCGCCGCCTGTGGCGCGAGGACGTCGTGAACTGGGAAGGCAAGTTCCGCTCCCCGCTCCAGGGCTTCACCTCCACGCCCCGCCCGCTGGACGACGTACCGCCGTTCGTCTGGCACGGCTCGATCCGCTCGCCCGAGATCGCCGAGCAGGCCGCCTTCTACGGCGACGGCTTCTTCCACAACAATATTTTCTGGCCGGCCGACCACACCAAGCGGATGGTCGAGCTGTACCGGGAGCGGTACGCGCACTACGGCCACGGCACGGCGGAACAGGCGATCGTCGGCTTGGGCGGCCAGGTGTTCATGCGGCGCAACTCCCAGGACGCGGTACGGGAGTTCCGCCCGTACTTCGACAACGCCCCGGTCTACGGCCACGGGCCCTCCCTGGAGGACTTCACCGACCAGACCCCGCTGACCGTCGGCTCCCCGCAGGAGGTCATCGAGAAGACCCTCGCGTTCCGGGAGTACGCCGGCGACTACCAGCGTCAGCTGTTCCTGCTCGACCACGCGGGCCTGCCGCTCAAGACCGTCCTGGAGCAGCTCGACCTGCTGGGCGAGGAGGTCGTACCGGTCCTGCGCAAGGAGTTCGCGGCCAACCGCCCGGCGGACGTGCCGGAGGCGCCGACCCATCAGTCGCTGCTCGCAGCCGCTTCGGAGAAGGTGACCGTCGCATGAAGCTCGTAGTCGTCTCGGCGGGACTGAGCGTTCCGTCGTCCACGAGGCTGCTGGCCGACCGGCTGGCGGCGGCGGTGGACCGCCGGACCCCCGTCGACATCCAGGTCGTCGAGCTGCGCGACCTCGCCGTCGAGATAGCGCACAACTTCACCAACGGCTTCCCCGGCCGTACGCTCGCCGCCGCGCTGGACGCGGTGACGGAGGCGGACGGGCTGATCGTCGTCACGCCGGTGTTCTCGGCGTCGTACAGCGGACTGTTCAAGTCGTTCTTCGACGTCCTCGACAAGGACGCGCTGGTCGGAAAGCCGGTGCTGATCGCCGCGACGGGCGGCAGCGCCAGGCACTCCCTGGTACTGGAACACGCCCTCCGCCCGCTCTTCGCCTACCTCCGGGCCGTGGTCGTCCCGACCGCGGTCTACGCCGCCTCCGAGGACTGGGGCGCGGAGGGCCTGCCGGACCGGATCGACCGGGCGGCGGGGGAGCTGGGCGCGCTGATGACGGGCCTGTCGGGCGGCCGCCCGGAGAAGAAGCAGACGGTCGTACCGTTCGCGGAACAGCTGGCGGCACTTTCGGCTTCGCCGGGCGCGTGACCTGCGGGCGCACCTTTCATCGCAGGCCGGCGAAATCCAGCCCGTCCGGCGTTTGAGGACGAGGCCCCTTCAGGGCCGATGCGGGGGTCCGGGGGCGCAGCCCCTGGGACGGTAGGGCAGCCGACCGTGAGAAGACGGTAGGAGGTCGGCCCGGGTTGCGTCCACCACGGTGAGAGGCAGGTAAAAAGGGTGATCGTAGACCTGCCCCCACCGGTCAACCGCCGGAGGCCTTGGCACACTGGTGGACGTGCCCCAGACTGTGCTGCTCGCCGAAGACGACCGTGCCATCCGTCATGCCCTGGAGCGGGCCCTGACCCTGGAGGGCTACCAGGTGACCGCGGTCGCCGACGGTGTCGAGGCGCTCGCGCAGGCCCACCGCACCCCACCGGACGTGCTGCTTCTCGATGTGATGATGCCCGGCATCGACGGCCTCCAGGTCTGCCGGGTACTGCGCGCCGAGGGCGACCGCACCCCGATCCTGATGCTGACCGCCCTCGTGGAGACCGCCGACCGCATCGCGGGCCTGGACGCGGGCGCCGACGACTACGTGGTGAAGCCCTTCGACGTCGAGGAGGTCTTCGCGCGCCTGCGTGCCCTGCTCCGCCGCACCAGCCCGGTCCCGGCGAACGGCGTCCCCGGACCGTCCGGCGCCTCCGCCGACGTACTCAGGGAGGGGCCGCAGTCGTCGCCGTTCTCCTCCTCCGACAAGCAGATCTCGGCGGCCGGTCTGCGCATGGACCTCCAGGCCCGCCGCGTCTGGCGCGCGGAGCGTGAACTGGAGCTGACCCGCACCGAGTTCGAGCTCCTCGAACTGCTGGTCCGCAACGCGGGCATCGTCCTCGACCACTCCACCATCTACGACCGCATCTGGGGCTACGACTTCGGCCCCGGCTCCAAGAACCTCGCCGTCTACGTCGGCTATCTGCGCCGCAAGCTCGACGAGCCCGGCGCACCGCAGCTGATCCACACGGTGCGTGGCGTGGGTTACGTGCTGCGGGAGGACTGAGTGGGCCGCCTGCGGCGGCTGGTCGCCGCCCGGCGGCCGAGACTTGTCTCCCTCCGCACCACCTTCGTGCTGTCCTTCGCGGCGGTGACCGCGGCCGTCACCCTCCTCGTCGGCGTGCTCTCCTACGGCGCGGCGGCCCGGCTGGTCCGGGTCGACCAGGAGTCCGTGTTCGACCAGGTCGTCCAGGATCTGCAGGACGAGGTGCGCACGCACCAGATGACGCCCGACGACTTCTCCTCCTCCGCGCCCGGCCACGACATCGTGCGGCCGGCCCGTACGGATGTGCAGGTGCTCGGGCCGGCCGGCAGCGTCCTCGACAGTGGCAGCCCCGCGCTGCCCGTCACCGGTGACGACCGGGCCGTCGCGGGCGAGAAGGAGGCCGGGAAGACGGTCGAGCACAAGGACGTCGCCGTCGCCGAGGACGTGTACCGCATCGCGACCGTGTCGCTGGGCCGCGGGCAGGGGGCGGTGCAGGTGGCGCAGGAGTTCAGCGACACCGAGGACCTGCTGCGGGCGTTGCAGCAGCGGACGTTCGTGCTGATGGCGGCGGTCGTGGTGCTGGCCGGCCTGTGCGGCTGGTGGCTGGCCAGGCGCATCACTCGCCGCCTGATCATCCTCACCGCCGCCGCCGAGGACGTGGCCCGCACCCGCCGCCTCGGCGTGCAGGTCCCCGTCACCGGCTACGACGAAGTCGGCCGCCTGGGCCGCGCTTTCGACCGGATGCTCGGCCGGCTCGCGCAGTCGGAGGAGGACCAGCGCCGCCTGATCCAGGACGCGGGCCACGAACTCCGCACCCCCCTCACGTCGTTGCGCACGAACATCTCCCTGCTCCGCCGCATGGACGAACTGCCGCCCGAGACCCGCGAGGAACTGGTCGCGGACCTCTCGCAGGAGGCCCGCGAACTCACCGACCTGGTCAACGAGTTGGTGGACC
Organism: Streptomyces sp. NPDC050548; assembly: GCF_044457385.1. NCBI lineage: Bacteria > Bacillati > Actinomycetota > Actinomycetes > Kitasatosporales > Streptomycetaceae > Streptomyces > Streptomyces sp. NPDC050548. The sequence goes on from NZ_JBITGV010000008.1 coordinate 90,475, forward strand.
TCGCGGCCGGCCAGTCCGACACCGAACCGCCCCAGCAGGTCGACCTCGCCGACATCGCGGAGGACGTCGCGGTCCTGGCCCGCCGCCGCACCGGCCGCGACATCACCGTCCGCGCGAGCGGCGACACGACGACCGACGGCCGCCCCGGCATGCTCCAGCGCGCGATCTCCAACCTGGTCGAGAACGCGGCCAAGTTCGACCGCGCGGGCCAGACCCCGATCGAGATCGCGGTCTCGGGCCCCGCCCGCCCCGGCACGGTCCGCGTCGAAGTCCTCGACCGAGGCCCCGGAGTCTCGGAGACCGACCTCTTCCGCATCTTCGACCGCTTCTACCGCGCGGCCGACGCCCGCTCCCTCCCCGGCTCGGGCCTCGGCCTCTCCATCGTCCGCGAGGTGGCCCTCGCCCACGCCGGAGCCCCCTTCGCACTACGACGGGAGGGCGGCGGCGCGGTCATCGGGTTCACGGTCGGGGGAGTGGTCGAGCCGCGTGCGGGGGCGGGGGTACGTGGCCGAGGCTGAGGGGCTGGACAGTGAAGCCGCTGGGCATCTGCTCTGGGCCGCGCAACTGTCCGCCGACGACGGCCGCCTCGGCCCCGGTGTCCGCGTCTTCCGGCACGGCTCGGCGACCGCCGTGGTCAGTCCCGGGCTGTCCGGGCGGGACCGGATCGCGGTCGACGGGGCGGCGGACGACGCGCTGGTCCTCGTACGGGACGAGGTTCTGGCGGAGGTCGGGCCGGGCCACCGTCCGTTCGGGGACGCGGAGTTGATCGGCGCGCTGGTCCGGGGGATTCCCGGGCTCGTGGCCGCCGGTGGTCCCGGGTTCCTGTGGATGGAGACGGCGGAGCCGCCCCGGCCCGCTGTCCCGGAGGGGGTGCGGTGGCTCGACGCGGCGGGGGAGCGGGAGACGGCGGCTCTGTTCGAGGACTCGTTCCCCGGCTCGTACGCCCGTCCCGGCCGTCCCGGAGTCCGTCGCTGGGCCGGTGCCTACGATCGGAGCCCCGACGGCACCGGTGCGTTGCTCGCGGTGGCCGGGGACGCCTGGTCCGGGGCCGGGTGCGGCTTCATGGCCGGGGTCGTGACCCGGCCGGAGGCGCGGGGGCGGGGGCTGGGTGTGGCCGTGTCGCGGTTCGTCGTCGACGCGCTGGTGCGGGAGTACGGGCGGGCCGCGCTGATGGTGGACGCCGACAACCCGGCCGCGATCGCCGCGTACCGGCGGGCCGGGATGCGGGGCCGGGAGTTCGCGGCGGCGGCCCGCGCCCGGGGGAGCGCGGGGCCGTCGTAGAGCCGGTGCGACTGGTGTCTACGGATGGGGTGTTGTTCAGCCGTTGGAGGTCGTGCGGCCGAAGCAGCGCTCCAATTCGTTCAGGTCGTAGAACTTGCTGCCCTTCGAGACGGGACGGCAGCCCGCCTTGAACGCGGTCTCCTTCTCGTTGTAGAGCATGCGTACGAGGTAGGTGTCGCCCTTGCGGTAGACGTCCCACTGGATGTTCGAGCCGAGGGGTGCCACGGCGGCGCCCCGCCAGGGGTTCGTGGCGTACGTGTACGGCTGCTCGACCGTGACGGCCTTCGTGCTCCCCGGCAGGCCCATCAGCGCGGCCAGCGGGATGATCTCCTCGGCGTGGGTGAACCGGAGTTCGGCGCCCAGGTCGCTCGTGCCGTCGCGCTTGGCCTCGGCCTTCTTGAAGAAGTCGTCGAGCAGGACGCCGGCCATCTTGTACGTGATGTCGCTGTCGGCGAAGCCCGGCCCCTTCTCGTAGAAGTCCTCGGCGTCGGAGAGGTACCCGAACCAGTCGGCGTCGCGCGCCGAGATGTACCGGTCCATGCCCCAGCCCTTGCCGCCCGGGCTCTCCTCGCTCATCGCGGGGGCGATGGCGTAGAGGTTGTAGACGGCGGTGGCGGCCTCGACGTCCGTGCCGACCGACGCGAACTCGCCCGCCGTGATCCGGTCCACGAACGCGGGCTTGAACAGCTTCCTCAGTACGTCACGGGCGGCGCGGTGCGTCTTCGGCTGGTCCGTGATGGAGGTCAGGGTGGTGGCGAGCCGCTGGTCGTTGGCGATGTAGTCGCGGTAGGCGGCACCACCGGCGGCCTTGTGGAAGTAGAGGAGGTCCTTGTCGGTACGGGTCGTGCCGATGAGGGAGGTCAGATCGGGGTCGGTCTCGGCGAGCGCGGCACCGTAGAGGTTGGCGCTGTCGACGGCGCGTCCCTGGCCCGAACTGACGACGTCGATGGGCTCCTTGTTCTTCGCGATCGAGGCGAAGAGGGTCGGCAGCCGCTTCTCCATGCGGGTGGCGGTGGCCTGGATCTCCGCCTTGCCGCGCGCGCTGAGGTTGCCGTAGCCGATCGTGCTCATGGCGGCTTCGAGGGCCTGCGTCTTCGGCCCGAACTCCCGCCCCTTCGCGGTGAGTTGACCCTCGGCCTCGGCCTTGTTCCAGAGCGCGAGGATCAGGTCGCCGTCCGAGCTGTCGGTCGCGGAGCGCGATCCGTGCCGGGACACGTTCTCGGTGAAGACGGGGGTGAAGCCGGCCGGGGCCTTCTGGTACGACCGGGAGTTCTGCTCCGGCGCGTACACGGCCTTCGTGCCGTAACTGTCGGTGTGGGCGCTGCTGCCGGGGGCGGCCTGAGCGGCGAACGGGGTGGCCAGCAGCGCGGCCGATCCGAGGGCTAGGGCGGGAGTGACACGTCTCATGAGCTGCATGTTTCGCGGGGGATGTGAACGCCGGGTGCATTCGGGGTGACTCCGGGGGCTCCACTCGCGGGTGAGGCGGAGGTCCAGGGTCGTACGGCACCCTCGGCCGGGGCGAACAGGTGGGCCATCGCCTGCCGGAGGGGAGGGAGGTGGCGGCGGAGTGCGGCATGTCCGTTTCCTTCCGGTGAGTCGTTGACCTCGACCTTGTGAGATCAACGATGCCGTCGCCGGGCTGCCGTCACGAGGGGGTGAGCTGCCCAGTCGAGGGTGCAGCCGGCGCCACCATCACGCCGGTGGGCGAGGAGAAGGGAGTGCGGGTGGTGGGGGTTGCTGGAGGCTGGGGGTGAATCTAACCACTCTCGCTCATGTCGACTGGTTAGAAATTGCCCCAGCTTGCGGAGGGTGGCGGGGGTGGTCGCGTTCGTGGATGGCCCTTCAGAGTTCCTGGGTGGGGCTGGCGATGCGTTCGAGGAGAGCGTGGAGGGCGGTGGGGGTCGGGGTGAGGATCGTGGTGGGGTGGTCGCTTTCGCGGAGGTGGAGGGTGGTGGGGTCGGCGGCTATTTCCAGGCAGTCTTCAGCACCGCCACCTCCGGAGAAGGAGGACTTCTGCCAGTGCAGGTTGAGGGACATGGAGGGCCTTTCAGAGGTTCTGGGCGATGTAGCGGATGAGGTCGAGGGAAGCGGATTGGTCGAGGGCGGCTCCGGTGACGCGATCGAGGCGTGTCCGGTAGCGCTGCACCTGGGCGGCGGCATCGATGAATTCGGCTCCCTGGACCGTGTCGATCTGAACGGTATCCAACTGGGGGACGACCCCACCGATGTACTGCATCGGGTGCCCGGCACCGGCGAAACCCTCCGCGCTGAAAGGGATCACACGAAGCGTCAGGTTCTCCCGCTCGGACTCCTGGATGAGGCGCTCAAGTTGTACGCGGGTGACCTTGGCCCCGCCGACACGCATGCGCAGGGCAGCTTCGTGGACGACCGCCTCGTACGAGGTCCCGGATTCGAGCACCTCTTGGCGTCGCAGCCGGAACGACAGGCGGGCCTCGCGGTCGGCGTCGGGGAGGCCCGGCTCCGCGAAGATCGAGGCTGCCCGCATGTGTTCCTCGGTCTGGAGGACACCGGGGATGTGCACGGCCTGGAAAGCGCGGACGTACGTGCCGTGGTGTTCCAACTCGGCGAGATCGAGGACTCTTGGAGGTAGCACTCCCCGGTACTCCTCCCACCATCCCTTGTCCCGCTCATTGGCCATGCGGACCAAGGCGTCGATGAGTTGGGCGTCGTCACAGGCATAGTGCGCGGCGAGTCGGCGGAGCCGCTCTTCGCTGATCCCGTGCTTCCCGGCCTCGATGTTGCTGATCTGCGCCTGGCTGGTGCCCAGCCAGGCGGCGACATCTCGGGAGACCAGTCCCGCCGCCTCGCGCAGCTTGCGGAGTTCCGCGCCCAGACGCCCCTGACGTGCGGTGGGAGTGACCCTTGGGGGCATGCCGTGCTCCTCAATTCTGCTGATGCGGTTGCGTCGTTGCAAATATACCGGGTACCGTCATCGCATACTCACGGAGAGTGTCCATAGTGTCACTCATCCGCAACTCACCCCTGCCCCACGCCAGTTGGAAGTGCACCCCGGGCCGTCGACACCCGAGGCGAAGCCACCCGCACGGCGCGGAAACCAATCCACCCCCCGCTCCCCGGAGTCGATGCCGCATGCCCACGTACACCCTGTTCTGCCCACCCCTCGAAACATCCCCCCGCATCGCCCGCGACTTCGTCGCTTCGGTCCTCCGTGAACTGAGACTGGGCGACGAACTCATCGGCGACGCCGCCCTCTGCACCTCCGAACTCGTCACCAACGCCTGCGTGCACGCCAAGGGCGACGGCGCCGCACTGTGGCTGTCGGCCGACCCGCAGGGCATCCGTGTCGTGGTGTACGACGGTGACGAAAACCCGCCGGTGATAAGGGAGTTGACGCCGGAACGGTGGGAGACGGGCGGCCGGGGTCTGTTCCTGGTGGACGCCCTCACCCGCGGCAGCTGGGGCCACGGCGTCGCCGTACCGTACGACGGCCTGTCCCGCCCGGAGGGCAAGGCGGTGTGGTTCGACCTGCCCGGTACCGCTTCCTGATTCCTGGCGGCGGACGACCGCCCCGCCGTGCAGAATGCAGCGCATGTTCGGACCCGCGCCGCTCCAACGCCTCTCCCTGCCCGAGGAGTTCACCCTGCTGTCGTACGGGGAGAACGGCAGGGTGCCCAACTCCCGTCAGACCGCGGCCGGTTGCGCGGCGGCGGAACTCGGTGAACTGGCCCTGCGGAGAAGGCTGTTGGTCAGGCCCAGGAAGACCAGGAAACTGGGCGTCGACATCTACCAACTCCGCGGCGAGATAGAGCTGTCGCCCAACACGCCTCACACGGGCCTGACTTGGGCGGACGACCTGCTGTCCGCCCTGTGGACCCGCAGCGCCGCCCTCACCCCCCGCCCCCTCACAGTGACCCGCTGGCTCAGGGAACGCGGCCGGGAGGCACTCGCGCTGCACACGGGCGCACTGGTCGAGCGAGGCCTGCTGCGCCACAGACCCGGCACCCTGCTCACCAGAACACGCCACCACCCGGACACCGCCCTCCGCGCCGCCCTGCTCGACGGCGTCCGTGCCGTCCGCGCCGAACAGGTGCCGCTGGACGAACACATGCTGTTCCTCTGCGACTTGCTGGACGGCGCCGACCTGACGAAGGACTTCGGCCTCACCATGACCCGCCCCCAACGCCTCGAACGCGCCCGGGGCACCGGCGCGGCCGGAGCCCTCCCGGAAGCCCTGCGCGACACGAGCACCGTGCTGGGCTTCTCACTGCCGGCCCGGGAGGGCCGGACGATCACGGTCGGAGACTAACCGTCCTTGCGGGCCACCCCGCCGTAGATGCCGATGGGCGGGGCGTCCGGGTTCGGGGTCTGCTCGGGGCGCCAGTGGGTGACACGGACCAGGCCCGGGTCCACGAGGGTGAAGTCGCCGAAGAAGTCCAGGACTTGGGCGTGGGTGCGGAGGTTCAGGGTGGCGGTGGCCCGGTTGTAGACGGACGCCGCCTCCTCGCGCTGGTCCTCGTGGACGTCACCGGTCGCGTGGGAGAGGACGAGATAGGAACCCGCCGGCAGCGCGTCGCGCAGGGTGGCGACGATGCCGTACGGGTCCCCGTCGTCCGCGAGGAAGTGCACGACCGCGACCAGCAGTACGGCCACCGGCTGGTCGAAGTCGATGGCCGCGCGCACCTCGGGGTGGTCGAGGATGGAGCGCGGATCGCGCAGGTCGGCCAGGATGACCGAGGTGTCGGTGTCCTCCATGAGGGCCATCGAGTGGGTGCTGACGATCGGGTCGTTGTCGACGTAGACGATCCGCGTGTCCGGGGCGACGGCGTGCGCGATCTGGTGCACGTTCGGCTCGGTGGGCAGCCCGGTACCGATGTCCAGGATCTGCCGCACCCCGCCTTCTTCCACGACATGCCGGACGGCCCGGTGCATGAAGCGCCGGTTGGCCCTGACACCCTCCCGCACCTCGGGCGCGGCCTTGATGAACTGCTCGGCGGCGTCCCGGTCGACCGGGTAGTTGTCCTTCCCCCCGAGGAAGTAGTCGTACATCCGCGCCGGGTGGGGCTTGCTGGTGTCGATGATCAGTGGCTGGGCGCCACTGCCGTCCCCGCTGGGAGAGGTCATGAGGCCAGGCTCCGTCTTGGTGAGTGGCTGTCAGATCATCATCCTGACACGCCCGCTGTCGTCCGGGCGACGACTCCGTCGGATCGGGAATTGACAAAGGGGCTTGCGATATGTCCTCGGTGAATTGTTTGAACCGGCTGCAATTTCTCTCGAATTAATTGACGGAGAGGCTTCGGTGTGGCCTCGGCAACTCGCCCCTGGAATACTCCTGTTCGCGGGAAATGGGAATTGACAGAGGCGTTCCGATTCCCTACGGTCCAGGCGCCAGGTCTTTGTCGATCGCACCCGAGGTTGTCATTCATGACCACACCCCTGACATTGCCCAGGTCGAGACAGCGGATGATCCTCGCCGTTCTCATGCTGTGCTCGCTGCTGATCTGGCTGGACAACACCGTCCTGAGCACCGCCCTGGAGACCCTCGCCGACCCGGTCCGCGGACTGGACGCAGGCCCGGCCGAACTCCAGTGGGCCACGGGCGCGTACACCCTGGCCTTCGCCACCCTGATGTTCACCGCCGGCGCACTGGGCGACCGCTTCGGCCACCGGGCCGTGCTCACCATCGGACTCGTGGTCTTCGCCGGAGCCTCGGTGTGGGCGGCGTACGCGGGCGACGCGGGCCGACTGATCGCCGCACGGGCCGCGATGGGCGTGGGCAGCGCGCTGATCATGCCCGCCGCCCTGGCCATTCTCATGTGGACCTTCACCGGCCCCGCGCGGTCGACCGCGATCGCCGTTTTCTCGACGTCCGCCGGGGCCGGAATGGCGGTGGGCCCGGTGCTGGCCGGCGTACTTCTCGACCATTTCTGGTGGGGCTCGGTCTTTCTGGTCAATGTCCCGGTCGTGGCGGTCGCGTTGGCCGGCACAGCCGTCCTGGTCCCGAATTTCCGCAGCCCCGTCCGGCGCCCGCTGGACCCGGCCGGAATGCTGCTGTCGATCAGCGGACTCGCGGCGTTGTCCTACGGGCTGATCCACGCCGGACAGGTGGCCGCCTGGAGCCGTACGGACGTCTGGGCGCCGATCGCCGTCGGGCTGGTCCTGCTGGCCGCCTTCGTCCTCGTCGAACTGCGCGCCGAGGTGCCCGGCTTCGATCCCCGGCTGCTCGCCCGACGCACCTTCGGCGGCGGCAACGCGGCCCTCGGACTGCTGCTCTTCGCCGTGGCCGCCGTCACCTTCTACAACGCGTTCTACCTACAGGGCGCGCGTGGCTTCTCGCCGACGGAAGCGGGCCTGGCCGGTCTTCCGACCGCGGTCGGCGCGATCGCCGGAGCGCCCCTCGGCGCGCGGCTGGTCCGCCGCACCTCGCTCCTGGCCGTCGCCCCGCCGTCGCTCGCCGTGGCTGCGCTGACCATGGGCGCGTACGGGTTCCTCGGACTGGGCACCCCGCTCGTCCGGATCGAGATCCTGCTGCTGGTGCAGGGGCTCGCCGTCGGCATGGTGATCGGCCCGGTGACGGCGGTACTGATCGGCTCCCTGCCGCTGGAACGGGCCGGGGCCGGGTCGGCCGTCACCAACACCGTGCGGCAGACCGGCAGCGTGCTCGGGATCGCCGTCGGCGGCACGATCATGTCGATCGTCTACCGGCGCGCGATCGAACCCGCGCTGAGCGATGTCTCCGGCCCGGTACGGGACCGCGCGCGGATCTCCGCCGAACAGGCCCGGCACACCGCGACCACGCTCCACCGGCCCGCTCTCGCCCATGCCGCCGACGACGCGTTCCTGCACGCCATGCACGTCGGCGCCGTCTGGATCATGCTCGCCGCACTCCTCGGGGCGGCTGCGCTGACGTCCGCACTGCGGCCCGCTGCGGCTACTGGCACCGGAGCGAGCGCGGTGCCCGAGCCCGAACCCCTCCGCCGACCCGGTGACGGGGCCGAGGCCAAGTGACCGGCCCGACGAGCCGGCACACCTGGTTCCTCCTGAGGTGCCGCTAGTCGCGGCGGGCCCCTCCGGCCGTGATCTCGCCGGATCCCCGTTCGATCAGCCGGGTCGGGATGGTGACCGCGCGGGTGGGTGACCGGTCGCCGTCCAGTCTGCCGAAGAGCATCTCGGCGGCCGTCCTGCCCAACTGCTCGACGTCCTGGGCGATGACGGAGATCCCCGGGCTGAGGATGTCGGCCAGGGGGAAGTCGTCGAAGCCGACGTGGGCCACGGTGTCCTGGAGGCCGAGTGCGCGCAGCGCGCGAACGGCCCCTATGGTGACGAAGTTCTGGCTGGTGAACAGCGCGGTGGGCGGGTTCGGCAGCGTCAGGAGCTGCCGGGTCGCGGTGATCGCGGATTCCTCGCTGGCCCCGGTGTGCCGGACGATCTCGTCGTCGTACTCGATGTGCCCGACCTCCAGGGCATGCCGGTAGCCGTCGAAACGCTGGGCGGCGGTGGAGATCGTCGCGCGGTCGCCGAGATAGGCGATGCGGCGGTGGCCGGCCTTCAGCAGGTGGTTGACGGCGGTGAGGGCACCCTGCCGGTTGTCGGAGACGACGGTGTCCGCGTCGAGCAGGCTGGGCTCGCGGTCGACGAAGACCATGCAGGTGCCCGAACGCTGCTCGCTGATCAGATAGCTGTGGTCGCGGCCGGCCGGCACGATCACCAGGCCGTCGACCCGCCGGTCGATGAGAGCCCGGGCCAACTCCCGTTCCCGGGCCGGGTCCTCGTCGAGGCTTCCGACCAGCACGAGCACTCCGCGCTCCCGTGCCACGTTCTCGACGGTTCGGCTCAGGGCCGCCGAGAAGGGGTTCGCCGCGTCCTCGACGAGCATCCCGATCGTGGCCGTACGGCCGTCCCCGCGGCGCAGGCTGCTGGCGGTCAGGTTCGGCCGGTAGCCCAGTTTGTCGGCCGCGTCACGCACCCGGGCGGCGATGGCCGGATCGACGGTGGGCACCTCGTTGACCACGCGAGAGACCGTCTTGATGGCGACTCCTGCCAGTGCCGCCACCTCGCGCATGGTGGGGCGGCTGCGGGGGGACGGCGACGGCGGCTCGCCCAGAGTCATCGTTGTCTCCAACTGATTGCGCGTTACCTACTTGTTGCCGACGCATGTTTACCAGTGTCTTGACGCGCTCGTCCATACGGGCTCACTATCCCGTCGAGTCAACGTTGTCTCGGCGTCGACCAAGGGACGGCTCGAAAGGGATCACGTCATGAACCTCTCCTCCAGCCAGGCGTCGGGCCTCCGCAGTCGGCGCACCCGGGCGGCAGCCGTCGGCGTCACCATCTGCCTCGGCGCCACCCTCGCCGCCTGCGGCTCCTCCGACTCCAGCTCCTCGTCGTCCGGCAGCGGGAAGGTGGGCGTGTCACTGATCCTGAAGACGCTGAGCAACCCGTACTTCGTGAGCATGGAGAAGGACGCCAAGACCCAGGCCGCCAAGGACAAGGTGAGCCTCACCGTGGCGGCGGGAACGTCGGACGGCGACACCCAGACCCAGATCACCGCCATCGACAACGCCGTCTCGCGCGGCGACAAGGGCATCCTGATCACCACCAACGGCGACGCGGTGAACACCGCGCTGAAGCGTGCCAAGCAGGCCGGCCTCTTCGTGATCGCCCTGGACACCGCACCCAACCCGGCGAACGTCGCGGACATCACCTACGCGACCGACAACGAGCAGGCGGGCAAGCTCGACGGCCAGTACGCCGCGGCCGCCCTCGACGGCAAGCCGGCCGTCATCGCCATGCTCGACCTGTTCAACAACCAGGTCGTCTCCGTGGACATCGACCGCGACCACGGCTTCCTGGAGGGCATGGGCATCGACCCGGGCAGCAAGACCGAGAACGGCAAGGAGGCCAAGACCGGGAAGTACACCGCCGGCAAGGGCGGCACGTACACGGTCGCCTGCCACCAGCCCACCCAGGGCGCCATCGACGGCGGACGCACCGCGATGGAGAACTGCCTGTCCGCCAACCCCGACATCAACGTGGTCTACGCGATCAACGAACCGGCGGGCGAGGGCGCGTACAACGCGCTGAAGGCGGCGAACAAGGAGAAGAGCGTCGCGATCTACGCCATCGACGGCAGCTGCGCGGGCCTGAAGAACGTCACCAGCGGAGAGTTCGCCGCCGACGCCGTGCAGTACCCCGGCAAGATGGCCGCCCTCGGCGTCAGCTCCATCGCGAAGCTGGCCCGCGGCGGCAGCAAGCCCAGTGTCACCAACGGCAAGTCGTTCTACGACACCGGCACCGCGCTGGTCGCCGCCAAGGCCATCGGGGGTCTGACGGTCCAGTCCCCGACGCAGGCCGCGTCCGCCTGCTGGGGCAGCTGACCCGGTCGGCCGGGTGGGCCGCCGGTGCCGGTAGCCGTCATGGCACCGGCGGCCCACCCGCACCACACGAGCCGACGAGCCCGTACCTCATGAGTTCCTACGAAGGCCCGCACGAGGGACAGAACCGGAAGGACCCCCTGTGACCACCCACGTGGACAGTGAAGCGACACCGGCGCCGGCGGAGGACTTCCTCAACCGGCCCGCCACGCCGGCCCAGCGCATCCAGTCGGTGCTGCACCGTCAGCCGGCACTCAGCCCGGCGATCGTCCTGGTGCTCGCCGCCATCGTGTTCTCCCTCGTCAACGACCGCTTCTACGCCTTGCAGAACCTGTCGCTCGTCGCCCAACAGGTCGCCGTCATCGGCTCGTTGGCCGTCGGCCAGACCGTCATCATCCTCACGGCCGGCATCGACCTGTCCATCGGCGCGGTCATGGTGCTGGCCTCGCTGCTGATGTCGAAGCTCGTCGCGGACAACCACCTGCCGGGCGTGCTGGCCCTGCTCGCGGGAGCCGCCGTCGCCGTCGCCGCGCAGGCCGTCAACGGGCTGCTGGTGACCAGGATCAAGCTGCCGCCGTTCATCGTCACGCTCGGCACCCTCAGCATCTTCACCGCGATCACGCTCATCTACGCCAAGGGCCAGACCGTCTCGCTGGACCCGGGCAACATCCTCATGTGGAGCGCGGACACGGTCTCCATCGGGCAACTGAACCTGACCACCGGCGTCCTGCTCATGATCGCCCTGTACGCGGTCGTCGGCTACGCGCTGCGCTACACCGCCTGGGGCCGGCACCTGTACGCCGTGGGCGACGACATCGAGGCCGCCCGCCTGGCCGGCATCTCCGTCAACCGGGTGCTGCTGAGCGCCTACGTGGTCGGCGGTTTCGCCATCGCCGTGGGCGCCTGGATCCTGGTCGGCCGGGTCGGCGGCGGCGACCCGAACAGCGGCCTCAACGCCAACCTGCAGTCCATCACCGCCGTCGTCATCGGCGGCACCAGTCTGTTCGGCGGACGCGGCGTGGTGCTCGGCTCGCTGATCGGCGCGCTCATCGTCCAGGTCTTCGTCAACGGTCTGGCACTGGCCGGGATCGACCCCAACTACCAAGTCCTGACAGTCGGCGTGCTGGTGATCGCGGCTGTCTCCGTCGACCAGTGGATCCGGAGTGTGAAGTCGTGACGACCCCCACCGCCCCCGTTCTCGAAGCCAAGGGCCTGGTCAAGGTCTTCGGCCGGGTCGTCGGCCTGAACGACGTCGACCTCACCCTCTACCCCGGCGAGGTCCTCGCCGTCATCGGCGACAACGGCGCCGGCAAGTCCACCCTGATCAAGTGCCTCTCCGGGGCGCTCGTCCCCGACCGGGGCAGCATCCTGGTCGACGGCTCCGAGGTGAACTTCAAACGCCCGCAGGACGCCCGCGAGGCCGGCATCGAGACCGTCTACCAGACCCTCGCCGTGGCCCCGGCGCTGGACATCGCCAGCAACCTGTTCCTCGCCCGCGAGATCCGCCGCAAAGGTGTGCTCGGCTCGGTGTTCCGCATGCTCGACACCGGCGAGATGAAGCGCCAGGCGTCCGACCACATCAAGCGGCTGGGCATCAGCACCCTGCAGAACATCAACCAGGCCGTGGAGACGCTCTCCGGCGGCCAGCGCCAGTCGGTGGCCGTCGCCCGCGCGGGCGCCTTCGGCGGCCGGGTCGTCATCCTCGACGAACCCACCGCGGCGCTGGGCGTCCGCGAGACCGGCCAGGTGCTCAAACTCGTCCGCGACCTGCGCGACCAGGGCCTCGGCATCATCCTGATCAGCCACAACATGCCCAACGTCTTCGACGTCGCCGACCGCATCCACATCCAGCGCCTCGGCGGCTGCGCCGGGGTCATCACCCCGCAGTCGCACTCGATGGAGGACGCGGTGGCCATCATGACGGGCGCGAAGAAGCTCGTACCGGAAGCCGGGTGACAGGCAGGGGCGGTGGCACTACGGCCGACACGTTCCGGATCGCCGAGGGCCGCCTCGGCGACGAACCCACCGTGACCGTCTCCGCGCCGGACGGTGCCGTGCGCGCCGTCCTCGCCCTGCGCGGGGCGACGCTGCTGAGCTGGCGGGTCGGAAGCGGAACGGCCGGGCAGCTCACGGAACTGAGGGAACTCACGGACGGCTACCGCGACGAGGCCGAACTCCTGTCGCAGGACGGCGTACGGGCGGGTCTGCTCGCACCGTTCCCCAACCGTGTCGCCGACGGCCGCTACCACCACGGCGGCCGTGACCACGACCTGCTGCCCGGCCGCGTCGGCGACCGCACGGTCTACCACGGCTTCGCACGCGAAGCGCCGTTCCGGCTCGTCGCGGCCACCATGACGCCCGACTCGGCACGGCTGCTGCTGCGCAGCACGACCGTCCGGCCGGGCCGGTACCCCGGCTACCCGTTCGCCCTCGACCTGGAGGTGGAGTACACGATCGGCCGCCGTGACCTGGGCATCGAGATCCGCGCGACGAACGTGGGGGAGACCACCGCCCCCTACGCGGCGGGCTGGCACCCGTACTTCACCCTCTCCTGCCCCATCGACGACCTGGTCCTGCAGATCCCCGCGCACACCCTGATCCGCACCGATGCCTCCCTCATTCCGCTGCGTGGAAAGGAGGCCCTGCTGTCCCTGGACCACCGCCCCGACATGGACTTCAGCACGCCGAAGAGGCTCGGCCCCGCCGTCATCGACGCCTGCTTCGCGGACCTGGCCCCCGGGCCCGGCGGCCGGTCCGAGACGGTACTGAGCGACCCCGCGACCGGAGCCGAACTACGGGTGTGGCAGCACGGCGGGTACATGCACGTGTTCACCGGCGACACCCTGGCCCGGGACCGGCGCGGGTCCATCGCACTGGAGCCCGTCGAGGTACCCACGGACGCCTTCAACCGCCCGGAACTCGCCACCGCCTTGGCACTGGAGCCGGGCCGGCGGCGGGAGTTCCGTTTCGGGGTCGCGTACGTGCCCTCGGTGGCGAGGGGACTCAGCCGACCGCTGTCACCTCCCGCTCCCGCTTCGGATCCGACCCCGTGATGATCGCCTCGGCATCGTCGAAGTGCTCGGCCGACGGGGCGGCGTAGGCGGCGTACTCCACGGGGCGTCGTTCGGCGCGGTTGAGGAGGAGGCGGGTGACGTCGGGGCGGGCGTAGTGGCCGACAGGGTCGGCGGCGGCCTTGGCGAACGGGATCGCGGTCAGGTCGATGTCGGCGTACAGGATGCCCTCGGCGTCCTCGGGCAGCGGGTCGGCCAGCGGGCGGCCGTCGGGGCCGTAGACACGGGCGAAGCCGCCGCCGCGCTGGAGCAGTTGCTGCTTGACGGGGGTGTCGCAGAACAGCTCGATGGCCGCCTCGCCGACCACGGCGCACGGGGCGAGTACGAAGACCTGGCCCTCGGCGGCGTAGATCTGGGAGGCGGCGGTGTTGACCTCCGGGCCGAGCGCGTAGGCCGCCCCCTTGTACACGGAGAAGCTCGGCCAGGCGGCCACGTGCACCTGCTCGTGCTGGCTGAACATGGCGTACTTGGACAGTGGTTGGAGGTGCTCCCAGCAGCACAGGGCCCCGACGCGGCCTAGTTCGGTGTCGTGGACCACCAGGTCGGAGCCGTCGCCCTCGCCGAACATGGTGCGTTCCACGTGGGTGGGCTTGAGCTTGCGGCGGGCTCCGACGAGCTTGCCGTCGGCGGAGATGACCGCCTGGCCCATGTACAGGCTGCCGCCGCCGCGTTCGCTGAATCCGAGGACCACCGCGATGGAGTTCGCGCGTGCGGCGTCGAGCAGCCGCTGGAAGCGCGGGCCGTCCAGGGTCAGGGAGTTCTCGTGGTAGCGACCGACGAACTGCATGCCGGCGGCCGGGGAGTCCAGCCACAGCCACCAGGGGTAGCCGGGGACGAAGGTCTCGGGGAAGGCGATGAGTTGGGCCCCCGCACGGGCGGCCTCCTCGATCAGGCCGATGCTCTTGTCGATCGTGGCGTCGGCGTCGAGCCATACCGGCTCGGCCTGGACGGCGGCCGCCTTGAAGGCCCCTGTGTACTCGACCATGGTCAACTCTCCTCTGTTGTCAGGCGGTTGGGGACAGCGGCAGGAAGCCGGTGCGCGGATCGCAGTTGACGTACTCGGCGGTCACCGAGCCGCTCGGCAGTACGGAGACCTCGTGCCAGAAGGCGACGTCCAGCGGGCCTTCCCCGCCGCCGACCATCCGGAAGAAGCTGGCGTAGATGTCCAGGTGCGTGCGGTGCGACCGGCACCAGGTCATCAGGTGTTCGAGCGAGGCGAACCAGGCGATGGTGCAGGCGCGGTCGAGCGGCGCGCCGTCGGCCGACTCCTCGGTGAGGTTGCGGGCGGCGATACAGCCGGACCCGGCGTTCTCCGCCAGGAAGTCGACGCCCCGGTCCTTGACCGGCTTGACGTCGGCCAGATACGTCTCGCGGTACAGCGTGCTGGCGGACCAGTCCTGCGCGGTGCGGATCAGCGCCACGTTTCCCGGTACGTCGACACCGATACGGCGGCCACGAGTCTCCCGGGCCTCGGGATCCCGCGGCTCGAAGGCCGGCAACTCGGGCTCCAGCGCCTCGGTGGCCGACGCCGCGATGCGGTCACGGGCGGCGCCCCAGTAGTCGTGCACCTGGGTCTCGGGGAGTTCGAGGGCGCCGGACTGCGAAAGACCGCTGGTCGCGTAGTCCTCACGGCGGTGGGTGTGCAGCGTCTCGTTCCGCTCGATGGGGACGACCGACTCCTCGCGCCAGTACCCGACCGGACCCAGCTCGGGGAGACCGTCCCACGCGGCGCGGACGGCTTCCGACTCCCGCCAGCGCCGGTGGCGGCCCGGGTCGTACCAGTACGCCAGCAACGCCACGTTGTGCGCTCCGGCGGTGTCGTAGAACGATCCGCGGTCGACCAGGTCCGGTCCGTCCGGCCCGGTGAACAGCGCGGCGAGGCCCGCGGCGCCCTTCTCGGCCTCCTCCCGGGACGGCGCCTGGCAGCCGTACTGCGCGAAGACGAAGGCGTCGGTGCCCTGCGGGAACCGGGCGCTGTAGGCGGTGAAGCGAGGGGTGTGCCCCGGCGGGGCCGTTCTCGGCATGGCGCGCTCCTTCGACGAATTCGACGAACTGTCCGTGACTCGAAGCGTGGGCCGCCCGACGGCCATGGCTTGACCGCCAGCGCACCGGAACTTGCCCGAGAGGGAACTCGCGGGTCCGCGGGACCTGGGGTTCGTAGGTTCGCGGGCCGGTGGGTCACAAAACCGATACGCGCACGTGACCCCGGAGAAGCGCTGGGCGAGGCTATATAGGACGAGCAAATCGGTCATCCGGTGGAGGAGGCGCCGTGAGCCTTGTCCTTTCCACGGACTCCGTGCCCGCGGGCGAGCGGCGGGCCTACTGGCACGATGCCGTCTGGCGCACGTTCGTGCCCCTGGACGTCTCCACCCCGAAGGCCCCCGCGGACGCGCCCTTCTCCGGAGCGGTCAGGACCGACCGCCTCGGCCACCTCCAGATCTCCACCGTGGACGCGGACCCGGAGCGGGTCTTCCGCACTCCCAGGCTGATCGCCCGGGACAGCGCCGAGTACATGCTCATCGGCCTGCAGGGGTACGGCCCCGCCGTCATCACCCAGGACGGCCGGGACGCTGTCCTGCGGCCGGGCGACTTCGCCTTCTACGACACGACCCGGCCGTACACGCTGAGCTTCCCCGACCGCTTCCAGATGAAGGTCTTCCAGCTCCCGCGACAGGCGCTCGGACTCCGGGAGTCCGACCTGCGACGCATCACCGGCATCACCCTCCACGGCGACGAGGGACCGGCCGCCATGGTGGCCCCCTTCCTGGCCGGTCTCGCCGCCGGAGCCACTTCCTGCCGCCCCCCGGTCGGCGACATGCTCGCGCGCAACGCCGTGGACCTGCTCACCACCCTCATCGCCGAGCACCTAGGTCGGGATACCGCCGATCCGGACGCCGCCCACCGCGCGCTGCTGGTGCGGATCCGGGCCCACATCGACCACCACCTCGCCGATCCCGACCTCTCGCCGGAATCGATAGCCGCCGCCCACCGCATCTCCGTCCGCTACCTGCACCGCCTCTTCCAGGACGAAGGCCCCACCGTCAGCCGCTGGATCCAGCACCGCCGCCTGGAGGAATGCCGACGCGAGCTGAGCCGCCCCGGCCGCATGAGCCCGACCGTCACCGCCGTCGCCCACCGCTGGGGCTTCGCCAACCCCGCGCACTTCAGCCGGGTGTTCCGGGCGGCGTACGGGATGTCTCCGCGGGAGTGGCAGGGCAGGGGCGGCGGCGCTTGATACGCCGGCCGGCTTCACCACCGTCAAGTGGCGGGAGACAGGGCGTCGTTGCCGGTAGCGTCCTGTATCAACCGGCGTAGAGAACGATCAATGATCGTGGAAGCCGGATCACGGGGGCGGGAGCACATGACGAACCAGCCGGTGTTCGTCCTGGGCGAGGGACTGCAGGCCCTGGAGCGGGCGGAGTTCGAGACCGAGGCGGAGTTCCAGGAGCTGCTCGCGCGGCACCCACGGGTGCTGGACTTCGGCTCGCTGGCCGATGGCCGACCGCTGCGGCTGGTGCTGGTGGCCCGGGAGATGGGGCGCCGACGAGCACGGACAGTGCCCCGGCGTACTGGCTGGACCACCTCTTCGTCGACGCCGACGGCGTGCCAACTCTGGTCGAGGTCAATCGGGCCACGGACACCCGCATCCGGCGTGAGGTCGTCGGCCAGATGCTCGACTACGCGGCGAACGCGGCCCGTTACTGGCCGGCCGCATTGCTACGGCGTTCCTTCGAGGACACCTGCGCCAAGGACGGCCGGTCGCTGGAGGAGGCGTACGGGGAACTCCTCGGTGACCAGGACGACCGGTCCGCGGAGGACTTCTGGACGATGGTCGAGGAGCGGCTGGCCGCCGGGCAGATGCGGCTGCTGTTCGTCGCCGACCAGATTCCGCTGGAGCTGCGGGCGATCGTCGAGTTCCTGAACCGGCAGCTGCGGCAGACCGACGTGTACGCGGTCGAGCTGACCCAGTACCGCGGCGGCGGCGACCTCCGCGTCCTCGTCCCCCGCGTGCACGGCGAGGTCGCCACCGCGGCGAAGTCCCCCTCGGGCCACCGCACCACGCGGCGGACCACCCGCGCAGACATGGACGCGGCGATCGCGTCGCGCCCCGACCCGGACGTACGGCGAACCGCGACGACCCTGCTCGATCACGCGGCGTCCGAGGGCCGGCTGGAGTGCGGTACGGCCAAGTACCGGAGCATGCGCATCTACTACCGCGTCTCCGGCCGGGACGTACCGGTCGCGACGCTCTCCCTCCGCGAAGACCCGGCGAAGGACGACCTCTCCTTCTCCTTCGGCTCGATCACCTATCACCTCGGTCGCGAGCGGGCGGCGGCGTTCGCGGCTTCTCTGCCGAACCTCCCCGGCCTGGCGGAGAGGCTGGAGGCCCTGCCCGCGAAGGACTACAAGGGCTGGCCATACGTCTTTCTGACCGCCCTCGCGGCCGAACCTTCCGCCGTGGAGGGGGTTCTGTCCGCGATTCAGCAGCTCGTCGACGGTCAGGAACCCTCCGCCTGACGACGGGCGGCTGGGGTCCTGACGAACACCTGCGCTTCCGGCACTGAAAAAGGCGGGGTCCGAAAACCCCGCCCGCCCCCATCCCGTGAACCCTCAGCTCACGGCCACACCAAGCAGTACGGCTGATGCCCCGCCTCATGCAACCGATGGCTGAAGTCCTGCCACTCGTGCAGCGATTGAGGGCGGGAGGGTGCTGACCTGGGGTTCCTTGGTGATGTGTGCGCTGACCAGGGGAAACGTCTCTCGGTAGTTCTCACTGGTCTACGCCGTTTCCCAGGCTCATGTGCCCTGGATGTGCCCTCTATGCCGACTGGGCTGCACTTCGGCGACTGGTCCGCCCGCTCGACCCGGAGAGCCGGGTGCGCCACAGCAATTGCTGTGGCGCACCCGGCCGCTGTCGCCACGCTATGCGTCTGGCCCAAGTGAGGTCAGGTCGTAGGCGTTGCTGATAGTGCTGTAGCCATCCGAGGTCAGGTTGACGTGGTCGCCGGAGTCGAAGTCCGCCGGGGCCGCGTCATTGCCCAGCTTGAGGGCTTGCGGGTCCGCCGTACTCGCTGTGTCCGTGACCGCCACGACCGCTTCCGCGTCCACATAACTAACCGTGGGCGAGGTGAAGTCGAGTTGGTCGGTGATCCAGGTGTTGGTGTCGATGCGGTTCTGGTCGACTGCCGCCGTGCAGGCGCTGTTGCCGTCGCAGGGTGTCAGGGTGGTGAAGATGACCTTGATGCCCCAGCCCTTGAGCTGGTCCCGCAACAGTCCGAGGGCGCTGTCGATGTCGACGTCGTCGTGGCCGGCGACGATGTCCTCCAAGCCTTGTGTGACCACGACTGTGCGGATGCCGGGTACGGACAGGACGTCCCGGTCCAGGCGCGTGAGTGCCGCGCGACCGCCCGCGCCTGCGCCCTGGTCGGTTCCCAGGTAGTTGTTCTCGATGCCGGCGTTCTCGACGCCGTAGACCGGTACGCCGTCGGTGTTGGTAATCAGGCGGTTCGCCAGATACTGGTTGTAGCGCGGGGTGCTGTAGCCCGCCGTGTTGCCTGTGGTGCGGGTGTTGATGAGGCCGTCGCCGAGCACGGAGACGGTGGGCTGGTGGTCGGTGGTGGTGACGTCGACTCCGGTGAGGATGTCGGTGGAGCGGCCCGCGATCGTGCCGGTGCCGGTAAACGCCGTGTTGGCCGTGTCCGTGGTGTGGTCGCCGCTGCCGACAGCGCTGACGTAACCGACTGAGTCGGTGGCTGCCCACGGGTGCATGACGAGGTAGCTCACCTGGTTCACCAGGTGGATGCTGGTTGTGATCACTCCGCCGGGGGCGACCGTCATGGAGATCGGGTCGCTGTAGAGTTCGCCGCCCTCCGGGATGACCACCGATTTGGCTCCGCCGAAGGTGACGTCCACGGGTGTGGAGGCGGTAGCCGCGCCGCTGCTGTACGGGGCGACGGTGACGTGGTCGAAGGTCAGCGGGTCGGTACCCAGGGCGTTGGACAGGCGTAGCCGCACGTGGTCGCCGCCGGCGCTTATCTGGCTGACCTCGCGGAAGGTCTGGTTGCTGAAGGCTCCCATGGAGGAGAACTGGAACCGCTCTTCGGTGGGCGAGCTCCAACTGCCAGTCCAGGAAGCGCTGTTGGCCGCGGTGGTGGTGTCGCGGACGGACATGCCGATGATGTGCATCCCCGGCACGTACCTGCGTGCGGCGTCGGCCAGGTCGGGCAGGCTGACCGAGCTGACGGTGGCGCCGGCCCTCAGCGGGACGGCGAAGGCGTAGATGTTGGTGCTGTGGGTGATCTGGGCGGTGGGGATGTTGCGGTAGGGAAGGGTGATGGCGGCCAGGGTGTCGGGGCCGTCCACCCAGTCGGGCATGGTCAGGTAGTAGGGCTGTGAGGTGCCGTCTCCGTAGGTGATGGATCCCTTTGGAGTGGTGCAGTCTTCGTAGGTGCCGTTGCCCAGGCTGCAGTTGGTGGCGGATGTGTTGGTGTTGTCGGGAACAACGGGACTGGTCGTGTCGCCGTCCTGGTGCTGGGAGCCGACGGATCCGTAAGTGGAATAGCCGAGGAAGACGAGGGCCTGGCCGCTGGTGCCGTTCATCTGGATGGTCTGGTTGGCGGCGAGCACGTTGTCGCCGGTGCTGGCACCCCAGTTGGGCAGGGTGAAGGTGGCGCCGTCCACGGTGATCTTGCCGCCGGGCTGCCAGCCGGCTGCCTTGAGGGTCTGGAGGGAGAGGGAGCCGCCCACTCCGTCGACGTCGGCGGTGGTGCGGTTGCTGTCGTCGGTGGTGGCGGTGTTGTTGAAGGCTGCCGACAGGCTGGTGTAGGTCTTCGTGGCGTGCCCGATGGCGGTGAACTCGTACTGCTGCTGGGAGGAGACGTTGCCGGCGGAGTCCACGGCGTAGACGTAGAGGGTGTGCGTACCGGGTGCGGCCGGGGTCACGGTGATCGTGGCGGCGTTGCTGCTGGCCGTCACCGTCTGCGCGGCCGGAGTGTTGGAGGTAGGTGGAGCGGCGTCCAGGCCGTAGAGGAACTTGGCGGCGTTGTTGCCGTTGGTACCGGGATTTACCGAGAGTGTGAACTTGCCCGCGGTGCCGGCGGCGGTTATGCCCGCGGAGTCTTCCGGATAGAGGTTGTCCGCGGTTTTGACGGTCGGCTGGGCCGGGCTGTGCAGGTCGACGGTGAAGTGGCAGGTGGCCGAGACGGCGGAGGTGTCCTCGCCGTCCGTCGAGGTGACCTTCCAGCTGACCACGCTGCCGTCGGCCAGGCCGCTCATGAACGTCGAGGGCAGCTGTTTGGGTGCGGTGGCGCCGCTGGCGACGGTGGCGCTGGCCGTTGTGGTGGCCGTGCCGCTGCCGACCCAGTACGAGTAGGTGGCGGCCAGGGCGTCCTTGTCGGTGTCGCTGACGGTGGCGTTGAGCGTGGGCGGGGTGGTGGCCAGGGTCTTGCCGACGATGGGGTAGGGGGCGGCGGTGCCGCAGCCGAGCGAGGTGGAGCCGACTTTGGTGGCCAGGGTGCCTGGTTTGTTGGGCACGTGGTTGTAGGTGATGGACATCGACGGGTTGTTGGCGAAGCGCTTGAAGTAGTTGCCGTCACCGCTGGCGCTTTGACTGTTGATCAGGGCGAAGGTCCAGCTCGTCCAGTGCGCGGCGGCGCCCTTGGCGATCGTGGAGGTCACCGAGAAGCCGCCGGAGGGCTCGCTGGTGCAGGCCGGGCCGAAACTCTTGGTGGCCAGTTTGCCGCTCAGGGCCGGTCTGGTGTTCCAGGTGGTTCCGGAGCTGATCGCGCCGGACCAGTAGAGGTAGACGTCCGAGGAGAGACTGCAACTGGCGGAGTAGTTCTCCTTCGCGTCCACCGTGGCCGAGACGACGTGAGAGCCCCAGATGCCCGAAGGCACGGCAAGCTGGTAGTAGGCGCGCTCAAGACCGATACAGCCCGACCAACTGTTGTAGCCGACGCCGGGGTCTCCGTACTGGGTGGAGTCGTAGTTCTTCGCCGTGGGGCAGCCTGCCTGGATCTCGACGTAGTGCTGCTTGGCGCCGCTGGCGTAGTGCGGATTCCAGGTCGGATCGATGAAGACCGGGAACTTGGTGTGCGCGTCGCCGAGCAGCTTGGCGTCGGGGACGAGGGACAACGTCCGGCCGCGCAGGCGGCCCTGGACGCGGGCCACTCGGGCCTTGGGGGCGGGACCCGATTCCGGGGCGGTGTGCGCCGCGTCGATGCCGCTGGAGTCCCACATGGCCGGCTGCGGGGCGCTGAAGAGCACCTTGCCGTCCGGTGTGGTCGCGGCGAGGTTGCCGTGACCGTCGTCGGTGACGCTGACGCCCTTCGCCTGGGTGGTGAGGGTGAGTTGGGCGAGCGCGGGGTCGGTAGCGGCTTGCGCGTTGTTGACGACGAGGACCTGCGACCAGCCGCCCTGAGTGTCCGCGGTGACCCGGAGGTCCACGTCCGGCAACACGTCCGGGTAGGTCAGGCTCGCGCCGGAGGCGTGTGGGGTCGGCAGAGCCTGCGGCCAGGACAGGGCGAGGGATGCTTTGCCCTCGGCCATGGTGGCGAGAGGGGTGGATCCACCGCCGGAGAAGGCGAGCGGTTCGGCCGCGGCCGTGGGGCTCCAGGTGCCGTCGGTGTTTCGCTTCAACGTGGCGTCGACCGGGACCCAGCGGTGTGACTTGCGTACACGTACGGGCAGCAGGCTGGAGTCGTAGGTGACGGTGCCGGAGGGGTTCGCCGTCGTGGTGGCCGTTTCGGTGGTCAGGGCGTCGACCCGGACCGGCTCGCCGGTCGCCGCTGCCTGCTTCTGCGCGCTGGACAGTGCCGACTCCTCGGCCGTTGTCAGCCCGCTGTCGTCATCAGTCGGGCGCAAGGAGCCGGTCGGATCCGGTGCCTTCGTGCCATCCGTGGGCGCCGGCGTCAGGTCCGGTCGACCGGTGTTGACATCTGCGACGGAGCCCGGTCCGGAGTCCGCGGCGGCCGACTGAGCGGCGAGCGGTGCCAGGCAGAGCGCGCTGACGGTGGCAAGAACCAGGAATCTGCCCGGTATTCGCGGGCTCTTTCTGAATGGGCCGCCGGTGGAAAATCGGCGGAAACGGTCGGACATCTGCCCCCCAATTTTAGTCCGAGTGAAAAGCGCCTATGGGCGCGAGGGAGGCTACCCGCAAGCACAGCAAGGCGACAACAGTCCCAGGAAGGAATGCGCCACGGTATGGCTTCACCGGGCGTGTAGATGAAGTGTGCAACTTTGCTGTCTGGTGAACTGGTTGACACCGTTGTTAAGCAATCGACCCAATTCATAGGGAAGCTGACGGATTTGACCTCAAGTTTTGGTCGAACAGAGGGCGATGCGTGGCGATCTCTATACCTTTTGAACATGTGGAGGCCCTGTGAGGGGCGTCTTTGATCTGATCCAATAGGCCCTCGACAGCCGTGCTGGAATGGGGGGTCCGGAGTGCGTCGCAATTCACGTTGGCGGATTTACAGAAAGACCATGCGGATACGCAGGGTGCCCGCTTTGTGGATCGTCGCAATCGGTGTGCTCGGTCTGCTAGTCGGGTTTATCTCGCCAGCGGACGCGCTCGCGGCCGGACAGCACGCGGATTACCTCGTGAAGGCGAAGAAGGAACCGTCGGTTCCGGTCTCGCCGGTCAAGGGCAAGGCCGCGAAGGTGCCGCAGATGGCGCGCTGGAGCGCCGCCCACGCCCACAGGACCTGGCCCGCCAAGGGGGCGGCCGACGTGGCGGTTCCCGCACGTGGCGGCGCTGCCAAGCGAGCCGACGGCCTCCCCGTGACGGTTGCGGCGGCGAAGAGCGCGCATCGGGTGGGCGCAGGCACCCGCGTCCACGTGTCGCTGCCGGGGCAGACGGCCGCACAGAAGCTCGCTCTGAACGGCGTCGTTCTCACCGTGCAGCCGGACGGCACCACTTCAGGTGGGACCGCCCAAGTGGGCCTGGACTACTCGGCGTTCAAGGACGCCTACGGCGGCGACTGGGCCGGCCGACTGCGCCTCGTCCAGTTGCCGGCGTGCGCCCTGACCACCCCGCAAGCCGCCGCCTGCCGCAAGCAGACCCCGCTGGCCTCGACGAACGACGCCAAGACGCAGACGGTCTCGGCCGAGGTGGCACTCCCCGCCACCACCACGGCACAGCCGATGGTGCTCGCGGCGGAGGCCGCCGCTGCGGGCGGCGGCGGCAGCTACGCGGCCACCTCCCTGGCCCCGTCCGGCCAGTGGACGGCCGGCGGCTCGACCGGTGCCTTCAGCTACTCGTACCCCATCTCGGTGCCGGACGTTCCCGGCAGCCTGGCCCCGAGCGTGTCCCTCGACTACAGCTCGCAGACCGTGGACGGGCGCACCTCCTCGACGAACGCGCAGTCCTCCTGGATCGGCGACGGCTGGGACTACTCGCCCGGCTTCGTCGAACGCAGCTACGCCTCCTGCTCCGACGACACGGCGGGCGGCTCCCCCAAGACCTCGGACGAGTGCTGGTCGGACGACGTCGACTCGCTCACTCTGTCGTTGAACGGCTCGTCCAACACGCTCGTCCACGACGACACCACCAACACCTGGCACCCGCAGGGCGACAGCGGCGAGAAGATCGAGGTCAAGACCGACACGGTCAACGGTGACAACGACAACGAGTACTTCGTCGTCACCACCGCCGACGGTACGCAGTACTACTTCGGCAAGAACCGGCTGCCCGGCTGGGCCACGGGCAACGCGACCACCAACTCGGTGTTCACCACGCCTGTTTACGGCAATGACGCCACCGAGCCTTGCCACGCCGCCACCTTCGCCGACTCCTGGTGCCAGCAGGGCTACCGCTGGAACCTCGACTACACCGTCGACCCGCACGGCAACGCCATCAGCTACTGGTACACGCCCGAGACCGGCTACTACGGCCGGGACAACGCCACCACCCCGACCACGTACGCCCGCGGCGGCTACCTGTCCAAGATCCAGTACGGGCAGTTGGCAGGCAAGGTCTACGACACCACTGCCCAGGCCGCCGCCCAGGTCTTCTTCGACACCTCCGAGCGCTGCCTGGCCGACTCCAGCTTCGACTGCGCCACGTCGAAGATGACGACGGCCAACGCCTCGCACTGGCCCGACGTCCCTGTCGACCAGACCTGCGCTTCCACAGGCACCTGCAACAACCACGGCCCGGCCTTCTTCACCACCCAGCGTCTGACGGGCATTCGCACCCAGGCCCTGGTCGGCACCGCCTACCAGAACGTCGACGCCTGGACACTGACCCAGACTTTCCCGTCGACCGGGGACACCACCACCCCGTCGTTGTGGCTGAGCCAGATCGTCCACACCGGCAAGGACGGCGGAAGCCTGGACCTGCCGCCGGTGAAGTTCGCCGGACAGGCGCTCGCCAACCGTGTGGACGGTCTCGACGGCTACCAACCGATCACCCGCTACCGGATGACCACGGTCACCACCGAGTCCGGCGAAGTGGTCACGGTCAACTACACCGGCCCCCAATGCCACCGCACGGGCACGGCAGTACTCCCGTCGAGCGAGGACAACAACACCCTCCGCTGCTATCCGCAGTACTGGACACCGCCGGGCCAGACCTCGCCGCAGCTGGACTGGTTCAACAAGTTCCTCGTCAACTCGGTGACGACACAGGACCCCACCGCTGGCGGGCTCCCGGTCCAGACCTCGTACAACTACGTCGGCGACCCGGCCTGGCACTACAACGACGACCCGCTGACCCAGGCCAAGTACCGCACCTGGAACCAGTGGCGTGGCTACGGCACGGTCGAGACCCGCACCGGCACGGCGCCTGCGCAGATCACGCTGTCCCGGGAGACGTTCTTCCGTGGCATGGACGGCGACAAGACCTCAAGCGGCACTCGCAGTGTCACCCTCAACGACACGGCCAACGACGATCCGCAGAAGGACTCCGACTGGCTGGCCGGCCAGACCTTCGAGGCGCAGACCTACAACGGTGCCGGCGGCGCGCTGCTCTCGGACGGTGTCACCGACCCCTGGAGCTCGGCGGCGACGGCCACCCAGTCCCGTACGAAGGCTGGCCTGGACCCGCTGGTCGCCCGCCGCACCAACATCCAGCGGGCCCGCACCGTCACCACCAAGGCGGACGGCACCAAGCGCACGACCGAGATCGACTACTCGATCGACGGTGCCACAGGTCTGCCCAAGGCCGTGGACGACCAGGGCGACACCGCGACATCAACTGACGACAAGTGCACCCGCACCTGGTACGCGACGGACACCTCCGGCAACCTGCTGCCGATCCCACGCAGGGTCCAAGAAGTCGCCGTCTCCTGCTCCGCCACCCCGAAATATCCGCACGACGTGCTCAGCGACGACCTCACGTTCTTCGACGGCTCCACGGACAACACCGCCACGCCCACCAAGGGCGACGTCACGATGGTCCAGAAGGCCGACACGGTCGCCGACGACGGCACCCCGCACTACATCACGGCGCTGAAGAACACCTACGACTCCTACGGCCGCGAACTCACCGAGACCGACGCCGACGGCCGTGTCACAAGCACCGCCTACACCCCGGCGACCGGCACCAACCCGACCTCCATCACGGTCACCCAGCCCAAGGTCACCGGCCAGACCGCCGGCTTCATCACCACGACCACTCTGGACCCGGCCCGCGGCCTGGACCTGAAGACCACGGACGCGGCCGGATACTCCACCACCAGCACCTACGACCCGCTGGGCCGCCTGAGCGCGGTGTGGAGCCCGGGCTTCCCCACCGACAACAACCCGAACATCAAGTACAGCTACAACCTCTCGCCGTCGGTGCCGTCCACGGTCACCACCCAGACCCTCACCGACGACAACGCCTACCACACCTCCATCTCGATCTACGACGCGATGCTGCGCCCGCGTGAAACGCAGACGGCGACCGTCGACGGCGGCCGTACGATCACCGACACCGTCTATGACTCGCACGGTTGGGCGGTCAGCTCCTCCGACGCGTACTACAACACCGGCGCCCCGTCCGGCACTCTGGTCGACGCGCCCGACAATCAGACCCCGTCCCAGACCGGCACGTTCTACGACGGCGCGGGCCGGGTGACCGCCTCGATCGCCTACCACTTCGCGTCCGAGACCTGGCGCACCACCACCGCCTACCCCGGCGCCGACCGGGTCGACGTCACCCCGTCCGCCGGGACCACGCCCTTCGGCGCCACACCCACCACCACGTATACCGACGCCCGCGACCAACTGGTCAAACTGCTGCGCTACCACGGCACCACAGCCACCGGTGCCGCGGACACCGTCACCTACTCCTACGACGCAGCCGGCCACCAGACCGGCGAGGACGACGGTCAGGGCCACACCTGGTCCAACGGCTACGACCTGCTCGGCCGCCGCACCTCCCAGACCGACCCCGACACCGGTTCCTCCAGCTCGACGTACGACAACGCCGGCCAGCTGCTGACCACGACCGACGCACGCGGCAAGACCATCAGCGACACGTACGACGAAATGGGCCGCAAGAAGGCCGAGTTCGACACCACGGGCGGCGCCGTGCAGTCGACGACGAACGAGCTGGCGGCCTGGACGTACGACACCTTGAAGAAGGGCAAGCCCACCGCGTCGATCCGCTACGTGGGCGGTACGGGCGGCTCCGCCTACACCGACAAGGTCCTCGGCTACGACAGCCACGGCTGGGCACAGGCCACCGAACTCGTGGTCCCCGCCGCCGAAGGCGCCCTGGCCGGCAACTACATCCATCAGAACACGTACAACCTCACCGGAACGCTGAAGAATTACACCGACCAAGACCCGACGACGGTCAAGCTGCCGCAGGAGACCGTCTCGTACAACTACGACGCCTACGGCCGCCCCACCTCTGTCGGCGGCACCACGAACAGCTGGGACTACGTCGACAAACTCAGCTACACGGAGTTCGACCAGCCCTACCAGCTCACCTACGGCACCTCGGGCAACTTCGCCCAGCAGACCCTGAACTACGACGACCAGACCCAGCGTCTGACGGACTCGACCACCATCACCCAGTCGGGCGCCGCAATCGCCGACAGGACCGGCTACTCCTACCAGCCGTCCGGCAACGTCACGAAGATCACCGACCAGCTGGAGACCGGCTCGACCGACACCCAGTGCTTCGACTACGACTGGGCACAGCGCCTGAAAGACGCCTGGACGGCCACGGACGCCTGCGCGGCAACTCCCACATCCGGAGCCTCCAGCACGGTGGGCGGCCCGTCACCGTACTGGCAGTCCTGGTCCTACGACGCCACGGGCGCCCGCTCCTCCCAGGTGGACCACAACACGACCGGCGACACCTCCCACGACGCGACTGCCTCGTACACCCCGTTCGCGGCGGGCAACGGTCCCGCCCACGCGGTGTCCCAGGTGAACACGGTGGTGCCGGCCGACTCGACGGCCAACACCACCAACGCCTATACCTACGACGACGACGGCAACGTCCACACCCGCACCACCCGCGCGGGCACTGACACCCTCATTTACAACGACGAGGGCGACCTCTCCGAACTGGCCTCGACCGGCTCCAGCGGCGACACGAAGTACCTGTACGACGCCAGCGGCGGCTTGCTGATCCGCCACAGCCCCGACGCCACCACCCTCTACACGGGCGACGAGGAGATCACCCTCAAGACAGGCGCCACCAGCGCCGACGGCGTGCGCTACATCTCCATCGCCGGTCAGACCGTGGCCACCCACTCCTCCGACGGCAAGTTCACCTACCTGATCCCCGACCGCCAGGGCACCGGCACCTTGGAGATCGACTCCCAGACCCAGCAGGTCACGCGCCGCCAGTACAAGCCCTTCGGCGAGTCACGCGATCAGACCGGCACGTGGATCGGGCAACAGGGCTACGTCGGCGGCACCCAGGACGACAACACGGGCCTGACCAACCTCGGCGCCCGCGAGTACGACCCGTCCATCGGCCGCTTCCTCAGCCCCGACCCGATCATGGACCCCGGCTCCCCGCAGACCTGGAACGCTTACGACTACGCCGGCGACTCCCCGGTCACCGAGTCCGACCCGTCGGGCCTGTGCATGGCCGACCAGTGCGGCGTCGGCTACCCCATCGGCGGCACCGGCACCAGCAAGAGCAACCCGACCCGGTACGTCGAGACCGGCCCGGTCGACCCCGGCGGCCAGAACCACGCCGTCTGCCACCAGGGCCACTGCTCCGACGGCCACACGCTCGGCGCCGCCGGCGGCAACATCAGCAAGCAGACCTACGACCCGCAGGCCGAGGCCAAGGCCGTACAGCGCGCCAAGGCGACCGCGGACGCGTCCGCCGCCGCGGCGAAGAAGCAGGCATCCGGCCTCAAGCACCAACTACTCAGCCTGGTCGCGGACGTCCTCGGTCTGACAGACGCCTACAACTGCTTCACCAAGGGCGACGTGATGGGCTGTATCAACACAGCCCTTACAGCGGTCCCTTGGGGCAAGGTCTTCAAGGCCATCAAGGTCGGCGTCGAAGCCTTCAAGGTCTGGCGCTCCCTGGACCGCGCCTATACGGCGGTCAAGGACGCGGAGGAGGCCGCGAAACTGGCCGAGGACGCGGTCAAGGCGGAACACGCGGTCGCGGAGGCGGAGAGCGCGGGGGCCAACGCGGCTGAAGACGCCGCGAGTTGTGCGACACACAGTTTCGTACCGAGCACCGGTGTCCGCTTGGCAGACGGCTCGTCCAAACCGATCAGCAAGGTCAAGGTCGGCGACACGGTCCTGGCGACGGACCCACAGACGGGCGTCACAGCTCCGGAGAAGGTCCAGAACGTCATTGTCACCACGACGGACAAGGACTTCACCACCCTGACCCTGGACACGGCCCCGGTCCGTGGACCGTCGCAGAAGGCAAAGGCTGACGCACCCGCCGGGCAGACCATCACCACGACCTGGCACCACCCCTTCTGGGATGCCACCCACCACCGGTGGACCAACGCCCACGACCTGACCCCCGGCACCAAACTTCGCACCACCGACGGCACCACCGTCATGGTGACCGAAGTCCACAACTTCCACCAGCACGAGACGACCTACGATCTCACCGTCGGTACCCTCCACACGTACTACGTAATGGCGGGAACCACGCCGGTCCTTGTACATAACTGCGGGGAGGCCGATGATTGGCAAATTGAGGACCATGTGATCCCGCGTCACACGGCAGGCGGGGAGGAGAATGCCGGGAGGGCAACTTTCTCTGATGATTATTCTTCCCCGGAAGCCTTGTCGAAGCTCGCCTCGCAGTCGAGTAGGTTCATTGGAAAGGTTCAGCAGGCGACGGGACGAGCCCGTTGGATAATTGACACCGGAAGGACGGTCGGAACTAAAGCCGACGGGTCTCCCACATCTATGCTGACCATTGTGCGGCAAGCGACCAAAGAATGGGACATGGGAGACCTCGTAACGATGCATCCGGGCCTCCCGAGGGACCTTCAATGATCGAGGAGGTGTAGTGATGCTCGTTGCTGAGATCCGCAACGGTAGGGGGCAGGTGCTGGCGAAGATGCTCGCCCATGAGAGGTTCAATCCGGTTCTCATGGGGATTGATGTCAAAAAATTCCCACTACTGGGCTCAATTGACCCGTATGGGGACACTGCTTTCAATTACCTTCAGGTGGAGAGGATCCTGATCGAAATCCAGGAGCATGAGCGGACTGGGGGCGCATTTGATGCCTTCCTGGGAGAGCTGGAAACCTTTTCCAGCCAGGCGTTGGCTAAGCCGCATAGATTTCTTTGGTTCATCGGTGACTGATCTTCGGTTGGTCGATCTGGCACCACCCCTTCTGGGACGTCACCAACCGCCGCTGGATCAACGCCCACGACCTCACCGCTGGCACCAAACTCCGCACCACGGACGGCACTACCGTCACGGTGGCCGAGGTCCACAACTTCCACCAGCATCAGACCACCTACGACCTCACCGACCGGACTGGCGAGGTTCCCTGCGGTTGTACCGTTGAGGACGGAACCAACGAGATATTCCATGGCCATGTCCGAACAGATTTAGATACCGATCCCGGCATGGCGAAGGCGAAGGCGGCGCTGCGCAAGGGAATCAAGTCGGGGGATATCGGGGTTCCATGATGGATGGAAAGCAGTTGGAGTTGGAGAATTGGCGGGCCGCACTGACGGCAGACATTCAGAGTTCGGATGTCGGGCTGTCCACCAGGGCTCTGCTGAGGCTGACCTGCGATGATCCGGATCGAATGCGTGTAGAAGCCGTTTTGCTCGACTGTATTTCACCTGAGGCGGACCCTCAAATCAGAGCCCTGGCTGTGACTTGTATGGGACATCTGGCAAGGATTCACCGAGCGGTCAGCGCGGAAATGGTCCATCGCCTTGAAGAGTTGCTCGACGACCCTGAGCTGGAGGGTCGGGCGGAAGATGCACTCGATGGCATTGCGGCCTTTACGGCGACTAATTGAATCCGGATTGACAATATGCTTGATCGCTGTACCGGCAGGCGCTTCCAAGGGATGAGAGCGTTGACGAACAGACGTGGGGAAATAGTCCGGGCCGGTATCGTGGCCGGCTCGGTGTTGTTGGCTGCGGGATGTGGCGGGCACGGCTCCTCCAAGGCAGAGAAGCCTTCCGCGAAGGCGAGTGGTGCGACCGTTGCCGCGACTGGTGGACCCGGTGGGAAGTCGGTTGCGTTGACACGTACACAGTTGGAGCACGCCGTGATCGCTAATGGTGATGCGGTGGGGTGGAAGGTGTCCGTCCCGAAGTCGGCGTCCGGGCCTGTCGGTGGGGTGCGCATGGTGGCCGACAAGGCCGCATGCCAGCCCGTCGCCGACGCACTGAGCGAAACCGGGGCTGTCGAGTCGGTGGCCTCCGTGGAGCGGAGCGCGGTGGCGGAGGATCGTTCCGGGGTGATGGTCCGGGTACGACTGGCCTCATATGCCGGCGGCGGCGCTAACAAAATCATGGCCGATCTGGCGGGCGCGGCGCAGCAGTGCAAGGGGTTCGACGGATCCGGCAGTGACGGCAAACAGCACGTCGGGGTGGCGCAGTACGGGGACTATCTGAGCGCCCAGAGCAGCCTTGGCCTCCGGCTGACCGCCAAGGTCGGCGATCAGACCTTGCCCATCTACCTGGACGTCGGTCGCGTCGGCGGCGCGGTCGAGTATCTCGCGACCTTCAACGTTCTGGGAGACGACCCCGGGACCGGATCGACGACGGCGGAGCGGCAGCAGTCCGTCCAACTGGGGGCCGCGACCTCCTGAGCCCGCACCTGACCGTCTTGCGGTCCGGGCCCTGCTCCATGCCCCACCGAAAGGACTGGGGGAAAGATCCGTCCGAGAATATCCAGGAGTCCTGGATCAGGGCGGTATCGCGGAGAATGCCGACAGCGACCTCGGATCCGAGGTCCGCACGCGGATCCCTGTAGTACGCGCGGATCCCCGTAGTGAAGGACGGGCAGCGAGTTCCTGCGTCCACACAAGTGTGCATGCCCCCGGGGTGGGAGCACGCGGGACTCGATTACTTGCACCCGCAAGGCGATCGACGCCGCCTTCACGCAAGCCGAGGGCGAGCCACCCGGGTCACATCAGCGCCCCCAGCGAAACCAATACGCCCTGGCCGCCTGACGGCCCCTCCCCGGCACCGAAAAGGGCGAGGCCCGAAGGACCCCGCCCATCACCCACGAACCCTCAGCCCGCTCAAGGCCACACAAGGCAATAAGGCTGATGCCCCGCCTCATGCAACCGATGGCTGAAGTCCTGCCACTCGTGCAGCAGTTGGTACACGTTGAACGCGTCCCGCGGCCCGCCCCGGTCAGGCACCGTCGACCAGATGAACGCCGCCGCGCCGACCGCCTCCTCGCCGATTCCGCGGAGCGGGTCGACGACCGTCATCGGGAGTTTGACGACGGCGTAGTCGGGGTGGAGGACGACCAGTTCCAGCGGGGGCACCTTGTTGAGGGGGACGCCCTCGATGCCGGTGAGGACCATCGCGGCCATCGTCTCCGGCTTGATCTTGGTGAACATGCCGTTCATCCCGAGCTCGTCGCCGCCGAGTTCCTCGGGGCGCATCGAGATCGGGACGCGGGCCGCGGTCGCGCCGTCGGGCGCGCCGAAGTATTTGTAGGTCACCCCCACCCGACCACCATTCCTGCTCCCCGCCCGCAACTGATCGATCCGACGTTCGATACGTCGTTCGTCGCGATCCGACTCATTCGAACCCACACCGGATCCAGCGGATCCACTGGATCCGGGACCACTCTGCCGTGCCGCCTCGGCGGCCTCCTCCGCGTCGCGTCGGTGCTTCCCCCGCCGGGCACGCCGAGGACCCAGATCGTCAGTCCCCTCGCCCAGTCCGCCACCGCGATGCATATCTCCACCCGACTGCTTTTCTAGGACGCGTGGCCCCAGCCGCGCAACCCGATCATCGTGTCAGTGACCTCCCCCACGGCCGCCCGCCGAAACGTGCGCTGAAACACCTGTCCGCAGGATCTGCGCAAGCCCTGTACACCGGCGCCCGCATGAGCTGTGTGTATCTGTGTGTATCACCTCCCAGTCTCGCAGATGGGTGGGGGCCCGTGCCCGCGCTCCCGCCGCCTACCCTGAGGAGGTAACTGAGGTCCCGGAGTCCGAGAAGTCGGAGAAGTCGCAGGTCATGAGCCAAACGCCCAGCGCAACGCCCAGCGGAACGCCCAGTGCGTCGCCCGGCACACTGCCCTATCCCTACGAAGCACCCGTCTCGCAGGCTCTTTTCGACCGTGCGTCGGTCGTCACACCGGGCGGCGTGAACTCCCCGGTGCGCGCCTTCCGCGCGGTCGGCGGCACGCCCCGGTTCATGGTGTCCGGCAACGGTCCCTATCTGACGGACGCGGACGGGCGCGAGTACGTCGACCTCGTCTGTTCCTGGGGGCCGATGATCCTCGGGCACTCCCAGCCCGACGTGATCGCCGCCGTCCAGGACGCCGTCTCGCGCGGGACCTCCTTCGGGACCCCCGGTGAGGGCGAGGTCGCGCTCGCCGAGGAGATCGTCGCCCGGGTCGGGCCCGTGCAGCAGGTGCGGCTCGTCAGCAGCGGGACCGAGGCGACCATGTCCGCGATCCGGCTCGCCCGCGGGTTCACCGGCCGCCCCAAGGTCATCAAGTTCGCCGGGTGTTATCACGGTCACGTCGACGCGCTCCTCGCTGCCGCGGGCTCCGGTGTCGCCACCTTCGCGCTGCCCGACACCCCCGGCGTCACCGGCGCCCAGGCCGGCGACACGATCGTCCTGCCGTACAACGATCTCGAAGCCGTGAACGAGGCCTTCCACCGGCATCCCGGTGAGATCGCGTGCGTCATTACGGAGGCCTCGCCGGGGAACATGGGCGTCGTGCCGCCCGCCCCCGGGTTCAACCAGGGGCTCAAGGACGCCTGCTCGAAGAACGGTGCCCTCTTCATCTCCGACGAGGTCATGACCGGGTTCCGGACCAGCCGGGCCGGGTGGTTCGGGATCGACGGGGTCGTCCCGGATCTCATGACCTTCGGGAAGGTGATGGGCGGTGGTTTCCCCGCCGCCGCGTTCGGCGGGCGCGCCGACATCATGGGGCACCTCGCTCCCGCCGGGCCCGTCTACCAGGCCGGCACCCTCTCCGGTAACCCCGTCGCCACCGCCGCCGGTCTCGCCCAGCTGCGGCTCCTCGACGACGCGGCCTACGAGACGGTGGACGCCGTATCGGCGCAGATCCAGGCGCTCGTCACCGAGGCGCTCGCCAAGGAAGGTGTCGCGCACCGGCTGCAGAACGCCTCCAACATGTTCTCCGTGTTCTTCACCGACCGGAGCGTGCGCAATTACGAGGACGCCAAGGCGCAGGAGTCGTACCGCTTCACCGCCTTCTTCCACTCGATGCTGGCGCAGGGTGTCTATCTGCCCCCCTCGTCCTTCGAGTCCTGGTTCGTTTCCACGGCCCACGACGAACGGGCCATCCAGCGGATCGCCGACGCCCTCCCGGCGGCGGCCAGAGCGGCGGCGGAGGCCACGGCAGCATGAGCGACAACACCAGTGACATCACCGTCGTGCATGTGATGCGGCACGGCGAAGTCGCCAACCCCGACGGGGTGTTGTACGGGCGGCTGCCCGGCTACCACCTCTCCGAGCTGGGGCGGCAGATGGCCGACCGGGTCGCCGAGCACCTCTCCTCCCGCGATGTCACGCATGTCGTCGCCTCCCCGCTGGAGCGGGCGCAGGAGACGGCCACGCCGATCGCCAAGGCGCACGGGCTCGACCTCGCGACCGACGGGCGGCTCATCGAGGCCGACAACGTCTTCCAGGGCAAGACCTTCGGGGTCGGCGACGGCGCGCTGAAGAAGCCGGGGAACTGGAAGTACCTCGTCAACCCGTTCAGGCCGTCCTGGGGCGAGCCCTATGTCGACCAGGTCGTGCGGATGGTGGCCGCGCTCGACGCCGCCAAGGATGCCGCCCGTGGACATGAAGCGGTCCTGGTCAGCCATCAGCTGCCGATCTGGATCGTGCGGTCCTACGTCGAGCGGCGGCGGCTGTGGCACGACCCGCGCAAGCGGCAGTGCACGCTCGCGTCGCTGACGTCCTTCACCTACCGCGGCGACAAGATCGTGTCCGTCGGCTACACCGAGCCGGCCCGTGATCTCGTCCCGGCGCATCTCCTCGCGGGCGCGAAGCCGGTGAAGGGGAAGAGCAAGGCCTTCGGCGCCTGAATGTCGTAGCTATCACGATTCCGTCACTCGTCAGGGCCAGTTGCCGAGACAGGCCTGTGACATTTGTTTCGGAACCCAGATGGTTCCTGGCGAACTTTCCCGTCCGTCGCGTCCTCTCACAGGTAGACCACAGAGGATGCGACGGATGGGGAAGCAATGCGGAGTCTCACGCGACGGGGAGTGCTCGGAGCCGGTGCCGGCGCCGCGGCAGCCGTAGGTCTCGCGGGGTGCGGCACGCTCGGTTCGCAGGGGTCGGACCCCTTCGGCGACTCCGGGAAGGGCCACTCCGGCAAGCCCGGCAAGTCCATGGAGCCCCGCGCCAAGCCCATCGGTGACGGCTCCACGTCCTTCACCGGCAGCCAGCCCAAGCAGCCCGCCAAGCCCGTGCCGCTGGAGGCAGGCCAGACCCCGCCGCAGTTCGTGATCTTCTCCTGGGACGGTGCGGGCGAGGTCGGCAACGGACTGTTCCCGCGCTTCCTCGACCTCGCCAAGCAGCACGGCGCGAGCATGACCTTCTTCCTCTCCGGCCTCTATCTGCTGCCCGAGTCGAAGAAGCGCCTGTACAACCCGCCGAACAACCCGCGCGGCGCCTCCGACATCGGCTACCTCACCGACGAACACGTCAAGGCGACCCTCACCAACGTCCGCCGCGCCTGGCTCGAAGGCCACGAGATAGGCACCCACTTCAACGGCCACTTCTGCTCCGGCTACGGCACCGTCGCCAACTGGACGCCCCAGCAGTGGCGCAGCGAGATCGACCAGGCCAAGTCCTTCGTCAAGGAGTGGCGCACCAACACCGGCTGGCACGACCTGCCGTCGCTGCCCTTCGACTACGACAAGGAACTCGTCGGCGGCCGTACGCCCTGTCTCCTGGGCCAGAACCAGCTGCTGCCCACCGCCCGTTCGCTCGGCTGGCGCTACGACGCCTCCTCGCCCGGCGGCCGGCAGGTCTGGCCCGACAAGAAGAACGGCGTCTGGGACTACCCCCTCCAGGCCGTCCCCTTCCCCGGGCACAGCTTCGAGGTCCTCTCGATGGACTACAACATGCTGGCCAACCAGTCGGTCAACTCCACCAACGCGCCCGCCTACAACTACCCGGGCTGGCGTACCCAGGCCGCGCAGGCCTACATCTCCGGCTTCCAGCGCGCGTACGAGACCAACCGCGCCCCCTTCTTCGTCGGCAACCACTTCGAGCACTGGAACGGCGGCATCTACATGGACGCCGTCGAGCAGGCCTTCAAGCACATCGCCGCGGAGAAGGAGAAGGGCGCCGACGTCCGCATGGTCTCCTTCAGGCAGTTCACCGACTGGATCGACGTGCAGAAGCCCGAGGTGCTCGCCAAGCTGCGCGGCCTCGACGTCGGCCAGGCCCCGGCCGGCGGCTGGAAGTCGTACCTGGCCGCGAGCCCCACCGCCTCTTCCACGGCTACCGGAGACGCCGCCTGATACGCCGACTGAAATGCGAGTTTCCGCCCGCCGGGCGCCCTTGAGGGGGGCGCGCAAGATCCCCAGAACGGGCATGCGAAACTTTTCACATGAGTGCCGCCAGTCGCGCCCGTAGCCGCGCCGTCCTGTCGACCGCCGGCGTTGCCGTCGCCGCGTTGGTGCTTTCCGCCTGCAGCTCCGGAGGTACCTCCGGAGGCTCTGGCAACACCAACTTCATCACCGGCTCCGACGGCATCGCGACCGTCAAGAAGGGCGACCGCCAGGCCGCCCCCGACCTGTCCGGCAAGACCATCGACGGCAAGACGCTCGACACCGCCGACTACAAGGGCAAGGTCGTCGTCGTCAACGTGTGGGGCTCCTGGTGCTCCCCGTGCCGCGCCGAGGCGGACAACCTCGTCCAGGTCGCCAAGGCCACCGCCGGCAAGGGCGTCCAGTTCGTCGGCCTCAACACCCGCGACACCAGCACCGAACCGGCCGTGGCCTTCGAGAAGAAGTACGCCGTCCCCTACCCCAGCCTGTACGACCCGACGGGCAAGCTGATGCTCCGGTTCAAGAAGGGCACCCTCAACCCGCAGGCCATCCCCTCCACGATCGTCATCGACCGGGACGGCAAGATCGCGGCGCGCGCACTCCAGGCACTCAGCGAGGAGAAGCTGCGCGAGATGCTCGACCCGGTCATCGCGGAGAAGTGAGCTGACGTGCTGCTCACCGCCGCCGCCCTGCCGGGCCAGAACGAGACGGTCTTCAGCGGGGCCCTGCTGCTGGCCCTGCCGATCGCTGCGCTCGGCGGGCTCGTCTCCTTCTTCTCCCCGTGCGTCCTCCCGCTCGTCCCCGGCTACCTCTCCTACGTCACCGGCGTCAGCGGTACCGACCTGGGCGACGCCCGGCGCGGCCGGATGGTCGCGGGCGCCTCCCTGTTCGTCCTCGGCTTCACCGTCGTGTTCGTGTCCGGCGGGGCCCTCTTCGGCTACTTCGGGCAGACGCTGCAGGAGAACAAGGACGTCCTGTCCAAGACGCTCGGTGTGCTCATGATCGCCATGGGCGTGTTCTTCATGGGGCTGATGCCCTGGCTGACCCAGCGTGAGTTCCGCTTCCACAAGCGGCCGACGACCGGGTTGATAGGGGCTCCGCTGCTCGGCGCGCTGTTCGGCATCGGCTGGACCCCGTGCATCGGACCGACCCTCGCGTCCGTGCAGGCCCTCTCGATGAGTCAGGCCAGTGCCGGTCGCGGCGCCATACTGACCGTCGCGTACTGTCTCGGCCTGGGTGTCCCCTTCGTCCTCACCGCGGTCGCGTTCCGCAAGGCCCTCGGTGCCTTCGGCTGGGTCAAGCGCCACTACGTCTGGGTGATGCGCGTCGGCGGCACCATGATGATCGTGACCGGCGTGCTGCTGCTCACCGGCGCGTGGGACGCGCTGGTGCAGGACATGCAGAGCTGGTCCGACGGCTTCACTGTAGGGATCTGATCGATGAGCAAGACGACCACCGACTCGTCCGCCGCCGAGGAGCAGGACCTCGGCGCCGCCGGTTCCCAGCTCTCCACCGCCCCCGTCGAGACCGCCATGCCCGGCTCCTTCGGCGGCAACCGGAAGCCCGGCCTCAGCGGCTGGCTCGCCTGGACCGGCCGTGAGGCGCTCGGCTGGGCGCGCTGGATGTGGCGGCAGCTGACCTCGATGCGGGTCGCGCTGATGCTGCTGTTCCTGCTGTCGCTCGGCGCGGTCCCCGGCTCGCTGATCCCGCAGTCCGGCACCGACGCGCTGAAGGTGTCCGAGTTCCAGGCCGCGCACAAGACGCTCGGGCCGATCTACCAGAAGCTCGGCCTCTTCCACGTCTACGGCTCCGCCTGGTTCGGCGCGATCTACATCCTCCTCTTCGTCTCCCTCATCGGCTGCATCATCCCGCGCACCTGGCAGTTCGTCGGCCAGCTCCGCGGCCGTCCCCCGGGCGCCCCCAAACGCCTCGACCGCCTTCCCGCCTACGCGACTTGGCGCACCGCCGCCGAACCGGAGCAGGTCCGCGAAGTCGCCCTCACGGTGTTGAAGAAGCGCCGCTTCCGCGCCCACGTCGCCGGGGACGCCGTGGCCGCCGAGAAGGGCTATCTGCGCGAGACCGGCAACCTCCTCTTCCACCTCGCGCTGATCGTCATGCTGATCGCGTTCGCCTGGGGTCAGCTCTTCAAGTCCGAGGGCGACAAGCTGATCGTCGAGGGCGACGGTTTCTCCAACACCCTCACCCAGTACGACGACTTCAAGTCCGGCAACCTCTTCAGCGACGACGACCTCGTCCCCTTCAGCTTCAACCTGAAGAACTTCGTCGGCACCTACGAGCGCACCGGCCCCAACCGGGGCACCCCGCGCACCTTCCAGGCCGACATCACCTACAGCGTCGGCGCCTACGGCAAGGCCAAGAAGCACACCATCAAGGTCAACGAGCCGCTGGAGATCGGCGACTCGAAGGTCTATCTGGTCAGTCACGGCTACGCCCCGGTCGTCACCGTCCGGGACGGCAAGGGCAACGTGGTCTTCCACCAGGCCGTGCCGATGCTGCCGATCGACTCCAACGTCACCTCGCAGGGCGCCATCAAGGTCCTCGACGGCTACAAGAACGCCCAGGGCGTCGCCGAACAGCTCGGCTTCGCCGCCGTGTTCGTGCCGACGTACGCCAAGAGCAGCGGCACGATGTTCTCCCAGTACCCCGGCCTCGACTACCCGGTGCTCAATGTCACCGGCTACCACGGCGACCTGGGCGTCAACGCGGGCATCCCGCAGAACGTGTACCAGCTGGAGACCAAGAACCTGAAGCAGTTCAAGGACTCCAAGGGCAACATCCTCAAGCAACAGCTGCTGCCCGGCGAGACGATGACCCTGCCGAACGGCGCCGGGTCGATCACCTTCGACAAGCAGATCAAGGAATGGGCGGGCTTCCAGGTCGTCCAGCAGCCCGGCACCGACTGGGCGCTGGCCGGCGCGCTCACCGCGATCTTCGGTCTGGCCGGCTCCCTGTTCATCCAGCGCCGCCGCGTCTGGGTGCGCGCCACCACCGGCGACGACGGCAGCACCGTCGTCGAGATGGCCGGGCTCGGCCGCAGCGAGTCCGCGAAACTCCCCGAGGAACTCGGCGACCTGGCGGCACTCGTGCACGACCGGGCCCCGACGAAGACCGACGACGAACCCCCCGTACCCCCCGAAGGGGCTGAGCAGCAGTGAATGTCACCGCCGCCACCAACGAACACCTCGCCAACGTCAGCAACACGCTGATCTACTCCTCGATGGCCGTCTACACCCTGGCCTTCCTGGCGTACATCGCCGAGTGGACCTTCGGCAGCCGCAGCAAGATCGGCCGTACGGCCGCCGCGCTGACCGGTGCCGCCGCGAAGAAGGCGGCCGCACCCGCCGTCACCGTGCAGAACGCGGGCGGCACCACCGTCCTGGAACGGCCGAAGGTCGTCGTCCGGGCCGCGTCCGGCTCCCGCGACGTGCCGGACGGTCCCGGCGCACACGGCGGGGACGAACAGGGCGACCTCTACGGCCGTATCGCCGTGTCCCTCACGGTGCTCGCGTTCCTCGTCGAGCTGAGCGGCGTCCTCGCCCGCGCGGCCTCGGTGGAGCGGGCGCCCTGGGGCAACATGTACGAGTTCAACATCACCTTCTCCACGGTCGCCGTCGGCGTGTACCTCACGCTGCTGCTGCTCAAGAAGAACGTGCGCTGGCTCGGCCTGTTCCTGGTCACCACGGTCCTCCTCGATCTCGGTATCGCCGTCACTGTCTTGTACACCGCCAGCGACCAGTTGGTTCCCGCCCTCCACTCGTACTGGCTGTACATCCACGTCTCCACCGCGATCATCTGCGGCGCGGTCTTCTACGTGGGCGCGGTGGGCACGCTCCTCTACCTCTTCAAGGACTCGTACGAGAGCAAGCTCGCCGCCGGCGGCAAGCCCGGCGCCTTCGCCACCTCCGTGATGGAGCGGCTGCCCGCCTCGGCGAACCTCGACAAGTTCTCCT
The DNA here is from genome assembly GCF_044457385.1 of Streptomyces sp. NPDC050548. Taxonomy (NCBI): domain Bacteria; kingdom Bacillati; phylum Actinomycetota; class Actinomycetes; order Kitasatosporales; family Streptomycetaceae; genus Streptomyces; species Streptomyces sp. NPDC050548. The sequence goes on from NZ_JBITGV010000008.1 coordinate 131,283, forward strand.
ACCGCGTCAACGCGGCCGTCTTCCCCCTCTGGACGTTCACGATCATCGCGGGCTCGATCTGGGCCGAGTCCGCGTGGGGCCGCTACTGGGGCTGGGACCCGAAGGAGACCTGGGCGTTCATCACCTGGGTCGCCTACGCCTGCTACCTGCACGCCCGCGCCACGGCCGGCTGGAAGGGCCGCAAGGCCGCCTACCTTGCCCTGATCGCCTTCGGCTGCTGGATCTTCAACTACTACGGCGTCAACATCTTCGTCGGCGGCAAGCACTCCTACGCCGGCGTGTAAGCCGCAACTCCCTTTCGGCACAGGCCGGTTCCGTGTGACATGGGTCACCGGAACCGGCCTGTGTCGTCCGGACAGGTAGAGGGGTGTGGATACGAACCCGAGGTTGAGGAAACGCATCCGCGCGGGGGACCACGACGCCTTCGGCGAGCTCTTCGACGCGTACGCACGCTCCGTCTACAACCACGGCTTCCGGCTCACGGGGGACTGGGTGCAGGCCGAGGACATCGTGTCGCTGACCTTCCTGGACGCCTGGCGGCTGCGCGGCAAGGTCGACGAGGAGGGCGGTTCGCTGCGGCCCTGGCTGCTGGGCATCGCCACCAACGTCACGCGCAACACCCGCCGCGCGGCCCGAAGACACGCGGCGGCCGTGTCCCGGCTGCCCCGTGACGAGGTCGAGCGCGACTTCGCCGACGAGGTCGCCGCCCGCCTCGACGACGCGGCCGAACTGGCCCTCGTACGCACCGCGTTGTCCACCCTCCGCCGGGCCGAGCGCGAGGTGCTGGCCCTGTGCGTGTGGTCCGGGCTCGACTACCGGGCGGCGGCCGAAGCGCTGGAGGTGCCGGTGGGGACCGTACGGTCGCGGCTCTCGCGGGCGCGCGCAAAGCTCGCGAAACATCTCAAAAGCACGGAACTCCCCACGCGGGACGGACAGATGAAAGGTGACCGCGGCGAAGCGGTCGGGCCCCTGAGGGAGGACAAGCGATGAACCAGCTCCCGGAACTCCCCGAGAGAGACCTTCCGCCGGGCCGTCACCGACTCCTCAAGGAGCGTCTGATGACCGAGATCCGGCACGAGAAGCCCGAGGCCCGGCCGCGCCGATGGCTGCGGCCCGCGCTCGCCGCGACCGCCGTCGCCACCGCGGCTGCCGTCGCCTTCGTGGTCCTGCCGCCGTCCGGCTCCGGCTCCGGCGCGCCCGCCCGGCCACCGAGCCGTTCCACCGCCGCCCTCCTGGAGGACATCGCGCTGGCGGCCGAGCACGAGAAGTCCTACGGCAGGGTCCGTGACGACCAGTTCGTGTACGTGGAGAGCAAGGTGTCGTACACGCGCTCCGGCGCGGGCGCGAAGACCCAGGTCGATCCGCTGCACCGGCAGGAGGTGTGGATGTCGGTGGACGGCCTGCACACCGGGCTGGTGCGGCAGGCGGGCCTGGGGGAGCACTCCGTCCCGCCGGACGTGAAACCGGGCAAGGCGGGCTGGGACGTCTCCTCCTTCTACAACCACGTCAGGACACTGCCGACCGACGCCGACGCGATGTACGACTACCTCGCCAGGTCCGCCCTGAAGTACGGCGGTCAGGAGCAGAGCCAGGCGATGTTCGTGCTGGTCGGCGATCTCCTCCGCGACGCGATCGTGCCGCCCGCGCAGAGCGCGGCACTCTTCCGAGCGGTGGCCAGGATTCCCGGCGTCACGACGGTCGAGCACGTGGTGGACGCCGTCGGCCGACCCGGAATCGGCATCGCCCGCACCGACCCCGACAACCCGCTCCGGGACGAGTGGATCTTCGACGCGAAGACCTACGAATTCCTCGGCGAGCGCGAGGTGGCCACCAAGGACAACGCCGGCGCGAAGAAGGGCACGGTCACCGCCAACACGGCAGTCCTGCGCCGGGCCGTCGTCGACAAGGCGGGCGAACGGCCGTAGAAATCAGCGGTGTTCAGGCCGGAGGCAGGCACCCCTTCGACGGAGGCCTGCCCTCCGGCCAGGCGAGTTTCACGAAGCGGGCGGCGCCTTTCGGGGTGAGTTCCACGATCGGTACGGCCTTGTCGTACGGGTTGCCGTGGACGTCCAGGCAGATCCAGCCGCTCGCCCCGCTCACCCGCAACGAGCCCTTGACCTGCGGCCATTGGAGGCCGACATCGGACAGCGGCGGGATCTTCCGCTGGGCCGGGGTGGCCTCGCGGACGCCGTGGACGGCGAGTTGCATCGCGTCGTAGGCGATGATCGCCTGTCCGTCGGCGAGGGCGACGGTGCCGATCGGGCCGACCGGTGCGGTCTTGGCGGCGGCGAGGAGCCTGTCGAGTTCTTGCGAGTCCTGGGCCGAACCCCCGGTCGCCGGGGCGTTCTTGAGCCACGCGTCCGGGTGGGCCAGCGCGGTGTAGCGGACCGACACCCCGTGCTGGAGGGCACTGGCGTCGAGTCGGCTGTCGCCGGTCAGGTAGGAGCCCTCGTCGCCGGTGAGCACCGTGAACTTCCGTGACTGGCAGCCGCGGCGGCCCAACGCGTTGATGAACTGGCGCAGTTGGGTGTGCCGCCCGGCGAAGAACACGGTGTCCAGCTTCGCGTCCGTGTCGCAGACGAGATCGGTGATCTGCCGGAACGTGTTGGGCGTACTGCCCTCCTGGCTGCGGTCCGCGGGCGGGGTGAACGGCCAGGAACCGTACGGCGATCCCTTCAGCAGCGTGGTGAAGGCCTGCTGCAGCGTCTTCGTGTACGGGTCGCCCGGCTTGTCGTAGACCAGCAGCGCCCGGTCCGCCGTCACCTTGGCGAACGAGGCCAGCGCACGCGCCTCGTTCGTGTTGGTGGGGGAGACCCGGGCAAGCCCGGGGTAAGGGTCCTTGCCCCGCTGCCCGTTGGCGAGGTTGTCGGCGGTGATGGAGGAGCCGACCACCGGGACGCCGAGCCGGGTCAGTTCCGCCACGGCCTTCTTGTTGTTGTCGGTGCTCGTCCCTATCCCGGTGACCGCCCGCAGCCGGTCCGACGACTTCGTCATCGCCACGATCTTGTCCACCGCCCGCTCCCAATGGGCGCCCGTGGCACCGGGGTTGGCGAGCACCAGCCGGATGTACGGCGTCTCGCCGTTGTCGTCGTGATTGGCCGCGTACTGCGCGAGATAGGCGCCCTGCAATTCATGCAGTACGTCGTTCATCGTGTCGGTGTCGGTCGCGGTGAACGGCTCGTAGAGTGCGACCGAGACGAAGGTCCCCGCCTTCAGGCGGCCGTTCTCGCGGGCCACCGCCCTGATGGTGTCGGCGAGCCGCCGCTGCCCGAAGTCGAACGCCGACGTCGACACCCCCACACACTCGTCGCTGCCCTCGGGACGGGCCACCCCGGCCGCACAGGACCGGTCCTCGCGCAGGGCGGTGCGCACCAGCACCACCAGCCCGGCGACCAGGACGGCCGCCACCACCAGGGCCGTGTACCGGTAGACCGGGATGGTCCGGATCTCCTCGAACAGCTCGCGCAGCCGTCGCCTCACCGCAGCCCCCCGCTTCCGTCGTCGCCGTCCGCCCCCGCGGGCACCCGCAGCGCACGCCCCGCCAACGCGTCCTCCGGCCACTGCTGCGCGGCCCGGTACAGCAGCTCGCTGCCCGCCGGCCACACCGTCGACAGCTGCTCCAGATCGAAGTGCATCCGGTCCGCGACCTCCCCGTCCGGCAGCACCAGCGGATCCGTCACCTGCCACACCGCGTGCAGCAGCCGCCGTACCGTCAGATGCAGAACTGGGTCCACACCCTCCGGCGGCTGCTCCTCGGCGTCCGTGCGGGCCAGTGCGACGGCCTTGCGGTGGTCGCCGGCCGCACCGATGTCCCGGCCGTGCGGATCGTGCGCGTGGTAGTAGGGCGCGGCGGTCACGAACAGCAGCGTCTCCAGCCAGGCCCGCGGCGGGATGAGACGGAAGTTGTCCCGCAGGTACTCCACCGCGTCCGCGGTGTCGCCGAGCGCGAGTTCGTGGTGCAGCCGGTAGCGGGCGCGGGACGGTGCGTCCGGGCTGCCGGGCAGCCCCTCGTAGTGCGAGAGCAGCGAACGGTGCACCGCCCGCCAGCGCCCGTGGTCCGCGTCGTCCAGATGCAGCCGCAGCAGAAGCAGGGTGCGCAGGAACGGATCGCCCACGAAATAGCCCGCCGCCGGCGGCAACCCCTCCGAAGTGAGCTGCGTGCGCAGCCGGTTGACCCCCGACGCGCCGAAACTGTCCCGCAGCCGCCGCCCCTGGGCCAGCGCCCGCGCCGAGTCCCCGTCGTGCGCGGTGGCCAGCACGGCCAGCTCCTCCGCGATCCCGGACGCCACCAGCCGGTCCAGCAACTCCCGGTACACGGGCCGCGGATCACTCGCCACATCCCCCTCCGGCTTCAGCCCCGCGGTCAGCAACTCCCCGGGACTCACGGCCCCGGCCGGCCGGGTCTGCCGTACCGCCTCCCCGAGCAGCGCCGCCCCCAGCGGACTGCCGGCCGTCAACCGGTGGATGGCGTACGGCAGTTGGGGCGGCACCTCGACCCGGATCTGCTCGGTCGCGCACACGTCCGCGATCACCCGCCGGGTCTCCTCCGGAGTCAGCGGCGGCAGCGTCACCAGCAGGGCCCGCGAGGACGGCGAAGCCCCCGGCACCCAGCCGCTCGCCCGCCCCACCTCCGGCAGCGGATGACGGACCGCGTCCGGCAGATCGGGATGCCGGTCCCCGCGCAGCGCGGCGAAGAAGGCCACCTGGTCGCCGACACCGTCCGAACGTTCCTTCAGTACGGCCTTCATCAGCCCGGGCCCCGGCCCCGACTGCACATTGTCGACGAGCACGACCGGCCGCCCGACCCGGCGCATCCGCTCCCACCGCCGCCGGTAGGTGTCGCCCAGGTCGGCGAGCAGCGCGCGCAGCAGCCAGCGTTCGGCGTCCGTGCGGGAGGTGCCGTCGGCGCGGAAGTCCCGGGCGATCTCGATCAGCCCGCGCTTGGGGTCGCCGCTCGCGCCCGGATAGTCGCGGTACCAGTCGGCGCCCGCCTTCAGCAGCCCGTTCGGCGTCCACACCAGGTCGAAGAGGGTGTCGAGGGTCGCCTCGATGAAGGCCTGGCCGACCGGACCGGTACCGGACACATTGGCGATCAGCCGGGAGGCGACCTTCGTCGCCCAGCCCTGCGCGATCACCGACCAGCGCCGGGCCGGATCGCTCAGCAGCAGGATCCGCCGGGCCTCCTCACGGGCACTGTCCTCGTCCCGGGCGTCCCAGCCGGTGGCGCACACCGCGAGCAGCCCGGCCTCCAGGCGCGGGAAGTCGATGGCACCGGCGCCGTGCACCACCGGCTCCCTGAGCTGCTCCGCGATCGTGGTCAGCGCCTGCCACACCGGCGACCAGGTCGCGGCGGGCCGCCCGTCCGGCAGCCTGGTCAGCCGGTCGGCCTCGCAGTCGATCAGCGCGACCGGCGTGTGCCCGCGGTACGCGGTGCGCAGCTCCGCCAGCACCGTGCTCTTGCCGAGGCCGCGCGCGCCCGCGAGCACCACGAAGGGCGGTTCCGGGTGTTCGTACGGCGTGGTGAGCAGCTGGTAGGGGCGCAGCCCGGTCAGGCGCGAGGCGAGACCGGGCGGCTGTGACTCGAACAGCGCCCCGCGGCCGTGCAGCCCTCTACCCACCGCATCTCCCCCTGAGCGGTCGCCCTGCACACCGGAACCTGTCTATCAACACCAGGGTAAATAGGGGGAGTTGGTTCGGACTAGGTCGTGTGGTGTCCGTTGAGTTACGAAAATGTCTGAACGAGGGCCTATTCGACGGTGATCGAGTCCAGTTTCTCCCGCAGATAGACATGCGAGTCGACGGCCTCGTACGCCACCCGCCCGACCGGCGCGGGCACCGATTCCACGAGCGTGCCCGGGGTGCACTCGCCGAAGTAGACCAGCGACATCAGCTCCTCGGCGGGTGCGTCGGCGGGCGGCGGCAGCACCCGGTGCCGCCCCGAACGCCACCGGTCACCGGTCCAACGGGCCATCAGATCACCGATGTTGATGGTGAAGGCGTCGGGATCGAACGGCGCGTCCTCCCACCCGCCCTCGTCGGTGAAGACCTGAAGGCCCCCCTTCCCGGCCTGCCGGTCGAGGATCGTCACCGTCCCGAAGTCGGTGTGCGGCCCGATCCGGAACTGCCCCGGCTCCGGCTCCCCGACGACCTCCACGCCCGGATACCAGTTGATGTTGAACCCGTACGTCGGATGGTCCATGTGCCGCGAGAAGAAGTCGGGTTCGAGCCCGAGCGCGTCCCCGAGCAGCGACAGCAGCTGCTTCTCCAGCTCGCCCATCCGGTCGAGGTACTCCTCGCACAGCTCCTGGAGCCCGGGGATCTCCGTCGGCCACACATTCGGCGCGTACCACTCCGCGTTGACCACCGGGTCCTCGAACGGCCGGTGCGTCGCGAAGGTCAGCGACTCCTTCAGATCCGGCGGAGTCTCGGTCCCCTCCGAGTACCCGTTGGCCTCGGCACCGGGCCCGAGCCACCCGCGCCCGCCGACCTTCGCGGAGTACGGCTCCTTGACATCGACAGGCAGCGCGAAGAAGGCACGCGCGGCCTCCCGGATCCGGGACCGCAGCGCAGGATCGACCCCGTGCCCGGTGACGAGCAGGAACCCGGCCGTCTGCAGGGCGCTGTCGACGGTACGGGCGATGTCCTTGCGGGTCTCGTCGTCCCCGTCGATCCAGGGACGGAGATCAATGGTCGGAATACGGGGCTCAGTCACCGATGTCCTCGTTCCAGAGTGCCGGGTTGTTCTTGATGAAGTCGCGCATCAGCGAGGTGCACTCGGCGTCGTCGAGGAGAACGATCTCCACACCGTGCTCGGCGAGCCAGTCGTGCCCGCCGTGGAAGGTGACGGCCTCGCCGACCACGACCCGCGAGATACCGAACTGCCGCACCAGCCCGCTGCAGTACCAGCACGGCGAGAGGGTGGTGACCATGGTCGTCCCCTTGTACGACCGCTGCCGCCCCGCCGCCCGGAAGGCGGCCGTCTCCGCGTGCATCGAGGGGTCGTCGTCCTGGACGCGCCGGTTGTGGCCGCGCCCCAGCAGGGTGCCGTCGGCGCCGTAGAGCGCGGCACCGATCGGGATGCCGCCCTCGCCGAGTCCGGCGCGGGCCTCCTCGACGGCGGTGGCGAGCCAGGCGCTCGCTTGTGCCTGATCCAAAGGCTTCATGTGCTCACTCTCCAGTGGCCGAAACACGAGGGCAACGTGCGGAAAGTACTCTCCCCGCAACCCGTACCCGGACGAACTGTCCGCGCCTCTGGAGGTTCCCGTGCCCGCACTCACCCTCCGTGAGGTCCTGGCCCTCGACCCGGTCCGCGCCGCCGAACCCGAACTCCTGGCCGGAGAAGCCGCCCTCGACCGCCCCGTGCGCTGGGTCCACTCCAGCGAGGTCTACGAGGGCGCGAACTTCCTCGACGGCGGCGAACTCCTCCTCACCAACGGCTTCGGCCTCACCGACACCGCCGCCGAGATCCGCCGCCGCTACGTCCGCGAACTGGCGGCCCGGGGCGCGTCCGGCCTGGCGGTCGAGATCGGCCGCTCCCTGCCCACGATGCCGCCGGAGGTCACGGACGAGGCCCGCCGCCTGGGGCTTCCGTTGCTGGCCCTGCACCGGGTCGTGCCCTTCGTACGGATCACCGAGGCAGCCAACCGGGCGATCGTCGCCCGGGGCCTGTCCGGCCGCTCCGTCGTACGCCCCTGGGGCGACGACCACACCGCCGCGCTGCTGGCCGACCTCGCGGACCGGGCCGCGCTGAACCAGCCCGAGGTCGAGGCACGGTCCGCACTCGCCGGCTTCCACCCCGGCCCCGGCGCCCGCCTGATCGGCGTCTCGGTGCACGGCACACGCGAGGTTTCCTCCGTCGACCGGGCGGTACGGCTGCTGGGCGGGGCGAGCATGCTGCGGGCGGCGTTTCCCGGCGACGTACTGGCGCTGCTCGCGCTTCCGGGCGCTGTCTCGGGTGACCCCGTCCGCGCCGTACAGGAAGCCTTCCGTACGGCGGCCGAGCCCGGGCTGACCGTCGCGGTCGGGCATGTGGTCGACGCGGGCAGCGGCTGGCTGCGCTGGAGCGACACCCTGCGAGCGGCCCGTACGACCCTGGAACTCGCGCTGACCGTCCCGGCCGCCGAACCCGCCGTACCGGGAGGCCCGTTGGTGACATCGGCGCGGGCACTGGCGCTGGAACGGGAGCTGACCCGAGGCGGCATCGACGCGAACCGCGACCGCCTGGCCCGGCTCGTGCAGCACGCGCTGGGCCCGCTGCTGGCGTGGGAGGCGGCCCATCCCAGCGACCTGGTACGGACGTTGGAGGTACACCTGCGGCACGGCTGCTCACCCACCCGGACAGCGGCCCTGCTGCACATCGGCCGCCAGTCGCTCTACCAACGCCTGGAACGCATCGAGTCGTTGCTCGGCCTGGAGATCGACGACCCGGACCTGTTGGGGGAGTTGCTGGCGGCGGCGTGCGCGCATCGGGTGGTACGGGGGATGGGGGCGGCGCAGGTGCGAGGGCTGCGGACCGTGGCCTAGACGATGCCGGCGCGCAGGGTGACTTGGCTGGGCCCGTTGAAGGGGGCGTAACAGGTCACCGTGGGCGGGGTGCGCAGGATGTCGTCCTCGGTGAACAGTTTCCGTACGGCGTCGAAGGAGACCTCGCCGCTGACCACCGGGGCGACACGGTCGTAGAAGAGGCGTGACGACTCCGGCAACGGCTCCCCGGGCTTGCCCTCGTCCTCGCTCCACACGTCCCAGAGCAGGGTCTCGACCTTGTTGAGGGCGGCGAGGTCGAGGCGGATGTTGCCCGCGACGAACCGTTCGCCCCAGAACGGGCCTTCCTCCGGCGGATGCAGTCCGAAGGTCGTCGGGTCGGCGCCGCCCGTGCGGATGGCCTGCCAGGCCTCGCCCGCGACGAGGTATCTGTCGCGGGGTACGTCCATCGGGTCGAAGTCGATGTTCCAGTGGTCCGCGATGACGGGGTCGGCGAGCTGGGAGTCGGCGAGGAGCCAGCCGCGGTCGTCGTGCCAGTACTCGGTGACGACGTGATCGCCGTGGAAGCGGGCGGAGTTGTTCTCGCTGAAGTAGTCGGCGAAGCCGGAACGGATACGGGCCGGGATGCCCAGGCGCCGCAGGAACGAGCAGTGCAGCAGTGAGAAGTCCCGGCAGGTTCCGACGAACCGGTCGTCCGGTGCGCGTCGTTGGGTGAGCGGGGCGTCGTTCCGGTCGACGAGGATGCGGAGGATGTCGTCGATGTAGCGGGTCTCGGCGTCGTTGTGCAGACGGTCGGTGGGGTGGACGTGGTCGTAGAAGCCGGCTTCCAGGCGGTGGACGATCAAGTCGCGGGCGATGCGGGCGAGTTGGGCGGGGTCGCGCGGGAGATCGGCGTAGTGGTCGGCGAGGGCGCCGGGGTCGGAGTACGTGCTCTGAGTGGCGTAGAAGGCGCGGAAGTCGAGGGGCATGACACCGCACCGTGTCAAAATTCGCCCCGGATTGTCCAGAGTTCGGGGATGGGACTTCACAAGTCACCGTTGGGCCACTCGCTTCTTTGCCAGTGTCGGGCTTGCGCGGACCGAGTAAAGGGCGCTCCCTGCGGTCGCGTCGCCTGCGGTGATTCCGCTGCGCTCCACCCTTGACTAGGTCCGCTCCAGCCCGTCTTGGAAGCGAGCGAGCGGCCGGGAGGAACGGGTGGCCGAGGCATGCCAACCCTTGCGTGGGCTGCGTCCGCAACCAGCGGAGCGGGGCGCGTCCGCGTCTCGCCGGCACGCCGGGCCGGCTTGGCGGCCAACGGTTGGTGGGTGGGGCGCGCGGCGCGCTCGCCTCTCGCTGGGCAGGTTCAGCGGCTCGCTTCTCGAACGGGCTGGAGCGGACCGGGTCAAGGGTGACCCGAAGGGGCATCGCCGAAGGCGACGCGGAGCGAAGCGCAGCGCCCTTTACTCGGGCCGTGGAAGCCCGACACTGGCAAAGAAGCGGGCGGCCCGACGTTCACGTATCAGCACGCGTCCATTCCGCCGTCCCCCCGGCCAGCCTCGACATCCCCGAGTAAGCGAATCCCACCCCCGACGCGTATAGGGAGTGTGAAGGAGCTGGAGTTCGCGGAGTTCTACAGCAGTAGCCGGGACGTGTGCCTCAGGGCCGTGCTCGCCGGTGTGGGGGAGCGGCAGCTCGCCGAAGATCTGGTGGCCGAGGCGTTCACCCGGGCGTGGGTGGCCTGGCCGAAAGTCGGGCGGCATCCGGCGCCCCGGGCATGGGTCGTGCGTACGGCGTTCAACGCGCGTGTCTCGTGGTGGCGGCGGAGACGGCGCGAGGTGACCCTCGCCCTCGATGATGCCGGACACGACCTGGCCGCACCCGCGGTCGCCGAGGCCGGCCTCGACCCCGCGTTGCTCGTCCTGCTGCGCCAACTGCCGCGCCGGCAGCGGGAGGTGATCGCCTTCAGGGTCTTCCTGGACCTCGACACCGAGGCGACGGCGAAGGCCCTGGGGATCGCGCCCGGCACCGTCACCGCCCACCTGTCACGGGCCGTCGCGACCCTGCGCGGCCATCTCGTCACCCCGGAGGCCGGACCATGACCGAACACGACACGGACGTAACCGACGTACTCGACGCGCTGCGGACCTCGTTCGCCGACGTCACTCTCGACACCCCCGTCGAGCGGATCACCGCCGCCGGACGCGCGCGGCGGAGCAGGCGGCGCGTCGTCGCCCTGGTGGGCGCGGTGGCCGTGACCGGGCTGGCGCTTGGCGTGTCCACCTACGGCAACCCGTCCACGGCACCCCCGTCGGACGAACTCGCCACCGGCGCGGGCACCGTCCACATCCACACCGCCGCCTACGCCGTCGACAGCCTCAAGAACGGTTCCGTCAGGGTGAGTTGGGACAAGCAGGCCTACTTCGACGATCACGCGGGGCTGGAACGGGCGCTGGACGCGGCGGGGTTCCCGGTGCTCATCAAGGTGGGCGAGTTCTGCAGGGGAGTCGATGACCCGGCGACGCTGGACCGGCATGGCTCCGGGCCCGGCGTCGAGAAGGTGCGCACCGCCCACCGGGAGGCTGACGACCGGGTCGTCTTCGACTTCCATCCCGCCGCCGTTCCCAACGGGAAGCAGTTCTTCATCGGTTACCTGTCGGCCGCTCAGCTGAAGATCACCGACGGCCGGCCTGGTTCCGTCGAGCGCATCGTCCCTGCGGACACAAGCCAGTTGACCTGCTCCAGCGACCTGCCGAAGTTCGGCTGACCCGAGGAGGGGGGCTCCGCAGCCAGGTCTACGGCTGCGGAGCCAGCACCGCGTAGTCCGCGAAGCTGCGGCGGTAGCGGGTGTGCCGGGTCGCTTGGGTGTGCTTGCGCTGCCATTCCTCTACGGTCGCCGGGTCGCCGCACGGTCCGGACGTGGCGCTGCAGTCGTCCTTGTCGCCGGAGACGCAACGGGCCTCGTACTCCGGTTCCGCGCCCGGGTCCTGGACGATCGCGTACGGCACGAAGCGGAAGATCCGTCGGTGCCGGAGTGCATCGTGGTCGCGGTGCTGGTGCCGGCGCAGCAGGACGTTCGCATCCGTCTCGGCGGTGCCGTCACCGCGGGCGCGGGCGTCGTGCCGGAGTGCGGCGAAGTCGGCGCAGGCTTGGCAGTCGGGGATGGGGGAGGGCGGCGTGGTGATGTCGTAGGGCACCGAATTTCCTTCCCCCGAGCGGGAGTTGGCTGCCTTCACGCTTGCACTCAGCCGTTCCTCCGGAGTTGCGGGACGTAGGGCCCCCGGATTGGCCTCCCACTCCCGGCCGCCGCCGAGGGGGCGCAGCATCGCGTAGGGGCCCGCCTTGCCCCGGTACTCACCCACCTTGTTCGTACTGGCGTCGTAAACGAGCGTTCCTTGTTCGATCCGCTTCGTGATCGGCTCAACCATGTTCACTCCGGGGCCACTTCGTCACTCTGGGTGTATAGAGGGTCGCGTGAGGGAACGGTGCGTATCAATGCTTGACGCGTGCCACTGGGCCATTGCCACGGAGGAGAGGCGGGTTCTGTGACCCAGCGAAATGCGGAGGCCACGGGCGGAGTCAGCAACGCGGTGCTCTTCGGTGACTTACTCCGCTTCTATCGCGAGGCCGAGTTGCTCACCCAGGAGGCGTTGGCCAGACAGATCCCCTGCGACCGTTCCCATGTGGCCAAGGTCGAGGCCGGGACACGGGTTCCGCAGGAGTCGTTCGCGAAGAAGTGCGACGAAATCCTGGGTACGGGTGGGGCGTTGCTCCGCATGTGGCGCCAGATCGACTGGTATCCGGAAGTACAACATCCCGATTGGTTCGAGCGGCGGGCTGAGATGGATGGGCGGGCGGTGGCCCTGAGGGAATACCAGGACCAGGTAATCCCCGGCCTGTTGCAGACGCCTGGCTATGCGCATGCGCTGTTCAGCCGTAGCCGCACGGACGTTGACGAGATCGAGTCGCGTGTCCGGGCCCGATTGAGCCGCCAGCCGCGCTTCCTCGCCGACGAAGGCCCGTTGTACGTCGCGGTCCTGGACGAGAGTTGTCTGCGCAACGCGGTGGGTAGTCCGGAGGTCATGCGGGATCAGTGCGCCCATCTGCTGAGTGTCGGCCGGCGTCCCAACATCCGTATCCAGGTGGCCCCGGCGGGTCTTTTCGGACTCATTCGTCCCCGCAACTCGATGTCGTTGATCGAGCTGCCGGACGGGCGGTGGATCTATTCGGAATCCCTGGACCGTGGCCACTTCAACAACGATCCGACCACCTTCGCGCGCCACAGCCAGACCTATGATGTGCTCAGGGCGGACATCCCGTCAGCCCGCGAATCCGCCGCTCTGATCAGCGACGTGATGGAGGGTTACGAGCACCATGGACAGGCACGAACTCGGCGCGGCGACCTGGATCAAGAGCAGCTACAGCGGCGACAACGGCGGCAACTGCGTAGAAATCGCCCTCGCTTTCCCCGCCGTGGTTCCGGTGCGTGACAGCAAGGTGTCCGAGGGGCCGGTACTGATCATCACCAACGCCGCCTGGGCGGCGTTCACTTCGGGTCTGCGCTGATGTGTTAGAGCTGGACGGCAGCGGGGCCGAGCCGCTGGAGGACGGGGACCCGCGGCGGATCGGGCCGGTTCCGTTGGTCGGGCGGCTCGGGGTCGGTGGGACGGGCCGGGTGTACCTCGGTGTGCACGAGGGGCGCTATGTCGCCGTCAAGCAGGTGCTGCCCTCTGTCGTCGCCGAGGACAAGGACTTCCCGCGCCGCTTCGGGCGCGAGCTGGACAAACTCGCCAGGCTGCCCGCATGGGGCACCGCACCCCTGCTCGTCAGCGACCGCACCGCACAGCCGCCCTGGTTCGCCACCGCGTACGTCCCCGGGCTCACCCTGCGCGAGGCCGTCGAACTGCACGGCGCTCCGCTGCCCGCCGACGTGCTGTGGCTGCTGCTGCGGGAGGCGGCCTCCGGGCTGGCGGTGGTGCACGCGCTGGGCATGGTGCACCGGAACCTCAAGCCGTCCGACGTCATGCTGAGCCTCTACGGCCCCACCGTCATCGACTTCGGCGTCGCCCGCGCCGTGGAACGGAGCCGACTGCTGCGGACCGACATGGTGGCGGGCACGTTTGCCTACATGTCACCCGAACAGGCCTCGCACCGGCGCCGGTTGAGCGGTGCCGTCGACGTGTTCGCCCTCGGCTCGGTGCTCGCGTACGCGGCGTGCGGCCGGCCGCCCTTCGGCGACGAGTCCGAGCGCGGGGTGCTGGATCGCATCGTCCACGAGGAGCCCGACCTGGACCCGGTGCGCGAAGTGGCCCCGGAACTCGCCGAGGTCGTCGCGGCCTGTCTCGACAAGAACCCCAAGGGCCGTCCCACCGCGGCCGAACTCGTTGAACTGGCTGACCGGCACGGGCCGTTCACCCCGTCCCTGTGGCCCCGGGCCATCGCCGAGCAACTGTCCGAGCGGGCCGCGTTCGCCGTCACGACCCCTGTGGTCGACGAGGTGCCCGTCGCCGTCCCGCCCCTCCCCGAGCGGCGCGAGCCTCGGCGAACCCGGATCCTGTTCGTCGTCGTTCCCGTCGCGGCCGTGGCGATCGGCACGATCCTCGTGACCCAACTCCTGCCGAGGCCGAGCACCCCCGCACCGCAGGACGAGGCCCGCGGCACACCCTCCGCCTCGGCCGGTTCCGTCAGTGCGTCCGGCGGTACCTCGACGAAAGCCCCCGTATCCATGGGCGGTTACTACCAACTGAAGAGCGCCAGTTCCGGCCAGTGCCTGGTGATGAGCGACCGCGGCGGCCCGGTCCTCGGGGAGTGTTCGGACAGTCCGGCGAGCGCATGGGCCCATAAGAGCCGGTCGGACGGCTATTACTACGAGTTGGTCAACGAGCGCACCGGCCAGTGCCTCGGCGAATTCTCCGGCCGGCTGGGCACCGTCACCTGCGTGGGGGGTGAGACCTCGCAGCGCTGGATCATCCAGTGACCAGGCCGCCCACCCGCAGCAGCAACTTCCCCACACTCGTCCGCGCCCCCATCACCCGATGCGCCTCCGCCGCCTCCTCCAGCCCGAACTCCGCAGTCACCGGCAGGGACACCGTGCCGGCGACCACCGTCGCGAACGCCCGCCCGGTCAGGGCCCGTAGCGCCGCCGGGTCGGTCTTCGCGAGGGTGAGGATCGAGAAGCCGGAGACGGACAGGGCGCCGGGATACAGCTCCGGCTGGCCCACCTGCCAAGGCTCCGCCGAGCTCGCGTTGCCGAAGGAGACCAGGCGACCGTAGGTCGCGAGGGAGGCCAGGCCGGCGCGGAGGGTCTCGCCGCCCACCGGGTCCAGGGCCAGGTCGACTCCGCGGCCGGACGTCGCCGCCCGCACCGGCGCCTCGAACTCGCCCACGAACACCTCGTCGTAGCCGTGTCCCCGCGCGAACTCCGCCTTCCCCGCGCTCGATACGACCCCGTACACCGCCCCGGCCCCCGCCGCCCGCGCCAACTGCCCCACCACCGTGCCGATTCCGCCCGCCGCGCCCTGGACGAGGATCGTCTCGCCGGGTTGCAGTCGGCCGACGGTGTGGACGAGGGCGTAGGCGGTCGGGAGGACGGTGGGGAGGGTGGCGGCCGTGCGAAGGTCGATGCCTTCGGGGAGGGGGAAGACGGTCACCGCGTCGGCGACGACGACGTCCGCGTAGGCGCCGCCCGCCGTGAGGGCGACGACCTCCTGGCCCACGGTCAGGCCGTCGGAGACGCCCGCGCCGATCTCCCGTACGCGCCCCGAGACCTCAAGTCCCGGTACGAACGGGAGACTTGGCACCCGGTACCCCTCGGCCCGCGCTTTCAGGTCGGCGAAGTTCACCCCGGTGTACGCCACGTCGACGCTCACCTGGCCAGGGCCGGGCCGCGGGACCTCCGTCTCGACGACCTTCAGAACCTCGGGACCGCCGTACTCCTGGACCTCGACCGCGCGCATGGCACACACACTCCCCGCTCGACTGTTCAATGAAAAGCGAACACTCGCGAGTGTATGGTTTTCATCGAACACTCGGCAAGTGGGAGGCCCCCGTGGCGCAGCGGAACGGCAGCACCGGAAGTCACCGGGCCGCCCCCGAACACACCCACCCCGACGACGTCCCCGTACAGACCGCCCTCGCCGCCCTCGCCGACCCCGTACGCCTCACCCTCGTAAGGGAGTTGGCGGGGTCCGGCGACTGGTCGCGCAGCTGCGGCAGCTTTGACGTACCCGTCGGCAAGGCCGCCCTGAGCCATCACTTCGCCGTGCTGCGGGGCGCGGGGATCGTGGAGCAGCGGGACGAGGGGCCCAAGCGGGTCAACCGGCTGCGGAGGGAAGAGTTCGGTGCCCGGTTCCCGGGGCTGCTGGAACTCGTACTGCGTGCAGAATGAATCGGGTCATGTATCGGGTCATGTGCTGAACAGGGGCCCGTCGTACTCCAGGCAAGGAAGACCCTCATGACCTCCCCGAAGACGGTTCTGATCACCGGTACGTCCTCCGGCATCGGCCTGGCCACAGCCGTCGGCGCCGCACGGGCGGACTGGACGGCCATCGCCACCATGCGCGACACCGGCAAGGCGGACGCCCTGCTCAAGGCCGCCGCCGAGGCGGGCGTCGCGAACCGCGTCCAGGTCAGGCGCCTCGACGTGACCGACACCGCCGGCCTCACCGCCTGCCTGGACGAGGTCGTCGCCGAGCACGGCCGCCTGGACGCGCTGGTCAACAACGCCGGCGCCGCCCAGGTCGGCACCATCGAGCAGAGCAGCGTCGAGGACGTCCGCGCGGCCATGGAGGTCAACTTCTTCGGCGTGGTGGCGACGACCCGGGCCGCCCTGCCGCACCTCCGCGCGTCGAAGGGCCGGGTGATCACCGTCAGCAGCGTCGGCGGCGCCGTCGGCCAGCCCTTCAACGAGGCGTACTGCGCGGCCAAGTTCGCCGTCGAGGGCTTCATGCAGTCGCTCGCGCCGGTCGCCGCGACCGTCGGCGTCGACGTCACCGTGGTCGAACCGGGCGCGGTGGCGAGCGAGTTCGTCGCCAACCTCGGACTGGACGTCCCGGCCCTGCTCGCCGCCGCAGGTCCCTACGCCCCGGCGCTCCAGGCCTACATCGCCCGCACCCAGCAGTCGTTCGGCAACGCCCAGACGCCGGCCGAGGCGGCCGCCCCGATCGTCGACGCCCTGACCGCCGCCCACCCGCCCTTCCGCGTCCAGACCTCGCAGTGGGCCCACGACTTCGTCGCCACGACCCTCGCCGACCCCGACGGCTCGGCCGTCCAGGCCCTCACCGGCAGCTGGGTGCGCTGACCGCTCCCTGCCCCGGCGTCCTGCACCTGCCGCGCCGGGCACCGCGGCAAAGGGGACTGAACGCCTCCGGCCGCCTCCGCGTCACAGTGTCGAGTGGGACGTAGAGGGGACTTCGGCGTGAAGAAGCACCTGAAGAAATACCTGTGGACCTTCGTGGTCGTCGCGATCGTGGCTGTGGCGGTCCTGGTGGCACTGACCGTGCACGGGCTCCGCAATCTGGGCGCCGAATCCGATTCCGGCTCCGACTCCGTGGCCGGCGCCCGACCCAAGTCCGACACCGGATCCGTGCGGACATGCGTCGGCACCCGGCCCCTCGACAGCCTCCCGGCAGGTGAGGACGGTTCCCCTCTGGAGCGCGTCATCGCCCGCATCGACAAGCTCGCGGACGCCAAGCGCTACAGCGCCGTCTACACCGGCCTCTCCCTCGACGCGGACACCCAGTCCGTCGACGTGTGGCGCGTTCCCTCAGCCGCCTTCGACGCCGAGGTGTGCGGATCCGTCGTGAAGGGTGCGACTGTGCGGCTCCACGGCGCCGACGCCGACCGGAAGACGCTCGACGCGCTGTCCGACCGGATCGGCGACGACATGAAGCGCTGGGACGGCACCTTCGAGATGCGTGAAGTCGGCGTGGACGAGCGGGGGTTCGTGCGTGTCGGGGTCGACGACCCCGACACGGCACGGGCGATCCTGGAGAAGGCCTACGGGGCGGAGAACAGCCCCTACATCAAGGTCGAGCACGTGAATCAGGCGTCGACCTTGTTCAGTTGAGGCTGAACCCTGCCCTTCAGCCCCGGAACCGACCGCAGCACCACATACAGCACCGCGCTCAGTACGAACCCCACGATCGGCGTGCTGTCGCCGAACGACGGCCAGTGCTTGGG
Source organism: Streptomyces sp. NPDC050548 (assembly GCF_044457385.1). NCBI lineage: Bacteria > Bacillati > Actinomycetota > Actinomycetes > Kitasatosporales > Streptomycetaceae > Streptomyces > Streptomyces sp. NPDC050548. The sequence goes on from NZ_JBITGV010000008.1 coordinate 148,920, forward strand.
GACGTAGCCGACGTAGTCCTCCTGGTTGGAGAAGAGCGGGACCGAGACCCCGATGCCGATCAACAGGGCTGCCAGGCCCGGCCAGTTGGTGAAGGTCGGGTCGGTGAGGCGGGGGGCCAGTTCCTCGGTGGGGGTGCGGGACTGGAACCAGCGCTCCACCAGGACCACGCCCAGCCACGGGGCCACCCAGTACGCGATGACCAGCAGGAACGCCTCGTACGCCGAGCCCGCGTCGGACAGGGACGCCCACGCCGCCGCCGTACCGGCCACGCCCGAGACGACCACCAGGACACTGCGGTTGAGCCACGCGGGGAGCTTCAGGCCCAGCGCGGTGAGGGAGATCGCGCCGGAGTAGACGTTGAGGGCGTTCGCCGAGACCGCGCCCAGGATGATCGCGATCAGCACCAAGTCGCCCAGCCAGCCGGGGAGATGGCCGGTGAATGCCGCCGTGGGCGTCGCGTCCTTGGGGGCCAGCAACGTCGCCGAGGCCGCGCCCATCACCGCCACGAACGTCACCGACACGAACAGGCCGACCGCCGGGTAGAGGATGGTCTTGAACTTGTTCGCCGTGCGCGGGAGATAGCGCGAGTAGTCCGTGGCGTACGGGTTCCAGCCCGCCGCGTAGCCCCAGGCCGCGCTGAAGGCCAGCAGGAAGCCGCCAACGCCGCCGCCCGTGCCGCCCCCGCCGAGGTGCGCGTCCTTGAAGGTCCACACGCCGGCCAGCAGGAAGATCACCGCGAGCGCCGGGAACGCGTACTTCTCGAAGGTGTGCACGAAGTTGTGGCCGATGAAACCGATCAGGATCTCCGCCACCACCACGAGCAACAGCGACGGCAGGGGTCGTAGGCCCGTCAATGTGTTCAGTGCGAAGGCCGCGCTCACGCTGTTCACCGCGAACCAACCGACGCCCGCCACCAGGCCGTTGGCCGCCGACGGGAGGATGTTGCCGCGGAAGCCGAAGGAGAAGCGGCCGATCACCATCTGCGGGACACCGAAGCGCGGGCCGTCCAGCGAGAGGAAGCCCTGCGTGATCGCGCCGAGGCCGGTGCCCAGGACGATCGCCGCGGTCGCCTGCCAGAAGCTCAGGCCGAAGAAGAGGACCGAGATCACACCGATGTAGACGGTCGCGAACTCGATGTTCGGAGAGGCCCAGGTCCAGAGCAACTGGAGCGGGCTGCCGTGCCGTTCGGCGTCGGGGATGGGCTCGGCACCCGCCGTCTCTACGGCGATGACCTTGTCACCGTATTCGGGGGCGAGGGTGCCGGCGGTGTCGGCGGGAGCAGTCGTCATGCGAGGTAAGTGTCCGGTTCCTGCCGGTCCGGGCCCAGAGGCGCAATGTCCGTACCGGGCCGCTCACCGGCGTACAACCTGCACGTATCACTCGGCCTTGGGGTCGTCCTTGAGGTCGTCCTTGTTCAGGGACTTCAGGAACTCGGGGTTGTCGTCCGGCGCGATCCAGCGGCCCTCCGCGGCCGTCGCCCCGTCCGGGTTCCGCCGCGCCCGGCCCGCGATCAGCCACGCGACCGGACCGACCAGCACCTCGCCGAAGAGCAGGATGACGAACACCCACGCCAGCTTCGGCATGCCCCGCACGTCCTCCTCGGGCGTGTTCAGGCAGTCCACGAAGGCGTAGATCCACAGAGCCAGGACCAGCAGGAAGGGCAGATACCTGAGCATGGCGGCGAGATTCTCCTGAGTGGTGTGGCGGCCCCGGTGACGGGGTCAGGTTAGCGGGTGGCAGATACTTGGACACATGGCTTACGACGATCTTCGCTCCCTGCTCAGGGCACTGGAGCGCGAGGGAGACCTCAAGCGCATCAAGGCCGAGGTGGACCCGTATCTGGAGGTCGGGGAGATCGTCGACCGGGTCCAGAAGGCCGGTGGGCCCGCGCTTCTCTTCGAGAACGTCCGCGGATCGAGCATGCCCCTCGCCATGAACGTCTTCGGGACCGACCGGCGGCTGCTGAAGGCCCTCGGGCTGAAGTCCTACGGCGACATCTCGGACAAGATCGGCGGGCTGCTGCGGCCCGAGCTGCCGCAGGGGTTCGTGGGGGTGCGGGACGCCTTCGGGAAGCTCGGCGCGATGACGCACGTACCGCCGAAGAAGGTCAAGGACGCGCCCGTGCAGGAGGTCGTGCTCACGGGCGACGACGTCGATCTCGACGCGCTGCCCGCCCTCTTCACCTGGCCGCAGGACGGCGGGTCCTTCTTCAATCTGGGGCTCACGCACACCAAGGACCCGGAGAGCGGGATCCGCAACCTCGGGCTCTACCGGCTGCAGCGGCACGACAAGCGCACCATCGGCATGCACTGGCAGATCCACAAGGACAGCCGGAACCACTACCAGGTCGCGGCCCGGCGTGGGGAGCGGCTGCCCGTCGCGATCGCCTTCGGGTGTCCGCCCGCCGTGACGTACGCCTCCACCGCGCCGCTCCCCGGTGACATCGACGAGTACCTGTTCGCCGGGTTCATCGCGGGCAAGCGGATCGAGATGGTCGACTGCAAGACCGTGCCCTTGCAGGTGCCGGCGCAGGCCGAGGTCGTCATCGAGGGGTGGCTGGAGCCCGGCGAGATGCTGCCGGAGGGGCCGTTCGGCGACCACACCGGGTTCTACACGCCCCAGGAGCCCTTCCCGGCCCTCACCATCGACTGCGTCACGATGCGGAAGCGGCCGTTGCTTCAGTCGATCGTCGTAGGGCGGCCTCCGACGGAGGACGGACCGCTGGGACGGGCGACGGAGCGCTTCTTCCTCCCCCTCCTGAAGATCATCGTGCCGGACATCGTGGACTACCACCTGCCCGAAGCGGGTGGATTCCACAACTGCGCGATCGTCTCCATCGACAAGAAGTATCCGAAGCACGCCCAGAAGGTGATGCACGCGGTCTGGGGTGCGCACATGATGTCCCTGACCAAGCTGATCGTGGTCGTCGACTCCGACTGCGACGTCCACGATCTGCACGAGGTCGCGTGGCGAGCCCTCGGCAACACGGACTACGCCCGGGACCTCTCGGTCGTGGAAGGACCCGTCGATCATCTCGACCACGCCTCCTACCAGCAGTTCTGGGGCGGCAAGGCGGGCATCGACGCGACGAGGAAGTGGCCCGAGGAGGGCTACACGCGGGACGGCGGCTGGCCCGAGATGGTGCTGTCCGACCCGGAGACGGCGGCGAAGGTCGACCGCCGGTGGAAGGAGTACGGCCTGTGAGCAGCGCGTCAGCCGCGATCCCGCAGCCGGGGCGCACCAAGGCGTTCCTACGCCTCGTCATGATCGAGCACTCCGTCTTCGCCCTGCCCTTCGCCTACATCGCGGCGCTGACCGCGATGTTCCAGTGGGACAAGAACATCCACTGGGGGCGGCTGCTGCTGGTCACCATCTGCATGGTGGGGCTGCGCACGTTCGCGATGGCGGTGAACCGGATCATCGACCGGGAGATCGACGCCCGTAACCCGCGCACGGCACACCGCGAGCTGGTGACCGGCGCGATGACGGTCAAGCACGCGTGGACGGGCGCGCTGGTCGCGCTGGTCGTCTTCCTCGGCTCGGCGGCCCTGCTGAACCCCCTCTGCCTGGCACTGGCCCCCATCGCCGTGATCCCGATGGTGATCTACCCCTACGGCAAGCGGTTCACGAACTTCCCGCAGGCCATCCTCGGTCTCGCCCAGGCGATGGGCCCGGTCGGCGGCTGGCTGGCGATCACCGGCGAGTGGTCCTGGGACGCGGTGATCCTCGGCCTCGCCGTCGGCATCTGGATCGGCGGCTTCGACCTGATCTACGCCTGCCAGGACATCGAGACCGACCGCGAGATCGGCGTCATGTCGGTCCCGGCCCGCTTCGGCATCCCGGCATCCATCTGGGGCGCCCGCGTCTGCCACGCGATCACCACGGCCCTCCTCGCCTGGTACGGCGCGGCGACCGGCGCCGGCGCCTTCTTCTGGTTCGGTCTGCTGATCGTCGCGGGCGCGTTCGTCTACGAGCACTCGATCGTGCGACCGCATGATCTTTCGCGGTTGAACAGGGCGTTCTTCAGCGTCAACGGGTTCATCGGGATCGCCCTGTTCGTGTGTGCGCTTCTCGATCTCCTGGTCCGGGGTCTGACCGTGTGAGTGGCGTGCGGTCCGTGGACCGCCTGCACGCACAGCTCTCTCGTTTCGAGGACGCGTTTCCCGGTTTCCTGACGGAGATCGTCGAGGGCAGCGTGGTGGCGACACCGGTCACACCGCACCACGGGCGCACGATTCAGCAGCTGTGGGCCACCGTCGAGAGGCAGCTGCCGTCGGACTGGGGCCTGGTGAGCGATGTGGCCTTTCCGTTCGACGACGCCCATGAGTTCTGCCCGGACCTCGCGGTCATTCCCGCCCCGGCGGGGGCCGAGAATCGCATTGCATACCAGCGGGGCTTGTATGCCTCCCGAGGCATCGCCAACTACCTGATCCTCGACCCCCTCAAGGGCCACTGCGTCACGATGTGGAACCCGGGACCTGACGGCTACCGCGGCCGCGACACCATCCCGTACGGAACCGATGTCGCCGTCGACTACCCGCTGGGCAAGCTCACGATCCGCACCGCTCACCTCCCGGTCGGCCCGAAAGCCCGCCCTCAGGCCTGAAGCGCCGGCCTCTGCTGTGCGGGGCGCCGGAACGCGAACGCCGCCCCCACCCCCGCCGCCAGCCCGATCAGGTGTGCCTGCCAGCTGACGCCCGACTGTGTGGGCGCGAGGCCGAACAGGATCGACGTGCCCCAGACCGCGCCGATGAGCAGGCCGACGGCTATGCCCAGTGGGCGGCGCTCGACGAAGCCGGTGATCAGCAGGAAGCCGAAGAGGCCGAAGATCAGGCCGGAGGCGCCCGCCGTGTTGGTGTGCGCCGGGGATATGAGCCACACGCCCAGACCGTCAGCGACGATGATCAGCGCGCAGACCATGGCGAAGCGACGGATGCCGCCCAGCGCCGCCAGGAAGCCGAACACCAGCAGCGGCACACTGTTCGCCGCCACATGGGCGAAGCCGAAGTGGATGAACGCGGCCGGCACGATGTCGATCAGCTGGGACGGCTCACGCGGCACGATCCCGAGGCTGTCGAGCGCGTGGCCGGACACCACGTCCACCACTTCGAGCAGCCACAACAGCGCGACCCAGCCCACCATCAGCTTGGCCGCGGCCTTCGCGCGGTCGCCCCGCGACCACTCCGACTCCGTACCGGACATGGCACCCCCCACGGTCCACTCGCGGTCCACTCGTCCCCACAGAAGAACGCCCCGGCCCCCTTGGCCGGTTCCCGTTCCGCGACGCCAGCTAGGCTCGGTGTCGTGAACCCAGTCAAGCCAGGAGAGACGCCGCGTACGCCTTGGATCGTAGGGGTGTCCGGCGCTTCCGGCACCCCATACGCGGCCGCGGTGCTCCGCGGGCTCCTCGACGCGGGCGAGAGTGTCGACCTCGTCGTGTCCCGGGCGTCCCGGCTCACCCTCCTCGACGAGACCGGGATCTCCTTCAGGGACGCGCACTGGCAGGACGACCTGCGGGAATGGCTGGCCCTCGGCGCCGACGGCAAGCCCGGCGCCTTCGCGCCCGACATCGATGCCGTACGGCACTGGAGCGCGGGCGACCTCGCGGCGGGGCCGTCCTCGGGGTCGTATCCCGCGAAGGGGATGCTGATCGTGCCCGCGTCGACCGCCTGTGTCGCCGGGGTCGCCCTCGGGCTGAGCAAGGACCTGTTGCAGCGGGCGGCGAGCGTGACCCTCAAGGAGCGGCGCAGGCTGGTGGTGTCCGTACGCGAGACGCCGCTCAACGGGCAGACGCTGCGGCACCTCGTGACCCTGGACGACCTGGGCGCGGCCGTGGTGCCGGCCTCGCCCGGTTTCTACGCCGGCGCCACCCACATCCAGGACCTGGTGGACTTCGTCGCCGGGCGGGTCCTGGACGCGGCGGGCGTCGAGCACGATCTGTACCGCCGGTGGCAGGGCGACCTCGGGGGTTCCCGCACCACCGGCAACTGACGTACGGCACCGACGAATTCATCCTCATCACCGGAAGGCAATCGATCGCATGGACGCGGTGGACAGGCAGCTCATCCAGGCCCTGAGAGAGAACGGCCGGGCCTCCTACGCGGAGCTGGGGCGCCTCGTCGGCCTGTCGGGACCCAGCGTCACCGACCGCATCAACCGGCTGGAGGCGGCCGGTGTCATCACCGGCTACCGCGCGACCGTCGACTCGGCCTCGCTCGGCCTCGGCGTGATCGCCCTGATCGGCATCTCCCTCTCGGACGCCGCCGACCACGAGGACGTGGCGGCCCGGCTGAAGGACCTCAGCGAGATCGAGGACTGCTGGTTCATCGCGGGCGAGGACTCGTTCATGCTCAAGGTGCGGGCACCGGACGTGGACGGCCTGGAGAAGACCATCCGGCGGCTGTCCGGGACCAAGGGCGTGTCCCGTACCCGTACGACCATCGTGCTCTCCACGAAGTGGGAGAACCGGGTCGGAGAGCTGCCCGAAGAGGCGTAGTGGCGTAGGCGTACCGTTTAAGAAGTTGTCTCAGGAAGAGGTATGGGCATGGATGTCGGGCTCAAGCGCGAGCTGGAGCAGAAGGTCCGCTCCGGTGAGCGGCTGTCCCGCGAGGACGGCGTCGCGCTGTACGAGTCGGACGACCTGGCCTGGCTCGGCGGGCTGGCGCACGAGGTGCGGACGCGGAAGAACGGCGACGTCGTCCACTTCAACGTCAACCGCCACCTCAACATGACCAACGTGTGCACCGCGTCCTGCGCCTACTGCTCGTTCCAGCGCAAGCCGGGCGAGAAGGACGCGTACACGATGCGCATCGAGGAGGCCGTCCGCCTCGCCAAGGCGATGGAGGGCGAGAACCTCACCGAGCTGCACATCGTCAACGGCCTGCACCCGAACCTCCCCTGGCGCTACTACCCGCGCTCCCTCAGCGAGCTGAAGAAGGCCCTCCCGAACGTCTCGCTGAAGGCCTTCACGGCGACGGAGATCCATCACTTCGAGACGATCTCGGGGCTGTCCGCCTCCGAGATCCTCGACGAGCTGATCGACGCCGGTCTCGAATCCCTCACCGGCGGTGGCGCGGAGATCTTCGACTGGGAGGTCCGCCAGCACATCGTGGACCACCGCACGCACTGGGAGGACTGGTCGCGCATCCACCGGCTGGCGCACGAGAAGGGTCTGAAGACCCCGTGCACCATGCTCTACGGCCACATCGAGGAGCCGCGCCACCGCGTGGACCACGTGCTGCGGCTGCGTGAACTCCAGGACGAGACCGGCGGTTTCCAGGTCTTCATCCCGCTGCGCTACCAGCACGACTTCGTGGACATGAAGGACGGGAAGGTACGGAACCGCCTCCAGGCGCGGACGCAGATGGCGACGGGCGCGGAGGCCCTCAAGACCTTCGCGGTCTCCCGTCTCCTCTTCGACAACGTCCCGCACGTCAAGGTCTTCTGGGTCATGCACGGCGTCCAGACCGCCCAACTCGCCCTCCAGCACGGCGCGGACGACATGGACGGCTCGGTCGTCGAGTACAAGATCACGCACGACGCCGACAACTACGGCACCCCGAACAAGCTCACCCGCGACGACCTCCTCGACCTGATCCGCGACGCCGGTTTCCAGCCGGTCGAGCGGAACACGCGCTACGAGATCATCCGCGAGTACGACGGCCCGGACCCGGCGCGGCGGGAGTCGCCGCAGCCGATGCGAGTGTGAACACGGTTTTCCGACATGACGCTGACTTTTGAACTGGACCCCGCGATAACCCCTGCCCTCCGCGAGGAGATCCTCACCCTCTGGGCGGACGTCTCCAACGCGGGGGGCTCGGTCGGCTTCGTCGCGCCGGTCACGGTGGACGAGATACGGCCCGAGCTGATCAAGCACTTCGTCTCCATGGCGGAGGGCCGTACCCGGCTGCTGGTCGGCCGGGACGAGACGGGCACGGTCGCCGCGACCGTGTTCCTCGCGTTCAACACGCACCGGCTGATGCTGCACTGGCTGTGGCTCTACACGGTGATGGTCCACCCCCGCCACCAGGGCAAGGGGTACGGCCGGGATCTGCTGGCCGCCGCCGAGCGGGCCGCCCGCGGTCTCGACGGCATCGAGGCGATCCGCCTCACCTGCCGGGGCGGGCACGGCCTGGAGCGGTTCTACGGCTCCTGCGGCTACAAGGAGGTCGGCCGGGTGCCCGGCGCGATCCGTGTCGCCCCGGGGGACGACCGGGACGACATCTTCATGCTGCTGCCGCTGCTGTGACCCCCTTGCAAGATCCGTGCGGCACCGTGCTTCACTGATTGATGCCCTTGTCCCGAATCGGAAGAGTGGATTGAGATGTTCCGCTACACACTGTGGCGCCTCGCGGTCTTCGCGGGCTGCCTCGGAGTCGTCTGGGGCCTCGTCTACCTCGGCGTCTTCCCGCGCGGCTTCGGCGAGTCCAACGGCATGTGGATCGTTCTGCTGGCGCTGGTGATCTCGGCGCCGATCAGCTTCGTGGTGCTGCGCGGGGTGCGGGACCGGGCCTCGGTGCAGATCGTCGAGAGGGTCGACCGGATGAAGGCGAACCTGGACGCCAACCGCAACCAGGAGGACGAGGCCGTCGACGCCGCCGGTCCTCAGGGGCAGACTTCCTGACACCTGGGGTCGAACTAGGCTTGCCCCCATGGGTGCCGTGAAGACCAAGCGGATGCCGCGTGCGGTCCGTGAGCAGCAGATGCTCGACGCCGCCGTGCGGACCTTCGGACAGCGCGGCTACATGGCCGCGTCGATGGACGAGATAGCCGAACTCGCGGGCGTGTCAAAGCCGTTGGTGTATCTCTACCTGAACTCGAAGGAAGACCTGTTCACCGCGTGCATCCGGCGCGAGGGCCAGGCGCTCACCGAGGCGGTGCGGGCCGGGGTCGACACCCGCTCGCCCGCCGACCGCCAACTCTGGGACGGGTTGCGGGCGTTCTTCACCCACACCGCCCAGCACCCGGACGGCTGGTCCGTCCTGCATCTCCAGGCCCGCACCCACGGGGAGCCGTTCGCGGCCGAGGTGGCCGCGCTGCGCGCCGAACTCGTGGCGTTCGTCACCGAGTTGATCGCGGTCACCGCTCGCGAGGCGCACCGAGACCGCGATCCCGACCTGGCCGAGCGCGAGGTGGCCGGCCTCGCGGAGGCGCTGGTCGGTGCCGCCGAGTCCCTCGCCGCCTGGTCCAACGCGACCCCGGGCGTCAGCGCGAAGCAGACTGCGGCGACCCTGATGAACTTCGCGTGGGCGGGCCTCGGCAACCTGATGGAGGGGCGGCCCTGGTCACCGCCGGCCGGCACCGAGGACCGGCCCTGAGGTCTCAGACGGCCCCCCACTTGCGCAGCGTCGGCGCCACCCGCTGATACCCCACCCGGTACACGGCCTTGGCGCCGCGCCTGGCCACTCCGCGTACGGCCCTCTTCACCCGGCCCGAACCGCCCGCGCCCAGCGGGGTGTTGAGCGGGCGGCCCTTCTCGTCGAAGCCGTTGCGGGCCAGCAGGCCGTTGAGGTAGATGCCGGCGCGCTCCGGTGTGTAGTAGGGGCGCAGCGTCGGCAGCGGTCCCGCGGCGCGCAGCGCGGCCACGCGGGCGCGGGCGGCGGCGTAGGGGTCGCTCTTGCCGATGCCCTGGGCGTCGGCCCAGGCGGGGTCGGGCGACGGGAGGGCGCCGGCGTCGAGTTCGTCCCAGGAGGCCAGGCAGCCGGAGTGGATGAAGTAGTGGTTGCCGTGCGCCTCGCGGACGCCGAAGTCGGTGAGGATCGCGGTGGGGATGCCCCGCTGTATCGACTCCAGCGCGGCGGTGGAGCTGACCGTCACCAGGAGGTCGGTGCGGTCGAGGACCTCGCCCATGTTGCCGTAGACCAACTGGAGGTTGGCGGGGGCGGGTTCGGCCAGGTTCTGGATGAGGAGCTGGTAGGGGTCGGCCTCGACGTGGGTGGTGTGTTCGCCGGGGAGGCTGCGCAGCTTCATCAGGACCTGGCGGTCGGGGTGGCGCCGGGCGTGGGCGGCGGCCCGCTCCAGGAGCCGCAGCCGGTCCTGCTTGCTCTTGGGGACGGAGGGCTGGACGGCGAAGGTGAGGGTGAACGGCCGTTCGGTGGACGGGCGGTAGGGTTCGCCGCCGAGGAAGGGCAGCGCGCACTCCACGACCGAGTCCGGGTCGACGCCGACGCTCGCGAACGCGGCGCCGAACCGGTCGGCGTCGTAGGTGGAGTTGGCGAGGACGATGTCGGTGCCGCCGCGGGTGAGGAGTCCGTCGATCATCTTCTCGTAGACGACGCCGACGTATCCGGTGACGGTGATCGGCCGGTGTTCGCGGCCCGCCCAGGCGAGGCCGAGGCTGTGGGTGAGGGCGAGGACCGTGCCGCCGGATACGGCCATGACGACGATGTCCGCGTCGGCCAGTTCCGTGTCGTCGACCAGTTCGGCGGTGGGGAGTTCGCGCGCGGTGTCGGGCTCGATGCCGATCTCGGCGAGCTGCCGCTCGGTGGGGGTCGACCGGCCGCGCAGGAAGTACGCGTCGAGGGCGTGCCCGGGAGCGATCTGCTGGGCCACGGACGCGCCCCACTTCCAGCGGGTGTCCGAGTCGGCGAGTACGGCGATGCGTCTGGGGGGCATGGCTCAGGGGCCCTTCCTGGCGGGTCCGGCGAAGTGAGCCGAGGGTAAGAAGCGACCCTGAGGAACATATGAGCGATGTCTTGAAAGAGCCTTGGGCGAGCTGGGGTTTTCCTGTGCGGAATGCTCAAGGGCCCTTTGTCCGCCTGGGGTTTCGCGATCGCCCGAAAGGGGGCGGACACGTTTTGTTCGCCCACTGTTCATGGGTGTTCAGGCAACGGGCGGGCGCACGAACCCCTTCACGTGGATCCGCCCGGCCGTGTCCCGCAGGGCGAAGCGGTCGTCGAGGGCCGCGTACTCCACGGTGCCCGGCAGCAGCACCGGCGCCCTGAACTCGGCCCGCACCAGCGCGCGTTCGGGGGTCCCGTGGGCGGCGAGGCAGCGGGCCGCCGTCCACATGCCGTGCGCGATGGCGCGGGGGAAGCCGAACAGGCGGGCGGTGAGCGGGTGGAGGTGGATGGGGTTGCGGTCGCCGGACGCGGCGCCGTAGCGGCGGCCCACGTCCTCGCCGAGCCGCCACTCGGCGACGGTGGGGAGCGGCGGCGGTTCCTCGGTCGCCCTGGAGGCTTGCGCCTCGGTGCGGTGCCGGGCGAGATACGTGCTCCGTGACTCCCAGACGAGCGCGTCGCCGGTCCGCATCTCCGTGGTGACCGTCGCCTCGGTGCCGCGCCGGTGCGGGGCCAACTCGTCGACGTAGACCGTGAGTTCGTACTCACCGGTGGCCGGTGTCGCCGTGTGCCGGGTGATCTCCACCGAGGTGTGGACCAGGCCGAGCAGCGGGAGCGGGAAGGCGCGACAGCTCATCAGGCGCATGGCCAGCGGGAAGCCGAGGACGTGCGGATAGGTGACGGGGAGGGCGTCGTCGCCGGTGGGGAAGCCGCAGACGCGTTCGTAGGCGGCCAGCTTGGCCAGGTCCACGCGGACGCCGGGCAGGACGAGATGGGTACGGGGGAACTCGGCGTCGGCGCGGGGCCGTTTGAAGGGGGAGAGGAGGGCGCCGCGGAGGAGGAGCGGGGTGAGCGCGGGGGTGTCGGTGAGGGGTGGATAGGGGTTGGCCATGTCCCACTCCCGGGTGGTGTCCTGGGCGGCTCTTTTCGGCTTACTTCGGAGTAAGGTTACCGCAGGTAAGGCCAAGTGGGGCGAGCCGGACCGTCCATGGCGGGCGCACGGGTGACGCACCGGCGGCGCAAGGCCGGCACATGGCCGACAAAACGCTGCGAACCCGCCGAGGTTGCACAGGCCCGGCTCCGTACCACCCCCGAAACCGCACCAAGTCCCCACGAGAGGCCCGTACGATCTGCGACCTGACCCGAGGTAACACCCTGCCCCGGGTCCGGATGAACGCCTCGGTACGCGCCATGCGTACCTAATGCAGCAGAGCGGTACAAGCTGCACGCCTCAGGAGCTGCCATGTCCCTCGCCTACCCGTCCGGCTACGACTACGACGGCACGCCCGTACTCGTGGAGCCCGAGATACGGCGGCTGGACGGCGTGGTCCGCGAGGTCTCCGTACCGCCTCTCGTAGCACCGGCCACGCACGGCTCGCTCGCCGACGTGCCGTTCGAGAACGCGGCGGCGGCCCCCGACCACCTGGTCCTCAGCAGGCAGGCGGAGGACGGGAGTTGGACGGACGTCACGGCGGCCGAGTTCGCCGAGCAGGTGCAGGCCGTCGCCAAGGGGCTGATCGCGGAGGGCCTCATGCCGGGCGACCGGATCGCGGTCATGGCGCGGACGTCGTACGAGTGGACGCTCCTCGACTTCGCGGCGTGGGCGGCCGGTCTGGTCACCGTCCCCATCTACCCGACCTCCTCCCTCTTCCAGATCCGCTGGATCCTCCAGGACACGGGCGCGGTCGCGATGGCCGCCGAGACGGTCGCGCAGGCCTCGTCACTGGGCCCGGAGACGCCACGCCTCCCCGACCTGCGCCACATGTGGGTCTTCGAGAAGGGCCACCTGGACCGGCTGGCCGAGCTGGGCCGGGGCGTCCCGGACCAGGAAGTCGCCGTACGGCGTGGGGTGTTGCTGCCCGACACGCTCGCCACCGTCATCTACACCTCGGGCACCACCGGCCGCCCCAAGGGCTGCGCGATCACCCACGGCAACTTCCTCGCCGAGGTCGACAACGCGATCGAACTCCTCTACGGCGTCTTCAAGAACAAGCCGAACGAAGAACCCTCCACGCTCCTCTTCCTCCCCTACTCCCATGTCTTCGGCCGGATGGTCGCGGTCGCCTGTATCCGCGCCCGGGTCCGCCTCGGCCACGCCGCGAGCCTCAAGTCCGAGGACCTGCTGGCGGACCTGGCCAGCTTCCAGCCCACCTTCCTGCTGGCCATCCCCTACATGCTGGAGAAGGTCTTCAACAACGCCCGGGCGAAGGCGGAGAAGGGCGGCCGGGGCAAGGTCTTCGACCGCGCGACCAACGCGGCCGTCCGTTACGGCGAGGCCCTGGAGAGCCGCCAGTCCGGCCAGGGCTCGGGCCCGAGCGGCGCGCTGAGAGCGGCCCGCGCCTTCTACGACCCGCTCGTCTACCGCAAGATCCGCAACGCCCTTGGCGGCAAGCTCCGTTACATCATCTGCGGCGGCTCCCCGCTGGGCCGCCGGCTCGCCGCGTTCTACGCCGGCGCGGGAATCGAGATCTTCGAGGGCTACGGCCTGACGGAGACCACGGCCGCGGCCACCTGCACACCGCCCCTCAAACCCCGGCTGGGGACGGTGGGTTGGCCGATGCCCGGCACCAAGGTCCGCATCGCCTCCGACGGCGAGATCCTGCTCGCCGGCGGCCAGGTCTTCCGCGGCTACTGGGACCCGCACGGCGACGGGGTCGCCCCCGCCTCCCAGGACGGCTGGCTCGCCACCGGTGACATCGGCCGGCTCGACGACGAGGGCTATCTGACCATCACCGGCCGCAAGAAGGAGATCCTGATCACCGCGGGCGGCAAGAACGTGGCCCCGGCCCCGCTGGAGAACTGGCTGCGCGCCCACCCGTTGATCGCCCAGTGCATCGTCGTCGGCGACCGCCGCCCCTACGTCGCCGCCCTCATCACCCTCGACCTCGAAGGCATCACCCACTGGCGCCAGATGAACGGCAAGCATCCGGTACCGGCCGAACTCCTCGTCGACGACGACGAGTTGAGGGCGGTCCTGCAACGGGCCGTGGACGACGCCAACAAGCTGGTCTCCCGGCCCGAGTCCATCCGCCGCTTCGGCATCCTGCCGGTGGACTTCACCGAGGCGGCGGGACATCTGACGCCGTCGATGAAGCTGCGGCGGGAGGTCGTCATGCGGGACTTCGGGCGGGATGTGGAGGCGCTGTACGACGTGCGGCCGCGAATCAGCTGACGCGGCGACTAGGGAACAGGAACGCCGACCAGGCCTCGGGGGAGACGGTGACGTGTGCGGCGGCGGGGTTCTTGGAGTCGCGGATGTGGATCGTGTGGGGGCAGGCGGCGACTTCTACGCACTCGCCGCCCTCGCCACTGCTGTGACTCGACTTCCGCCAGGCGTAGGCGACTTCGAGGCATTCGCCGCCTCCGCCGCTGCTGTAGCTGCTTTTGAACCAGGTGAGGTCCTCAGCGCTCATAGCGTCCCCGCAGTCTCTCGATCAGGTCCAGCGACTCGCTGGGCCTGAGGGCCTGCGCCCTGAGGAGCCCGTAGCGCTCGCTCAGGACGCGCACTTCTTCCGCGTCCGTGATGAGGCGTGGATACGTGTGGATCTCCACGTACGCTACCTGCTCGCTCTTCCTGACCGTCAGGAGGTTGAACGGCCCGTCCATGCTTGGCTGTTCCTCGCGGTCCATCGGCATCACCTGAAGCTCGACCGCACGCATGCCGCCGATGCGCAGGAGGTTCTGCAACTGGTCCGCGTGCACGGCGGGTCCGCCGATCGGGCGCAACAGCACGCTCTCGTCCAGCACGAAACTGAACGTCGGCGTCGGCCACGGTTCAAGGACCTGCTGTCGGGCCATGCGGTCGACCACCCGTTTCTCGACGGCCTCCTCGCTCAGAAGCGGGCGCCACTGTGCGAAGACGGCCCGCGCGTATGCCTCGGTCCAAGGAAACCGCGACCACCACGTCCGACGCCCACGACCTGCCGCACCCGCAGCACGGGCGCAAGGCCCATGCCAGGCTGTCGCGGTACGACCGAATGGTTGCCCGCCGCAAGCCGAAGAAGGGGCAGGCTTCCTCGAAAGGCCACCGCGAGGCCAAGAAGTCGCGCGCCAAGGTCTACGCGAAGATCGCCCGGCAGCGGCAGGACGCCGCCCGCAAATGGGCCAAGCGCGTCGTCCGTGACCACGATGCCATCGCCGTCGAGGACTTCCGCCCGAAGTTCCTCGCGAAGACCACCATGGCGCGCAAAGCTGCTGATGCGGCGATCGGCGCCACGAAGACGGCCCTGATCGAGATGGCCCGCAAGCACGGCCGCATCGTGCACCTCGTGCACCCGGCCCACACGACGATGGACTGTTCCGTGTGCGGAGCGAGAACCAAGCACGCACTGCCTCTTTCTGAACGAACCTACGCATGCACCGCGTGCGGAGCCGCGTCCCCCAGGGACAAGAACTCCGCGCGCGTGATGCTCGTCCGGGCTGGTCTCAACCCGGCTGGTGCTGAGGGCGTCAGACCTCCGGGAGCGCAGCTCTCGGAGGCAGCCTGAGCCAGGAATCCCCTCCCTAGGGAGGGGAGGACGTCAAAAGACCCCCGCGCGACATTCCCACTCCATTTCCTTGTTGGGCTGGAGCGGTCGTGACCCCACGTCGATCGGCGTCCCGGCGGCGGCGCTCCGCTCCACCGTCACCCGCTTCAACTCCCTTGCGGCGAGCGGCAAGGACACCGACTTCGGGCGCGGCGACAGCGCCTACGACCACTACTACACGGACCCCGCGATCCTCCCCAACTCCTGCCTCGCCCCGCTCTGGCTGCCCCCGTACTACGCCCTCCGCATCGTCCCCGGCGACCTCGGCACCAAGGGCGGCATGCGCACGGACGCACGGGCGCGGGTGCTGCGGGCAGACGGTTCGGTGATCCCGGGCCTGTACGCGGCGGGCAACGCGAGCGCGGCGGTCATGGGGCACAGCTACGCGGGCGCGGGCTCGACGATCGGCCCGGCGATGACGTTCGGGTATGTGGCGGCGCTGGATCTGGCGGGGGCGCTGTAGCGGTCGTAGAGCTGCCGGTGCGGTCTGGTCATCACCCTGGTCATCGCCGGGTCAAGTGAAGGCCAGGCTGCGCCCAAGCGGCCGTATGCATTGCGCATGCAACGGGTCGGTAGGCCTGACATAGCCGGATTTGGGCCCTCGGTCGGTGGCTACTGTGATGGCGCGAACACGTCCACAGCGACGATCACGACCTACGGGGATGAGGAGACGGCGGTGGGGGAGCCGAACCGTTCACGCCTTCTTGAGTACGCGCAGGGGCCGGCAGCGGCGGAGGTGCCCGAGGCGCGCCGGTCGAGCCTGCTCGACTACGCGGAGGCGACACCGCCACCCGGGCCTTCGGCGGACGGGCGGCCGGGGCCACGGCCCGGGGTGCCGCCGTACGAGACGCCTGTCTTCGTGCCCGCCCATCCTCGCTACGTCGACACGACGTACGACGACGGCCGTCCCGTCCGTGTGCCGTTCATCGCGTACGAACTCTTCGCGCACCCCACCGATGCGACCGGGACCGTGGCCTTCGCCTTCACGACCCTGGAGAAGCTGGTCACCGCGCTCGGTGAGGCCCAGCCGTGGGTCGCCACCTCCCTCGGGCCGCTCGCCGAAGGAGTGGCCGAGCGGGGAGTCACCGTGCTGCTCGATCCGCGGGTGGCTCCCGGACAACGCAACTGGCGACCGGCCGATCTGGCCGCCTACGCACGGGAGGTGCGCTGATGTCGGCCGACTTCAAGGCGGTCATGAGCGACCTGACCTCGATGGCCACGACGTTCCACGACCAGGCCACGGACTACCGGAAGCTGCACGACCAGGTGGCCCCGCCCGTGGTGAGCGGCGGGGACGCCGGCCTTGACCACGCCATCAAGGAGGTCGCCGATCTCATCGTCGCCCTCCACATCGGCTTCGCCGACCGGCTGGACGAACGGGGCGACAAGGTCGCGTATGCCCGCGACTCCTTCCACCGGCACGACATCGACGTCCACGGTGTGTTCGACGACCTGATGGTGGGAGAGGGCTGATGGCCGACAGCTGGGTCGGCGGCGACATCGGCGGACTCCGCACGATGGCCACGACGTACAAGAACGCCAAGGACAAACTCGACGACGTCATCGCTCCGCTCACGCGTGCCGTGGACGCCCTGGTCGACGACGCGGGCTGGAAGGGCGAGTCGGCGGAGTCCTTCCGGGCCACGTACACCGAGGACGCGGTGACCGCCGGGGCCTTCGCCGCCCTCGTCCACGAGGCGGGCGACATCCTGGACACGCTCGCCGACGCGCTCTCCACCTGCGAGACGGCCCTGCAGAACGCCGAGCACGTGGCGACGAAGAAGGGCGTGTCGATGGGGGACAAGGGTGTCCCGCTGCCGACGGTCACCGCGAATCCGCCCGGTGCGGACGAGCAGAAGACGCTCTCCGCGATGAGCGAGTACGACACCGTGCGCAAGGAGGTCCTGCACACGGCGCAGAAGGCACGCCTGGCGGCGGCGGACCAGTTGCGGGCGCTGTACGAGGAGGTGACCGGCAAGGCGGAGGTCGCCGCCGGCGACAAGATCACCGTCGTCGACTATCTGCGTGGTCTGTACGCCTTCGACGCCGAGGACGCACGGGCCGGCGGCGCCAAGGCCCGCACGAAGATCGACGATGCCAAGGCCGAGGCGCAGGCGGCGAAGAAGGAACTCCGCTCCGAACGCAAGGCGTTCCAGAAGGCCGGCCGCTCACTCCCCAAGGACTTTCCCGCCAAGGGCGCCTACGCCGACGCCGTGGCCAAGGTCCAGTCGCTGGAGGAGGACATAGCCCGCGCCGACTACGGCAGCACCAAACTGCCCTACGACCGTGCCCTGAACGTCAAGCTGGCCGACGCCGCGGACGCGCTGCGCGCGGGCGAGAGCCTGGAGAAACTGCCGGACTTCCTCAAGGAGGTCCCCGTCCTGGACGTCGCCGCGGCCGGTGCCTGCGGACTGCTGGAGGCATCCGACGACCATGACAAGGGCTGGTCCTGGCAGCACTCCGTCGCGGTGGACGGGGGCGCCAACGTGGCCGGCCTGGTGGTCGGTACGGCGGCCACCGCCGCCGTGGTGGCCGCCCTGCCCTTCGAGGTCCCCGCGCTCGCCATCGCCGCGGGCGGCGGCCTGGTGGTGATCGGAGCGACCGGCCTCATCGACCATTCCTTCCACGAGCACTGGAGTGAGGACATCCACGACCACGGTGTGGTCGGCGGTGTGCTGCACGGCACCGGCAACGTCCTGTCCGAGACGGGCCAGGACTTCGAACGACTGGGAAAGGACGTGTGGCATGGGGTCACGAGCCTCTTCTGACGCCCCCGCCTCCCGCACCCCCGCCAAGATCCCGGCCCTGCCGGGGCTCGGCACGACCTGGTACGAGCGGGGGACGCGCTACTGGCTCCGCCGGGTGCGCACGGCCGTACTCCTGCTCATCGTCATGGCCTTCCTGTGCTTCGCCGCGGTCAGCCTCTACCGGGGCTTCCGTACGGTGCTGCCGCCGGGCGTGCGCACGGTGTGGGACTGGGCGCAGGTGATCGCTTCGTGCGGGGCACCGGTCTGGGGGTGGGTGGTACAGCGCCGGGGTCTTCGCCGGGACCTCCAGGACCCGCCCGCCCCCGGCGAGTTCCGCAGCCGTAAGCGCGACGAGACCCGCCGTTCCACGGGCCTGGCCCTCGCGGGCCGCGTGGGAGTACTCCTCGCGGCCCCCGTCCTGCCGGCGCTCGCCGCGTGGGCCGTCGGCTGGTGTGCCGGCATGCTCACCGTCCGCGAATATCCCAGCGAGGTCGGCGCCCGCCGCTGGCTCCAGGAGCACCCGTCCGGAACATGACCCCCTCCGACATTCCGAAGATCCCCGCGCTCGCCGGACTTGGTACAAGCGCGGCGCGGGCTACTGGTGCGCCGTGCCTCCGGCGCGCTGCTCTGGTTCGTGCTGATGGTGATGATGTGCGGTGTCGTCGTCGACTTGTACCAGTCGTTCCGCGTCCACCTGCCTCCGACCTTGCGCCTGGTGTGGGACTGGACGCAGATCGCCGCGTCCTGCGTGGCCCTGGTGTGGGGGTGGACGAAACAACACCGGGCCATCCGCGAGAAGATGCTCGACCCGCCGACTCCCAAGCAGGCCTGGATCGAGAGGCGGTACGGGACGCAACGCGGCCAGAACCTGGGCCGTGCCCTGTTCCTCCCCGCGCTGCTCGTGCTACCCGTCGTGCCGGCGCTCTTCGCGTGGTGCGTCGGCACGGTGATCGCCATGTTCGCCGTCCGTGAATACCCGAGCGAGGTCGGTGCCCGCCGGGCCCTGGAACAGAGCCGCAGCCTTGCGGGTGGCGGTCAGAAACGCCTGCGCTGACGACTCGCCGAGTTCGGTCTTCGCCTCCCGTACGGTCCGTGACCGCAGCGCGAACCCCGCCGCCTCCAGCAGCCCGGCCATCGCCTCCGGTCGCCGCCGTTCGAAGTCCAGGCGGACCGGGTGGCCGAAGGGACGGTCGAGGGTGAGGGGGCGGTCGCCCGCCTGGAAGGCGATCAGGAGATGGCCGCCGGGTGCCAGGACGCGGTGGAACTCCGCGAAGAGGGACGGGAGTTGATCCACAGGGGTGTGGATGGACGAGTACCAGGAGACGGCCCCCGCGAGCGCCCCGTCGGGGATGTCCAGCTCCAGCATCGAGCCCTGCCGGAAGGGCAGGTCCGGGTTCTCGCGTCGGGCGATCGCGAGCATCGAACCGGACAGATCGAGGCCGAGGACGTCCAGGCCGAGGGAGGCGAGATACGCGGTCGTACGGCCCGGTCCGCAGCCGAGGTCGGCCACTTGCCCGCCGCCGCAACCGCCGACCAGCTCGGCGAAGTCGGCCAGTACGGTGCCGTCCCGCGGCTCGGTGCGTTCTCCGGCGAACATCTCCGCGTAGTCCTCGGCGACCGCGTCGTAGAAGGTCCGGGTGGTGGTCACGAAGGCGGCTTCGGCGGATGGCGTCGATGCTGTCGAGGGTGTCGATGTCATGGGCGAGGACCATACCGACGGCCACTGACAACGCCCGGTCCGCGCACGGCGGTTCAGGCCACCCCGGCCAACCGCAGCAGCGCCGTCGCCCCGGCCGCCCCCAGCACGATCACCACGAACGGCGCCCTCCGCCACGCCAGCACACCCCCGACCAGCACCCCGGCGGGCCGGGCCCACCCCGCGAACCCGCCGCCCTCCGTCAGCGCCCCGGTCGCCAGCAGCGCGACCAGCAGGACCACCGCCCCGGCCGACAGCAACTCCTGTACCCGGGCGGAGAGTTCGACCCGCCCGTGCAGCACCGGTCCGACCAGCCGGAAGGCGTACGTCCCGACCGCCAGCGCCAGGATCACGGCCACCGTCGGGCTCATGCCGTCGCCCCTCGCCGGTACAGCGCGAGTCCCACCAGGGCCAGCAGCACCGGCACCCCCGCCGGGACGCCCGGCGTCACCGTCACCGTGACCGCCACGGCCGCGCCGAGCAGCGCGGACCGCCGTACCCGCGCGTCCTTCCGCACCGCGGGCAACGTGAGCGCGACCAGTACGGCGGGGAAGGCCGCGTCCAGGCCGTAGGTGTCGGTGTCGCCGAGTGCGCCTCCGGCGAGCGCCCCGATCAGCACCCCGGCGTTCCAGGCCGCGAACAGGCCGAGCCCGGAGACCCAGAACGCGGTCCGGCGTCGTAGCGGATCCTGCTGGGCGAGGGCGAAGGCCACCGTTTCGTCGGTCACGAGGTGCGCGCCGGTCAGGCGGGCGAGGCGGCCGGTGCCCAGGATGTCGGCCACGGCCAGGCTGTAGGCCGCGGTGCGGGTGTTGAGGAGCAGGCCGGTGGCCGTCGCGGCGAGCGGGCTGCCGCCGGCGAGGAGTACGCCGACCGCGCTGAACTGTGCCGAGCCCGCGTAGACGAGCAGGGACATGGCCACCGGGACCCAGACCGGCAGGCCGCCGGCCACCGCGATCGCGCCGAAGGAGACGCCCACGATGCCACCGGCCAGCCAGATGAGGGAGGCGTCCCGGACCAGTTCCGGGAGCACCGCGAGAGAGGGTGTTCGCTCTGCCGTACGCATGTTCTCTACAATGAACAGCAGTGACTTCGTTCGTCAAGGCGAACGGTCGTACCGATGGAGCGAACATGGCATCCGATGTCCCCGACGTGCCGGCCCGGCTTCCCCTCGACTGGATCGCCGCCGCGCTCCGGCGGGAGCGCACCCGCGTGGGGCTCTCCCTCTCCGAGCTGGCCAAGCGGGCCGGGATCGCGAAGTCCACGCTGTCGCAGCTGGAGGCGGCCGGCGGGAATCCGAGCATGGAGACGATCTGGGCGCTGGCGGTCGCGCTCGGGGTGCCGTTCAGCGTGCTGGTGGAGCCGCCGACGCCGTCCGTGCAGGTGATCCGCGCGGGGGACGGGCCGACCGTCCACTCCGACCGGTCCAGCTACACGGCCACGCTGCTCTCGGCGAGCCCGCCGGGGGCGCGGCGGGACATCTACTACGTGTGGCTGGAGCCGGGGACCGTACGGGACTCCGAGCCGCACATCCCGGGGACGGTGGAGCACATCGTCGTCAGCGCGGGGCGGGTGAAGGCCGGGCCGGGGAAGGAGACGGTGGAACTGGGGCCCGGGGACTACATGGCCTACCGGGGTGATGTGCCGCACACCTACGAGGCGCTGGCGGCCGGGACCATGTTCGTGCTGGTCATGCAGCATCTCTGAAGGCCCGGGGAAAGGCAGGAGCCCCGTCGCCTTGCGGCACGGGGCTCCTTGGGTACTGCTATCTGTTCCGGATCAAAGCACCAGGCTCCGAGACCGAATAACTACGATCGTGCGACTCAGACGGGGGTGACGTTCTCCGCCTGCGGGCCCTTCGGACCCTGGGTCACGTCGAAGGAGACCTGCTGGTTCTCCTCCAGCGAACGGAAGCCGCTCGCGTTGATCGCGGAGTAGTGAACGAAGACGTCGGGGCCGCCGCCTTCTTGGGCGATGAAGCCAAAGCCCTTTTCGGCGTTGAACCACTTCACGGTTCCGGTAGCCATAAGCCCTCCTTGGGCCCAAAGGGTTGCCCTGCTCCAGAACCCTGCAAGTGTGAAAACAAGTCCCGCACTACTGCATACGTCTGAAAACGACTAGAGCCTGCGGTTACATGCTCCGCAGGCTCTGTACTGCAAGGGAAACCAAACTGCAACTTGGCGGCGAGCCTAGCATGCGGGCAGCCGAAAGCAATAGAGGCCAAGATCACATCACTCGGACGTTTGAAGATCGCCAGAGGCTTGACTGTGGGGCCGAAGTATGGATCGTACCTCATGAGGTCTAGCCTCACGTTGTGGACAATTCTCGCACCCGGCCGCGCGTCGGCCACATCCAGTTCCTGAACTGCCTCCCCCTGTACTGGGGGCTCGCGAGGACGGGCACGCTCCTCGACATCGAGCTGACGAAGGACACCCCGGACAAGCTCAACGAGATGCTGGTGCGGGGCGACCTCGACATCGGGCCCATCGCCACCGCCGAGTTCCTCAAGAACGCCGACGACCTGGTCGTCTTCCCGGACATCGCCGTCGGCTGCGACGGCCCGGTGATGTCCTGCGTGATCGTCTCGCAGGTCCCGCTCGACCAGCTGGACGGCCGCCGGGTCGCCCTCGGCTCGACCTCGCGCACCTCCGTGGCGCTCGCCCGGCTGCTCCTCGCCGACCGCTTCGGCGTCCAGCCCGACTACTACACGTGCCCGCCCGACCTGAGCCTGATGATGCAGGAGGCCGACGCCGCCGTACTCATCGGCGACGCGGCCCTGCGCGCCTACATGGTCGACGGCCCCCGCTTCGGGCTCGAAGTCCACGACCTCGGCGCGCTCTGGAAGGAGTGGACCGGACTGCCCTTCGTCTTCGCCGTGTGGGCCGCCCGCCGCGACTACCTGGAGCGCGAGCCGGAGATCACCCGCAAGGTCCACGAGGCCTTCCTCGCCTCCCGCAACCTCTCCCTCGAAGAGGTCGGCAAGGTCGCCGAACAGGCCGCCCGCTGGGAGGACTTCGACGAGGAGGTCCTGGAGCGGTACTTCACCACCCTCGACTTCAGCTTCGGCGCACCCCAACTGGCCGCGGTCACCGAGTTCTCCCGCCGGCTGGGAACGGCGAACGGATTCCCCGCCGAACTGAAGGTGGATCTCCTCCAGCCCTAGGAACCGGAGGGGCGCGGCGCACTACCCTGCTGGAAGTCGTACGGGGGAGGGGTGGACGGGATGCAACCGCTCGGCAGCGACGAACCCACGGTCGTGGGGCCCTACCGGCTGCTCGGACGGCTCGGCTCCGGCGGGATGGGACGCGTCTATCTCGGGCGCAGCGCGGGCGGCCGTACGGTCGCGGTCAAGATCGTGCATCCGCACTTCGCGCTCGACGAGGAGTTCCGCGCCCGCTTCCGCCGCGAGGTCGACGCCGCGCGCCGGGTGGGCGGCGCCTGGACCGCGCCCGTCCTGGACGCCGACCCGGAGGCCGCCGTGCCGTGGGTCGCCACCGCGTACGCTGCCGGTCCGCCGCTCTCCGCCGCGATCACGGACGGCGGGCCACTGCCCACCGCGTCCGTACGGGCCCTGGGCGCGGGGCTCGCCGAGGCGCTGACCGCCGTCCACGAACTGGGGCTCGTGCACCGGGACGTCAAACCGTCCAACGTGCTCCTCACCCTCGACGGCCCCCTCCTCATCGACTTCGGGATCGCCCGCGCCACGGACGGCACCGCCTCCCTCACCTCCACCGGTGTCTCCGTCGGCTCGCCCGGCTACATGGCCCCCGAGCAGATCCTCGGGAAGGGCGCGACGGGCGCGTCCGATGTCTTCTCCCTGGGTGCCGTGCTCGTCTACGCGGCCACGGGCGAGTCGCCCTTCCCCGGCGACTCCTCGGCCGCGCTGCTCTACAAGGTCGTCCACGAGGAACCCCGACTGGGGGAGATGGGCGGGGACTTGCGGGAGCTGGCCATGGCCTGTCTCGCCAAGGACCCCTCCTCGCGGCCGAGTCCGGGCGAGGTGTCCCGGCGGCTCGCTCCCGAAGGTGCCGCCCGGCTGGTCGCCGGTGGCTGGCTGCCGGGGGCGCTGGTCGAACAGGTCAGCCGAAGTGCCGTACAGCTGCTGAACCTTGAGGCGGCGGGGGTGGCCGAGGGGATGCCCTCGGGGCCGGTGGGGTTCAGCAGTCCCTCGGTGGGGGCGGGGGTCGGTACGGCCGAGGCGGGGTCGTTCGGGCCGGCCGCCGGGGCCGGGGCGTTCGGGCCTGCGCCGGTGATGCCGAAGCAGCCGGTGGGGTCGCCCGCGGGGCCACCCGTGGGTTCGCCCGTGGGGCCGCCCACTTTTGTGCCCGAGCCCCGGGACACGCCTCCGCACGACAGTCCGCCCCTGAGCGACACCGTCCCGCCGGACACCGGCAAGCGTCCGGGGAAGTTCTCCGTGTCCGTCGCCGCCACGTCGGCTCCGGGTGCGAACGGGCGGGGACGCAGGGTCGGTTGCACCGTCGCCCTGGCCGTCGCCGGGGCGCTCGCGGTGGCGACCCTCGTGCCGACCCTCCTGTACTGGAACCAGCCGGGCGACAAGGGCTCGGACACCGCCGCGGGCTCGGCCCCCACGGCGACCTCGACCGGCGGGCCCGGCAACGAGTACAGCGGTGAGCCGAGCAGCGGGACGACCACCGCGTCCAGCAAGGAGCCGAGCGGCGGCCCGAGTTCACCCGTCCCCACCCCGCTCCAGTCCGTCCCCGCCTCCTACCTCGGCACCTGGGAGGGCGAGGGCACCGCACTCGGCGGCACCCTCCCGGACGGGACCTTCCGGCTCACGGTGGCCAAGGCGAGCGTCGGCCAACAGCTGGGCGTCCTCCGGCAGACCGACCAGCTCGGCGGTGTCTGCGACGACGTACTGACCCTGAAGCAGGTGACCAAGACCCGGCTCGTCGCGACCGCCGCGGGCGCGAAGACCAACCGGGACGTGTGCAACCAGGCCGCCCACACCGTCACCCTCACCCCCACCGGCGACGACCTCACCTACGCGTCGGACAGCTCCGCCGAGGGCTCCCCGACCGCCCGGCTGTCCAAGGTCGGGTAGCGGTCCGATGGACTACGACCATCTGCTCATCGCCCTCGCGGGGGTGTGGGGTGCCGGTGCGGGCGCGGTGGTCGCGCGGGCCGGGCGGCGCGGTGCCGGTACCGCGCTCCTGGTGGTCCTGGTGTGCGTCGCCCTCGCCGTCGCCACCGGGATCAGACCCGAACTGGCGGTCTGGCTGCTGCTCGCGCCGCTCGCACTGCTGCCCGCCGTCACCGCCCTGGCGCTCCCCGCCGCGGGGGTCGCCCTCGCGCTCCTCGGTGTCGCCGCCGTCCTGCCCGAGCACGCCGGTCACTGGACGACCGCGCTCCGCGGGGCGCTCGCGCTCGGCGCCGGGTACTACGCGCTGTCCCGCCTGGACCCCGGCGGCGGTGGCCTGGGCTCCGGGGAGGTGAGACTCGCGGTCGGCGCGGGCGTCGTCCTCGGGTGGTACGGGTGGCCGACGCTGATGCTGGGCGCGTTCGCGGGGTTCGTGCTCAGAGGGTTCTACGGCGGTGTCCTCGGCCGGAGACGGCGGACCGACGTCCGTTTCGGGCCTTTTCTGCTCGTGGGCGCCTTCCTCGGTCTGCTGGTGGGGGCGTACACGGCCTGACGTCGGGATGCGCGCGGCCTGAGGTCGGGGTGGCAAATCCGCTGGCGTAGGCTGGCAAGGTCCGTCCGCAACCCTTGACGAAAGGGACCTCCCGGTGACCGAGAAGGCCGAGCTTCAGTCCGTCCTCGACCGTGCCGCCGAGGGCGGGCGCATCACCCCCGAAGAGGCGCTCGACCTCTACCGCGACGCCCCGCTCCACGCGCTCGGCGCCGCCGCCGACGCCGTACGCAAGCGTCGGTACGCGGGTACGGAGCACATCGCGACGTACATCATCGAGCGGAACATCAACTACACGAACGTGTGCGTCACGGCGTGCAAGTTCTGCGCCTTCTACGCCGCCCCGAAGGACACCGCCAAGGGCTGGACGCGTGACCTCGACGACATCCTGCGCCGGTGCGCGGAGACCGTCGAACTCGGCGGCACGCAGATCATGTTCCAGGGCGGACACCACCCGGACTTCGGCGTCGAGTACTACGAGAAGCACTTCGCCGCGATCAAGGCCGCGTACCCCCAGCTGGTCATCCACTCCCTCGGCGCGTCCGAGGTCGAGCACATGGCCCGGATCTCGAAGGTCTCCGTCGAGGAGGCCATCTCGCGCATCCACGCGGCCGGTCTCGACTCCTTCGCCGGCGCCGGAGCGGAACTCCTCCCCGCGCGCCCCCGCAAGGCCATCGCGCCCCTCAAGGAGTCCGGCGAGCGCTGGCTGGAGATCATGGAGGCGGCGCACAACCTGGGCGTCGAGTCCACGTCGACCATGCTCATGGGCACCGGCGAGACCAACGCCGAGCGCATCGAGCACCTGCGGATGATCCGCGACGTACAGGACCGGACGGGCGGCTTCCGGGCCTTCATCCCGTACACCTACCAGCCCGAGAACAACCACCTCAAGGGCCGCACGCAGGCCACGCTCTTCGAGTACCTGCGGATGATCGCCATCGCCCGGCTCTTCATGGACAACATCGCCCACATCCAGGGCAGTTGGCTGACGACCGGCAAGGAGGTCGGCCAACTCTCCCTGCACTACGGGGCGGACGACCTCGGCTCGATCATGCTGGAGGAGAACGTGGTCTCCAGCGCAGGCGCGAAGCACCGCTCCAACCGCCTGGAGATCATCGACCTGATCCGCAAGGCGGGCCGCGTCCCGGCCCAGCGCACCACCACCTACGAGCACATCGTCGTCCACGACGACCCCGCGAACGACCCCGTCGACGAGCGGGTCATGTCCCACATCTCGTCCACGGCGATCGAAGGCGGCACGGCCCACCCCGAGTTGAAGCTCCTGTCCGCCAACTAGGGCTGCCGTGCTGACGATTCACACGGCGGACGAGGGCGGGGCCGTCGCAGTCGAGGGCGCCCGGATCGCGGGTGCCGGAACACTGGCCGAGATCCAGGCCCGCTTTCCCGGCGCACGGGTGCGGAGTTGGCCGGGCACGCTGGGCCCGGCCCGCATCCACGAGGGCCCCCTCCCGGACGCCCCGAGCCCACGGGAGCGCATCCACGCGGTCCTCAAGTCGGGCGCGACGGCTGTCCTGGAGAAGTACGTCGACTCGGCCGAACTCCGCTCGGCGGCGCACCGGAACGACGTCCAGATCCTCACCCACCCCACCACGGCCGACCAGGGCCGAGCCGACCTGGCCGTATTCGACGAGACGGGCGAGTGCATCGCGACGGTGTGTGCGGGTCGGCTACTTCACAGACGCCGGTGAGGCATGTCTTTCAGGGGCGCGGGGAACTGCACGCCCAGCCACAACGCACCCGCACCCGGCAACGCACCCGTCACCCGGCAAACGCTTCCCCGAACGCCCCCGAACTCTGCGTCACCCCACTGCAATCAGTAGCAGCGTCGTCATCCGAACTCCCGCTCTCACACTGCTGATCCCTGAACGTCGACCACATCGACACCCACGCAACCTCCTTCTCCTCGGCGAACTTCCGCACCTGCGCCGCGTCCGCCAGCGAAAACGTCTCCCCCGACACGTCGTTGACACCGAGCATCGACGTGAGCGCCATCCCCTGCCACGCCCCCGCGTCCGACAACCCGAACACCTTCTTCAACTGAGTGTGCGTGGCCGTGGCCGACGTGATCGCGTAGGCCCCCATGTCCCCGGTGTACGACTCGCCGTAGTTCATCGTCATGATGTTGACCGTGGAGACCTGGACCGCGTTGTCGTTCGCGGACTCCAGCAGCGCCAGACTGTCGGAGTCGAGCCCGGACGGCATCACGGGCAGCGTGAAGGACACCTTGAGGTCGCTGCGTTCCTTCTGGAGGAGCGCTATCGCCTTGGAGCGCAGGGCGACCGAGGCCGAGTCGGTGAGCGTGTCCCCCTCGATGTCGAAGTCGGCCTGCGTCGACCCCGCCGCGTCCAGCGCCTCGCCATAGGCCTTCGCGAGCGACGTCGCGCTGGTACAGGTCTCGGCCAGCTCCTTCCCGGACGCCCCGCCGAAGGAGACACGGACGCTCGCACCGGACGTCTTGAGCGCCGCGATCCTGGATTTCACGGCCGCGTTGTCGATCGCGGTCGTACCGTTCCACTTCGGCGTGCAACTGCTGCCGGAGGCGATCGCGAAGGCGAGGTTGTACGTCGTCGGCGACCCCGAACTGTCCATGTCGGAAGCGGTGGTGACGCTGACGTACGGTGCGTAGGACGTGCTCGACGAAGAAGCCGAGGACGTCGGAGAGGCGCTTTCGGTGGGGGTGGTCTCGGCCTTCTCCGTGGCTTTGGGTGCCGCATCCGACGAGTCACCGGAGCTGGAGGAGCAGCCGGTGACCGTCAGGGCAAACAAGCAGGTGAGCCCGGCCGCCGGTTTCAGGAAACTCCTCATTGAGCATGCACCCTTTCCGCGTGGGGACGGTGATTTCTGTCTCAGGATGGAAACAGAGTCGGTTTCCGCAGCCTAAATGAAGCACATGGGGCTGTGTCTTACGAAGACAGATAAAACATAGGAAACCCACGGGTACCGTTGCTCGAATCGGTCAAGTCGGGCGACGAAGCGGAAGATTGGGGACACTACTGACACCGGCCGCTCATATGGCATTTCCTGGGTTCTCTAAGGAAAGGCACAGGTTGCGGAGTTTTTCTTGGCGGGCTCACAAGAGAACCAGAGTTTTGGTCACATAAAGGCGGCCTAATGTCTGGGGAATGCAATCCGAGTCCGCCATCGATAACCACGCCTCTGCGCGCGGTCGCCGCCGCAAAGCCGGCAACGGGGCCGCAGAAGGCCCCGTGTTCGTTGACAACTCCGGCCGCCGGTCAAAGGTGCTGCGCCGGATCGGCCTCCTCATGGGCACCGTCTGCCTCGGGTACGCGTTCGTACTCGGCATGGCGTTCATGGGCTGGGGCATCTCGCTCAACCCCTCCTCGCTGCTGCCCTTCGGCGGCGGCCAGGCCGGTTCGGCCCCCGGGGGTGGCTACGGCCCCAACGGTGGCAGAGGCGGCGTAGCGCCCTCCGGTGTTCCGACCGGCGCTCCGACCGACATCCCCTCGGGCGCCCCCACGGGTGCGGCCCCGTCCTCCTCAGCCACCGCACACTGACCGGAGCGCCACCGCAGCCATGACTACGACGACTCCCTCGCGTGGGCGCCGGCGCGCCCCCACTCGGATGGAGCGCGCGGCCGGCAAGGCCGCCGCGCTCCAACGGCCCCGAGTGATTCTCGCCCTGCTGCTTCTCCTCGGCCTCACCTGCGTGATGCTGCTCGACGGTTACCTGCGCGCGGAAGTCGGCGGCGACCAGCGCGTCCGGGACGGCGCGAGCGCCAGCAAGGTCCCCGACAAGGTGCTCAACGGCGGCCCGATCCTGACCTTCCGCAACGGTTCGCCGGTCACCCAGACCATCCCGAAGAAGACGATCGTCCTCACGTTCGACGACGGCCCGAACCCCACCTACACGCCCACGGTCCTGAAGATCCTCAAGAAGTACGACGTGCCGGGCACGTTCTTCCTGGTGGGGTCGATGGTCTCGCGCTACCCGAGCATCGTGAAGCAGATGGTCGCGCAGGGCAACGAGGTGGGTATCCACACCTTCACCCACGTCGACCTCTCCTACCAGAGCGACGCCCGCATCAAGCGGGAGATGGAACAGACGCAGCTCGCCCTCGCGGGCGCGGCGGGCATCACCACCACGCTGTTCCGCGCGCCGTACTCCTCGGAGACGGACGCCATCGACAACTACAGCTACCCCGTCTACAAGAAGCTCGGCGCCTCCGGCTACACCAGCGTCTTCGTCGACACCGACAGCGACGACTGGAAGCAGCCCGGCGTCGCGAAGATCATCAAGTGGGCGACGCCGTCCGGGACTTCAGGCTCCTCGGTGCTCTTCCACGACGCCGGCGGTGTGCGCACGCAGACCATGAAGGCGCTGCCGCAGTACATCGAGAAGATGAAGGCGAAGGGCTACACGTTCACCACCGTGAGCGGCGCCATCGCCAAGAACGCCTCCGCCCAGCGGGCGGCGAACGGCACGGGTGCGGGCGCGGGCACCGGTGCCGCCGCCGGGACGGGCACCGGCACGGTCGAGGCGGGCGCGCAGCCCTCCGCGGCACCTTCCGCGGCTCCGGGCGGCACCAACCCCGGCGGCGGCCAGACGGTCGGCTCGGCCGTCGGCGGCACGGGCGCCACGGGCGGCACCCAGAACGGCACCCGGAGGACCTCGGTCCTCCAGGGCGCCCACCGCGAGGCCACCGGCATGACCCTCTACGAGGGCAAGGCGCTCATCTACGCCGTCATGGTCGCCGAGTGGGTGGTGCCGGGACTTGCGGCAGGCCTCACGGTCGTGGGCGTGGCCGTGATGAGCCGGTTCGGGATGATGCTGATCCTCGCGCGACGCCACTACAGACAGCGCAACAAACGCCGGTTCAGCTGGGGGCCGGAGGTCACCCGGCCGGTGACCGTGATCGTCCCGGCGTACAACGAGAAGGAGTGCATCGCCAACACCCTTGAGTCGCTGGCGAAGAGCACCCACCCGATCGAGGTCATCGTCGTCGACGACGGCTCCTCGGACGGCACCTCCGAGATCGCCCGCGAGGCGGCCCGCTCCTTCGGCATGACGAACGTCCGGGTCATCCGCCAGGAGAACGCCGGCAAGCCCGCCGCCCTCAACAACGGTGTGCGCAGCGCGAGTTACGACATCGTCGTGATGATGGACGGCGACACCGTCTTCGAGCCCGACACCGTACGGCAGCTCGTCCAGCCGTTCGCCGACCCCGAGGTCGGCGCGGTCGCGGGCAACGCCAAGGTCGGCAACCGCAACACGATCATCGGCGCCTGGCAGCACATCGAGTACGTGATGGGCTTCAACCTCGACCGCCGCATGTACGACCTGCTGCGCTGCATGCCCACCATCCCGGGCGCGATCGGCGCCTTCCGCCGCGATGCGGTGCTCCAGGTCGGCGGCATGAGCGAGGACACCCTCGCCGAGGACACGGACATCACCATCGCCATGCACCGCGAGGGCTGGCGGGTCGTCTATCAGGAGCACGCCAAGGCCTGGACCGAGGCCCCGGCTTCGCTCAAGCAGCTCTGGTCGCAGCGCTACCGCTGGTCCTACGGCACCATGCAGGCCCTGTGGAAGCACCGCAAGTCCCTTACGGACAAGGGTCCTTCGGGCCGCTTCGGCCGGGTCGGCATGCCCCTGGTGGTGATCTTCCAGATCATCACGCCGGTCTTCGCCCCGCTGATCGACGTCTTCACCGTCTACTCGATGATCTTCGTCGACTTCTGGGCGTCCCTCGCGATGTGGTTCGCGGTCCTCGGCATCCAACTCCTGTGCGCCGCCTACGCGTTCAGGCTGGACAAGGAGAAGTACCGCTACCTGCTGATGATGCCGCTGCAGCAACTGGCCTACCGCCAGATGATGTACCTGGTCCTCATCCACTCCAGCATCACCGCCCTGACCGGCGGCCGGCTGCGCTGGCAGAAACTGAAGCGCACCGGCGAGGTCGGCACACCGGCGGGGGCGAGCTGATGACCTGGGAGCAGCAACCGGGGTACGGGGGTGGGTACGGCCCGCCCCAACAGCCCCAGCAACCTCAGTACCCCCAACAGCCCTACGGCTACGACGCGTACGGCCAGCCGCAGCAGCCGTACCCGTATCAACAGCAGCAACAGCCGCCGCAGTACGTCGACTACGGGCAGCCGGTGTATGCCACGGCGCCTCTTCCCGTCGTAGAACCGGAGGTGGAGCCGGAGCCCGAGTCGGTGGTGGAGCCGGTGGTGGAGGAGACCGCCGAGGAGGTTGTCGAGCAGCCGGCTTCCAAACCGGCGGGCCGGGACCGGTACTTCGACACCCTGCGGGCCGTCGCGCTGATCCGGGTCGTGACCTACCACACCTTCGGGTGGGCCTGGTGCGGGATGGTGTTCCCCTCGATGGGGATCATGTTCGGGCTGGCCGGGACGCTGATGGCGAAGTCGCTGGAGCGGCCCGCGTTCAAGGTGGTCAAGAGCCGGATGCGGAGGCTGCTGCCGCCGTTCTGGTTCTGGGGCTTCTTCGTGGTCGTGGCGATGATGATCCACGACTGGATGCCGGGCTGGCAGATCGTCTTCTGGGTGGTGCCGGTCGGGGATCCGCCGGGCAACGCCTGGGGTCTTCAGGCCTGGGAGATCCTCTGGTACCTGCGGACGTATCTGTGGTTCGTGCTGCTTTCTCCGGCGCTGCTGTGGATCTTCCGCAAGGCGCCGATCCCGGTGCTGCTGCTGACGCTGGTGCCGATCGTGGTCCTGAAGTTCGTGTGGTCGGGGCCGGACAACCGCTTCGGCAACGCCCTGTGGGACCTGTCGACGTACCTCTTCTGCTGGGTCCTCGGTTTCGCGCACCGCGACGGGGTGCTGCAGAAGCTGAAGCCGTTCCTGGTGGTGACCCTGTCGGTCGCCGCGATCGTGTTCGGCGGCTGGTACGCCTTCACGCACCAGGCCGAGGCGGGCGGCACCTACGACCTGGACGAGAGCCCGCTCGCCCAGACCTACTGGTCGGCCGGTTACGTCATGCTCCTGATGTGGGCCAAGGCCTACTTCACCATCGACTTCGCCTGGCTGACCCGCTTCAAGCGCCTCGACCGGGTCGTCACGATCTTCAACTCCCGGGCCGTGACGATCTATCTCTGGCACGAGATCGCGCTGGTGCTGGCGGTGCCGCTGACCGACCAGTTCTGGAAGGTGCCCGCCTTCGAGAAGTGGCTGCCGCTGGGGAGCCAGTGGTTCATGTTCGGCATCGGCTGGATTCTCATCGCCCTCTTCATCGTGCTGTGCGGCTGGGTGGAGGACGTGGCGGCGAAGAAGAAACCCCAACTGCTGCCGTCGTGAGATTCCGTTCCCGTGCGGGTCGTACGGGCCGGGCGCCTTCGGGGTGCCCGGCCCGTACTGCCACAATGGGCCCGTGACCCGCGCATCCCTGGACAAGCAGCCGCACGAAGTCGCCTCGATGTTCGACGACGTGGCGGAACGGTACGACCTCACCAACGACGTGCTGTCGCTCGGCCAGGACCGCCGATGGCGCAAGGAGGTCACCAAGGCGGTCGACGCCCGCCCCGCGCAGAAGATCCTGGACCTGGCCGCCGGTACGGCCACCTCCTCGCTGCCCTTCGCCCAGAGCGGCGCCTACGTCGTCCCCTGCGACTTCTCCCTCGGGATGCTCCAGGTCGGCAAGAAGCGCCACCCCTGGCTGCCGCTCACGGCCGGCGACGCGACCAAGCTGCCCTTCAAGGGCGACACGTTCGACGCCGTGACGATCTCCTTCGGGCTGCGCAATGTGCAGGACACGGACACCGCGCTGCGCGAGCTGTACCGGGTGACCAAGCCCGGCGGCCGGGTGGTGATCTGCGAGTTCTCGCACCCGACCTGGGCGCCCTTCCGCACGGTCTACACCGAGTACCTGATGCGCGCGCTGCCCCCGGTCGCCCGCGCCGTCTCCTCCAACCCCGACGCGTACGTCTACCTCGCCGAGTCCATCCGCGCCTGGCCCGACCAGCCCGCGCTGGCCGAGCGCCTGCGCAAGGCCGGCTGGTCGAAGGTCGCGTATCGCAACCTGAGCGGCGGAATCGTGGCCCTGCACCGCGGCTTCAAGGACGCCACGGGCTGCTGACGGCCTGGGCTCCGCCCGGCCGTGCGGGCTCCGCCCGGCTGATCACCGGCTAGGTGATCACCGTCGCGAAGAACGCGTCGCCCGGCGGCTCGTCCAGCTCGCGCTGCATCCCGCCGCTCGGCGGCCTCGGGATCCGCGGCTCGCGCATACCGCCCCCGCCGTCCCCCTCACCGAAGTCGAACCACACGTAGACCATGGAGTCCCGCGGCACCTCCGCATCGGGCTGCGGGTACTGCCGTACGACGTAGTCGACGACGGCGAGATGGAAGTCGGGCCGGTCCGGCGCGTTGATGAACAGGCCGCGAGCCTGGGCTGTCTCGCGCGCGTCCACGGCCATCAGGCCGACGAGCCGCGGTACGCGCACTTCAGGTGTTTTGGGCGTTAAGCGCACAGATGTCACCCCCAGCGGTACCGGAAGGGTAACCCCGGTCCGGTCCCGACCGGAAGCGTCAAGTGTCGTTCTGTAGCTGTTGGTTACTCCCAGTTACAGTACGAGCCGGTAGCAGTGCCCCTCCTCCTTGCGGGTGGGCGTGGTGAAGACCTCGGCGAGGTGCATGCCCAGCCGCTTGGTCACCGCGATGGACCGGGT
Organism: Streptomyces sp. NPDC050548; assembly: GCF_044457385.1. Lineage (NCBI taxonomy): Bacteria > Bacillati > Actinomycetota > Actinomycetes > Kitasatosporales > Streptomycetaceae > Streptomyces > Streptomyces sp. NPDC050548. Next base: position 182,978 of record NZ_JBITGV010000008.1, read on the forward strand.
GTTGCGGGCCAGCACCATCGCCACCACGCTGGGCACCCCGGCCGCCCGCACCCGCTCCAGGGTCGCCTCCGCCGCCGCGGTGGCATACCCCCGGCCCCAGAACTCCCTGCCCAGCCGCCAGCCGATCTCGATCTCGCCCTTCGGCCCCCAGTCCTGCGGCCACGGCTGGGCGCCGGTGAAACCGATGACGCGGTCCTCGTCGTCGAGCATCGTCCACAGGCAGAACCCGCGTTCCGCGTCGTGCCGGCGCTGGCGGGCGGTCAGCTCCTCGTAGACGGACAGTTCCGCGGGCCTGCCGCCGTGGAACTCCATGACGTCCGGGTGGTCGAAGACCCGGTGCCAGGCCACGGCGTCCTCGTCGGTGGGGACGCGCAGCCGTACTGCGGGGAGAGCTCGGTTCACGGGGGCAGCCCTTCAGCCTGGTGATCAGTGGCGCTGAATAGACTGCCCATGTCCAGTGCCGGTCGGCACGCAGATTCCGAACTTGGGGAGATCCCGCCGTGACCGAGCCCCTCTCCGAAAACACCGCCGATGTGATCGTCGTCGGCGCGGGGCCAGCCGGCTCCGCCACCGCCTACCACCTCGCCAAGTCCGGACTCGACGTCCTCCTCCTGGAGAAGACCGAGTTCCCGCGCGAGAAGGTCTGCGGCGACGGCCTCACCCCGCGCGCCACCAAGCAGCTCGTGGCCATGGGCATCGACATCTCCGAGGAGGCCGGCTGGCTGCGCAACAAGGGCCTGCGCATCATCGGCGGCGGTGTCCGCCTCCAGCTGGACTGGCCGGAACTCGCCTCCTTCCCGGACTACGGCCTCGTCCGCAAGCGCGACGACTTCGACGAACAACTCGCCCGCAACGCCCAGAAGGCGGGCGCCCGCCTCTACGAGCGCTGCAACGTCGGCGCCCCGATCATCGACGAGCGCACCGGCCACATCACCGGCGTGAACGCCAAGCTCGGCGAGGAGAAACGCGAAGTCACCTTCCACGCGCCCCTGGTGGTCGCCGCCGACGGCAACTCCACCCGCCTCTCCCTCGCGATGGGCCTGCACCGCCGCGAGGACCGCCCGATGGGCGTGGCCGTACGGACCTACTTCGAGAGCCCCCGCCACAAGGACGACTACCTGGAGTCCTGGCTGGAACTGTGGGACCGCCGCGGCGCCGAGGACCGTCTCCTGCCCGGCTACGGCTGGATCTTCGGCATGGGCGACGGCACCTCGAACGTCGGCCTCGGGGTGCTCAACACCTCCAACTCCTTCAAGGAGTTGGACTGGCGCGAGGTGCTGAAGGCCTGGTGCGCGTCCATGCCCGAGGACTGGGGCTACACCCCCGAAAACATGACCGGCCCGATCCGCGGCGCCGCCCTCCCCATGGCCTTCAACCGCCAACCTCACTACACGAAGGGGTTGTTGCTGGTCGGCGACGCCGGCGGACTGGTGAACCCCTTCAACGGCGAGGGCATCGCCTACGCCATGGAGTCCGGCCAGATCGCCGCCGACGTCATCGTCCAGGCCCACGCCCGCCCCACCCCCGCGAGCCGCGAACTGGCCCTGCGCCGCTACCCGCAGGTCCTCAAGGACACCTACGGCGGCTACTACACGCTGGGCCGCGCCTTCGTGAAGCTCATCGGCAACCCGAAGGTCATGAAGATCGCGGCCCAGCGCGGCCTGACGCACCCCCTGCTGATGAAGTTCACCCTGAAGATGCTGGCCAACCTCACCGACCCCACGGGCGGCGACGCGATGGACCGCATCATCAACGGGCTGAGCAAGGTGGCGCCGAAGGCGTGATCAGTCGCTGAGTGCCGCTGTCCTGGCGGCCCGGCGGGCGAACACCTCGTCCCGTCGGTCCGCCACCTGCCGCAGCGCCTCCTTGCGGTCCCGCTTGGAGAGCCGGTCCAGATAGACCTGGCCGTTGACGTGGTCGGTCTCATGGGCGAGGCAGCGCGCGAAGTAGCCTGTGCCCTCGATCACAAGCGCGGTGCCGTCCTTGTCGAGCCCGCGCACCACGGCCCGGTCCGGACGCGGTACGTCCATCACCGCGCCGGGCACCGACAGGCACCCCTCGCCCTCGTCGAGCAGCCGGCGTCCGGCCGGGGCGAGCGGATCGAGCACCGGGTTGACGATGTGTCCGACATGCCGGACACCGTCGTCGTCGAAGCAGTCGTACACGAACAGGCGCAGATCCACGCCCACTTGATTGGCCGCGAGGCCGGCTCCGTCGGCGATGTACATGGTGAGGAACATGTCGTCGATGAGCGCGGCGAGGTCGGGCCCGAACTCGGTGACGTCCCGGCTCGGCCGGTGCAGGACCTCTTCGCCGACCTCGGTGACGCGGCGCACGGAGCCGCGCCCGGCCTCGGGTGCGGGGCGGGGGTAGGAGTCGACGGGACGTCCCTGGACGAAGACACGTGGCATGACTTGCTCTCCTCGGGTTTGGCGTCCGGCTGTGCGGTCAGCCGAACTGAAGGACCTTGAGAGAAGAGCTTTCCAGGGAGGCCGCGAACTCCGGTAGTGGGGACGCCCGGAGAGCGTTCGGCGGGACCGGGGTACGCCGAGGGGACCGTCGCCCCCGAGGCAACGGTCCCATGCTCACGGCGTCGTGCGCGGGCTCAGAGCACCCGCACCGCGCCCGTCGGCGGGTCGTAGGACAGCGGCCGCTCCACGATGCCGGTGGAGGGGTTCTGCGCGCCGACGAACATGCCGTCGCCCACGTACACGGCGACGTGGTACGCGCTGCCCGCGCTGCCCCAGTACAGGATGTCGCCGGCCTGAAGGTTGCTCAGGGACACCTGAGTACCGGCGGTCGACTGGTCCTGGGAGACGCGCGGCAGGCTGATGCCGACCTGCTTGAAGGCGGCACCGACGAGCCCGGAGCAGTCGTAGGCGCTGGGGCCGGTGGCGCCCAGGACGTAGGACTTGCCGATCTGCGCCTTCACGAAGGCCACGACGGCCGCGGCCGAACCCGTGGCCGTGGACGAGCCCGTGGAGGTGCTGGTGCCCGTGGAGGCGGCCAGGGTGGTCCGCTCGGTGCTCCGCGACGTGGCGCGCTCCGCAGCGGCCTTACGGGCGTCCTCCTGGGCCTTCTTCTTCGCCTCCGCCTTCTTCTTGGCGTCCGCGAGGTCCGCCTTGGCCTGCTTCGCGGCGTTTGCGGCAGCCGCGTCACGCTCGGCGCGCAACTGGTAGTTCGCCGCGGCCTGCTGGGTGGCCTCGGCGGACTGTGCGACCTGGGTGGACAGATCGGCCGTCAGGGTGGGCAGTTGCAGGGTCTGGGTCGTCTCGGCCGCGTTGGCCGAGGCCGCGCCCGCCGCCGCCATGCTGAGAACGCCACCGGCAACTCCGGCACGCACGGCGATGTTCGACGTCGCGCTGCGGCGGGGTTTCCGGTGGCTGCGTATGTGAGCGGTGTGGGACATGAGACCAACCGGTATCAGGGACTCATCCATACCTTCAAGAAACGTGTGCTGCGCCACAATTGTTCAGCAGGCACCTCGAACTTCGGGTGTGTCGTTCTTTATTGACGCCGTAACGGACATTGCGGACCTGCCTGATCAGGCCGGTGATCACGGTCTTTCGTCGTTACGTCCGAATTGCCTGACGATTACCACTGGTTGGGACAGGTGGCCAAGCCCGGTTCTCATGCGCCTCTCATGGGTGTGGTGCAGGTCACGGAACGGTCACTGGAATGTGTGCGTCTCGCGCGGGCACCCCGAGCGGTCGACTTCGTGAACGCGTGCACGCGTCCACACCGTGCCGGCCGACTCCTTCCGACGTGTGAACGGGCTCCCACTATCAAGCGGCCCTGTCCAACTCCAATTTGCATGCAAGGGAAGTCTCTTGATATGGAGACGCCGCCCGCCGCCTGCGGTGACGAGCGCGAATGTCACGTCCGGTGATCGCTCGGGCGCTTCGCGTGTGAAGATCGCCGCTCACTCGCCGTGATGATCGTTCGTCAGGTGGTGGAGATCACAAAGCTTGTGTAATACCCCGTGTCGCAGATCACAGAGCGACGGGCATAAGATGCGGAGCGGTTGGGCTTGTGACCTGCTTCACATGTTCGCGATCTTCGTCGGGACGGGCGGGAGTTGCCGAGTGTGTGAGGTGGGTGTGAGTCCGACGCCATCGCCAGCAGTCAGTGCCGACTGAGAGGAGCGAGGAGCGGTGAACGCGTATGCGCCCATCCTCGTACTGGGAGCCCTCGGGGCAGGCTTTGCGATCTTCTCCGTGGTCATGGCCACGCTGATCGGTCCGAAGCGGTACAACCGGGCCAAGCTCGAAGCGTACGAGTGCGGCATCGAGCCGACCCCCACGCCGGCAGGCGGCGGGCGCTTCCCCATCAAGTACTACCTGACGGCGATGCTCTTCATCGTCTTCGACATCGAGATCGTCTTCCTCTACCCCTGGGCCGTCACCTTCGACGCCCTGGGTGTTTTCGGGCTCGTGGAGATGCTGCTCTTCGTGCTCACCGTCTTCGTCGCGTACGCGTACGTATGGCGGCGCGGCGGCCTGGAATGGGACTGAGGGGCCTTTAACTCATGGGACTCGAAGAAAAGCTGCCGAGCGGCTTCCTGCTCACCACCGTCGAGCAGGCCGCGGGCTGGGTGCGCAAGGCGTCCGTCTTCCCGGCCACGTTCGGACTCGCCTGCTGCGCCATCGAGATGATGACGACCGGCGCCGGACGGTACGACCTGGCGCGCTTCGGCATGGAGGTCTTCCGCGGTTCTCCGCGCCAGGCGGACCTGATGATCGTCGCGGGCCGGGTCAGCCAGAAGATGGCGCCGGTGCTGCGGCAGGTCTATGACCAGATGCCGAACCCCAAGTGGGTGATCTCCATGGGGGTCTGCGCCTCGTCGGGCGGCATGTTCAACAACTACGCGATCGTGCAGGGCGTCGACCACATCGTCCCGGTCGACATCTATCTCCCGGGCTGCCCGCCACGGCCCGAGATGCTGATGGACGCGATCCTCAAGCTCCACCAGAAGATCCAGTCCTCCAAGCTCGGCGTGAACGCCGAGGAGGCGGCCCGCGAGGCGGAGGAGGCGGCGCTCAAGGCACTGCCCACCATCGAGATGAAGGGCCTGCTGCGGTGAGCGACGCGAACGGCACCAACGGAGTCAACCCCGAGAAGGACCTCGGTGCCTCCAACCTCCCCGGCCAGCGCGGGGAAGGCGGTGAGGAGATCCGCGTCCAGCGCGGCATGTTCGGCGCCAACAACGGCGGCGACACCTCCGGCTACGGCGGCCTGGTCCGCTCGATCCGCCTGCCGGGAGCGACGAACCGGCCCTACGGCGGCTGGTTCGACGAGGTCGCCGACGAACTGGAAGGCGCCCTGGAGGAACAGGGACTGCTGCCGGACAACGCGATCGAAAAAACGATTGTCGACCGCGGTGAACTCACCTTCCACATCGAACGCGAGCACCTGCTCCGCGTCGCCCAGACCCTGCGCGACGACCCGGCCCTGCGCTTCGAACTCTGCACCGGAGTCAGCGCAGTTCACTACCTGCACGACAAGGGCCGCGAGCTGCACGCCGTCTACCACCTGCGCTCGATCACCCACAATCGGTTGATCCGCCTCGAAGTCAGCGCCCCGGACAGCGATCCGCACATCCCGTCACTGGTCTCGGTCTATCCGACCAACGACTGGCACGAGCGCGAGACCTACGACTTCTTCGGCATCGTCTTCGACGGCCACCCGGCGCTGACGCGGATCATGATGCCGGACGACTGGCCGGGCCACCCGCAGCGCAAGGACTACCCCCTCGGCGGCATCGCCGTCGAGTACAAGGGCGCCCAGATCCCGGCTCCGGACCAGCGGAGGTCGTACTCGTGAGCACGCAGTCAGCATCCGCTTCGGCCGCTTCGGCGCGCGAGACCACCGAGGGCACCGTATATACGGTCACCGGTGGCGACTGGGACGAGGTCGTCCAGTCCGCGGCCCGCGCTGACGACGAGCGCATCGTCGTCAACATGGGGCCCCAGCACCCCTCCACACACGGTGTGCTCCGTCTCATCCTGGAGATCGACGGCGAGACGGTCACCGAGGCCCGCTGCGGCATCGGCTACCTCCACACCGGTATCGAGAAGAACCTCGAATACCGCACGTGGACGCAGGGCACCACGTTCGTGACGCGCATGGACTACCTGACGTCCTTCTTCAACGAGACCGCCTACTGTCTCGCCGTCGAGAAACTCCTCGGCGTCGAGGACCAGATCACCGAGCGGGCGAAGATCATCCGGGTGCTCCTGATGGAGCTGAACCGGATGTCCTCCCACCTGGTGTGCATCGCCACCGGCGGGATGGAACTCGGCGCCACCACGATCATGATCTACGGATTCCGTGATCGTGAAATGATTCTCGACATCTACGAGCTCATCACGGGCCTGCGGATGAACCACGCGTACATCCGCCCCGGCGGACTCGCCCAGGACCTGCCGCCCGGCGCGGTGGACCAGATCCGCGAGTTCGTGAAGAAGATGAAGAAGAACCTCCCGGAGTACGACAAGCTCGCCACCGGGAACCCCATCTTCAAGGCCCGTATGCAGGACGTCGGTTACCTCGACCTGACCGGCTGCATGGCCCTCGGTGCCACCGGCCCGATCCTGCGCTCCACAGGTCTGCCGCACGACCTGCGCAAGGCGCAGCCGTACTGCGACTACGAGACGTACGACTTCGACGTCCCGACCGCCGACACCTGCGACTCCTACGGCCGCTTCCTCATCCGCCTTGAGGAGATGCGCCAGTCGCTGCGGATCGTCGAACAGTGCCTGGACCGGCTGCAGCCCGGACCGGTCATGGTCGCCGACAAGAAGATCGCCTGGCCCGCCCAACTCGCGCTCGGGCCGGACGGGTTGGGCAACTCGCTCGACCACATCAAGAAGATCATGGGCACCTCCATGGAGGCCCTGATCCACCACTTCAAGCTGGTGACCGAGGGCTTCCGTGTCCCGCCGGGACAGGCGTACGCGGCGGTCGAGTCGCCCAAGGGCGAACTCGGGGTGCACGCCGTGTCCGACGGAGGCACCCGCCCCTACCGGGTCCACTTCAGGGACCCGTCCTTCACCAACCTTCAGGCCATGGCGGCGATGTGCGAGGGCGGCCAGGTCGCCGACGTCATCGTCGCTGTCGCGTCCATCGACCCCGTGATGGGAGGCGTCGACCGGTGACCACCAGTTCTTCGGAGCAGGGCGTCAGCCTGGGCATGCCCCAACTGCCCGCGCCCGCTTACCCGGACGATGTCCGGGCCCGGCTGGAGGCCGACGGGCGGGAGATCATCGCCCGCTACCCGGACTCCCGCTCGGCCCTCCTGCCGTTGCTGCATCTCGTGCAGGCGGAGGAAGGCCATGTCACGCGCACGGGGCAGCAGTTCTGCGCGGACCTGCTGGAGCTGACCACGGCCGAGGTCGCCGCCGTCGCGACCTTCTACACGATGTACCGGCGCCGCCCGAGCGGCGACTACCAGGTCGGGGTCTGCACCAACACGCTGTGCGCGGTGATGGGCGGCGACGCGATCTTCGAGTCGCTCCAGGAGCACCTGGGCGTCGGCAACGGTGAGACCACCGGCGACGGCAAGGTCACCCTGGAGCACATCGAGTGCAACGCGGCCTGCGACTTCGCGCCGGTGGTGATGGTCAACTGGGAGTTCTTCGACAACCAGACCCCCGCCAGCGCCCGGCGCCTCGTCGACGACCTGCGCACGGGCGCACCCGTGGAGCCCACGCGCGGGGCACCGATGTGCACCTTCAAGGAGACCGCGCGGATCCTCGCCGGCTTCCCCGACGAGCGGCCCGGGGCCGTCGAGGCGAGCGGCGGTGCGGGACCCGCGTCGCTGGTGGGCCTCCGCCTGGCCAGGGGAGAGACCGCACCCGCGCGCGTGGTCCATCCGCGCGGCTCCGGAGCGCCGCAGGACCAGTCGCCGGCCGAGCACCTCAGTTCGCACGATGCGCCGCAGGACACGTCGGCCTCCGACCCCGCCCACCCGGCGGGGCCTGTCGCCGAGGAGGGGGAGTGATGACCTTGGCACCCGAACTGAAAGACCACAGCCCCGAGAAGCTGCTCGCACCCGTGCTGTCGGCCTTCTGGGACGAGAACGAGTCCTGGACTCTGGACACGTACCGAAGGCACGAGGGATACGAGGGGCTCCGCAAGGCGCTCGCCATGTCGCCGGACGACCTCATCGCGTATGTGAAGGACTCCGGTCTGCGCGGTCGCGGTGGCGCCGGCTTCCCCACCGGAATGAAATGGCAATTCATTCCCCAAGGGGATGGAAAACCACACTATCTAGTTGTCAACGCCGACGAGTCGGAGCCCGGAACCTGTAAGGACATCCCGCTCCTCTTCGCGAACCCGCACAGCCTCATCGAGGGCATTGTCATCGCGTGTTATGCCATCAGGTCTTCGCATGCCTTCATCTATCTGCGTGGTGAAGTCGTCCCCGTATTGCGGCGGTTGCACGAGGCCGTGCGTGAGGCCTACGCGGCGGGCTACCTCGGCGAGAACATCCTGGGCAGTGGCCTGGACCTGCAGCTCACCGTGCACGCGGGTGCGGGCGCGTACATCTGCGGTGAGGAGACCGCACTGCTCGACTCGCTCGAAGGCCGCCGTGGTCAACCGCGGCTCCGTCCCCCTTTCCCTGCCGTCGCGGGCCTCTATGCGTGCCCGACTGTGGTGAATAACGTCGAGTCGATCGCGTCAGTTCCCGCGATTCTGCAAAAAGGCAAGGAATGGTTCAGGTCGATGGGCAGCGAGAAGTCTCCGGGCTTCACGCTCTACTCGCTCAGCGGCCATGTCACCAGCCCCGGTCAGTACGAGGCGCCGCTCGGCATCACACTCCGCCAACTGCTCGACATGAGCGGCGGGATGCGCGCCGGGCATCGCCTCAAGTTCTGGACGCCGGGCGGTTCTTCCACGCCGATGTTCACCGACGAGCACCTCGACGTCCCTCTTGATTACGAAGGAGTGGGTGCCGCGGGTTCCATGCTCGGCACAAAAGCTCTGCAGTGTTTCGACGAGACGACCTGCGTCGTGCGTGCCGTCACCCGCTGGACCGAGTTCTACGCCCACGAGTCCTGCGGCAAGTGCACACCGTGCCGTGAAGGGACGTACTGGCTCGTGCAGTTGCTGCGCGACATCGAGGCCGGCAAGGGCGCGATGTCCGACCTCGACAAGCTGAACGACATCGCCGACAACATCAACGGCAAGTCCTTCTGCGCCCTCGGCGACGGCGCCGCCTCGCCGATCTTCTCCTCGCTCAAGTACTTCCGCGAGGAGTACGAGCAGCACATCACGGGCCGGGGCTGCCCCTTCGACCCGGCCAAGTCCACGGCCTGGGCCGACCGCACGGAGGTGAACGCATGACGGTGACCACGAGCGCTCCCTCGGGTGGGGGAGAGGCGGCGGTCCCGCCGGAGGATCTCGTCTCGCTGACGATCGACGGCGCCGAGATCAGTGTGCCCAAGGGCACCCTGGTCATCCGCGCCGCCGAGCAACTCGGCATCGAGATCCCCCGGTTCTGCGACCACCCTCTCCTCGATCCGGCCGGCGCCTGCCGTCAGTGCATCGTCGAGGTCGAGGGCCAGCGCAAGCCGATGGCGTCCTGCACGATCACGTGCACGGACGGCATGGTCGTCAAGACCCAGCTCAGCTCGCCCGTGGCCGAGAAGGCCCAGCACGGTGTGATGGAGCTGCTCCTCATCAACCACCCGCTGGACTGCCCGGTCTGCGACAAGGGCGGCGAGTGCCCCCTGCAGAACCAGGCGATGTCCCACGGCCAGGCGGACTCCCGCTTCGAGGGCCGGAAGCGGACCTACGAGAAGCCCGTCCCGATCTCCACCCAGGTGCTGCTCGACCGCGAACGGTGCGTGCTGTGCGCCCGCTGCACCCGCTTCTCCAACCAGATCGCGGGCGACCCGATGATCGAGCTGCTGGAGCGGGGCGCGCTGCAACAGGTCGGCACCGGTGAGGGCGACCCCTTCGAGTCGTACTTCTCCGGGAACACCATCCAGATCTGCCCGGTGGGCGCGCTGACCTCGGCGGCGTACCGATTCCGCTCCCGCCCCTTCGACCTGGTCTCCACGCCCTCCGTGTGCGAGCACTGCTCCGGGGGTTGCGCGACCCGCACCGACCACCGGCGCGGCAAGGTCATGCGGCGCCTGGCGGCCGTGGACCCCGAGGTCAACGAGGAGTGGATCTGCGACAAGGGGCGCTTCGCCTTCCGGTACGCGCAGCAACGCGACCGGCTGGAGACGCCGCTGATCCGCAACCCCGAGGGCGAACTCGTCCCGGCCTCCTGGCCGGAGGCACTGCAGATCGCCGCCCAGGGACTGCTCGCCTCGCGCGGCCGGACCGGTGTCCTGACCGGTGGCCGGCTCACCATCGAGGACGCCTACGCGTACAGCAAGTTCGCGCGCGTGGCGCTCGACACGAACGACATCGACTTCCGCGCGCGCGTGCACAGCAGCGAGGAGGCCGACTTCCTGGCCGCCCGGGTGGCCGGTCGCGGCCGGGACCTCGACGGCAAGGGCGTCACGTACACCTCCCTGGAGAAGGCGCCCGCCGTTCTGCTGGTCGGGTTCGAGTCCGAGGAGGAGGCACCCGGTGTCTTCCTGAGGCTGCGCAAGGCCTCGCGCACGCACGGGCAGCGGGTGTTCTCGCTGGCCACGTTCGCCACGCGCGGCCTGGAGAAGGCGGGCGGCACTCTGCTGCCGGCCGCTCCTGGTACCGAGACCGAGTGGCTGGACGCGCTCGCGAGCGGGGTCGGCCTGGAGGATGACGGAGCCCGCGCCTCCGAGGCGCTGCGTACCGAGGGTGCGGTGATCGTCGTAGGTGAGCGGCTGGCCGCCGTCGCCGGGGGCCTCACCGCCGCCGTACGGGCCGCGTCCGCGACCGGCGCCGAACTGGTGTGGATTCCGCGCCGGGCCGGGGAGCGCGGGGCGATCGAGGCGGGTGCGCTGCCGTCGCTGCTGCCGGGCGGACGTCCGGCAACCGATCCACGCGCGCGTGAGGAGGTCGCCGTCGCCTGGGGCGTTGCCGAACTCCCGCACCGCTACGGCCGCGACGCCGGCCAGATCGTCGAGGCCGCCGCCGGCGGTGAACTGCGGGCGCTGCTCGTCGCCGGTGTGGAGGCGGGCGACCTGCCCGACCCGGCACGCACGCGTGCGGCACTCCAGGAAGTGGGCTTCCTGGTGTCGCTCGAACTGCGGCCCAGCGAGATCACCGAACACGCCGATGTCGTCCTCCCGGTCGCGGCGGTCCCCGAGAAGGCGGGCGCCTTCCTCAACTGGGAGGGCAGGGTCCGCTTCTTCGACGCGGCGCTCAAGCCCGACCAGATGACGCGGCACCTCGCGCCGACCGACGCGCGCGTCCTGCAGATGCTGGCCGACGCCATGGACGTACACCTGGGTCTGCCCGATCTGCGCACCACGCGCGCGGAGTTGGACCGACTCGGTGCCTGGGACGGGCCGCGGGCCACCGAACCGCTGGAGACCGCGGGCGCGCTGCCCCGGCCGGCCGCCGGGGAGGCCGTGCTCGCCGGGCACCGGCTGCTGCTCGACCAGGGTGTCCTCCAGGAGGGCGACGAAGCGCTCGCCGGCACCCGGCACGCCGCCCACGCGCGCGTGTCGGCCGCCACGGCCGCCGAGGCCGGCGTGAAGGACGGCGACGCCCTCGCCGTGACCGGCACCTCCGGAACCGTCGAACTCCCGCTGCGGATCACCGAGATGCCCGACCGGGTGGTCTGGCTCCCGCTGAACTCCACCGGCGGGGGCGTCGCCTCCGACACCGGGGCGCTGCCCGGCGCACTCGTCCGCATCGGCCCGGCCACGCTCGCGGGCGAGGCCCCCAAGGAGGTGGAGGCATGAGCAATCTGTACCTCGCCGCGGAAGACCTCTCGATGTTCGGCCGCGACCCCTGGTGGCTCGTCGTCGTCAAGGCGGTGTTCTGCTTCGCCTTCCTGATGATCACCGTGCTGTTCTCGATCGTCTGGGAACGCAAGGTCGTCGCCTGGATGCAGCTGCGCATCGGCCCCAACCGGCACGGCCCCTGGGGCATGCTCCAGTCGCTGGCCGACGGCGTGAAGCTGATGCTCAAGGAAGACCTGATCGTCAAGCGCGCCGACAAGGTGATCTACATCCTGGCCCCGGTCGTCGCGGCCATCCCGGCCTTCATGGCGATCGCGGTCATCCCCTTCGGACCGGCCGACAACGAGGTGTCGATCTTCGGTCACCGCACCACGATGCAGCTCACCGACCTCCCGATCGCGATGCTCTACATCCTCGCGGTCGCCTCGGTCGGCATCTACGGCATCGTCCTGGCGGGCTGGAGCTCCGGCTCCACCTACCCGCTCCTGGGCGGCCTGCGCTCCTGCGCCCAGATGATCTCCTACGAGATCGCCATGGGCGCCGCGTTCGCCTCGGTGTTCCTCTACTCCGGGTCGATGTCCACGTCGACGATCGTTGAACAACAGCACGACCGCTGGTACATCCTCCTGCTGCCGGTCTCCTTCATCATCTACGTCATCACGATGGTCGGCGAGACCAACCGCGCCCCCTTCGACATGCCGGAGTCCGAGGGCGACCTGGTCGGCGGCTTCAACACCGAGTACTCGTCCATCAAGTTCGCGCTCTTCATGCTCGCCGAGTACGTGAACATGGTGACGGTCTCCGCGGTGTCGACCACGCTCTTCCTGGGCGGCTGGCGGGCCCCGTGGCCGATCAGCTCCTTCTGGGAGGGCGCGAACCACGGCTGGTGGCCGATGCTCTGGTTCGTCGTCAAGGTCCAGCTGCTGCTGTTCTTCTTCATCTGGCTCCGCGGCACCCTCCCGCGTGTGCGCTACGACCAGTTGATGAAGCTCGGCTGGAAGGTCCTCATCCCGGTCTCCGTGGTCTGGCTGATGCTCGTCGCGACCGTACGGACCCTCAGGAACCAGAACTACGACTTCGCCGACATCGCCCTCTACATCGGCGGCGGTGTGCTCGTCCTGCTGTTGCTGTCCTTCATCGCGGACATGTTCCGCCAGAAGGCCAAGGACGACGCGCGGCTGGCCGAGGAACCCGCCGGGTTCGACGCGATGGCGGGCGGATTCCCCGTACCGCCGCTGCCGGGACAGGAGTTGCCGCCGGTGCCTCGGCGCCCCTCGCGACGCGAGCGGGAGCTGATTGTCAGTGGCGGCTCGGATACTGGCAGTGACGGATCTCTGGATGGAAAGGAGGCGTCCGATGGCTGAGGAGCCCAAGGAGACCACACCCGGTTTCCAGAACCCCGTGGCCGGCTTCGGCGTGACCTTCAAGGCCATGTTCAAGAAGCGGCTGACCGAGCAGTACCCGGAGCAGCAGAAGACCACAGCCCCCCGGTTCCACGGACGGCACCAGCTCAACCGCCATCCGGACGGCCTGGAGAAGTGCGTCGGCTGCGAGCTGTGTGCCTGGGCCTGCCCCGCCGACGCCATCTATGTGGAGGGCGCCGACAACACCGACGAGGAGCGCTACTCGCCGGGAGAGCGGTACGGCCGCGTCTACCAGATCAACTACGCCCGCTGCATCCTGTGCGGCCTGTGCATCGAGGCGTGCCCCACGCGCGCGTTGACGATGACCAACGAGTTCGAGCTGGCCGACAGCAGCCGCGCCAACCTCATCTACACCAAGGAACAGCTGCTGGCCGGCCTCGAAGACACCATGGTCGACAGCCCGCACGCCATCTACCCGGGGATGACCGAACAGGACTACTACCGGGGCCTGGTGACGGAGGCCGCACCCGGGACGGTGCCCCAAGTGGCCGTCTCCAAGGGCGAGAAGCCCGAGGAAGAGGGGGTGGAGGCATGAGCGCGCAGTTCACCGCCGCCGCCGCCTACTCCACCTCCACCGGCGAGGCCTTCCAGTTCTGGGTCCTCGGCACGGTCGCGGTGATCGGCGCCCTGTCCACCATCCTCATGAAGAGGGCCGTGCACAGCGCCCTCTCCCTCGCCGGGACCATGATCATCCTGGCGGTGTTCTACCTCGCCAACGGCGCCTACTTCCTGGGCGTCGTCCAGATCGTCGTCTACACCGGCGCGATCATGATGCTGTTCCTCTTCGTGGTGATGCTGGTCGGCGTCACGGCCGCCGACTCCCTGACGGAGACCATCAAGGGCCAGCGCTGGCTGGCCCTTCTCTGTGGGCTCGGCTTCGGCATCCTGCTGGTCGCGGGCATCGGCAACGCCTCGCTCAACCAGTTCGACGGCCTGAGCACGGCCAACGCGAACGGCAACGTACAGGGCCTGGCCGCCCTCATCTTCACCAAGTACGTCTTCGCCTTCGAAATCACCGGCGCCCTGCTGATCACGGCCGCCGTCGGCGCCATGGTGCTCACCCACCGCGAGCGCACCGAGCGGCCCAAGACCCAGCGCGAGCTGTCCGAGCGGCGCGTCCGCGAGGGCAAGCACGTCCCGCCGCTCCCGGCCCCCGGCGTCTACGCCCGGCACAACGCGGTGGACGTCCAGGGCCTGCTGCCCGACGGCACCCCGTCCGAGCTGACGGTCAGCAAGACGCTCCGCGACCGCGGCCAGATCCGTGACGTGTCCAGCGAGGCGCTGAACGATCTGCGGGCCCTGGAGCAGCGCGCCGAGGAGCGCCTGGAGCGCACCGAGATCGCGCCGGCGAACCTCAAGCGGACCGAGGAGGCGTCGAAGTGAACCCCGTCAACTACCTCTATCTCTCCGCCCTGTTGTTCACGATCGGCGCCACCGGCGTACTGATCAGGCGCAACGCGATCGTCGTCTTCATGTGCGTCGAGCTGATGCTCAACGCCTGCAACCTCGCGTTCGTCACCTTCTCCCGGATGCACGGCAACCTCGACGGTCAGGTCATCGCCTTCTTCACGATGGTCGTCGCCGCCGCGGAAGTCGTGGTCGGGCTCGCGATCATCGTGTCGCTGTTCCGTTCCCGCCACTCGGCCTCGGTCGACGACGCCAGCCTGATGAAGCTCTGAGGGGTCGCTGAATCGTGGAGAACCTGATTGCGCTGCTGGTAGCGGCGCCTCTGCTCGGAGCGGTCGTACTGCTGTGCGGCGGCCGGCGGCTCGATGCCGTCGGCCACTGGATCGGCACGCTCCTGTCGTCCGCCTCCTTCGTGATCGGTGTCGTCCTCTTCACCGACCTGCTGGGGAAGAACGCCGAGCACCGGACGCTCTTGCAGCACCTGTGGACCTGGGTCCCCGTCGAGGGCTTCCAGGCGGACGTCACCTTCCGCCTCGACCAGCTGTCGATGACCTTCGTCCTGCTGATCACCGGTGTCGGCTCGCTCATCCACCTGTACTCGGTCGGGTACATGGAGCACGACGAGCGCCGCCGCCGCTTCTTCGGCTATCTGAACCTGTTCCTCGCGGCGATGCTGATCCTCGTCCTCGCCGACAACTACCTGCTGCTGTACGTCGGTTGGGAAGGCGTCGGTCTCGCCTCCTACCTGCTGATCGGCTTCTGGCAGCACAAGCCCAGCGCGGCCACCGCCGCGAAGAAGGCCTTCCTGGTCAACCGGGTCGGCGACATGGGCCTGTCGATCGCCATCATGCTGATGTTCACGACGTTCGGGACCTTCGCCTTCGGGCCGGTCCTCAGCCACGTCGGCGACGCCTCCGAGGGCAAGCTCACCGGCATCGCCCTGATGCTGCTCCTCGCCGCCTGCGGCAAGTCCGCCCAGGTGCCGCTGCAGTCCTGGCTCGGCGACGCGATGGAGGGCCCGACCCCGGTCTCGGCCCTCATCCACGCGGCGACCATGGTGACCGCCGGCGTGTACCTGATCGTCCGCTCCGGAGCGATCTTCAACGCGGCACCGGACGCGCAGTTGGTGGTCACCGTCGTCGGTGCCGTCACGCTCCTCTTCGGTGCGATCGTCGGTTGTGCGAAGGACGACATCAAGAAGGCCCTCGCCGGCTCGACGATGTCGCAGATCGGCTACATGGTGCTCGCCGCCGGCCTCGGCCCCATCGGCTACGTCTTCGCGATCATGCACCTGGTGACGCACGGCTTCTTCAAGGCCGGGCTCTTCCTCGGCGCCGGCTCCGTCATGCACGGCATGAACGACGAGGTCGACATGAGGAAGTACGGCGGCCTCAGGAAGTACATGCCGGTCACGTTCATCACCTTCGGCCTCGGCTACCTCGCCATCATCGGCTTCCCGGGCCTGTCCGGCTTCTTCTCCAAGGACAAGATCATCGAGGCGGCCTTCGCCAAGGGCGGCACCGAGGGCTGGATCCTCGGCGGCGCGGCCCTGCTGGGCGCGGCCATCACGGCGTTCTACATGACGCGCGTGATGCTGATGACCTTCTTCGGAGAGAAGCGCTGGCAGCCCGACGAGAACGGCCACGAGCCGCACCCGCACGAGTCCCCGAGGACGATGACGATCCCGATGATCGTGCTGGCCTTCGGATCGGTCTTCGCCGGCGCCTTCTTCGGCATCGGCGACCGCTTCCTGCACTGGCTGGAGCCCATCACCGGCCACGAGGAGGGCAACTCCCCGGTCAGCGCCCTCACGGTCACCCTGGCCACCATGGTCGTGCTCGTCATCGGCGTCGCGATCGCCTGGGCGCAGTACGGGCGCCGTCCGGTCCCGGCAGTCGCCCCGCGCGGCTCGCTGCTCACCCGGGCCGCCCGCCGCGACCTCCTCCAGGACGACTTCAACCACGTCGTCCTGGTGCGCGGCGGCGAGCACCTCACCCGCTCCCTGGTCTACGTCGACCACACCCTGGTCGACGGCGTCGTCAACGGCACGGCGGCCTCCATGGGCGGCCTCTCCGGAAGGCTGCGCAAGCTGCAGAACGGCTACGCGCGGTCGTACGCGGTCTCGATGTTCGGCGGTGCGGCCATCCTCGTCGCCGCGACCCTGCTGATGAGGGCGGTCTGATACCGATGTCCTTTCCCCTCCTGACAGCGACGGCGGCGCTCCCGGCCCTCGGGGCGGTGGCCACGGCCGCCGTCCCGGCCGCCCGGCGCACCGCCGCGAAATGGCTGGCGCTGTCCGTCTCGCTGGCCACGCTCGCGCTGGGCATCGTCGTCCTGGTGCGCTTCGACCCGGGCGGCGACCGCTACCAACTCACCGAGTCCCACGCCTGGATCGCCGACTTCGGGGTCCGCTACGAGCTGGGTGTGGACGGCATCGCGGTCGCGCTCATCGCGCTCACCGCCCTGCTGATCCCGTTCGTGATCCTGGCCGGCTGGCACGACGCCGACCCCCTGGAGACCGGCAGCAAGCGCTGGCGGCCCACCCAGGGCTTCTTCGCCCTCATCCTTGCGGTGGAGGCGATGGTGATCATCTCCTTCGAGGCCACCGACGTCTTCCTCTTCTACATCTTCTTCGAAGCCATGCTCATCCCGATGTACTTCCTCATCGGCGGCTTCGGAGACCGGGCCCACGAGCACGGCGACGAGGCGGCGGCCACCCAACGGTCGTACGCCGCCGTCAAGTTCCTGCTCTACAACCTGGTCGGCGGGCTCATCATGCTGGCCGCCGTGATCGGCCTCTACGTAGTGGCCGGAAACTTCTCGCTCGCGGACATCGCGCAGGCGCGGGCCGACGGCACGCTGCACATGGCGACCAACACCGAACGCTGGCTGTTCCTCGGCTTCTTCTTCGCCTTCGCGGTGAAGGCGCCGCTGTGGCCGCTGCACACCTGGCTGCCCAACGCCATGCAGGAGTCCACCGCGCCGGTCGCCGTGCTCATCACGGCGGTCGTCGACAAGGTGGGCACCTTCGCGATGCTCCGCTTCTGCCTCCAACTCTTCCCGGAGGCCAGCAAGTGGGCGACGCCCGTCATCCTGGTCCTCGCCCTGATCAGCATCATCTACGGGGCGCTGCTCGCGGTCGGACAGCGGGACATCAAGCGGCTGGTGGCGTACGCGTCGATCTCGCACTTCGGGTTCATCATCCTGGGCATCTTCGCGATGACCAGCCAGGGCCAGTCCGGCGCGACGCTCTACATGGTCAACCACGGTATTTCCACGGCCGCGTTGATGCTGGTCGCCGGCTTCCTGATCTCGCGGCGCGGCTCGCGTCTGATCGCCGACTACGGAGGGGTGCAGAAAGTGGCCCCGGTGCTCGCAGGCACCTTCCTGATCGGCAGCCTCGCGACTCTGTCGCTGCCGGGACTCGCGCCCTTCGTGAGTGAGTTCCTGGTCCTGGTCGGCACGTTCTCGCGCTACCCGGCGATCGGGATCATCGCCACCTTCGGCATCGTCCTGGCCGCGCTGTACACCCTCGTCCTCTACCAGCGGACGATGACCGGCCCGGTGAAGCCCGAGGTCGCCGCGATGCCGGACCTGCGACCGCGTGAACTCCTGGTCGTCGCCCCGCTGATCGTGCTGCTGATCTTCCTGGGCGTCTACCCGAAGCCGGTCACGGACATCGTGAACCCGTCGGTCAATCAGACCCTGTCCGACGTACACAAGAAGGATCCCAAGCCCTCGGTGGAGGCGGCCAAGTGAGCGCAACAGCCGTCCACAGCCTGTGGACAACGGCGGCAGCCGCGGACCCGATCTCGAAGATCCCCGCGCCGAAGATCGAGTACGGGCAATTGTCGCCCACCTTGATCATCCTCGGCGCGGCTCTCATCGGGGTACTGGTCGAGGCGTTCGTCCCGCGCAAGTCCCGTTACTACGCCCAGGTGTTCGTGTCCGTCGTAGCCCTCTGTGCCGCCTTCGCGGCGGTCGTGGCGCTCGCGGCGGACGGGTACGGCACCACCAAGGCGCACATCGCGGCGATGGGCGCGATCGCGGTCGACGGACCGTCCCTGTTCCTCCAGGGCGTGATCCTGCTCTCCGGACTCGTCGGCCTGTTCACCTTCGCGGAGCGGCGCCTCGACCCCGAGGCACACGGCAACCGCGTCGACTCCTTCGCCGCGCAGGGCGCGTCCGTGCCCGGCAGCGACAGCGAGAAGGCCGCCGTCAAGGCCGGGTTCACCACCACGGAGGTGTTCCCGCTCCTGCTCTTCGCGGTCTCCGGAATGCTCGTCTTCCCGTCCGCCAACGACCTGTTGACCCTGTTCGTGGCCCTGGAGGTCTTCTCCCTCCCGCTCTACCTCCTCTGCGCCCTGGCCCGCCGCAAGCGGCTCCTGTCGCAGGAGGCCGCGGTCAAGTACTTCCTCCTCGGCGCCTTCGCCTCCGCGTTCACCCTCTTCGGCATCGCGCTCCTCTACGGCTACGCGGGCTCCATGTCGTACGCCACGATCGCGCAGGTCGTCGACGGCTCCATCACCAACATCAACCCCGCCCTCGCGGACACCATGGGCAACGACGCGTTGCTGCTCATCGGCGGCGCGATGATCGTCATGGGGCTGCTGTTCAAGGTGGGCGCGGTGCCGTTCCACATGTGGACGCCCGACGTCTACCAGGGCGCCCCGACCCCGGTCACCGGCTTCATGGCCGCCGCGACCAAGGTGGCCGCCTTCGGAGCGCTGCTCCGGCTCCTCTACGTCGTACTGCCGGGCCTGCGCTGGGACTGGCGGCCCGTCATGTGGGGCGTCGCGATCATCACGATGCTGGGCGGCGCGATCGTCGCGATCACCCAGACCGACATCAAGCGGCTCCTGGCGTACTCGTCGATCGCGCACGCGGGCTTCATCCTCGCGGGTGTCATCGCGACCACCCGGGACGGCGTCTCGTCCGTGCTCTTCTACCTGGGCGCGTACTCGTTCGTGACGATCGGCGCCTTCGCGGTCGTCACCCTCGTACGGGACGCCGGCGGCGAGGCGACGCACCTGTCGAAGTGGGCCGGGCTCGGGCGCAGGTCGCCCCTGGTCGCGGCCGTCTTCGCGGTGTTCCTGCTGTCCTTCGCGGGCATTCCGCTGACAGCCGGCTTCGCCGGGAAGTTCGCCGTGTTCAAGGCGGCGGCGGCCGGCGGCGCGGCCCCGCTGGTCGTGGTCGGTGTGCTCTCCTCCGCCATCGCGGCGTTCTTCTACATCCGCGTGATCGTGCTCATGTTCTTCAGCGAGCCGCGGCCCGACGGCCCCACCGTCGCGGTCCCGTCCCCGTTGACCATGGCGACGATCGGGATCGGCGTGGCGGTCACGCTCGTCCTCGGCGTGGCCCCGCAGTACTTCCTGGACCTGGCGAATCAGGCGGGGATCTTCGTCCGCTGAGTCCGCCGAGTGCGGGCCGAAGGCCCCGGTTCCCCCTCGTGGGGGTCGGGGCCTTCGTGCGTGCGCGGTCAGGCCTTCGGGCAGACGACCTCGGGGTTCCAGGGTGCGAACAGGCCCTTGGGGTTGGGCTTGTAGATCCAGGCGTGGAGCGTGAAGTAGCCCGGGAGCTGGTCCTTCTGGAAGGTCTGCCCGAACAGTGTCGGCGCCGCCTGCCCCGAGTCCTTCACCACCCACTCCACGGCGACCAGCTGGCGCCCCTCGACGAAGTCGGACCCGTCCGCGTACAGCAGGGCCGCCGGTTTCGCCGGATCGAGCGAACCAATATTCGCCTGGTTGACGTAGTGGTAGCCCATGCCGCCCTCGGGCAGGTGGTCGGCGCAGTCGTCGGAGCGTTGGTATCCGGCGCTCGGGGTGACCGCGAACGCCTCGTACCCGTACTTCGAGGTGGCCTGGTACGTCTTGCTCAGCGTGGTCCGCGCGGACGGGTCGGGGTCGGACGCGGCATGGGCCGGGGCGGCCGTCAGCGCGAAGGCCGCGGCCGTCGCCACCGCTGCGGCGGTCTTGACGGCGCCTCGCAGCGGCCGGGAGGACGGGGGCCGAGGGGACAGCGGCCGAGGGAACATGGTGGGGCTCCTTGGACTTCGGGAGGCGTCCGCGCACACGGCGCGCCGTCCGTTCGGTGGCGTGGCGGACCTCCCCCGGCCCGCCCGAGCAGCATGTTCCGGCCGTACCGGTCGCGCCATGTGACGGGAGCCATTCGACTGACCACACCCGGTCACCGCCACCGGCCTGTGGATAACTCCGACGCTGTCAGCGCGGAGCCCTATCGTGGACGCAGTGGTCGAGGGACGACGTACGGGGGACGAGCGATGCACGGGATGGGCGGGACGGTTGTGACGACCGAAGTACGGACGCCGACGGCACACGGCGAGAGCGAGGCACTGGCCACGCTCCACCGCGTCTTCGGCTACGACAGCTTCCGCGGCGCGCAGGAAGAGGTCATCGAGCATGTGGTGGCCGGCGGCGACGCCGTGGTCCTCATGCCGACGGGTGGCGGCAAGTCGCTGTGCTACCAGATTCCGTCCCTGGTCAGACCCGGTACGGGCGTGGTCGTCTCCCCGCTCATCGCGCTCATGCAGGACCAGGTGGACGCGCTGCGGGCACTCGGCGTGCGCGCCGGGTTCATGAACTCGACGCAGGACTTCGACGAGCGGCGCGTGGTCGAGGCCGAGTTCCTCGCCGGCGAGCTGGACCTCATCTATCTCGCGCCGGAGCGGCTGCGGCTCGACTCCACCCTGGACCTGCTCTCGCGCGGCAAGATCTCGGTGTTCGCGATCGACGAGGCGCACTGCGTGTCCTCGTGGGGCCACGACTTCCGCCCGGACTACCTTTCCCTCTCACTCCTGGGCGAGCGCTGGCCGGACGTCCCGCGGATCGCCCTCACGGCGACGGCCACGGACGCCACGCACAAGGAGATCACCCAGCGGCTGAAGATGCCGGACGCCCGGCACTTCGTGGCCAGCTTCGACCGGCCCAACATCCAGTACCGGATCGTGCCGAAGGCCGACCCCAAGAAGCAGCTGCTGAGCTTCCTGCGCGAGGAGCACGCGGGCGACGCGGGCATCGTGTACTGCCTGTCGCGCAAGTCGGTCGAGACGACCGCCGAGTTCCTGTCCCGCAACGGCATCGAGGCGGTGCCGTACCACGCGGGCCTCGACTCGGGTACCCGCGCGGCACACCAGTCCCGGTTCCTGCGCGAGGACGGCCTGATCGTCGTCGCGACCATCGCCTTCGGCATGGGCATCGACAAGCCGGACGTACGGTTCGTCGCCCACCTCGACCTGCCCAAGTCGGTGGAGGGCTACTACCAGGAGACGGGGCGTGCGGGGCGTGACGGAGCACCCTCCACGGCCTGGATGGCGTACGGCCTGAACGACGTCATACAGCAGCGCAAGATGATCCAGTCCAGCGAGGGCGACGAGGCGTTCCGCCGCCGCGCCGCCGCCCACCTGGAGGCCATGCTCGCGCTCTGCGAGACGGCACAGTGCCGACGGGGCCAACTGCTCGCCTACTTCGGGCAGGACCCGGACGCGGCGGCCTGCGGAAACTGCGACACCTGCCTCACCCCGCCGGAGACCTGGGACGGCACGGTCGCCGCGCAGAAGGTGCTGTCGACCGTGGTACGGCTGCAGCGCGAGCGGGGCCAGAAGTTCGGCGCCGTGCAGATCGTCGACATCCTCATGGGACGCCGGACCGCAAAGGTGATCCAGTTCGACCACGACCAGCTGTCCGTGTTCGGCATCGGCGAGGACCTGGGCGAGGGCGAATGGCGGGGCGTCGTACGGCAGTTGCTCGCGCAGGGGCTGCTCGCGGTCGAGGGGGAGTACGGCACGCTGGTGCTCACCGAGGCGAGCGGCACGGTGCTGCGGCGCGAGCGGGAGGTGCCGCTGCGCAAGGAGCCGAAGAAGCCGGCGGCCTCGCGGTCGTCGTCCTCCGGCCGGGGCGAGCGCAAGGCCAAGGCCGCGGCGGCCGAACTGCCCGAGTCGTTGCAGCCCGCCTTCGAGGCCCTGCGGGCCTGGCGTGCGGAGCAGGCCCGTGAGCAGGGAGTCCCGGCGTACGTCATCTTCCATGACGCCACGCTTCGGGAGATCGCGACGGTGTGGCCCACGTCGGTGGGGCAGTTGGGGGAGATCAGCGGGGTCGGCGAGAAGAAGCTGGCGACGTACGGGGAGGGCGTGATCGGGGTGCTGGCGGAGTTGGGCGATGCGCCGACTGCGACTGCGACTGCGACTCCGGCCGCGGCGCAGGTGCCGGTGCAGGCTGCACCCGCGGCGGGTCGGGCGGCGAAGGATGTCGACCCCGGTGCGGATTACTGGCCGGAGATGGATGCGGAGCCGGAGCCCGAGGACTGGATATAGCCGCTCGCAGTTGAGGGGGTCCGCGGCAACGCCCGCCGTGCCTCGGGCCTCAGCTCAGCGCAGTAAGTCCCGGCGCGAACACGATCAGCAGCGGGAGAAGGGGGACCAGCGTCGCGACCGTCGTCGTCAGGGCTCGGCGGCGGCGGCCCAGGCGGGGGCGGGGGTCCAGGAGGCGGTCGACGCGTTCGCCGAGGAGGCGGTGGCTGGAGGCGCAGGAGAGAACGCCGCGGTGGTTGTTCAGTTCGATCAGTGCCAACGCGGTGGTCAGGTGGCCGCATTGGCGGGACGCGGTGTCGTCGGCGGCGAGTTCCACCAGGCGGTGGGTCTGGTCGCAGAAGTGGGCGAACAGCGGGACACGCGGAAAACCGGAGGCCAGCGCGGTCGACAGATGCAGCAGCCAGTCGTGGTGGGCGCGGGCGTGACCGCGTTCGTGGGTGAGGACCGCGTCGAGCTGGTGGCCGGTGAGGCGGTGCAGGGCCCCCGTGGTCACGACCAGTTGGGGCGGATGGCCCGGCATCCACCAGGCGTCCGGGTACTCGTCCTCCAGGACCAGGAGGGGACCGCGCGCCGGGGGCAGCCCGGCGGGCAGGTCGGGGGCGCGCTCGCGCAGCAGGGCGCGGGCCAGTCCGCGCCGGCGGCGGGCCTCGGCGAGTTCGCGGGCCAGCATCGCCGTCGTCCAGGCCGCGCCGCACGCCAGCGACAGCGTGAGGGCGACGGCCCAGACGGGGGCGGCGGAGAGGTCGTAGGCCGCGGTGACGGCGGGCGGGGCCGGGGCGAAGACATGGTCGCGGACGGTGTGGAAGACGGCCGCCGCGCCGAGCACGAGGGCGCCGAGACAGCACAGCAGGACCGTGGCGACCAGGCACTGCCACACCCACAGGCCGACCACGGGTTCCCGCTCGGGCCACACGGCCCGGGTCAGCGCGCGCGGAACCGGCACGGCGGCCGAGAGGGCGACGACGCTCAGCAGGAGCAGGCAGACAGTCATGCCACGGGCTCCGGATCCTGGTCAACGGCACAGACAGGGGGAAGAACGGGGGCTGCGGGTGCGGCTGTACCCGAGGGCGAGCGCACGAGGTGTGGGCCCGTCCGCCGTCAGTATGACGGTCCGGGCGGCCGGAGTCAGGTGTACGGCGAGCGCCGACCGCACCCGCGACCACCCCGACTCCGGTCCGCGAGCTGCTTCACGCCTTGCCCGCGATGCGCGTCGGCCTCGGTCCGCGAGCTGCTTCACGCCTTGCCCGCGATGCGCCCCACCCTCGGCTCGCGAGCCGCGTCATCCCTGGTCCGCGAGCTGCCTCATGCCTTGTCCGCGACGCGACTCAACCCCGGCCCGCGAGCCGTTTCACGCCTCGCCCGCGAGCCGCCTCGCCGCTCCCGCCCGCAACTCATCTCAGTCCCGTCCCACGATCCGCCCGGTGACCTCGCCGAGGCCGACCCGGGTTCCGTTCGCGCCCGGTGCCCAGGCCGACAGGGTGACGATGTCGCCGTCCTCCAGGAACGTCCGCTTGCCGTCCGGGAGTCCGAGGGCGTCGCGGCCGTTCCAGGTCAGCTCCAGCAGCGAACCGCGCTCGCGTTCCGCCGGCCCGCTGACCGTGCCGGAGCCGTACAGGTCGCCGGTGCGCAGGGAGGCGCCGTTGACCGTCATCTGGGCGAGTTGCTGTGCGGCCGTCCAGTACATGGTGGAGAACGGTGGCTCGGAGACGACGTGGCCGTTGATCGCGACCGAGATGCGGAGGTCGTAGCCCCCGGGTTCTTCCGCCGAGTCGTCCAGGTAGGGGAGGAGTTCGTGCGTGCGCTCCGGTGGTGCCACCCGTGATTCCTCCAGCGCGTCCAGCGGCGTGATCCACGCCGACACCGACGTGGCGAAGGACTTGCCGAGGAACGGGCCGAGGGGGACGTACTCCCAGGCCTGGATGTCACGTGCGGACCAGTCGTTGAGGAGGCACAGGCCGAAGACGTGTTCGCGGAAGTCGGCGAGCGGCACCGGTTCGCCCATGCGCGACGGCGTGCCGACCACGAAGCCGACCTCCGCCTCGATGTCCAGGCGGACGGAAGGGCCGAAGGCAGGCGCGGGGTCGGACGGGGACTTGCGCTGCCCGGACGGTCGTACGACGTCCGTGTCCGAGACCACGATCGTGCCCGAGCGGCCGTGGTAACCGATGGGCAGATGCTTCCAGTTGGGGGTCAGGGAGTCGGGCGCGTCGGGGCGGAAGATGCGGCCGACGTTCCGGGCGTGGTTCTCGGAGGCGTAGAAGTCGACGTAGTCCGCGACCTCGAAGGGGAGGTGCAGGGTCACCGCGGAGAGCGGGTGGAGGAAGGGGGCGATCGTCTCCTGGTGGGACGGCACCGTCACCCACGCGGTCAGCGCGCGCCGGACGTCCGACCAGGCCGTACGGCCCGCGGCGAGCAGGGGGGCGAGGGTGGGGTGCGCGAGGAGGGAGACGTACGGCGAGCCGAGCGCGGCGGCGGCGGCGCCCGCGTCGAGCACCTGGTCGCCGTACCGGACGCCGACGGTCCGTTCGTCCGAGCCGAGGGGTGAGAAGACGCCGTAGGGAAGGTTGTGCGGGCCGAAGGGATCGCCCTCGGGAAGATCGAAGGGGGGCATGGGGTGCTGCCTCACTCTCGTACGTACTCGCATGTGGCCGCGCCACAGGTTACGGGTGAGTTGCAGGGAGCGGCAGTGTCTAAAGAGTTCGCAATGTCCGAATAGGTCTTGTCGGAGGAGGCAATTCCGGCTTAGCGTCCTTTGGGGGACACGGACGGGGTGGGTCCGGTCCGTAGGGGGGACACGTGGGGGGACCCGTGGCCAAACGCACCAGCAGCGTGCCTTTCGAGGCCGACCGCTCGGTGCCGGGCCTGATCGTGAAGTTCGGTGCCTATCCGCTGCATCACGGCGGGGTGGGCGCGATCCGCAGTCTCGGCCGTCTTGGCGTGCCGATGTATGCAATCACGGAGGACCGATACACGCCGGCCGCGGTATCCCGTTATCTGGAACGTGCGTTCGTCTGGCCGACGACCGGCACCGAGGAACCCGAACGACTCGTCGAGGGACTGTTGCGCATCGGGCGCCGCATCGGCCGTCGCACCGTCCTCATTCCCACCGATGAGGAGGCCGCCGTCCTGATCGCCGAGCACCAGGACGCGCTGACCGACCGCTTCCTGTTACCGCGCGTCGATCCGAAGCTGCCGCGCCACCTCGCCAGCAAACGGGGGCTGCACGAACTCTGCGTGGAACACGGCATCCCCAGCCCCACGGCCGCCTTCCCGCAGTCCTACGACGACATCGTCGACTTCGCGGAGAAGGCCCGCTTCCCGATCGTGGCCAAGAACCGGGAGGCGTTCGTACGACGCTCGCGGCCCGCGGTGAACGGCACGACGAAGATCACCACCCGCGAGGGACTGCTCGCGCTCGCCCGTGACTGGGGCGAGCACCCCGGCGTGATCCTCCAGGAGTACCTGCCGAGGGAGGAGGCCGAGGACTGGATCGTGCACGCCTACTTCGACCAGGACTCCACTCCGCTCGCCATGTTCACCGGCGTCAAAGTGCGCTCGTGGCCGCCGCATGCGGGGATGACGGCACATGCGTACGTGGTCGACAATCCGGAACTCTCGGATCTTGCCGCGCGTTTTATCAAACAGATCGGCTTCACCGGAATCATCGACCTCGACCTGCGCTTCGACCGGCGCGACGGTCAGTACAAACTGCTCGACTTCAACCCCCGCATGGGCGCCCAGTTCCGACTCTTCGAGAACGAGTCGGGGGTGGACGTCGTCCGCGCCATGCACCTCGACCTGACCGGCCGCCCTGTCCCGGAGGGGGAACAGCGCGCCGGCCACCGGTACATCGTGGAGAACATCGACCTGCCCGCCCTCCTCGCCTACCGCCGCAGCGGCTATACGACGCCGCACGCACCGGCGAGGGCGAGCGGGACCGAGCTGGCCTGGCTCGCGGGTGACGACCTGCGGCCGTTCTTCACGATGCTCGCTCGCTTCGTGCGGCCGGGCGCGAAGCATCTGTATCAGCTGTGGCGCACCAACCGGCGCGGCAGCGGCACGAGTGGCGGCAGCCAGCAATAGGCCTGGGGTCCAGTGACCTGTGGTCCAGTGGCCTGTGGTCCTGTGGCCAAGTAGCCAGTGGCCTGTGGCAGTTGGCGGCAGCTTCAGCACGAAGTGGCGAAATGACGTCCTGGGGAGGGACTTCGTGATTCAACCGGTAGCAATCATCGGCGCCGGCCCGTTCGGCCTGTCCACCGCCGCGCATCTGCGGGCGCGCGGCATCCCGGTCCGTGTGTTCGGCGAGCCGATGGTCAGTTGGCGTGACCACATGCCCGCTGGGATGCTCCTCAAGTCGACCCCCGCCGCCTCCAACTTCGACGCTCCGCAGCCCGGCCACAACCTCGTCGACTACTGCGACGCGGCCGGCATCCCCCGCCTGGTCACCGACGAGGACATCATCCCCATCGAGACCTTCATCGGCTACGGGGAGTGGTTCCAGCAGAAGCTGGTGCCCGAGCTGGAGCGGGTACGGGTCGTGTCGGTGGACCGGAACGTGGACCGGAACAAGGGCGGTGGCTTCGAACTCAAGCTGGATTCGGGGGAGTTGTTCACGGCCCGGGCGGTCGTGGTGGCGACCGGACTCTACGGCCTGGCCCACCTCCCGCCCGAGCTGGCCGCGGCGGCGGCCGACGGGCCCGCACCCACCGGTCCCGTCTCGCACAGCTCCCAGCACCACGACCTCAGCGGGTTCAAGGGCAAGGAGCTGATCGTCGTCGGCGCGGGCCAGTCCGCGTTGGAGACGGCGGTGCTCGCGGCGGAGGCGGGCGCGCAGGTTCGGATCGTCTCGCGCGGGCGGGGGCGGGTCGCCTTCGGTGCGGCGCCCTGGGAGCAGCCGAAGCTGCGTCCCGAGTCGCCGTTCGGGCGGGCGTGGTCGCTGTGGGCGCTGAGCTACTACCCGCAGCCGTACCGCTATCTCCCCGAGGGGACCCGCCACTACCTGGTGCGCCGGGTGCTCGGCCCGCTCGGCGCGTGGTGGCTGCGCGAGCGGTTCGAGGGGAAGGTGCAGGTCAGCGAGGTCGACCGGATCGTGCGGGCGGACTCGGAGGCGGGCAGTCCGGTTCTGACGGTCGGCACGCACGGCGGTGGTACCGAGCGCCTCGGCGCCGACCATGTCATCTCGGCGACGGGTTATCGGGTCGACATCGCGGCGATGGACTTCCTGGGCCATGAGCTGCGCACCCGGCTCGCGGTGAGCCGGGGTACGCCGAAGCTCGGTGCCGGGTATGTGTCCTCCGTGCCGGGGGTGTACTTCACGGGGCTGCCGGCCGCGTCGTCGTACGGGCCGGTGATGCGGTTCGTGTGCGGCACGGAGTTCGCGTCGCCGCGGTTGGCGAAGCATCTGGTGGCGGCGCACGGGTAGTTGACGGGTTGTCAGGTCTGGGTGATCGGCGATCGGGCGACGCGGAAGGTCGGGTGGCTTCGGCGGCGTACTGAGGCGCGGCAGCTCCAGTGCTCGTCGAACCATCCGCCGCCGGGTTCGTCGGGCCGTTCCTCGGAGTTGCCGCGGTGTCGGGCGATGTCGTCGAGCGGCCCGTAGCGGGGGGCGGTCGTCCTGGCGCGGCACGCGTACTCCCACTCGGCCTCGGTGGGGAGGCGGTTGCTGCCGGGTGCGGTGCTGGGGTGTTCGCCGGTGACCTGGGCGTACTGGGCCTGGGACGGGGAAGGTGCCGAGTTCGAAGGCGGCGAGGGCGACCGTCCAACTGCGTTACGTCAGCTTCAGGAGCATCGGGCGGAGGCGGGTCGCCAACTCCGGTGCGGGAACGTCCAGTTCGGTCGTGGCCGCGGTGATCGTCGCGGTCAGCGTGCGGCGGAGTTCCGGTGCGGTGTGGTGGCGGGTTGGCTTGTGGGGGGTGTGGCCGGTCGTGCGTGGTTCGCCTGCGGTTCGGTGTGGGTCGGTGCCGCGTCGGGGGTGTCCGTCCTCGGAACGGCGCGGAATCGGTCTTTCGAGATCGGGGGCGCGTTGACGCGCCAACCGCTGCGGGCGGACACCCCCCGACACGTCACCTTCTCGCCGTACGCGGCCGACTGCCCGCTGGGGTGCCGAACTCCGACTCCCGGACCGAAGGAGAGGTCCAGCTCCACCTACCCCGCAACAGGAACACCCGGAACACCCGGATGACGCTCGTGCCGCCGGTGCCGAGGTCCGTGTCCGACCAGCGGTCGCCGTCGTCGGCCTCGGGTGTGGTCGCGTTGTTCAGGGGTGAACATGTCTGGATGATGCATGCCGAGGGCTGTAGGTTCGGGCCGCCGATGTTCGAGTGACGGGGAATGCGGGGCCTGGAGTGGCACTGCTGGACACACTGCTGACAACGGGCGTCGGTGCGCTGTCCGCCACGGTGGGGGTCCTGGTCGGGGGCATCGTCACGCACCGGGCCCAGGACCGTCGGTGGCTGCGGGACAAACAGCTGCTCGCCTACCAGGAACTGATCAGCCACTACGCCAAGTTCACGATGACCATCAGCCGCGCGCATGCCGGCCGGCAGGGATGGGACTACGACTGGAGCGAGTGGAGCGCGGCCCTGACCCGCGCCGGCCTGGTCGCTCCCGCGGACGTCGCGACCGAGATCGACACCTTCGGCAAGGCCGTCAACGGGTTCCTGGACACGGTGGCGCGAGACCCGGCACGCGACTCGACGCGTGATCCGTTGAGCCAGGAGGAGTTCGCCCGGGCGAGCAGGGCGCCAGCCCGGGCGCAGGTGCAGTTGGTCAACGCGATGCGACGCTCACTGAGCAGAGACCAAAAGGCATTGTCCTTCGGGATAGGCGGATCCCTCGTGCGCACTTCCGACGACACCTGACAGGCAGGGCACGGCCCCCCGCCAGGGTCCGCCTTGCGACGTAGGTCCGCCGTCGGATGTGGCCGGGCGCCGCACGCCATAACCTCTCCACATGACGGCAGTTGACTCTCCACCCGACGGCCCCCGTAGTGCGGAGCGGCGCAAGCGTGAGGCGCTTGAACGGCTCGTGCGGGACAACGACGTATGGGTCGCCACCGCCGACGCCACCGGGGAACCGTGCCTTGTTCCCCTGGCCTTCTGGTGGGACGGCGAGGCGGTGTGGCTGTCCACCCGCGACACCAACCCGACCGGGCGCAACCTGTGCTCCTCGGGCCGGGTCCGGCTCTGCTTCGGCCACAGCCGGGACGTGGTCCTGGTCCACGGCACCGCGCGCGTGCTGACCCGCGAGGAGCTTCCGGCCGAGGTCGGCGACGCGTTTGCGGCCAAGGACGGCTGGGACCCTCGCGAGGATCACCCCTCGTACGTCTTCTTCCAGGTCACCCCGCAGGTGCTGCAGGCGTGGGGAACGGTTCCCGAGATGGCCGGACGGACCCTGATGCGTGACGGGAAGTGGCTGGTCTAGGGCGGGGACAAACACCGGACGAGTCACCCCGGTGGTTCTACGACCGGTAGCGGCCCAGCGTCTTCAACCCCGGCAGTGCCTTGTCGTCGAAGTCGAACAGGGCGAGGTTCTCCCACGCGTTGCCGGATGTCGGGTCGGTCGGGTCCCAGCCGTCGCCCTTGCGGTAGGTCCAGACGCCCTCCCAGTAGCAGTAGCCGAGGCCCTTGCCGTCGGGGACGTCCACCATCAGGTCCGCCACCGTGCGCAGCCACGCCGCCTGGCCCGCCGGGGTCGCCGGGTAGCCCTCCGTGAGCTGTGAGGGGTCGTACATGATGTCGTTCGTCGCGTCCTCGCTCTCCAGCGTGAACGGGTACGCCGTCTCCGCGATCAGCACCGGCTTGTCGTAACGGGCGGCCAGGTCCGCCAGGTTGGCCGCCGCTGCCGCCGGGGCGCCGTGCCAGAACGGGTAGTAGGACTGGGCGATGATGTCGAAGTCGACCCCGTCGGCCACCACGTTGTCGTACCACCAGCGGGACGTACCGTTGTCGCCGCCCGAGGCGATGTGGAGCATCGTGCGGATGCGGGGAGTGGTGTCGCGCGCCGCCGTCAGGCCCGCCTTCAGGAACGTCGTCAGGTTGCCCCAACCCCCGGCGTCGTCACCCCAGTTCTTGCCGGTGGGCCAGAGCAGGCCGCCGTTGATCTCGTTGCCGATCTGTACCAGGTCCGCCGGAGTGCCCTGGCGGCGCAACGCGCCCAGCACGTCGGCGGTGTGGTCGTAGACCGCCCTCGTCAGGCCCGCCACATCCAGGTCCGCCCAGGCGGCCGGCTTGGTCTGGTGGGCCGGGTCCGCCCACGTGTCGGAGTAGTGGAAGTCGACCCAGATGCCGATCCCGGCCCGGCGCAGCCGCTTCGCCAGCGGGAGGATGTGCTGCTTGTTGTTGTAGCCGTCCGCCGGGTTCACCCAGACCTTGAGGCGGGCGTGGGTGACCCCCGCGTCGGCCAGGATGCGGATCGGGTCGTCCCTGCGGCCGTCCGCCCGGCG
Organism: Streptomyces sp. NPDC050548; assembly: GCF_044457385.1. Lineage (NCBI taxonomy): Bacteria > Bacillati > Actinomycetota > Actinomycetes > Kitasatosporales > Streptomycetaceae > Streptomyces > Streptomyces sp. NPDC050548. The sequence goes on from NZ_JBITGV010000008.1 coordinate 214,427, forward strand.
GTACACCGCGCCGTACGCCTCGTCCTTGGGGAGCGACGAGATGTCCATCCCCCGGATCTCCAGCCGGCGCCGGTCGGCGGCCATCGCGGGCGCCGCGCCCAACACCGGTATCGCGAGCGCGGCGGCACCTACCGCACCGGCCGCCGTAAGAACACTGCGTCTGCGCATCACAAGACTTCCCTTCACCAAGTAACCAAAGAGACAAGCGAGTTGAGTTGAGCCGAGGTCAGCGCGGGTCGCGGAACACCTCCACGCCGCCCGCCGGTACCGCCGCTCGGCTCCCGTCCGGCAGCACCACCTTCACCTCGCTCCCGGTGTGGTTCACCGCGAAGCGGAACGTCCCCGACTCGCCCTCCCGTACGACGAGTTCGACATCGCGCGGCAGATCGACCGGCGTGATCCCCGCGTCCGCGAGGGCGAGGTCCACCACGGCGGCCAGGTCGGCGCCGGTCAACCGTGTCGCCAGGTACCACGCCGACCCCGACCCCACCGCGTGCCGCGTCAGCGCCGCCCCGCCCGCCGTACGGCCGTCCGCGAAGGACGCGACCGTCTCGCAGCCCGCACCCGGGATCACGACCTCCGACCACAGATCCGCCGTGTACGACGAACCGTCCGCACCCCGGACCGAGACCGTCTCCCCGGGCAGCAAGGGGTCGAACTCCTCGACCGTCAGGCCGAGTACGTCCCGCAGCGCCCCCGGATACGCGCCGGGATGCAGCGTGTCGTTCTCGTCGACGATCCCGGAGAAGAAGGAGACCAGCAGCGTCCCGCCGCGCGACACGTACCGCTCCAGGTCCGCCCCCACCCCGACCGGCGCCGAGTACAACTGCGGTACCACCAGCAGCGGATATCGGGACGGGTCCAAGTCCTCCAGCCCCGTCGGCGGCAGGAAGTCGACCGTCAAGTGCCGGTCGTAGAGCGCCTCGTAGAAGGAGTCCAGGCGTTCGCGCGCGTCCAGGTCCTGGCTCGGCCGCCACTCCAGGCTCTGCGCCCACCAGGAGTCCCACGACCACACCATCGCCACGTCACCGCGCGTTCGAGTGCCCCGCAGATCGGCGAGGCCCGCGACGCGTCGGCCGAGGTCCGTCACCTCGCGCCAACCCCGGTTGTCCGTACCGGAGTTCGCGAGCATCGCCGTATGGAACTTCTCCGCCCCCGACTGCGACTGCCGCCACTGGAAGAACATCGCGCCCTCGGAACCGCGCGCCACGTGCCCGAGTGAGTTGCGCGCCATCTCGCCGGGGCGTTTGGCCGGGTTGTACGGCTGCCAGTTGACCCCGGACGTCGCGTGTTCCAGGAGCAGCCACGGGCCGCCGCCCGCCACCGAGCGGGTCAAGTCGGCTGCCAGCGCCAGGTTCACGTGCGTGCGGCGGCCGTCGGTCATCAGGTAGTGGTCGTTGGTGACGAGGTCGACCTCCTTCGCCCAGGCCCAGTAGTCGACGGTCTGGCCCTGGCTCGGCGCGACCATGAAGTTGGTGGTGACGGGCACGCCGGGGGAGAGGCGGTGCAGGATGTCCCGCTCGGCGACGAAGTTGGCGCGGGCCTGTGCGTCGGCGAAGCGGTGGTAGTCGAGCTGCTGGGTGGGATTGCATACGGACGGGGTCGCGCGCGGCGGGGTGATCTCCTCCCAGTCGCCGTACTGCTGGCCCCAAAAGGCCGTCCCCCAGGCGTGGTTGAGGGCGTCGAGGGTGTCGTGGCGCTCACGCAGCCACCCTCGGAAAGCCGCCGCGCAGACATCGCAGTAGCAGGCGAGGACGGGGGCGCCGTACTCGTTGTGGACGTGCCACAGGACGACGGCCGGGTGGTTGCCGTAGCGCTCGGCCAACGCCCGCGTGATCGTCGTCGCCGCGGCACGGTAGTCGGGGTTCGAGTGGCAGATCGCGCCCCGCGAGCCGAAGGCGAGGCGCACGCCCTCCCGCGTCACCGGCAGCGCGTCGGGGTGCGCGCGGTAGAACCACGCCGGCGGCACCACCGTGGGCGTGCCGAGGTTCACCGCGATGCCCGCCCCGTGCAGCAGGCCGATCACCGTGTCCAGCCACTCCCAGTCGTACTCGCCCGGCCGCGGCTCCATCCGGGCCCAGGAGAAGACGCCGAGCGAGACCGCCGTGACACCGGCCTCCCGCATCAGCCGTACGTCCTCCTCCCAGACCTCCCGCGGCCACTGCTCGGGGTTGTAGTCACCTCCGAAGGCGAGCGGCAGACGGTCGTGGGGGACGGGGGACGGCATAGGTTCACTCCCGAAGTAGATGGCTGTTTCTGTGATCGTGCACATGGATGGTCGCGGCTCCAACCCATCAGCAACAAGTAGGTAACCCCAGGCGACACCCATTGACAAGGGTCCGAAACAATTCTCTACTGTGCACGGTCACAGAGCCGTGGACAGGCTCGCACTCAGTCAGGGGAGATGAAGATGTCGATCCACCGCCACCAGTTCAGCAGGCGCAGCATCCTTGCCGGGGCAGCAGCTGTCGGCCTCACCGGCACCCTCGCCGCCTGCGGCGGTTCCGACGACGACTCCGGCAAGAGCAGCGGGCCCGTCAAGCTGACCTACTGGTCCTGGGCGCCGAACATGGACAAGGTCGCCGCGATCTGGAACAAGAAGAACCCGGACATCACGGTCACCGTCTCCAAGCAGGCCGCCGGCAAGGACATCGTCTCCAAGCTGATCACCGCGAAGAAGGCGGGCAACGCCCCCGACCTGATCCAGGTCGAGTACCAGTCGCTGCCGACACTCGTGTCGAACGACGTCCTCGCCGACATCTCGAAGTACGCGAAGTCCGCCAAGTCCGAGTTCGCCGAGGGCCTTTGGGGCATGGTCACGCTCGGCACCGACGCCGTGTACGCGATACCGCAGGACTCCGGGCCGCTGATGTTCTTCTACCGCGAGGACCTGTTCAAGCAGCACAACCTGACCGTCCCCACCACCTGGGACGACTTCGCCAAGACCGCCCGCGCCGCCAAGAAGGCACTTCCGGACGCCTACTTGACGACGTTCTCCTCCAACGACCCCGGTCTGTTCGCCGGGTTGGCGCAGCAGGCCGGCGCCAAGTGGTGGACCGTGGGCGACGGCGGCAAGTGGACCGTGGGCATCGACGACGCGGCCACCAAGAAGGTCGCGGACTTCTGGGGCGGTCTGGTCCAGGAGGGCGTGATCGAGAACCAGCCGATGTACACGCCGGCCTGGAACAACGCGCTGAACAAGGGCACCAACATCGCCTGGGTCTCCGCCGTGTGGGCGCCCGGTGTGCTGGTCAGCTCGGCCCCCGACACCAAGGGCAAGTGGCGCATGGCGCCGCTGCCGCAGTGGAGCGCGGGCGAGAGCGTCACCGGCAGCTGGGGCGGCTCCTCCACCGGCGTCTCCACCGACACCAAGCACGCCGAGGCCGCGGCCAAGTTCGCGACCTGGCTGAACACCGACCCGGAGGCGCTGGCCGCCCTGGTCAAGGAGGTCGCCATCTACCCGGCGGCCACCAAGGGCCAGTCCGGCTCGGTGCTCACCCCGCCCGCGTTCTTCCCGAACCAGACCGACTTCTACGACACGGCCGCGAAGATCGCCGCGACCACGGCCGCCTCCGCCTGGGGCCCGAACGTCCAGGTCGCCTACGACACCTTCAGCGACGCGTTCGGCAAGGCCACCAAGGCGAAGAAGGCGGCCCAGTTCGACACCGCGCTCGCCACCATGCAGTCGGCGACCTTCACCGACATGAAGAAGCAGGGCTTCAAGGTGACCGAGGCATGACCGCCACTCCGCTCAAGGGCTCCGACCGCGCGTCGGCCGGGCCCTTGGCGGACGGCACCGCCACCACCGTCCGCCCCCGCAGCCCCCGCCGCCGTGGCCGTAGCGCGCCGTACTGGTTCCTCCTGCCGGCCGTGCTCCTGTTCGCCGCCTTCACCGTCGTACCGATCGGGTACGCGGTGTGGCTCAGTCTCCACAAGGTCCAGGTCAAGGGCATCGGCCTCGGCAAGGGCGCCCGCCAGCAGGTCTGGAACGGCATCGGCAACTACACCGACGTCCTGCACGACTCCGAGTTCGGCCACAGCGTCCTGCGCGCCTTCGGCTACGGCCTGATCGTCATCCCCACGATGCTCGGTCTGGCCCTGGTCTTCGCGCTGATGCTGGACACCCCGCGGGCGCGCAGCGCGAAGTTCGCCCGGCTCGCGATCTTCCTGCCGTACGCCGTCCCCGGCATCATCGCCGCCCTGATGTGGGGCTTCCTCTACCTCCCGACGGTCAGCCCCTTCTACTACATCCTGCGCGAGTTCAACCTCCCGCAGCCGGACCTGTTCGACGGCGGCAACCTGTACCTGTCCTTCGCGAACATCGCGGTGTGGGGCGGCACCGGCTTCAACATGATCGTCATCTACACGGCCCTGCGCTCGATCCCGCAGGAGATCTACGAGGCCGCGAAGATCGACGGTGCCTCCGACCTGAAGATCGCCCTGCGGATCAAGATCCCGATCGTGCTGCCCTCCCTCGTGCTCACGTTCTTCTTCTCGGTCATCGCCACCCTCCAGGTCTTCACCGAGCCCATGGCCCTCAAGCCGCTGACCAACGGCCTCTCCGGTTCCTGGAGTCCGCTGATGGCCATCTACGACAGCGCCTTCCTCAGGTCCGACATCTACGGCGCGTCCGCCACCGCGGTGGTCCTGGCCCTGGCGACCTTCGTGGTCTCCTTCACGCTGCTGCGCGTCTCCGACCGCTACACCCGGGAGGACCGGGCATGACCCCCCTCACCCTCACCGCCGTCGACACCAAGCCCAAGCGCACCGCCTGGGTGCCCACCCTGGTGCTGATCCTCGGCTCGCTGTACTGCCTGATCCCCGTGGCCTGGGTGGTCATCGCGGCCAGCAAGGGCCACGGCGAACTCTTCTCCACGTTCACCTTCGCCCCCGGCACCGGATTCCTCGACAACCTCAAGGAGCTGAGCTCCTACCGGGACGGCATCTACTGGGAGTGGATGGTCAACTCCCTGTTCTACGCGGGCGGCGGCGCCCTGCTCTCCGCCGCGGTCTCGGCCGCCGGCGGCTACGCGCTCGGCCGATTCGCCTTCAGGGGACGGGAGTTCGTCTTCAAGCTGATGCTGGCCGGCGTCCTCGTCCCGAGCATCGTCCTCACGGTCCCGCAGTACCTGCTCCTCTCGAAGCTGGGCCTGGCCGACTCGTACTGGTCGATGCTCCTCCCGTCGATCCTCTCCCCGTACGGCGTCTACCTCGTCCGTATCTACGCGGCGGCCTCGGTGCCGAACGAACTCCTCGAAGCGGCCCGCATGGACGGCGCGAGCGAGTGGCGGATCTTCTCGCGGATCGCGGTGCCGATGATGATGCCGGGCCTCATCACGGTGTTCCTGTTCCAGTTCGTCGGCATCTGGAACAACTTCCTGCTGCCGTACGTGATGCTCGCGGACGACAACAAGTTCCCGCTCACCCTGGGCCTTTACACCCTGCTCAACCAGGGCGCCTCCCAACCCGCCCTCTACACCCTGGTCATCATGGGCTGCTTCCTCGCGATCCTGCCGCTGATCGCGCTCTTCCTGGTGATCCAGCGCTTCTGGTCCCTGGACCTGCTGAGCGGCTCGGTCAAGGCGTGAGCGCTCCGCTGGGGGCGCGGTGATGGGCCGTAGCTCGGCTGCCGCGCCGTCGTGGCTGGTCGCGCCCACGCGGCGGTAGCGGCAAATCAAACGCAGCCCCGCGCCCCCATAGGGCGTTGCCGAACCGCTGCCGACTTCGCACGGCATGCCCAGGAACCGCGCAGCCTCCCCCCACAGCCGGCCGCCCCATCACGAACGAGGACCATGACCACCAGCTCGAACGGACGCCGCAAACCGCCCACCATCCACGACGTGGCCCGGGAGGCAGGCGTCTCCCGGGGGACCGTCTCCCGCTTCCTGAACGGCGGCCACTACGTCTCACCGGCCGCGCGCACCGCCGTGGAGACGGCGATCAGGAAGACGGGCTACGTCGTCAACCGGCACGCCCGCTCCCTGAGCACCGGACGGTCGGACTCGGTGGCGTTCCTCCTCACCGAGCCGCAGGAGAAGTTCTTCGAGGACCCCAACTTCAATGTCCTGCTGCGGGGTTGCACCGAACACCTGGCCCGCCACGACATCCCCCTGCTCCTGATGCTGGCCTCGTCCAGGGACGACCGCCGCCGCCTCACGAGGTACATCACCTCGGGCCACGTGGACGGCGTACTCCTCGTCTCCAACCACAGCGGCGACCCGGTCGCGGCCGAACTCCGCGACGCCGGCATCCCGTTGGTGGCCTGCGGCAAACCGCTCGGCCCCGCCTCCAAGTACAGCTACGTGGCCGCGGCCGACCGCGACGGCGCCCAGGAAATGGTCCGCCACCTCATCTCCCGCGGCAGACGCCGCATCGCCATGGTCACCGGCCCGCTGGACGCCCCCGGCGGCCCCGACCGTCTGGCCGGCTACCGGGACGTCCTCACCGAGGCAGGCCTCCCGCACGACCCGACCCTCGTGGTCGAGGGCGACTACCGCCGCGCGGGAGGCGAGGAAGCGGCCCGCAGACTCCTGGCTCAAGCCCCCGACATAGACGCGGTGTTCGTGGCGTCGGACCTGATGGCCCTCGGAGTCGTCAACACCCTTCAACAATCCGGCCGTTCGGTCCCGGATGACATCGCTGTCGGAGGCTTCGACGACTCGGCGGCGGCCACGGCGATCACCCCGGCCCTCACGACCATGCGCCAGCCCTACGACCGCATCAGCGCCGAGATGGTCCGCATGCTGCTCGCGCAGATCGCCGGCGAGGACACGGCGGGCGTGATCCTGCCCACCGAACTGGTGATCCGGGAGTCGGCATAACCGCCGTAACTGTCAAACCAACCGGAACTCGGGTCAACGGATGTGAAGGCAGCGGCCGTCCGGTTCGTGTCGAGTCGGTGGGGCGTTCCATCCGTATTCTCTGATCATGGCCGCACCCCTCGCATATGCACTGATCGCCACCGACCTGGACGGGACGCTGCTGCGCGGCGACGACACGCTTTCCGACCGGTCCCGCATCGCACTCGCGAGGGCGGCGGCGGCCGGCGCCCGGCACCTGGTCGTCACCGGCAGGCCCGCCCCGAGAGTGCGCCCGCTCCTCGAAGACCTCGGCAGCAGGGGGCTCGCGGTGTGCGGACAGGGCGCGCAGTTGTACGACGCCGGCGCGGACCGGCTGCTCTGGTCGGTCACCCTGGACAGGGAGTTGGCGGAGACCGCGCTCGGCAAGATCGAGGCGGAAGTGGGCCAGGTGTACGCGGCGGTCGACCAGGACGGGGTGGACGGCCTCACCCTCATCGAGCCCGGCTACCTGATGCCACACCCCACGCTTCCCGCGGTGCGGGTCGGCAGACGCGACGACTTGTGGTCCGAACCGATCAGCAAGGTGTTGCTCCGTCACCCGGCCCTGGAGGACGACGAGTTGGCGTCCACGGCGCGTTCGGTGGTCGGTTCCCTGGCCTCGGTCACCATGTCGGGCCCCGGCACCGTCGAACTCCAGCCACTCGGCATCACCAAGGCGACGGGCCTCGCCCTGGCGGCCCGCCACTTGGGCCTGACCCCGTCCGACACCATCGCCTTCGGCGACATGCCGAACGACATCCCGATGTTCGACTGGGCGGCCCACGGAGTGGCGATGGCCAACGCCCACCCCGAACTCAAGGCGGTGGCCGACGAGGTGACGTCCTCGAACGAGGACGACGGAATCGCGCTGGTCCTGGAAAGACTCCTCAGCTGAAGAGTCTTTTAGGGGCGCGGGGCTGTGTCAATTTGCGGCTCCGCCGCGCGGGCGCGACCAGCCACGACGGCGGTGCCACTCAAAACACAACCCGTCATGGCTGGTCCCACGTTTCTAGTAAGCCCCGTACACGTTGTCGATCGACCCATAAACCGCCGCAGCGTAATTGCAAGCAGCCGTGATGTTCGCAACCGGGTCATACGGATCGAACGAAGTCCCGGCAACGTGATACGCGTTGAACGTCGGGTCGATCACCTGGAGCAGCCCCTTGGACGGCGTACCCGCCGCCGCGTTGGAGTCCCAGTTGTTGATCGCGTACGGGTTCCCGGACGACTCACGGATCACGTTGCGGTAGATCCCGTTGTACGTCCCCGGAATCCCCTTCTGCGCCATGATCGCGAGCGACTCACGGATCCACCCGTCAAGGGTGTTGGGGTACCCGGCGACCGTGGTCGACGAGGTCGTCGCGGCCGACGCGGTGGTCGCCCCCACGACGGGCAGGGCGAGGATCGCGACACCGGTACCGGCGACAACGACACGGCGGACAAGGCGGGCGCGGCGGGACTGAGCGGATGCAGGCATGACGAGGTTCCTCTCCGTCGCCTGCGAGGTGAGCTGTCGGGTTCGGGCTGGGAGGTGCCCGGCCACGCCCTCACGGACGTGACTTAACCCCGAGCCGTCCCGGTCGTGGTGACCGGTCCGGCGACTTACCTGGGTCCCCCGCTCCTGCCGTGCGAGAAGTTCGTGACTGGGATGCCGGGCGGCGGCAGGATTCGGCGTTCCGCTCGACAGGCCCGGAAACTATGCGAGAGCACATGTCCGGAACAAGTGGCGGAATCACACCTAACCCCTATTGACCTTGGTCTGAGGCGTATGGGGCACTTGATCCTTTGCGTAAGCCAAGGTTCAACTGTCAATAACCGCAAGGGGAAACGTAAAAACACAGGACCACAGGTCACGCACAGAAATACGTGACCCAACTCACGGCAGGATGAAGAGCGGCAAATCGGGCATTCAGCCTCAACTGGCAGTTCTCGGAACCTTTTTCTCCCAAGTGCGGTGGAAGATCACCTCGTCGCCCTCGGTGCAGATCACCTCGTTCGAGGTAATAAAGTCCGTTTCGTCGCAAGTAATCTCCGACCGCGTCTGCACGGTCGTGTCCCATCCGAGCTCCGGCCGATGCAGCCGGATCGTCCAGTCGGACCGCGTACGGGCGGACAACGGATCCGACTCGTCGATCGTGTACGTCTCCAGCGCGTCCTCGGTGAACTCAAGCCCGTCCGGATACACACGCGTGCCCCCGTACCGGGGATCCACCTCCAGCCGCCACTCGCCCTTCGCCACATCCCGCACGACCAGCCGCTCGGGCCGCGGCTCGTCCAGCGTGGCCGGGTAGTTGACCCCGATGGGCGCGGCCTCCTCGGGCTCGTCGAACCTAATGGCAGGCCCCAACTCCTGCTCCCGAACGGGGAGTTCCATCGCACTCCCCTCCGGATCCAGCGTGAACCCCGCCCCCGACTCCGGCTGCGGCCAGATCCACGGCCAGTACGCCGACGACACGGCGAGCCGGATGCGATGCCCCGGCGGAAAGGCGTGCCCGATGGCGTTCAGCTCGAAGGTCACGTCCTCCGTGGCACCCGGCGTCCACGGCACCGCCAAGTCCCGCCCGTACCGGGCCGACAGGTTCAGCACACCCCGGGTGACCAGCGTCGAGGAACCGTCCGGAGCGACATCGCACAGCCGCGCGATCACCTGCCCGCGCGGCACACCGCAGGTCAGCCGCAGCCGCACCCTCGGCCGCCCCAGCACCCATGTGTCGGCCGGCACCTCGAACTCGAAGCACGCCGACCGCGCGTCCTCGTCCCGCTGGTCCGGCGGCAGATCGGCGTCGTTCCCGAACGGGAAGAAACGGCCCGCGTCCACACCGGTGTGCATGGGGGAACGGACAAGGACGGGCGCGCCCCGGAGGCCGTACGTCGTCGTCTTCACGTGCGGCGAGGGCCACGCGGGCTCGCCGACCCAACGGCCCGGCAGGGTGTCGTAGACCGTGGCCGGAGGATGCGATTCGCTGACGTAGGCGCGCAGGAGCGGATCGGTGGCCACCCCCGTGTCCTCGCCCTTCAGCCAGTGGTCCCACCAGCGCAGCGTCTCCTGGAGGAAGCCGATCGCGGGTCCTGGCGGCAGCCCCCGGTCCGGGTACTGGTGGGACCACGGGCCGATCAATCCGCGCACCCGCTCCGGCGGGAGGTGCTGGACGAGCCGTAGGACCGTGTCGCGGTACGGGTCGTGCCAGCCGCCCACCGCGAGGACGGCGGCGTTGATCGCGCCGTAGTCCTCGCAGACGCTGCCGTGCTTCCAGTAGTCGTCACGGAGCTGGTGGGCGAGCCAGGTGTGGATGAACGGGTCGATCTGTTCGAGGCGCTTGAGCCACATGTCGCGCCAGACCAGGCCCGCGTACTCGGGGTCCGGCGGGCGCGCGACGAAGGCGAGCATGGTGGCCGCCCAGGCGTGCAGGTCGACGGCGAGGGCCGAACCGCCCATGTAGTGCACGTCGTTGTCGTAGCGGTCGTCGGTCGAGCAGACGGTGACGATCGCCTTCAGGGGTTCGGGGGCGAGGGCGGCGATCTGGAGGGAGTTGAAGCCGCCCCAGGAGATCCCGAACATGCCGACCTTGCCCGTGCACCAGGGCTGCGCGGCAAGCCAGTTGACGACCTCGACGCCGTCGGCCAGCTCCTGGGCGTCGTACTCGTCGCCGGGCGCGCCCTCGCTGTTGCCGTGGCCCCGGACGTCCACGCGGACGGAGGCGTAGCCGTGGCCCGCGTACCAGGGGTGGCGTTGGGCGTCCCGTGGCGCGGTCCAGTCGGTCAGGCGGTACGGGAGGTATTCGAGGAGCGCCGGTACGGGTTCGTCCGTCAGCGGGCGCCACACGCGCGCGTAGAGGCGTGTTCCGTCCGCGAGAGGGATGCGGATGTCCTCGTGGGCCGTCTCGTGGGGGAAGGACGTACGGATGCGCATGGGGACCCCTGGGTTCAGTGGACCGGGTGCATGGTGCGGCGCAGCCAGGGCGCGGCGGCCATCACCGCGAGGCCCGCGGCCACCGCGAGCGCGCCGTTGACGCCGAAGTAGGCCGGTTTGGAGACGTCGTCGTAGAGCTTCACCGTCTGGGCCTGGATGCCGTTCGCGAGGGCGAGGGACAGGAACCAGAGGGACATGGTCTGGCTGGAGAACGCGGCCGGGGCGAGCTTGGTGGTGGCCGACATGCCCGAGGTCTCCAGGAGGATGTCGCCGAGGCCGAGCAGGAAGTACGAGCCGACGATCCACCAGGCCGACATGCGGTAGGCGTCGCCGCTGTGCCCGCTGGTCGGCAGCACCATCAGCAGGAAGGAGAGGCCCCCGAGGACGACCCCGATCGCGATCTTGTTGGAGGCATGCGGCTGGTTGCGGCCCATGCGGACCCAGACCGCGGCGACCACGGGCGCGAGCCCGACCTCGAAGGCGCCGAGCGCGCTCGCGTACCAGCTCGCGGGGAAGTCGAAGCCCAGGATGGTCGTCTCGGCGTTCGACGCGGCCAGCAGCATCATCGTCGAATAGGCCTGGAAGAGAATGAAGTTGAAGACCGTGGAGGCCAGGAACAGCACGATGTACGGGCGCAGTCGGCCGCGTTCCTCGGGGGTCACGCGCGGGCTCGCGAACATCACCGCGAAGTACACGACGGGCGCGATCACCGAGATGACTGTCAGCAGGTCGACGAAACGGCCCATGGTGAGCCATCCGGCGAGGGCCAGGCCGGTCGCGAGCACGGCGGCCACCAGGATGCCTACGACGATCAGCCGCACCGCGCGGCGCAGCGCGTCCGGTGCGAGTGCGAACTCGGCGGTGTTCTTGCGGCCTGCGAGGTGACGGCGTCCGGCGACGTACTGGATCAGTCCGAAGGTCATGCCGATCGCGGCGGCCGAGAAGCCCCAGTGCCAGCCCTCGTGGTCGCCGAGCCAGCCGGTGATCAGCGGGCCCGCGAAGGCGCCGATGTTGATCGCCATGTAATAGAGCGCGAAACCGGCGTCCCGGCGGTCGTCGTCGGTGCGGTAGAGCTTGCCGACCATGGTGGCCACGTTGGGCTTGAGGAGGCCGGTGCCGGCGCTGATGAGGCCGAGGCCCACCCAGGTCATCGTGCCTGTGGGGACCGCCATCGCGTAGTGCCCGCAGGCGATGAGGATCCCGCCCCACAGGACCGCGCGGTACGAGCCGAGGATGCGGTCGGCGAGCCAGCCGCCCGCGACCGAGACGAGATAGACCAGGGTTCCGTAGGCTGCGGATACGGATGCGGCCGTTCCGGACGACATGCCCATGCCGCCGTGCGCGACGGTATCCGCGAAGTAGAGGACGAGGATGGCCTGCATGCCCAGGAACGAGAAACGCTCCCAGACCTCAAGACCGGAGAGCGTGAGCAGGCCCTTGGGCTGGCCGAGGAAGGCGTGGTCGTCCTCGGGCGGCGGCCGGCCGCCGGGCTCGGCTTCGAGTGCGGTTCGGGACACCATCCGCGGCTTCCACCTAAATAGATAGTTATCCGTTCATATCAGGTGATCAAAAACATACCGGTCGTGATCCGATACCGCCCGGCCTGGACTGTGGTGGGTGGCACCTGTGATCGAAAGCCGACCGGATACGCTGACTTGAGTGAAGGCAGCGACCTATCGACAATCCGTGTGACCGCCCAGGGACACCAGCAGACAGGAGACCCCTCGTGACCGTCGTCGGGCCGTTCGGGCTGAGCGTGCGGGACCAGGCTCTGGAAGCCGATGTCCAGGCCGGAATGGCGGCAGTCGAGGAGGGTCTGCTCGAAGCCACCAAGAGCGAGGTGCCCTTCATCACGGAGGCCGCCCAGCATCTCGTGCGCGCGGGCGGGAAGCGGTTCAGGCCGCTCCTCGTCATGCTCGCCGCACAGTTCGGCGATCCCTACGCGCCGGGTGTCGTGCCCTCGGCCGTCGTCGTCGAGCTGACCCATCTCGCCACGCTCTACCACGACGACGTGATGGACGAGGCCGCCGTGCGCCGGGGCGTGGAGAGCGCCAACACCCGCTGGGGCAACTCGGTCGCGGTCCTCACCGGCGACTTCCTCTTCGCGCGCGCGTCGCACACCCTGGCCGACCTCGGCCCCGAGGCGGTGCGCGTGCAGGCCGAGGCGTTCGAGCGTCTGGTCACCGGCCAGATCCTGGAGACCGCGGGCCCCTCCGACGGGCGCGATCCGGTCGAGCACTACCTCGACGTGCTCGGCGGCAAGACCGGCTCCCTGGTCGCGGTCGCCTGCCGGTTCGGCGCGATGATGTCCGGCTGCGACGAGACCGTCGTCGACGTCCTCACCCAGTACGGCGAGCGGCTCGGCGTCGCCTTCCAGCTCGCCGACGACGTCCTGGACATCGCCTCCGACGGCCACGAGTCCGGCAAGACCCCCGGCACCGACCTGCGCGAGGGCATCCCCACCCTCCCGGTGCTACGGCTCCGGGAGCGCGCGGACCGCCTCGGTCTCGCCGAGGACATCGCCCTGTGCGAACTCCTCGACTCCGACCTCACGGACGACGACCGCCTCGCCGAGGCCATCGCCCGGCTCCGCGACCACCCGGCCCTGGAGCAGGCCCGCCGCGACACCGTCCGCTACGCGGAGGACGCCCGCGCGGCCCTCGCCCCGCTCCCCGAGTGCGACGCCAAGGTCGCCCTTCTGGAGATGTGCGACGCGGTGGTGCACCGCGCGGGCTGAGCCCGTTCAGTAGCCGCTCCCTCCCGTGCTGCCGGAGGAGGTGGCGGCCGTGGCCTTCGCTCCGGTGGGCGTCACCGCCCACCAGGTGCCGTCCACGCCCTGGCCGTAGGCCTCCTTGGGCTGGTCGTCCTTGGCGTACCGGTAGAGGGGCCAGCCGGCCAGCGTGAGCTGGGAGGTCCCGTCGGAGCGCTTGACCGTCGAGACGAGCTTCTTGTCGATGCCCTTGACGGTGACGGAGCCCTTGGCGGTCGCGGCGGGCCAGACCACGGCGCAGGTGCCGTAGCAGCTGACCTTCGTCGGGTGGATCGAGTCGGCGTCGAAGCGGTAGAGGACATAGCCCTTGCTGTCGGTCACGACGGTGCCCACCTTGTCGACCTTGGCGGTCATGAGGGTCGTCCCGGTGGTGACCGCGGCCGGAGTGCCGGCCGAGCCGCCGCTTCCACCGCCGCCGCTGCTTCCGCATCCGGCGAGCGCGAGTGCCAGGACCGCGGCGCCCGTGGCCGCGTATCCGGTGAGGTGCTGGGTGGCGTGCATGGCGACCCCTTCGGTCGATGCGATGTGCTGCCACCCATATGTACGGATTCAGGACGGTTTCTACTCGATGCCGGTCACCTGCCCTGTGCGGGCGTCGTCTTCCCCCTAGGGGTTTCGAGGAGGCGCCGCCTCCGTGTGTCATACCCCAGGCGTACGCGGAGTTGGCTCCCGGGTCTGACGCTTATCCCCGGTGGATTTGGTCAGATGGAGAACACGGAAATCACCACTCCTCACCGATTCGGGTGAGAATGGCGGCGCAGGGTGGGACACGCAGAAGACGGACCGGCCGCCGCCGACGACGGAGGTAAGGCAGACATGGCACCGTACGAAACCGACGACAGCACGGACGCCGGAGAGCGCGACGAGCTCCGGTCCGGGCGGCGCAGGGCGGCGCGGTACATCGTCCCGGCCACCGTGGTGGGGGTGGCGGCGGCGACGATCGGGCTGGTCCCGGCGCTGGCCGACTCCGGCGACCCGAATCTCCCGAAGATCACCGCACAGCAGCTCCTCGACAAGGTCGCCAAGTCGGACGTCCAGCAGCTGTCCGGCACGGTGAAGATCAGCACGGACCTCGGCCTGCCCGACCTCGGCGGCCTGGAGAGCGGCATGCTGTCCGGCGCCACGAAGTCCGGCGACGGCTCCTCCGCGGACCCGACCGGCAAGCTCACCGAGCTGGCCTCCGGCAGTCACACCCTGCGCGTCGCGGCCGACGGCCCCGACAAGCAGAAGGTCTCCCTCCTGGAGAACGCGGCGGAGTACAGCCTCATCCACAACGGCAAGGACGTCTGGGGCTACGACAGCCAGTCGAACGAGGTCTACCACGCCACGACCGCCGCCGACACGTCCAAGAGCGACGAGACCAGGGCCACGCCCAAGGGCCTCACCGACGAGGCGCTGAAGTCGGTCGACGACACCACCTCGGTCACGGTCGACGGCACCGAGCACGTCGCGGGCCGCGACGCCTACAAGCTGCTGATCAAGCCCAAGCAGTCCGGCACGACGGTCGGCGCGATCAGCATCGCGGTCGACGCGAAGACCGGTCTGCCGCTCAAGTTCACGCTCACCCCGGCGAGCGGCGGCGCGGCCGTCGTCGACGTCGGCTTCACCCAGCTCAGCCTCGCCAAGCCGGCCGCCTCCACCTTCGACTTCAAGGTGCCCAAGGGTGCGAAGGTCACTACGGAGGACAGCGCGGAGAAGGCGACCCCGGACCACTCCGCCCCGTTCGGCAAGAACGACAAGACGGATAAGACGGATAAGGGTCTCGGCAAGAGCGCCGACGATCCCACGGTCATCGGCAAGGGCTGGAACTCCATCGCCGTCTTCGAGACCGGCGGCCAGGGCATCCCGACCGGCGGCTCCTCGTCCGGCGGCGGCGACCTCGGCGGCTTCCTCAGCTCGCTCGGCGACCAGGTGAAGGGCTCCTTCGGTTCGGGCACGGTCTACTCGACCCGGCTGATCAACGCCCTGGTCACCGACGACGGCAAGGTCTACGTCGGCGCGGTCACCAAGAGCGCGCTGGTGAAGGCGGCCGACGCGGCGAAGTAGGCACGTACCTTGTGGAGCACGGGAATCGAGGGAGCCGATGGACGAACCGTCCGCTGAGCAGACGGAACAGGCGGACGCGGGTGGCGGCGGCATCATCGCCACCCGCGGCCTCACCAAGCGCTTCCGCGGCGGACAGCTCGCCGTGGACGGTCTCGACCTGACCGTCCCGGCGGGCAGCGTCTTCGGCTTCCTCGGTCCCAACGGCTCCGGCAAGACCACCACCATCCGCATGCTGATGGGCCTGATCGAACCCACCTCCGGCACGGCCCGCGTCCTCGGCCGCCCCATGCCGAGATCCGTCCGCACGGTCCTGCCGCACGTCGGCGCCCTCATCGAGGGCCCCGCCCTCTACGGCTTCCTCTCCGGCCGCGACAACCTCCTGCGCTACGACGCCGCCGACCCGACCGCCGACCCGCGCACCCGGCGGACCCGCGTCGCCGCCGCCCTCGACCGGGTCGGACTGACCGCGGCCTCCGGCAAGAAGGCCAAGGCCTACTCCCTGGGCATGAAGCAGCGCCTGGGCCTCGCCTCCGCACTGCTCCAGCCCCGCAAGCTGCTCGTCCTGGACGAGCCGACCAACGGCCTCGACCCGCAGGGCATGCGCGAAATCCGCTCCCTGATCCGGGAGTTGGCGTCCGACGGCACGACGGTCTTCCTCTCCTCCCACCTCCTGGACGAGATCGAGCAGGTCTGCACCCACGCGGCGGTCATGGCCCAGGGCAGACTGATCACCCAGGGCTCGGTGACCGAGCTGGCCGCAGGCACGAGGGGGCGGCTGGTCGTGACGACCCCCGACACCGGCGACGCGGCACGCGTGCTGAAGGAACAGGGGCTGGCCGACGTGGTCGTGGCCGAGGAACGGGTGACGGCGGAGCCGCCGGACCGTGAACTCGCCGAGGTGAACAAGGCGTTGGTGACCGCCGGGGTCCGCGTCCGCGGCTTCGGCGTCGAACGGGCCTCCCTGGAGGACGCGTTCGTGGCGCTCACGGGGGAGGGCTTCGATGTCGCAGGCTGAAGTGCTGCGCAGAGTCAGCCCGTTGTGGACCTTCGGACTGCTGCGCAGCGAGCTGGTCACCACGTTCCGCCGCTGGCGCACCCTCGCCCTGCTCGGCGTCCTGGCCGCCGTGCCGATCCTGGTCGGCATCGCGGTCAAACTGGAGACCCAGGACGGGTCCGGGCCCGGCCGCGGGGACGGCGGGGGAGGGCCGGCGTTCATCGCGCAGATCACCAACAACGGCCTGTTCCTGGTGTTCACCGCCCTGGCCGCGACCCTCCCGTTCTTCCTCCCCATGGCGATCGGGGTCGTCGCGGGCGACGCGATCGCCGGCGAGGCGAGCGGCGGCACCCTGCGCTATCTCCTGGTGGCCCCGGCCGGCCGCACCCGCCTGCTGCTCACCAAGTACGCGACGGTGATGACGTTCTGCCTGGTGGCGACCCTGGTCGTGGCGCTCTCGGCGCTCACGGTCGGGGCGCTGCTCTTCCCGCTCGGCGACCTGACGACGATCTCCGGCACCCAGATCAGCTTCGCGGACGGTCTCGGCCGGGCGCTGCTGATCGCGCTGGTGGTCGCCGCCTCCCTCATCGGCGTAGCGGCCCTGGGGCTCTTCGTCTCGACGATGACGAGCAGCGGCATCGCGGCGATGGCGACGACCGTGGGCCTGCTGATCACCGTCCAGATCCTCGACCAGATCCCCCAACTGCACGCGCTCCAGCCGTACTTCTTCTCCCACTACTGGCTGTCCTTCGCCGACCTCATGCGCGACCCGGTCTACTGGGACGACCTGGTGAAGAACCTCGGCCTGCAGGTTCTCTACGCGGCGGTGTTCGGCTCGGCGGCCTGGGCGAGGTTCACGGCGAAGGACATCACGGCGTAGGCGTCACGGCACAGCGCCCGGTCAGTTCCCGGTCTCGTGCGGGAAGCGCGCGAGAGCCGCGTCCTGGGCGAAGAACGTCTTCGCGCGGGACAGCGCCCGCTCGTCCTTCAGTACGTCGCCGCGTGCGCTGCCGTTGCCCAGCAGGACCCCGCCGAAGCGCATCTTCATGTACGCGGCCGAGTTGTTGAGCGTGCCGACCAGCGGATCGGCGACCACCTCTTCCTCCTCGGCGAGGACGGACACGCCCCAGAGGGTGCGGCCGGCCATCGTCGCCCTGAAGTCGGCACCGGGGACTCGCAGCCAGTCGGACCAGTAGTCCAGGTAGCGCTTGGTGAGGCCGGACAGGGAGTACCAGTAGACCGGCGAGGCGATCACGACGTCGGTCGCGGCGAGGGTGGCGTCGAGGAGCCGCTTGACGGTGTCGTCGGTGGGCGCCTGGACGGGGCCGCCGTCGTGCCGGATGTCCACGAAGTCGGGGAGCGGATGCTCGGCGAGACGTATCCACTCCTGCTCGACGTCCGGGGGCAGCTGCTCGGCGGCCCGGCGGGCGAGCAGCTCGGTGTTGCCGTCGGTGCGGGCACTGCCCAGGACGAAGAGGAAACGGCGGGTCATGGGTCCCCCAGAAGTAGTCGGCGCACGATTGTTATAGCCGTCTGCATTATATGCGCGCGCAATTACTTGTCCATGAGGTACGGGCGTGGACGCGAGTGCGAGTGCGAGTGCCGGTCCGCTCCTGTGAGCCGGACGAGGGCCTCGGTCTCGCGGGGCGGCTCACCGCCCAGGTCGCCGAGCCGCCAGGCCTGCACCCAGGGCACCCGGTACACGTCGATCACCGACTCGATCGCCCTGACGTGCGCGGCGAGCTGACGCGGCAGCCGCCCCGGCGCGTCCGCGACGAGGACCACCGCGTCGAGGTCAAGACCGGCCGGCGCCGCACCGCGCCGGAACATCTCCACGGCCCGCGAGACGGACGCCAGCCCGGCCGCGTGCGTACGGGCGACGAACAGCACCGACGGCGGGTCCTCGGGCCCTGGCCAGTCGCGTCCGCAGTCCTGGCCGCCGTAGACCGTGGTGAGGGTGGTGACGCCGGCGCCGCCGTGGGTGGCGACCCAGGAGAAGCGGCGCGCGGAGGCGGGGATACTGGAGGCGCGCTCGGGCGCCGCAGGTGTGCCCGCGCGTGGACCGTCGTCCACCGGTCCACGGAGCCAGATCTCCGGCCCCCGCCGTCCACCTGTCTGCATGACCGAGCTCCTCCCTCGTGGCCCCCGCCGGATCCTCACGGCCTCCGAACGGGCGCGACGGGTCCGGGAACTCCTGGGACGAGGCTGTGACGTCGCGGTGACCTGAGAACCGGAAGGGAACGGCGAGACTCAACAGTACGCGTACGAACGGATCTTGACGCTGGGGAGCGCCGGCCGGCTCCCCGGCGCATGCGAGTGAGGGAACCGATGTCTCGACTCAGCCGCGAGAAGAAGCGGGAACAGAAGCGAGCGGCACGCTCGGCACCCGCGGCGTCACCCTTCGAGGTACGCGTCCCGGTGGACGGCCCGGGCGCGGGCGGCGCGTCGATCGGCGGCGTGCCGGTCACCGTGCCCCCCGGCGAGGAGATCCAGCAGGTCGTCCTGACCCACCTCCACCGCATCGCCACGGCCACCGGCCACCCCGTCCACGCCACGATCCACGACGACCGCATCGGTTACGTCGTCCCCCTCCAGATCGACCTCGACGGCTCCACGCACTTCACGGCGGAGCCGCGGGCGACGGGGACGGGGGCTGCGACCGACTTTCCGCCGCCGCAGCCCGCGCTTCCGCCCGCGTCCCCGCGTGCGCTGCCGCCCGCGCTTCCACCCGCGCTTCCTGAGGACCGTCGGCCGGGCGGTGACCCGGCGACGCATCGGCTGCGGGCGGTGCCGGTGCCGGAGCACGAGGGAGGGGCGGCGGGGCAGGTGGTCCCGACGTTCCCGTTGCGGGCGGTGCCCGAGTCGGCGGGGGAGTCGGCGCCGACGTTCCCGCTGTCCGCCGTACCGGAGTCGGCGGGGACCGGCACACCGCTCGGCTCGGTCCAGGCCCCGACCGGGCAGTTCGGCCCGCCACCGAGCATGGACGCTCCACCGGGCATGGACGCTCCACCGCAGGCCATCCCCACGTCCGCACCAAGCCCCAGCCCCAGCCCCAGCCTCACGCCAGTATCCGCACCTGCCCCCACCCCCACTCCCACTCCCACCCCCGCTCCCATCCCCGACCTCGTGCTCACCGCCCCCGAACCGGATCCCAAGCCGACGCCCGCCCGTGGGTTCGACGCGGTCGCCGAGGCCGTGCTCGGGGACGATCCGATGGTGACCGCCGGAGAGGGCGTCGCGTTTCTCGCGGAGCCGATGGCGCGGATCAACGAGGCCGTGAAGGCGGGCCGGATCGAGGAGGCGGCCGGGCTCGCGGAACGGACCGTGGACGAGGCGGCCGGCGCCCTCGGGCCCGACCACCTCGAAGTGCTGCGGCTGCGCGAACTCACCGCCTACATCGCCTACTTGGCCGGTGACCCGGTCCGCTCCTTCCACCTCTCCCTCGACCTCGCCCACATCCGCCACCGCGCCCACGACGCGGAGGGCGCCTACGGCAGCGTCCAGAGCGCGGCCACCGCCTGGCGCGCGGTACGCGACCCCGGGCAGGGCCTGTCCCTCGGCCGCGCCCTGATCGACCTGTGGACCGAACTCACCGCCGAGGACGGCCCCGCCGTCGAGGACATCGAGCAACTGGAGTCCGCCCGCGCCCGCATGGGCCGCCTCACCGAACGCGCCCGCCGGGCCGCCGACTGAACCCCGCCGCGGGAAAGGCCGCGACAAAGGCCTACGACACGCAGAACTCGTTGCCCTCAGGGTCCGCCATCACCACCCACGCGCCGGCGGGCTCCGACACCTGGCGCAGCACGCTCGCGCCCAGCCCCGTCAGCCGGGCCACCTCGGCCTCCCGCCGTCCCTCGCCCGGATGCAGATCGATGTGCAGCCGGTTCTTGACGGTCTTCGCCTCCGGCACCCGCTGGAACAGCAGCCGCCGGCCGAGCCCGGTACCGCGCTCCTTGTCGTACGGGTCGTCGGGATGCCGTACGGCCATCAGGTCGCGGAAGGCCGGGCGGCCGTGGAAGTCCACGGTCGCGGCGGCGGGCAACGCGCCCAGTTCCAGGAGCCGTTCGACGAGCGCGCTGTTGTCCTCGGCCTCGTAGTGCAGCGCGGCGGCCCAGAAGTCCGCCTGCGCGTGCGGGTCGGCGGCGTCGATGACTAGCTTCCAGTGGACGGGGGCCGGGGCGGGGGCGCCGGTCGGCTCGGGAATCTGTGTCATGCCGTCCACTGTGGCACCCGGCACTGACAGTCGCCGCCGACCGGGGTGTGTCCGCCGGACTACGCCTCGACCGGGTCCACCGGGTTCGGGTCCCGCAGGACCGTGACCGCCGCTGCCGCCGCCGCTGCGGCCCTCCCCTTCCGCGCCGTGCGCCACGCGTCCCACGTCAGCAGGACCAGCGCCAGCCACACCAGCGCGAAGCCCGCCCAGCGTGCGGGTGGCATGGACTCGTGGAAGTAGAGGATGCCGAGCAGGAACTGGAAGACCGGTGCCAGGTACTGGAGCAGGCCCAGCGTCGACAGCGGTACCCGGATCGCCGCCGCGCCGAAGCAGACGAGGGGGAGTGCGGTGACGATGCCGGTGGAGGCGAGGAGCACGGCGTGCCCGGGGCCCTCCTGCGTGAACGTCGCGTCGTCGTGCGCGCCCAGCCACAGCAGATAGCCGAGCGCGGGCAGGAACTGGATCGCGGTCTCCGCGGCCAGCGACTCGATGCCGCCGAGGTTGACCTTCTTCTTCACCAGGCCGTAGGTCGCGAAGGAGAAGGCGAGGCACAGGGAGATCCACGGCGGCTGCCCGTAGCCGACGGTCAGCACGATCACGGCGGCGAGACCGACGCCGACCGCGGCCCACTGCGCCGGGCGCAGCCGTTCCTTCAGGAGCAGGACGCCGATCGCGATGGTGACGAGGGGGTTGATGAAGTAGCCGAGGGAGGCCTCGACGACATGGCCGCTGTTCACGGCCCAGATGTAGACGCCCCAGTTGACGGTGATGAAACCCGCGGCGATCGCGACGAGCCCCAACTTCCGCGGTCGGCGCAGCAGTTCGCCGATCCAGGCCCAGCGCCGGACCACGAGCAGCGCCACGACGACGAAGGCGAGCGACCACACCATCCGGTGGGCGAGGATCTCGGCGGCGCCGGCCGGCTTGAGCAGCGGCCAGAACAGCGGGACCAGTCCCCACATGCCGTAGGCCGCGAAGCCGTTCAGCAGTCCTATGTGGTGCTGTTCGCCCTTCGGTCTCCCGCTCGGCTTCCCGCTCACGGGCCCCTCCTTCGCGCGCCTCGCCCCGGCTGCGTCGGTGCAACCTGCACGAAGGTAGCGCCGAGCGCCCCCGTCTGTCATGCCCGTATCGCCATACGGTCATGACAGACGGGGGCGCTCCCGTGCGCGGGCGGTGTCAGCCCTTGAGCGCGAGCGCGATCGACTCGGCGATCGGCGTGGTCGGGCGGCCGGCGAGACGGGACAGATCACCGGTCGCGACGACCAGCTCGCCCTTCTCGATGGAGGCGTCGACGCCCGCGAGGATCGCGGCGAACGGCTCGGGCAGCCCGGCGCCGGTGAGGATGCCGACGAGGACCTCGCCGGGAACGTTGTTGTGGACGATCTCCTTGCCGGTCTGCCGGCTCAGCTCGGCCGCGTACTCGGCGAAGCCCCAGGCCTCGTCGCCGCCCAGTTCGTACGTCTGGTTCTCGTGGCCCTCGCCGGTCAGTACGGCGGCAGCGGCAGCGGCGTAGTCGGCGCGGGAGGCGGAGGAGACCCGGCCGTCACCGGCGGCGTTCACGACGGCACTGTGCTCCAGGACCGGGGCCAGCTGCTCGGTGTAGTTCTCGTTGTACCAGCCGTTGCGCAGCAGGGTGTACGGCAGACCGGAGGCGAGCAGTGCCTCCTCGGTGCCGCGGTGGTCGTCGGCCAGGGCGGCGGTGAGGGAGCCGGGGGCGCTGGTGTACGCGAGCAGTGCCACACCGGCGGCCTTCGCGGCGTTGATGACGACCTTGTGCTGCCCGACCCGCCCCTTGTCGAACTCGTTGCCGGAGATCAGCAGCACTTTGTCGCCGGCGGCGAAGACGGAGTCGAAGGTCTCGGGGGTGTTGTAGTCCGCGACCACGATCTTCACCCCGCGCTCGGCGAAGTCGGCGGCCTTCTCCGGGGTGCGGACGACGGCGGTGATCCGGTCGGCCGGAACCGTCTCCAGCAGCTGTTCCACGACGAGACGGCCGAGGTGTCCGGTGGCTCCGGTGACGACGATGCTCATGATGACAACTCCTTGTGGGGTGCGATGGCACTAACCTTAGGATGTGCGCTAACTCTGGGAAAGTACCCACTTTGAAGTAAGGTACTGGCATGACGGTAAGCAGCGAGGTGACGGGCAAGTACACCGTGGGCGCGGTGATGTGCCCGTACCGCCTGGTCCTGGAACATGTCACGTCCCGCTGGGGCGTCCTCGTCCTCATCGAACTCCTCGACCGCCCGTACCGCTTCAGCGAACTCCGCCGGGCGATCGGCACCGTCAGCGAGAAGATGCTGACGCAGACCCTGCAGACGCTTGAGCGGGACGGCCTGGTGCACCGCGACGCGAAGCCGGTGATCCCGCCGCGGGTCGACTACTCCCTGACCGACCTGGGCCGCGAGGCGGCCGAGCAGGTGCGGGCGCTGGCGCTGTGGACGGAGGCGCGGATGGGGGAGGTGGAGAAGGCACGGGAGGTTTACGACGCGGCGAAGGGGCGGGGCTGAGCAGGAGCGATGTGATGTGCCCCGGGCGACTTGGGGCATGTGCACGGCGCCAGGGGGCACACATGTGTCAGGGCCTTGGTCGACATGTGAGACCCAACCATCCATGCGCCCCCTCTCCGCCTCCCACGCCGCCTTGAGTTCCCGGGCACGCTTGGAGTGGGGTGCGCGACTGCTGTACCCAGCCTGCGTTCCCCCTGGTCGGATCGCGGGCCGTCAGATCAGGGGGATGCCGTCACATGCCCACACAGGATTCGGCCGTGCGAAGTATCGGTTCTGCAATGGTGGCGGGGCTGGCCCGGCTGCGTTCTCCGTTCGCCCGCGGCACCCGGCGCAGAAATCAGGACGAGTTCCTCGCGGAACTGATTCGGCAAGTGGCGCGTATGGCCGAAGAGGTGCACCGCGCCAACCTGATCCAGGAATACCGCATCGCCATGGAACAGATGGACCGGACGATCGACGACCCCTCACTGGCCGATGCGCGGAGCACGCTGGGCGGGATCTCCGAGGCCAAGCGACGGCAGATGATCTTCGCCAACCGTCAGTATGCTTCGCTCCTGCTGTCCTATCGCATAGGGACGTTCGGCTGGAGGGAACTCCTCGGTCACTTGAGGATTCTCTGTAGGAATTCCCTTTTTGCGGAATATTGGGACCGGACGGGCGAGCATCGCAGAAGTCTTCCGGCGGACTCCCTGGAACGGCGGGTCGGTGAAGCCGTCGACAGCATTATGGAGGAACTCTCCGAAGATCCAGACGAATGGTGGATAGTCGGGCATTTGGGAGAGCCTCCGTGCCCCTGACGTGCGACATTACCAGTCGATGTGATGTGGGACACTGGCCGGAAAAATATCCGTTCCGACCAACAGAAGGCTCTCCGAGTGCTCAGCGAACATTTCACAGCTGCTATCGTCCGTCGCCTCGGAGACCCGCCCCGCATGAGAGGCAGTCACACCAACGAGACCTGCCCCGATCTATTCGAACTCAGTGACGGCAATTTTGCCGTTATTGGTACGGATCGCACCGAAGAACTCGATGCCCTTCTCCCGGCCGATGCGGCCCGGGCGGATTATGAGCGAATCGTCGTCATCACCCGTGACACATTGCTCCGCGCGAAGCGGGACATCCCCGACGCGTGACCTGAACGGACAAAGGGCCTGGGCGATACGCCCAGGCCCTCTCGCATGTCCGCAGCGGAACCGTCAGCCCACCACGGTCCAGGTGTCCCCGCCCGCCAACAGCGCGGCGAGGTCGCCCTTCCCGTTCTGTTCGATGGCGGTGTCGAGCTGGTCGGCCATCTGTGTGTCGTAGACCGGTCGTTGCACGGATCGCAGGACGCCGATCGGTGTGTGGTGCAGGGTGTCGGGGTCGGCGAGGCGGGACAGCGCGAAGGCCGTGGTCGGGGACGTCGCGTGGGCGTCGTGGACCAGGATCTCGGACTCGTTGTCCGGGGTCACGTCGACCACCTTCAGGTCGCCCGTCGTCGCGTCCCGTACGACTCCTCGCGCGCCGTCCGCGCCGAAGCGGATCGGCTGTCCGTGTTCGAGGCGGATCACCGCCTCCTCGGCCTGCTGGCGGTCCTTGAGCGCGTCGAAGGCGCCGTCGTTGAAGATGTTGCAGTTCTGGTAGATCTCCACCAGGGCGGTGCCGGGGTGGGCCGCCGCCTCGCGCAGGACCTGGGTGAGGTGTTTGCGGTCCGAGTCGATCGTGCGGGCGACGAAGGACGCCTCGGCGCCGATGGCCAGGGACACCGGGTTGAAGGGGGCGTCCAGGGAGCCCATCGGCGTCGACTTGGTGATCTTCCCGACCTCGGAGGTCGGCGAGTACTGGCCCTTCGTCAGGCCGTAGATCCGGTTGTTGAAGAGCAGGATCTTGAGGTTGACGTTGCGGCGCAGGGCGTGGATCAGGTGGTTCCCGCCGATCGACAGCGCGTCGCCGTCGCCCGTGACCACCCACACGCTCAAGTCCCGCCTGGACGAGGCGAGTCCGGTCGCGATGGCGGGTGCGCGGCCGTGGATGGAGTGCATGCCGTACGTGTTCATGTAGTACGGGAAGCGGGAGGAGCAGCCGATGCCGGAGACGAAGACGATGTTCTCCTTGGCCAGGCCCAGTTCCGGCATGAAACCCTGCACCGCCGCGAGGATCGCGTAGTCACCGCAGCCGGGGCACCAGCGCACTTCCTGATCGGACTTGAAGTCCTTCATGGACTGCACTGCCTCGGCCTTGGGGACGAGCGAAAGCGCCTCGATCGTGCCCGTGCCTTCCGTGGACGTCTCAGCCATCGATGGCCTCCTTGAGAGCCGTGGCGAGCTGCTCAGCCTTGAACGGCATGCCGTTCACCTGGTTGTACGAGTGCGCGTCCACCAGGTACTTCGCCCGGACCAGCGTGGCGAGCTGGCCGAGGTTCATCTCGGGGATCACCACTCTGTCGTAACGCTTCAGGACCGCGCCGAGATTCCGCGGGAAGGGGTTGAGGTGGCGCAGGTGGGCCTGGGCGATCGACTCGCCGGAGGCGCGCAGGCGCCGTACCGCCGCCGTGATGGGACCGAACGTCGAGCCCCAGCCGAGGACCAGCGTGCGCGCGCCGTGCGGGTCGTCGACCTCCAGATCCGGTACGTCGATGCCGTCGATCTTGGCCTGCCGGGTGCGGACCATGAAGTCGTGGTTGGCGGGGTCGTAGGAGATGTTGCCCGTGCCGTCCTGCTTCTCGATGCCGCCGATGCGGTGTTCCAGGCCGGGCGTGCCGGGGATCGCCCAGGGGCGGGCGAGGGTGTGCGGGTCGCGTTTGTAGGGCCAGAAGACCTCGGTGCCGTCGTCCAGGGTGTGGTTCGGGCCCTGCGCGAACTGGACGGTGAGGTCCGGGAGTTCGTCGATGTCGGGGATGCGCCAGGGCTCGGAGCCGTTGGCCAGGTAGCCGTCCGAGAGGAGCATCACCGGGGTGCGGTAGGTCAGCGCGATCCGTGCAGCTTCGAGCGCCGCGTCGAAGCAGTCGGCCGGTGTGCACGGGGCGACGATCGGGACCGGCGCCTCGCCGTTGCGCCCGAACATCGCCTGGAGCAGGTCGGCCTGTTCGGTCTTGGTCGGCAGGCCGGTGGAGGGGCCGCCGCGCTGGATGTCCAGGATGAGGAGCGGGAGTTCGAGGGAGACGGCGAGGCCGATGGTCTCCGACTTCAGGGCCACGCCCGGGCCGGACGTCGTCGTCACCGCGAGCGAGCCGCCGAAGGCCGCGCCCAGGGCCGCGCCGATGCCGGCGATCTCGTCCTCGGCCTGGAAGGTCCGTACGCCGAAGTTCTTGTGCCGGCTCAGCTCGTGCAGGATGTCGGAGGCCGGGGTGATGGGGTACGAGCCCAGGAAGAGCGGCAGGTCCGCCTGTTGGGACGCGGCGACCAAGCCGTAGGACAGGGCGAGGTTCCCGGAGATGTTGCGGTAGGTGCCGGTCGGGAACGCGGTGGCGGCCGGGGCGACCTCGTAGGAGACCGCGAAGTCCTCGGTCGTCTCGCCGAAGTTCCAACCCGCCCTGAACGCCGCGATGTTGGCCGCCGCGATCTCCGGCTTCTTCGCGAACTTCGACTTGAGGAACTTCTCCGTGCCCTCGGTCGGCCGGTGGTACATCCACGACAGCAGGCCCAGCGCGAACATGTTCTTGCTGCGCTCGGCCTCCTTGCGGGTCAGCCCGAAGTCCTTCAGCGCCTCGACGGTGAGGGTGGTGAGGGGGACGGGGTGGAGGCTGTAGCCGTCCAGCGAGCCGTCGTCGAGGGGCGAGGCGGAGTAACCCACCTTCTGCAGCGCCCGTTTGGTGAACTCGTCCGTGTTGACGATGATCTCGGCGCCGCGCGGAACGTCGGCGATGTTCGCCTTCAGGGCGGCCGGGTTCATCGCGACCAGCACGTTGGGCGCGTCGCCCGGGGTCAGGATGTCGTGGTCGGCGAAATGCAGCTGGAACGACGAAACCCCCGGCAGGGTGCCTGCGGGGGCGCGGATCTCGGCCGGGAAGTTCGGCAGGGTGGAGAGGTCGTTCCCGAAGGACGCCGTCTCCGAGGTGAAACGGTCACCGGTGAGCTGCATGCCGTCACCCGAGTCACCCGCGAACCGGATGATCACCCGGTCCAGGCGCTGGACGTCCTTCACCCCCGCCGGTTTGCGTTGTTCCCCGACCAACGTGCCGTCGGCTCCGTCGGTCTGCTCCGCTGGGCTACTGACCTGGCTGGTCACTGAACTGGACCTCCTCTTCGAGGACGCTGTCCGGGCATGGTCGAACCGCCGACCCTCCCAGGATCAACCCTACGTCCGTAAGGGTCGCCTTCCTTGGGCCGTTCGCATGGTGGATGCTGTTTTGAGACGGCCTGACAACCTGACTTGTCATGATTTCTCGCCCCCCGGCGCTTCCTTTGAAGACGCTCCTCATGCATTGTCCGGTTCTCGGCTCGACTAACGGCTGATGTCTGACACCGTGTCAGTTTGTCAGGAGTTGAGGTAGGTGAGGACGGCCAGAACACGCCGGTGATCCCCATCACTCGGCGACAGCCCCAGCTTCAGGAAGATGTTGCTGACGTGCTTCTCGACCGCGCCGTCGCTCACCACCAGCTGCCGGGCTATCGCGGAGTTCGTTCGCCCCTCCGCCATCAGCCCCAGCACCTCGCGCTCCCGCGGGGTGAGCCGCACCAGCACGTCCTGCTTGCGGCTGCGCCCCAGCAACTGCGCGACCACCTCCGGGTCCAGCGCCGTACCCCCCGAGGCCACCCGCACCACCGCGTCGACGAACTCCCGCACCTCGGCCACCCGGTCCTTCAGCAGATAACCCACGCCGTGCGTGGAACCGGCCAGCAGTTCGGTGGCGTAGCGCTCCTCCACGTACTGCGACAGCACCAGCACACCGAGATCGGGATGCGCCTTGCGCAGCTCCACCGCGGCCCGCACACCCTCGTCGGTGTGCGTCGGCGGCATCCGCACGTCCGCCACGACGACGTCCGGCAACGCGCCCTGGTCGGCCAGCTCGGTGATCGTCTTGACCAGCGCGTCCCCGTCGCCGACCCCGGCCACCACGTCGTGCCCGCGGTCGGTCAGCAACCGGGTCAGGCCCTCCCTCAGCAGCACCGAATCCTCGGCGATGACCACCCGCACCCTGTCCTCCACGATGTTCGGCCCCCCATAGCCCGCCCTGCCCGTCCGCGCCCTGTTCGCGTCCGTCCGCACGACAAGTCCAGCATTCCAGTATTCGGACCGCGGTGCGTCCGGGCGAGTGGATTTCGGACCGGGCGCGCCCCTCCGGAGGGCCGGAATAGAGACAGGAGATCGCAGGTTCCGGCTTTCCGCACGACCCGGTCCCGATCACCGGGCACCGGGCACCGGGCACCGGGCACGGAGGGGTGGGCCCATGCGGGCGAGCGCGTTCAAGGTGACCGGCGGACCGGAGGTACTGCGTCTCGTGAACCTCCCCGACCCCGAACCGGGCCCCGGCGAGGTCCTCATCCGCGTCGCCTACGCCGGCGTCAACTACGGCGAGATACAGCACCGCCTCGGTGACTTCGGCGAACCCGCAGGCGAGACCGTCCCGGGCCTGGAGGCCTCCGGCCGGGTGACGGCACTGGGCGAGGGCGTGACGGGGGTCTCGGTCGGCGACGCGGTGACGGCGTACCTGCCGGACGGCGGGGGCTACGCGGAGTACGCGGTGGCTCCGGCTGTCTTCGCGTTTCCACTGCCGGGTGACTTGAGCCTCCCACTCCCGCCCGGCTCGCACCTCCCGCTGCCGGGTACCTCGCCTCTCCCGCCGGCGGACGGCCGCGACGGGGGCATCGGTGACTTTGGCGGGCTGCGGGGGGTGTCGCTCCGGGTGCCAGCGGTCTCGACGGGCGCATCGGCGATTCCGGCGGGGTGCGGGGAGGTTTTGCTTCGCGTGGCGGTGGTCCTGGTCGGGTGCCGGATGGCTTTGACGGGCGAGTCGGTGACTCTGGTGGGCCGCTGGGTGGTTTCGCTTCGCGTGATGGCGGTCCCGGCCGGGTGTTGGATGGCTTTGACGGGCGTGCGGGTGATTCGGGCGGGGTGCGGGGTGGGTTCGCCCTTGGGGCGGGCGGTCCCGATCGGCTGCCGGACGGTTTCGACGGGCGTATCGGTGACTCCGGCGGGACGCGGGGTGGTTTCGCTTCGCGTGGCGGTGGTCCTGGTCGGGTGTTGGATGGCTTTGACGGGCGTGTGGGTGATTCGGGCGGGGTGCGGGGTGGGTTCGCCCTTGGGGCGGGCGGTCCTGGCCGGCTGGCGGACGGTCTCGGCGGGCGAGTTGGTGACTCTGGTGGGGTGCAGGGAGGTTTCGCCCCGGGGGCGGGAGGTCCCGGCCGGCTGGCGGGCGGTCTCGATGGGCGTGCTGGTGATTCCGGTGGGCTGCTGGATGGCTTTGGCGGGCGTGTCGGTGATTCCGGACCGCTGCAGGGTGGTTCTGCTCCGCGTGTCGATGGCCTGGACCGGTTGCCGGACGGTCTCGACGGGCGTGTCGGTGACTCCGGCGGGACGCGGGGCGGCTTCGTCCCGCGTGGCGGTGGGCTCGATCTGCGTACCGCCGGTGGTGCCGCGCTCGTCCTGACGACGGCCTACGGCGTGCTGGTCGGTGCGGCTCGGGTCGGCCCCGGTGACACGGTCCTCGTGCACGCGGCGGCCGGTGGTGTGGGGGGGCGTGGCGGCGCAGCTCGCCCGGATGTTGGGGGCCGCCGCGGTCTACGGCACCGTCAGCACGCCGGAGAAGGCGGAGTACGCCCGCCGTTCCTTCGGCTACGACGAGGTCTTCGTCCGGGAGGGCTTCCCGGAGGCGGTCCTCGCGGCCACTTCCGGCCGGGGCGTCGACATCGTCCTCGACCCGGTCGGCGGCCCCACCCGGCTGGCGAGCTTCGAGGTCCTGGCCCCCTTCGGCCGCCTCGCGGTCTACGGCGAAGCGGCCCGCCACCCCGACCTCCGGCTCCCCGTCCTCCCGATCTGGAAGAACAACCGCGCCCTCACCGGCTACAACATCGGCGACCTCGCCCGCCGCGACCCGGCGACGGTACGCGCCCACGCACTCAGCGCACTGGCACTGGCCGCCTCCGGCGTCGTACGGATCGATGTCACGGAGGAGTACGGGCTGGCGGACGCGGCGGAGGCGCACCGGGTGCTGGGGGAGGGGCGGAACCGGGGGAAGGTGGTGCTGGCGGTGGGCGAACCGGCGTAGGCGTGTGCCGTGGGCCCGGGGTGTCCGGGGCCACGGCACGTCCGTGGGCGGGGCTCAGCCCCGCCAGGGGAGTTCCGCCGTGATCCGGGTCGGTCCGCCCGCCGGCGAGTCGACCACCAGGATTCCGTCCACCGCGTCCAGCCGCCCGGCGAGACCGGCCAGCCCGGAACCGCCGGAGGCGTCCGCACCGCCCACCCCGTTGTCCACGACCTGGAGCATGAGGCGGTTCTCCACCCGCCACACGTCCACCGCCGCCCACGTCGCCTTCGCGTGCTTGCTGATGTTCTGCAGCAGCTCGGAGACGGTGAAGTACGCGATGCCCTCGATCGCGGCGGCCGGCCGTGACGGCAGGTCCACGTCCACCTGCACCGGCACCGTGCAGCGCGAGGCCACGGAGGACAGGGCCGCGTCGAGTCCGCGGTCGGTGAGGACGGCGGGATGGATCCCGCGCGCCAGGTCCCGCAGCTCCTGCAACGCCGTCTTCACCTCACCGTGCGCCTCGCCCACCATCCGCGCCGCCGCCTGCGGGTCCTCCGTCAACTTCTCCTTCGCCAGCCCCAGATCCATGGCCAGCGCCACCAGCCGGGCCTGCGCCCCGTCGTGCAGATCGCGCTCGATCCGCCGCAGATCCGCCGCCGCCGTGTCGACCACGACCCCCCGGTCCGACTCCAGCTCCACGACCCGCGTCGCCAGCTTCGACGGTCCGAGCAGTCCGTGCACCATCAGCCGGTCCACCATCGTCAGCGCCCGCACGATCCACGGTGTGGCCAGCGTGAACAGCAGTCCCACCAGCGCGGTGACCGTGATCTCGAACGGGTTGTCCAGATAGATCCGGTGGTGCTCGTCGCCGTACAGCTGAAGGCCGCCCCCACCGCCGTACATCGGGAAGAGCCAGAACCACAGCGGGTACGTCAGCAGGGCCCAGCCGTAGGCCCAGAAGTTGAGGGCGACGACGAAGGAGAAGACGGCCCAGGGGAAGTGCAGCACCGCGTACAGCAGGTGGCGCCAGGACGCGCCGGACTTGAGGACGGCGCCCATCCAGGCCATCGGGCCGTTCTTCTTCATCCGCAGCGGCTCGGGATCGGCGACGTCCAGGTCGAGCAGGCGGCGGGCCCGCGCCCGCTCCAGCGCGCCGAAGCCGCGGCAGCCGGCCAGGGCGGCCGCCAGGACCGGTACACCGAGGAAGGTGATCAGCAGGCCCGCCCCCAGCGACACCATCGTGATCGCGTAGGTGAAGAGCATGATGCTGATCGGCAGGCTCAGCAGGACGTATCCCAACTCGCGCCAGCTGCGCGCCGCCAACGGTGCGCGCAGCGCGGCCGGCAGCCGGTGGCGGCGCCGCTCGTCGAGGTCGAACGTGCCCTGCGACCCGTACCCCTGCCCGTACTCCGTGGCCATTGACGTCGTCCCGTTCTGCTCGTCTACTCGTTTCGGCAACCGTGCTGCTGTATCTCCAGACTGCTCGGCCGCAGGTCCACGGGCCATGGAGTCCGTCGGCGTCCTCGGAGGGGGGTTTTCCCTACCCCTGCTTTCTCCTTCAGCCCCGGCGCGGCTCGGCGGTCCGTTCGCGCCAGGGCAGCTCCGCGGTGACCGTCGTGGGGCCGCCGGGCGGGGAGTCGAGGACGAACAGGCCGTCCACGGCGCCCAGCCGCTCGGCGAGGCCGCGCATGCCCGTACCGCCGTCGAGGCGTGCGCCGCCGCGGCCGTCGTCCCACACCTGGATCAGCAGCCGGTCCTCCGCCCGCCACACGTCCACCGACGCGGAACGGGCGCCACTGTGCTTGCTGATGTTCTGCAGCAGCTCGGAGACGGTGAAGTACGCGATCCCCTCGATCGCCGCCGCCGGGCGCCCACCCAGCTCGGCCGTCACCTTCACCGGCACCGTGCAGCGCGAGGCGACGGAGGAGAGGGCCGCGTCGAGTCCGCGGTCGGTGAGGACGGCGGGATGGATCCCGCGCGCCAGGTCCCGCAGCTCCTGCAACGCGAGCTTCACCTCGCCGTGCGCCTCGTCGACCATCGCCGCGACATGCTCGTCCGCCTGGCCTTCGAGCAGCTTCTCCTTGGCCAGGCCGAGCCCCATGGCCAGATTCACCAGCCTGGCCTGCGCCCCGTCGTGCAGATCGCGCTCGATCCGCCGCAGATCCGCCGCCGCCGTATCGACCACGACCCCCCGGTCCGACTCCAACTCGGCGATACGGCGCTCCAGTTCGTCGGAGGGGGACAGGAGACCGCGCACCATCGCCCGGTCCACGTTCGTCAGGCCCCGCGCGATGAACGGCAGCACCGGCCACAGCACGAACAACGAGGTCATCGTGATCGTGAAGGTGGCGATGCCCCACGGCAACCGCATCCCGTCGTACAGCACCGTCCGCCAGCCCACCGGGTCCTTCAGCGCCATCCACACCCGCTGCACCAGCCCGCCCCCCTTGCGCAACGGCAGCGGGCTCGGCTCCTCGATCCGCACCCCGAGCAGCCGCCGGGCCCGGCGCCGCTCGAACTTCCCGATCAGCCGCGCGCCCAGCAACCCCAGCGCGAGCAGCGGGAACCCGACCACGGTGACGGTCAGCCCGCCGCTGACGGCCAGCATCGTCACCACATAGACGAAGCCGAACACCGACGCCGGAAGATTCGTCAGGAGATGCGCGATCTCCTTCCAGGTGTGTCTGTCGTAGGCGAAGCGGGCCGGCGGCAACGGCTCGTCGAGCTTGTCGCCGCCGAATGCCGCCGGGTCGGCGTAGGGGATGCGTACGGTCATATGGGCCAGCGTGCCGCGCGAGCGGCCCCGGCGCCATGAGGTCGGCCGCCCCGGTTCCCTGGGGAAAACCCCACCATCGCCTCCTTCTCATCATTCCGACCGGATCTCAAGCCGTGACGGGCTGCTTACCGCCCCTTTAACAGGGCCTAGACTCCCGTGCGTACACATCGTCGAACACAGAGTTCACATGGGTCACCGGGGCAACGGAGCGGGCCTGCAGCGGGCCTGTGGGGAACGGGCCTGCCGCGGGCCTGTGGGGAAGAGGAGGGGTCGGACTTGCGGGAGATGGTGCAGGGGACCGTGCCGGACGGCCTGCCGGTGACCCCGCCGGTCGCCCTCCGGGAACCGGCCGTGGTCGTCGCGGCGGACTACTTCCATTCCTACTCCGTCGTGGGACTGCTCACCGTCGTCGGCGTCCTCTTCGTCGCCGTGGCCTTCGGCGCCGGCCGCCTGCTGCGCCCGGTCGTCCCCACCCCCGAGAAACTCCTCACCTACGAGTGCGGCGTCGACCCCGTCGGCGAGGGCTGGGCCCACACCCAAGTCCGGTACTACGTCTACGCGTTCCTCTACGTCATCTTCGCCGTCGACTCGATCTTCCTCTTCCCCTGGGCCACGGTGTTCGCCGCCCCTGGCTACGGCGCCACCACCCTCGTCGAGATGTTCGTCTTCCTCGGCTTCCTCACCGTGGGCCTGCTGTACGCATACAAGAAGGGCGTCCTGACATGGACGTGACCCCCGAGTCTCGCGAGCCCGTCCCGCTGCCGGAGCCGAAACGGCTGGGCACTCTCGCCCGCCTCGCCCCCGAGCCCATGAAGGTCGTCCTCAACTGGGGCCGCCGCTACTCCCTCTGGGTCTTCAACTTCGGCCTCGCCTGCTGCGCCATCGAGTTCATCGCCGCGTCCATGGCCCGCCACGACTTCATCCGCCTCGGCGTGATCCCCTTCGCCCCCGGCCCGCGCCAGGCCGACCTGATGGTCGTCTCCGGCACGGTCACGGACAAGATGGCCCCCGCCGTGAAGCGCCTCTACGAGCAGATGCCCGAGCCCAAGTACGTCATCTCCTTCGGCGCGTGCAGCAACTGCGGCGGCCCCTACTGGGACTCCTACTCCGTCACCAAGGGCGTCGACCAGATCATCCCGGTCGACGTCTACGTCCCCGGCTGCCCGCCCCGCCCCGAAGCCCTCCTCCAGGGCATCCTCAAACTCCAGGAGAAGATCGCCCGGGAGTCGCTGGGGGAGCGGTACGGCGTGGCTGGCGCCCGGCCCTCGACTGCGGCACTGCAGAGCGGGTTGGTTGCGGCGCCGTCGCCGGTGACTGGCGGGAGTTCGGGCGCGGCTGAGGAGCTTCCCTCCGGCTCGGACTCCAACTCCGGCTCGGGAGACGCCCGATGACCGCCGTCGGCTGGCTGCCCGCGCCCACCGAGGAACTCTTCGGCACGGAGGCCACCGCCGAGGAGTCCTACGACCTCCTCACGGTCGACGTACCGCCCACCACCTGGCTCGCCGCCCTGCGCACCGCCCGCGACGACCTGGGCTGCACCTACTTCGACTGGCTGAGCGCGGTCGACGAACCCGGCACCGGATTCCGCGTCTCGGCCCATGTCGTGGCACTGTCACCGGTACGCCGGCTCCTCGTCCGTACGACGGTTCCGCACGAGACCCCGGCTCTCCCCACCGCTGTCGACATCTACGCGGGCGCCGCCTGGCACGAACGCGAGACGCACGAAATGTTCGGCGTCGACTTCGAAGGCCACCCGGCCCTGGACCACCTCCTCCTCCCGGAAACCTTCGAAGGCCACCCCCTCCGCAAGGACTTCGTTCTGGCGGCCCGCGTGGCCAAGGCCTGGCCCGGCGCGAAGGAACCGGGCGAGTCCGACCACGGCGGCCCCAAACGCCGCCAGATGCTCCCGCCGGGCGTCCCCGACCCGAACGAGTGGGGCCCCCTGAAGGGCCAACTCCCACCAGCACCTGCCCGCCCCGCCCGGGGTGCGGCCCGAGCGGCTGGTGACCGCCCGGCACGAGGCGAGGGCGGGGCAGGCGACCGCCCGGTGCGTGCGGCTGCGGGGGAGCGTCCGGCCCGAGCGGCGGGTGACCGGCCGGTGCGGCGCGCCCGTACGGCGTCGGAGGGCTCGGCGAGCCAGACGGCACCGGGCGGGAGCGAGGTGCCGCAGGCCGAGAAGGCAGCGCCGGCCCCAGCGCCGGCGTCGGCGACAGAGGGTGCGGTGTCGTCGGCCGAGAGCGCCTCTGCGGTGCCGTCCACCGGGGGTGGTCCTGCGGTGCCGTCTGCCGAGGGTGGTCCTGCGGTGCCGTCGACCGGACCGCGTCGGGCGCGGAGCGCGAGCGAGGGTTCGGCGAGCCAGATCCGCGAGGCGGGCACTGGGAGTGGGACTGGGACCGAGGCAGGGACCGGGGCTGGGGCTGAGGTCGGGACCAAGGCTGGGGAACCTGCCTCGGGAACCCCGGCCGCGCCGCGCCGCTCCCGCAGCGCCTCAGAGGGCTCGGCCAGTCAACAGCCGACGGGCACGGCAACCCCCCGGCGTTCACGTAGCGCGAGTGATGGCTCAGCTTCACAGCAGGGCCCGGCACCGGTACCAGCACGGGAGGACACCCCCGCCCAGCCCCCCACCGCACCCCGCAGCCCGGACGCACCGTGGCACCACGCCCGGCCGGCCTTCGACGAGCAGGCATCCCAATCGGAGCCGGAGCCGGAGCCGGAGCCGGAGCCCGAGGCGAAGCCGCAGCCGGTGTCCGAGCCGGACTCCACGACGCGGCCGACCGACGGACCATCAGCCGAAGCCGAAGCCGAAGCCGAAGCCGAAGCCGAAGCCGAAGCCGAAGCCGAAGCCGAAGCCGAAGCCGAAGCCGAAGCCGAAGCCGAAGCCGGAGCCGACTCGGCCGAGGCTCAAGGCGGCCCGGCCGCAGCCGATCCAACCCCCGAAGGCCAAGTACCCGACGGCCAAGCCCCCGAAGACCCGACCCCCGACACTCCCGCAGGAGGTCCGCAGTGAACGACGCGTTCGACGTCGCCCTGCGACTCCTGATCGTCTTCGTCGTCTTCCTCACCTTCCCCCTCATCGTCGGTCAGACCGAGCACAAGGTGATGGCCCACATGCAGGGCCGCCTCGGCCCGATGTACGCCGGTGGCTTCCACGGCTGGGCCCAACTCGTCGCGGACGGCGTGAAGTTCGCCCAGAAGGAAGACATCGTCCCGGCGGGCGCGGACCGCCGTATCTTCCAACTCGCCCCCGCCGTCGCCCTCCTCCCGTACCTGCTCGTCCTCCTCGCCATCCCGATCGGCCCGGGCGAGGGCGCCGTCGGTCAGGTCCTGGACGCGGGCATCTTCTTCGTCCTCGCGGTGATGGGCGTGAGCGTCCTCGGCTCCCTCATGGCCGGCTGGGCCTCCGCCAACAAGTTCTCCCTCCTCGGTGGCCTCCGCACCGCCGCCCAACTCCTCGCCTACGAACTCCCCATGCTGCTCACCGCCGCCTCCGTGGCCATGGCGGCCGGCACGGTCTCGCTCCCCGGCATCCTCGACGCCTTCCACTGGTGGTGGCTGCCCTGGCAGATCGTCGGCGCGATCGTCTTCTTCGTGGCGGGCCTGGCCGAACTCCAGCGGCCCCCCTTCGACATGCCCGTCGCCGACTCAGAGATCATCTTCGGCGCCTACACCGAGTACACCGGTCTCCGTTTCGCTCTCTTCCTCCTCGCCGAGTACGCCGGAATCGTCGTCCTGTGCGGCCTGACCACCGTCCTCTTCCTGGGCGGCTGGCACGGCCCGTGGGGTACGGACGGGCTCGGCTGGGTGTGGACCCTGCTGAAGGCCGCGCTCCTCGCCTTCGTCGTCATCTGGCTTCGCGTCACCTATCCCCGGCTGCGTGAGGACCAGCTCCAGAAGCTCTCCTGGACCCTCCTCGTCCCCCTCTCCCTCGCTCAGATCGCTCTCACCGGCATCGTGAAGGTGGTGTTCCTCCAGTGACCCCGTTTCCCGGCTCCGGCCTGGCCAAGGGCCTGGCCGTCACCCTCCGCACGATGACGAAGAAGACCGTCACCGAGCAGTACCCGGACGCCCAGCCCGACCTCCCGCCCCGCACCCGCGGAGTCATCGGCCTGTTCGAGGAGAACTGCACGGTCTGCATGCTCTGCGCCCGCGAGTGCCCCGACTGGTGCATCTACATCGACTCTCACAAGGAGACGGTGCCGGCGGCGGCCCCGGGTGGCCGCGAGCGCAGCCGCAACGTCCTCGACCGCTTCGCCATCGACTTCTCCCTGTGCATGTACTGCGGTATCTGCATCGAGGTCTGTCCTTTCGACGCCCTGTTCTGGTCCCCGGAGTTCGAGTACGCCGAGACCGACATCCACGAACTCACCCACGAACGCGACAAGCTCCGCGAGTGGATGTGGACCGTCCCGGCCCCACCCGCCCTCGACCCCGGCGCGGAGGAGCCCAAGGAGATCGCCGCCGCCCGCAAGACCGCCGAGAAACTGGCCGCGACTCAGGCTGCCGCGGAGGCCGCGAACGCGGCGGAGGCGGCCCGGGTCGCGGAGGCCACCGAGGCCGCGGAGGTCACCGAGGCTGCGCAGACCGCGCCCGAGAAGACCGCACCCGAGCCCGCCGAGCCCGGCCACGTCGAGTCGGCCTCGCCCACCGACCCGCCGGAGGGACAGTCGTGACCCTCGCCGCCACTGCCACCGCCACGGCAACCCTCGCCGCCACCCACACCCACGGCTTCCTCTCGCCGACCGGCGTGGAGATCGCCTTCCTCCTCGTCGGCCTGGTCACCTTCGGCGCCGCCCTCGTCACCGTCACCACCAAGCAGCTGGTGCACGCCGCCCTGTGGCTCGTGGTGGCCCTCGGGGGTGTCGCCGTCGAATACCTCCTGCTCACCGCCGAGTTCATCGCCTGGGTGCAGGTGCTGATCTATGTCGGTTCCGTCGTCGTCCTCCTTCTCTTCGGTCTGATGCTCACCAAGGCCCCCATCGGCCGCTCCCCGGACGCGGACTCC
This sequence comes from Streptomyces sp. NPDC050548, assembly GCF_044457385.1. Classification (NCBI taxonomy): domain Bacteria; kingdom Bacillati; phylum Actinomycetota; class Actinomycetes; order Kitasatosporales; family Streptomycetaceae; genus Streptomyces; species Streptomyces sp. NPDC050548. Next base: position 252,652 of record NZ_JBITGV010000008.1, read on the forward strand.
GGCAACCGCTGGGCCGCCCTCGCTGTGGCCGTCGCCGCCGCGGCGGCCCTGGTGTGGGTCGTCGTCGACGCCTTCCGCGCGACCTGGATGGACCTGGACGGTCCGGCCGCCGGCTCCACCGCGGTGACCGGCGCGAGCCTGTTCCAGAACTGGGTCCTCCCCTTCGAGGCCCTCTCCGTCCTCCTCCTCGCGGCCCTGGTCGGCGCGATCGTCCTGTCCCGCAAGTCGAAGGCGGAGTCGAGCTCTCCCCCTATGAACTCCCGGCCGACGACCGGTAGTTCCCCATCCGTCCCGGATTCCCGTAATCACACGATCGGGCGAAAAGGTGCGGTTGAGGGCAACGGTCCCACCGCCCGGAACAACCCGGCCGAGCAGGAAGGAGCCCGCTGATGCACCTCGTCTATCCCGCCGTGCTCGCCGCCCTCCTCTTCTGCACAGGCGTCTACGGCGTCCTCGCCCGCCGCAACGCGATCCTCGTCCTGATGTCGGTCGAGCTGATGCTCAACGCCGTCAACCTGAACCTGGTCGCCTTCGACGTCTGGCTCAGCCGGACCGCCGAGGACAAGCTGCACTCCGGCCAGGCCCTGACGCTGTTCACCATCGCCATCGCCGCCGCCGAGATCGGCATCGGCCTGGCGATCGTCCTCGCCGTGTACCGAGCCCGCGGCACCTCGGACATCGACAAGCTCCGCGACACCGCCGAGGGTCACGAACCGGACGGTCCCGGCGGTTCCGGCGGACTCGGCGATCCCAGTGGGGCCGACGGCCCCGACAGCGACGGCACCGAGCCCCCCGCGGCCGAGAAGGCTGAGGCCACCGCGTGACCACGACCACCCTCGCCGTCCTCGTCCCCCTCCTCCCGTTCCTGGGCGCCGCGGCCGGCCTGCTCCTCGGCCGCACCGCCCCCGGCTTCGTCCGTCCGCTCGCCGTGCTGCCGACGCTCACCGCGCTCGCGCTGGCCGCGATCGTCGCCGTACGCCAGGGTGGCAACGCGGCCATCGACTCCGCCACCGAACTCACGCCCACCGGCTCGGTCCCCGTCGAACTCGCCCTGCACATCGACGGCTTCGCCGCCCTCGTCGCCGTCCTGGTCGCCTTCGTCGCCACCTGCGTGCAGATCTACTCGACGGGATACCTGCGCGACGACCCGCGCTACCCCTCGTACGCCGCGCTCGTCTCCCTCTTCACCTCCGCGATGCTCCTGGTCGTCTACTCCGGCGACCTGATCGTGCTGCTGGTCGGCTGGGAAGTCATGGGCATCTGCTCCTACTTCCTCGTCGGCCACTACTGGGAGACCCCCGAGGCCCGCGCCGCCTCCATGAAGGCCTTCCTCGTCACCAAGCTCGGCGATGTTCCTTTCCTGATCGGCCTGTTCGCGCTCGCCACCGACGCCGGGTCCTTCCGCATCACCAAGGTCCTGAGCACCGTCACGAGTGGCGGGCTGCACCACCCGACGCTGATCGCGCTGCTGCTCCTGGCCGGTGTGGCGGGCAAGTCGGCGCAGTTCCCGCTGCACACCTGGCTCCCCGACGCGATGGCCGGCCCCACCCCCGTGTCCGCGCTGATCCACGCCGCGACGATGGTCGCCGCCGGTGTCTACTTCGTCGCCCGTCTCCTCCCGGTCTTCGAGGCCTCCTCGGCCGCGATGGTCGTCCTCGCCGTCATGGCCGCCGTGACGATGGCCGGCTCGGGTCTCGCCGCGCTCGCCCAGGACGACATCAAGCGCGTCCTCGCCTACTCGACGATCGGTCAACTCGGCTACATGACCGGCGCCCTCGCCGTCGGCGACCGCGGTGCCGCCGTCTTCCACCTCCTGTCCCACGGCGCCTTCAAGGCGCTGCTCTTCCTCGCCGCCGGCGTGATCATCCACGCCTCCGGCACCAACTCGCTGGCCGCCATGTCCCGCATGGGCAACCTGCGCGCCCGCGTCCCCGACGCCCTCTGGACGATGACCGTGGCGCTCCTCGCGCTCGCCGCGATCCCGCCGTTCAGCGGCTTCTTCTCCAAGGAGTCCGTCCTCGGCGCCGCCGAACACGCGGCCACCGAGCACACCTCGCACATCCCCGGCGCCGCGGGCTGGATCGTCCTCGTCGCCGGCCTGCTCACGGCCCTGCTCACCGCCGCCTACGCGACGCGCCTGTGGCTGCTCGCCTTCAACGGCCGGGGTGTCGATGCCCCCGACCACGGCAGGCAGCCCGTGGCGATGAACGCCGTGCTGTGGGTGCTCGCCGTCCCGTCCCTCGCCCTCGGCGGACTCGCCTACCGCGTGCTCCCCGACTGGTTCGACGGCCGCGACCTCACCCCGACGCTCACCACGTCCGTGCTCGGTACGGGTGTCGCGCTCGTCGGCGGCATCGTCACCTACGGCGCCTGGCGGCACACCACCGCGCTTGCGGCCCGCGCACCGATGGGTGCGGTCGCGGCCCACCCGGAGGGCGACGCGGGACTGGTCGAGGCGGAGGCCATCGCGAGCCACGCGCCCGCCTACGGAGACGTGGCCTCGGCAGCCGACCCGGCGGACCCGGGCCGCCTCCTGCTCGGCCCGCTGCACCGCCACGCGGCCTCCGGCTTCCACCTGGACGCTGTCTACGGGGCGCTGTTCGTCCGCCCCGTGCTGGCGGCGGCGAGCCTCGTCCGGTTCCTCGACCGCGAGGTCGTCGACACCTACGTACAGGGCGCGGGCACCCTGCCCCGCCTCCTCGGAGCCGCCGTACGGCGCGCTCAGACCGGCAATCTGCAGACCTATGTGAGCGCGCTGCTCGCCGGCACCGTCGTCCTGACGGTCGCCGTCCTCCTCGTCGCCACGGGAGCGTGAGCAGGCGTGATCGATATCAACGAGTCCGTGATGCAGGTCCTTCTGGCGTTCGTCGTCGTCGGCCCGCTCCTCGGCGCCGTCGCCGCCCTCCTGCCCGCCCCGCCGGGGCTGAAGGGGAAGTCGCCCGAGCAGGCCGTACTACGGCACGGCGTCACCGTGACCGGCGTGATCCTCGTCGCCGCGATCGTCCTAGCGCTGGGCTTCGACCACGACCATCCGTCGAAGATGCAGGCCACGACCGACATCAGCTGGATCCCCGCACTCGACGTGCGCATCCACCTCGGCATCGACGGCATCTCCCTCCCCCTCCTGGTCCTGACCGCGCTGCTGACTTTCCTCTGCGCGCTTTACTCCTACTTCAAGATGCCTACGGGCCCGTCCCCGAAGGCATTCGTCGCCCTCATCCTCGTCCTGGAGTCCGGCACCCTCGCCACCTTCGCCGTCCTCGACCTGATCCTCTTCTTCCTCGCCTTCGAGACCGTCCTCATCCCGATGTACTTCCTCATCGCCCGCTGGGGCGGTGCCCAACGGACCCAGGCCGCCTGGAAGTTCATCCTCTTCACGCTGCTCGGTTCCGTCGTCATGCTGCTCGGCCTGCTCCTGATCGGGATCAAGGCGGGCACATTCGACATGGTGGCACTCGCCACTGACAACGGCCGGTCGCTGACCACATCCGTGCAGGTCATCGCGGTTCTGGCGGTCGGGATCGGGCTCGCGGTCAAGACGCCGATGTGGCCGCTGCACAGCTGGTTGCCCGACGCCCACACCGCCGCCCCGACCGTCGGCTCGGTCCTGCTGGCCGGCGTGCTGCTGAAGATGGGCACGTACGGGTTCGTCCGCATCCTGCTGCCGATCGCCCCCGACGGCATGCACACTTTCGCGCCCTACCTCGCCGCCTTCGCCGTCGTCGGGATCATCTACGGCTCCCTGGCCTGCCTCGCCCTCGCGAAACAGGGCGCGAAGGGCGACCTCAAGCGCCTCATCGCCTACTCCTCCGTCGGCCACATGGGCTTCGTCCTGCTCGGCATCTCGACGATGACCCCGACCGGCGTGAACGGCGCCCTGTTCGCCAACATCGCCCACGGCCTCATCACCGGCCTCCTGTTCTTCCTCGTCGGCGCCCTCAAGGACCGCACGGGCACGACCGACCTGGACACCCTGGCCGAGGAGACCGGCGCGGCCCTCTACGGCAAGGCACCACGCCTCGGCGGCCTGCTCGCGTTCGCCGCGGTCGCCTCGCTCGGACTCCCCGGACTCGCCGGATTCTGGGGCGAGATGCTGGCGTTGTTCGGCGCGTTCAAGCCCGCCGCCGACCTCAGCCGCCCCGCGTTCCTCACCTTCATGGCCATCGCGGCCTTCGGCACCCTGCTGACCGCCGCCTACATGCTCGCCGTGGTCCGCCGCGTCTGCATGGGCGCCGTGGCGCAGGAGGCGCCGAAGCTCGCCGACGTCCACACCTACGAGTACGCGGCCTGGGCCCCGCTCGTCGCGCTCACCGTCGCCGCCGGCCTGTGGCCGAAGGCACTCCTCGGCCTGACCGACCCGGCCGTCCAGCAGCTCCTCGCAGGAGGCACCCGATGAGCGCCCCGGTCCAGCCCCTCGCGGAGTCGATGGTCCAGTCCGTCGACTGGCTCGCGATCGCACCGCCCACCATCGCGGCGGTCGTCGGCCTGGGCGTCCTCGTCGCCGATTTGTTCCTCCACGACGCCAAGAAGGCACTCCTGGGGTGGGTGTCGGTCGCGGGCCTGGCCGCCTCCGCGCTCATGCTGCTGCCTCTCCTGGACGGCGACCGCGCCACCTTCTGCCTCACCGGCGAAGCGACCGCGTGCAGCTATACGGCGGACCGCTTCACCCTGGTCATCCAGTTCCTGGTCCTCGGCGGCGCCCTCCTCGCGGCCCTCCTGTCGATCACCACCCTGAAGGACGCCGACAAGGGACTCCCCGAAGGGGAGTACTGGTTCCTGCTGCTCTCCTCCGCCGCGGGCGCCGCCCTCCTGCCCGCCTCCCGCGACCTCGCGACCCTGATCGTCGCCCTGGAGGTCGCCTCCCTGCCCGCCTTCGCCCTCGTCGGCATCCGGCACGGCGACAAGAAGTCCGCCGAAGCGGCCCTCAAGTTCTTCCTGTCCTCGGTCACCGCGACAGCGGTCAGCCTGATGGGCGTCAGCTTCGTCTACGCCACCACGGGCACCCTCTACCTCACCGAGATCGCCGACCGCATCCAGTACGTAGACGGCCAGTTCCACACCCTGGCCCAGACCGGCGTCGTCCTCACCCTCATCGGCTTCGCCTTCAAGACGGCCGCCGTCCCCTTCCACTTCTGGGTACCCGACACCTACGTAGGGGCGCCCCTACCAATCGCCGCCTACTTGTCGGTCGTCGGCAAGGCGGTCGGCTTCTCCGGGCTGATCCTCGTCACCGTCGTCGCGTTCCCGTCGTACGCCGATGTGTGGGGCCCGGCGCTCGCCGCGCTGGCCGCCCTCACCATGACGGTCGGCAACCTGGGCGCCCTGCGCCAACAGGCCACGCGCGCGTACAGCGCGGTACGGCTGCTCGCCTGGTCCTCTGTCGGCCAGGCCGGCTACCTCCTGGTGCCGATCGCAGCCGCCGCGTACTCCAAGGACGCCCAGAAGTCGATCGGCTCCACCGTCGCCTACGCCCTCATGTACGCGGCCGTGAACCTCGGCGCCTTCGCGGTGGCCGCACTGGTGGGCCGTAGCAGAGCACTGAACCGCGTCAGCGACTACCGCGGCCTGTACGCGTCGAACCCGCTCGCCGCTCTCCTCCTTGCCTTCTTCCTGCTGTGCCTCGCCGGACTGCCGCCGGGTGTCATCGGGCTCTTCGCCAAGGTCACCGTCTTCTCGGCGGCCGTCGACGCGGGCCTGGGCTGGCTCGCGGTCGTCATGGCCGTCAACGTGGTGATCGCGCTCTTCTACTACCTCCAGTGGACGGCTCTGCTGTTCCGTGTCCCCGAGGGGGAGCACGAAAAGCACCGAGTCCCGGCCCCCCTCACCGCCGCTCTGGCGCTCACCGGCGCGCTCGGAATCGCCCTCTCCGGAGCACCCCAACTGGTCCTGCGCTTCGCCGACACGGGACTCTTCTGAGCCACCGGCACATACCACCGTCCTCACCCGTACGGCCCACGCCCGGCGCCGTACGCACAAGGGAACTAGTGGCCCTCGCCTGGCGTTGACCAGTGCGGAAGGGTCCACTGGACGTGGCACCACGAGACCAGTGGCATCGGAGATCAGCAAGCAAAGGGTCCCCCTGCTGCACGATTTTGGAGGGCGTACCGTGCACCGCCGGCACAACGGGCTCAGGACCGCAGTTCTCCTCGGAGGACTGTCCGCACTCATCATCGTCATCGGCAGCTTCTTCGGCCGCATGGGGCTCGTCGTAGCGGTCGTGATCGCGCTGGGCACGAACGCGTACGCGTACTGGAACAGCGACAAACTGGCGCTACGCGCGATGCGCGCCCGCCCTGTGAGCGAGTTCGAGGCCCCCGCCCTGTACCGCATGGTCCGCGAGCTCTCCACCCAGGCCCGCCAGCCCATGCCGCGCCTGTACATCTCGCCCACGGAGGCACCCAACGCCTTCGCGACGGGACGCAACCCGCGCAACGCCGCCGTGTGCTGCACGGAAGGCATCCTGCGCATCCTGGACGAGCGCGAGCTGCGCGGAGTCATCGGCCACGAACTGAGCCATGTCTACAACCGCGACATCCTGATCTCGTCGGTCGCCGGCGCCCTCGCCTCGGTGATCATGTTCCTGGTCAACTTCGCCTGGCTGATCCCGATCGGCCGCTCGAACGACGACGACGGACCCGGCATCCTGGGCATGCTGATGATCATGATCCTGGGACCCCTCGCGGCCAGCCTCATCCAGCTGGCCATCAGCCGCTCCAGGGAGTACGAGGCGGACACGTCCGGCGCACAGCTCACCGGAGACCCCCTCGCTCTCGCGAGCGCCCTGCGCAAACTCGACGCGGGCACCAAGCAGCTTCCGCTGCCCCCGGAGCCGCGCATCGAGACCGCGAGCCACATGATGATCGCGAACCCCTTCCGCCCGGGCCAGGGACTCTCCAAGATGTTCTCGACGCACCCGCCGATGGCGGAGCGGATCGCCCGGCTCGAAAAGATGGCAGGTCGCCCTCAGTGAAAACCATCCTGAACGTCATTTGGCTCGTCCTGAGCGGCTTCTGGCTGTTCCTCGGGTACCTCCTCGCCGGCGCGCTGCTGTGCATCACGATCATCGGCATCCCGTTCGGCATCGCCGCCTTCCGCATCGGCGTCTACGCCCTGTGGCCCTTCGGGTACACCACGGTCGAGCGCCGTGACGCCGGCGCGGCGTCCTGCGTCGGCAACGTCCTGTGGCTGATCCTCGCGGGCTGGTGGCTGGCCCTCGCGCACATCGTCACCGGCATCGCCATGTGCATCACGATCATCGGCATCCCGTTCGGCATCGCCAACTTCAAGCTGATCCCGATCTCGCTGTTCCCCCTGGGTCGCGAAATCGTGCCCACGGACCAGCCGTTCGCCACCCGCTGACGGGGTCGACCGTGGTGGGGGCGCCGAAGTACGTCCTGCTGTCGTACGACGAAGGCTCCGAGTCCACCGGCGAGCACGGGTACGAGCAGACCTGGGCCCTGTGCCAGGACGCCGACGACCTCTTCGCCGACCCGCCCCCACCCATCCGGGAGACGTACGAACTGCTCGGCTGCGCACCCGAGGGCGAACTCGCCGCAGCCCTCGCACGCGCGCGTGCCGACGGTTCGGCGCCGCTCGGCCTGCTCACCCTGGAGATCCTCGACAAGACCGGCACCGGCGCGGGAATGGACGGGGACTGGTGGCTGGAGGACGTACGGGTGGTCGGCGACCGCCCCTGCGCGCGTGACCTGTCCCTGAGGGACGTCACCGTCGAGGGGCGACCGTCCGACGACAACCCGTACGACTACCCGCACTGCCCACCGCTCTCCCCGGGCTACCGGCTGCTGGGCCCGGACGGTGAACCCTGGGGCGGGTGCCGGGACTTGGCCCATCCCCAGGAGGACCGGCCCGAACCGCTGGACCCTCCCGTGCGCCTGTTGGGCTGTTCCCCGCGCGGCGCGCTGAGGGCGGCCATGGACAGCGGGGACGAGGACCTCGGCCACGCCAAGGTGTTGCGCATCGACTCCTCGGGCCGGCCCCTGCAGCCCGCCACCGAGGGCGAGTTGCGGGCCTGGATCCCGTCCGCGCGCGGCCCCGGCCTGGTCGACCTCACCCTCGACCCCTGGGCGGAACGGCCACCGCTCGCGGCCCGGGAGGTGTGGGACCTGTGGGGCGAGGGGCGCCCCTCCGAGCCCGGCCGCTGGGCCGGTTGCGACGCGGAGGGCCGCCAGTTCTGGCTCGACACCGCGCTGGCGAACCACCCCCACGGCGCCCCGGACCGGCGACCGGGCACCACCTACCACCTCGACGGCAGGCACATCACCGACCCGCAGGGCTTCTTCTGCGCTCTCGGCGAGGCGATGAACGGCCCCGGCGGATACTTCGGTTGGGGCGTCGCCGCCCTGGAGGACTGCCTGTGCGGTCGCTGGGGAGCAGCCCTGCCCTTCACCCTCGTCTGGCACGACGCGACCGTCGCCCGCACCTGCCTCGGCCTCACCCCACTCACCGGCCCACGCCCACCGACGTTCGAGGAACTGCTCGCCCTCCTCGCCGAAAAACACGTCGACGTCCGCCTGGCCTGACCGCTCGCCACCGGACCCCACCGGGTGAACTGGTTCTCCACAACTGCCGGGTTGTCCACATCCGCCGGGTTGTCCACAGGCCGCCCCGATTGTCAGTGGCGCGTTGCACTATGAAGCCATGACCGAGAACGAGCAGCGACTGCTGACCCGGGTGGCCGCCGAGGCCCGCAACACCCTGCCGTGGGGCTGGACTTCACTCCCCGCCCCGGTGGACGAGGCCACGGTGACCCGCGCCGAGGCCACCCTGGGCTTCAGCCTGCCCCCACTGCTCGCGGCGCTCTACTCGCGCATAGGAGACGGTGGATTCGGCCCGGAGTACGGCCTGTTGCCCCTGCTCGACAGCCCGCCCGCCGGCGAGCCCGCCGCCGTCACGCAGTACCTCGCCAACCGCGAGAGCGGACGCAAGGACCCCGACTGGCCCTGGCCCGAGGGCGTCCTGCCGATATCCCACTGGGGCTGCGCGATGTACGCGTGCGTGGACTGCCGAACCCCGCAGGCCACCGTGCTGCTCTACGAACCGAACGCGGACGAGGCGGACCACGCGTGGTACGTGGACGCGCCCAGCCTCGCCGAGTGGCTCCAGGGCTGGCTCGACGGCACGGGCTGGTACATCGACGCCAACATCGGCATCGAGCCCGAGCCGTGGGACGACTTCCGCATACGCACGACGCCGCAGGCGTCCTGACCGACTGCCGGCACGGCCGACCGTCCCGCCCCACCCGGCGCCGCCCCGCCGATGCCTGCAACCACCACACGCATCCGTGACGTCCTGTTCATCGACACGGCGGAACATGCAGCGACAGGCCGTGGGCAAGGACCTACGAACACAGCCTGTCCGGGCGGAATTCACAGCTCCGGATCAGTGCGAGCACAGCGCGAAAGGGCAGGTTCACGGCATGGGCATCATCAGCTGGATCATCCTGGGACTGTTGGCCGGAGCCATCGCCAAATTCCTGCTGCCGGGCCGCGACCCGGGCGGCTTCATCGGTACGACCGTCATCGGCATCGCGGGCGCGTTCATCGGCGGCTGGATATCGGCCCGTTGGCTGGACCACCCGGTCGCCAAGAACTTCTACGACGGCGCCACCTGGGCCTCGGCGATAGGCGGCGCACTCGTCCTCCTGATCGCCTACCGCATCTTCTTCGGCAACTCGCGCAACTAGGACCTGTCCCAGCGCGCCCCCGTACCGCAGCCGGCAGAGGAGAAGGGTGGGTGCCGACGGGCACCCACCCTTCCTCGTACCGCTGCGCGCCGGGCGCGCGAGCCGTGGTTCTACCGGTAGTTGACGAACTGCAGCGCGAAGTCGAAGTCCTTGCCCTTGAGCAGGGCCTGCACGGCCTGAAGGTCGTCGCGGCTCTTCGAGCTGACCCGCAGTTCGTCGCCCTGCACCTGGGCCTTCACGCCCTTGGGACCCTCGTCGCGAATGATCTTCGCCACTTTCTTCGCGTTGTCCTGGGAGATGCCCTCCTCGATGGACGCGAAGATCTTGTACTCCTTGCCGGAGAGCTGAGGCTCACCGGCGTCCAGCGCCTTCAGCGAGATGCCGCGCTTGACCAGCTTGGACTGGAAGACATCGAGCACCGCCTTGACCCGCTCCTCGGAGTTCGCCTCCATGAGGATCTTCTCGGCGGACCATGCGATCGAGGCACCCACGCCCTTGAAGTCGTAGCGCTGCGAGATCTCCTTGGCGGCCTGGTTGAGGGCGTTGTCGACCTCCTGCCGCTCGACCTTCGAGACGATGTCGAAACTGGAGTCGGCCATGTCCTGTGGCTCCTTGTATCGGGGTGCGTATCGATGCGTGTCACTGCGTATCGGCGTGCGTGGGGACAGCCGCCGAGCCCGGTGTAGGCGCCGGGCCGCATCCGTATAAGCCTAGCCACCCGCTCCCCTCCGGGCGCCGATCTATCGGGTGGCGAAGCACCCCCACGCATCGGGTATCGTTTACGTCGTTGCCACGGAGCACCGCCGAAAAGCGGTAGGAGAGGCAGCAACCCCGGCGGTGTGCCCGAGCGGCCAAAGGGAGCAGACTGTAAATCTGCCGGCTCAGCCTACCCAGGTTCGAACCCTGGCGCCGCCACATGTAGGTAGACCCCCTCCAATCTGCGGGAACGCGGACTGGAGGGGGTCTTTTCCTGTCCAGGGGCGATCTTTCGCATGGGGCCGAAACCGGGTGACCTGTCTCACGCTGTGACGCAAGGATCCCCGGCTGATCAGGTCTTCCGGACCATACGCGGCCCAGGTCGAGGGGCCGACCGGTTGCGAGGACCAGCTCGGTTCGTCATCTGCGCGCCGGTGCGTCCGAGGCTCATATGGACGAGATGCGGACGGCGTTGGGCAGGCGCACGCTGAGGGCATGACAGCCGGTGCCCCATCAGGGCCCCCGGAAGGCCCGCTGCGGCAGGACGGGCGGCAGAGCAGCGCCTCTCCTCGACCTCTGTGGGGGAGGTTGAGCAAGGGCGTCCTGACGCACGTCGCGGCCATCGTGATCGGCTTCGCGATCGGAGCCGTCGCCGGCTACGCGGGCGCCGGCGGCTCGACGGACACTCCGGCGACGCCGAAGGTCACCGTCACGGCAACCTCCACCGCGACAGAAACCTCGTCGACCGACAGCTCCGGCACTGCCCAGAAGGCGCGTTCCGGTGAGATTCCTGGGGACGGTACGTACGTGGTCGGCAAGGACATCGAACCCGGCACATACCGCACGGACGGCCCACAGGGCGGGCTCGTCCCCAACTGCTACTGGGCTCGACTGAGCAGCACTTCCGGCGACTTGCGGGACATCATCGCCAACGGAAACACCAAGGGGCGGACGACGGTCACCATTGCGTCCACGGACAAGGCGTTCACCACCACTGGCTGCAACAGGTGGACGAAGGCCGACTAGAGATCCTCAAGTCCGGCTCGCAGCGGCCGACTTGAACGAGGCCGTCACTGAAACCGCTACGCCCGCCTGCTCGATGCCGCACGCCGGCAACTCGGCGCCCCCGTCACCCTGGTATGGACCAAAGTCTTGACGTGATCGTGCCACAGCCCTACTGTCGCGGCATCGTGTTCATATTGAAACACAAAGTTCATCTACATGAACAGGCATCGCCAACCGAGTCCATCGAGCAGACAGGAAGGCACCCCCCATGCGCATGCGTACGCTGCTCACCTCCCTGGCCACCGTCACCGCCGTCACCGGTGGGCTGGCCCTTGCCGCTCCGGCCGCGTCGGGCAGTACCAACGTCACCGGCGCCGTCGCCGCACCCCTCGCCGACCCGACCGTCGCGCCCGGCGGGAACTTCGACCTGGGGGTGTGGCAGCTCCAAGAGCCGGTGGGTTCCCCCGGCTCGCCCACGACCATCTCGTCGGCCCGCCTCCAGGGGGCCAACGGCTTCCAGGACTCGTACTTCTACACGGACACCCGCGACGGCGCGATGACCTTCTGGGCGCCGGAGAAGGGCGTCACCACGCCCAACTCGAACTACGCCCGCTCCGAACTGCGGGAGATGAACCGCAGCGGCAGCGCCGCCAACTGGTCGCTCAGCGGCACGCACACGATGAAGGCGACGCTACGGGTCGTCTCCGTCACGTCGAACGTCTGCGTGGGCCAGATCCACCTCGGCACGGGAGGCACGTCCACCAAGCCGCTGCTGGAGCTGTACTACCGGTCGAGCGGCGACATCGTCCTCGGCACGGAGAACTCGCCCGACGGCGGCCAGACGCTGCACACCGTCGGCAATGTGGCCGTCGGCAAGACGTGGAGCTACACGATCGGTGTCTCGGGCGGCAACACCATCAACCTGACGGTCAACGGGAGCACCACGCACTACGCCATCCCGTCGTCCTTCAACGCCTACAAGCAGTACTTCAAGGCCGGTTCGTACAACCAGTCGTCCTCCGACAGCACCACCAAGGGTGCCCGGGTCGCCTTCTACGGACTCACCGTCTCCCACAGCTGAGCGAGCCTCGACGGCCGACGCGGCCTGCGGCGGGGCAGACTGATCCCATGTCGTCACGCCGCAGGAATTGCCCCGAGTGCCGTCGAGAGATCGCCGTCGTCGCCGGACGGTTCGCGCGCCACGATCCGCCCGGCGCACGCGAGAGCGGCGAGCTCGTGTCGTGCCCCGGCTCGCGCCGACAGGCGGAACTCGGGGCGGCCCAGCCCGCGTTGGACGGTTACGCGGTGCCGGACTTCCCGGGCCAGATGCCCCTGTTCTAGGCAGTAGGAGAACGTCCGGCGGACAACCTCAGTTCCCCGCCACCGACTTCACCGCCACCGACACCGGCGCGGACCCACCGATCAGCTCCAGCGTCAGGCCCGCCGTCGCCGGCGTCTCCACCAACTCCGCGAGTACGGCGGCCACATCGTCACGCGGGATCGAACCGAGCCCGGTGTGGGCCTCCAGGCGGACCAGACCCCGGCCGGCGTCGTTCGTCAGCGAACCGGGGCGCAGAATCGTCCAGTCCAGGGCATCCAGGCCGCGTACATACGCGTCGGCCTCGCCCTTGGCCCGCAGGTACACGTCGAACACGCCGTCCCCGGGGTGCGCGGGATCCGCGCCCATCGAGGACACGACGACATGACGTCGTACGCCCGCCAGGACCGCCGCGTCGGCGAACAGCACCGCCGAACCCCGGTCCACCGTGTCCTTCCGGGCCGTGCCGCTGCCCGGGCCCGCGCCCGCCGCGAAGACCGCCGCGTCCGCGCCCCGCAGCAGCGCCGCGACCTCCTCGACCGAGGCCGACTCCAGGTCGAGGACGAGCGGTTCGGCGCCGGCCGCCCGCAGATCGTCGCTCTGCCCGGCGTTGCGGATGATGCCCGCGACCTCTTCACCACGCGCGGCGAGCAGGCGCTCCAGCCGCAGCGCGATCTGACCATGACCTCCAGCGATGACAATGCGCATGCCTTCGACCGTACGCCCGGACAGCCGCACGCGCCGCATGACTTCAGCCGCGTCCCGGCAGCACACCCCCGTGCCGCACGCGCCGGGCGCGCGAGCAGGGATGCGCGCGGGTCTTCGCGCCCCAGGCGTGCGCCCCAGAGCGGCAGCGGGTCACACCGAGCGGCTCACGCGCCGCGCCCACCCCGTGCTTCCGGTCCCGTCGAGCGGCTCACGGACCGCGCCCCGCTTCCGCCTCGGGTCAGATCGAGCAGCTCAGGCACCGCGCCCCGCCTCCGACCCGGCTCACGACACCTCGCCCCGACCCTGCCGCGGCAGCCCCAACTCCGCGCCCGCCGCCGTGTTGCAGTACTCCCGCACCGCGCTCGTCCGTGCCACCACGCGCCCCCGGTGCACCACGATCCGGCTGTACGCCAACGAGAGCGCGCCCGCGAGCCGGTCGCCGCGCACCGCGAGCAGTTCGGCCGGAAACCCCGCCTCGACCCGCACCTCGGGCAGACCGAGCGCCGTCCGCGCCGACGAACTCACCGTGTCGTACGCGTCCTCGGGCCGCATCCCGTGCCGTGAGGCGAGCAGGTAGGCCGCCTCCAAGGGGTCACCGCGGCCCACGGGGTTGGACATGTCACGCAGGGCGCCGCTGCCCGCGGCCACCTGGACGCCGGCCGTGCGCAGCAGTCGTACGGGAGCCGTGCCCCGCCGGTCGACGCCGCCGCAGCCGCCCTGCGGCAGGCACACCACCGTCACGCCGGCCGCGGCCAGTTGGTCCGCGATGCGGGTGACCGTGTCCGCGGGCAGCCGCCCCAGACCGCCGCACGGGCCGAGCGTCACCCCGGGCCGCAGCCCGCCCGCGACGGCCGCCAGCCGGGCCAGGCGGGTCGGGTCGGCGGCGTCCGTGTGCAGGTCGACCGGGCAGCCGTGCTCGGACGCGACCTCAAGGACCGCTTCGACATACCCCGTCGGATCGGGGTCCAGATCTGGACAACCGCCCACTACGGAGGCACCCATTTTCAGCGCGTCCCGCAGCATCGCGAGCCCGTCCGCCCCCGCCACCCCGGTCAGCAGCCGGGGCATCGCCACCGCCGTCAACTCCGCCAGCCCGCGCAACGCCCGCCGCGCCTGGAGTACGGCGGCCAGCGCGCCCAGCCCCTGGACGTCCCCCACGCGCACGTGTGCCCGCTGCGCCGTCGCCCCGTGGCCGAGTTGCAGCAACGCGGCCTCCGTGGCGCGGCGCTGGACGTCCTGGGGGTCGTAGGAGACCGGTCCGCCGTTCTCGGCCGACAGCGCGGTGTCGCTGTGCGCGTGCGGTTCGACCGGGGCCGGGAGGAGGAGGTAGCCGCTGAGGTCCACGCGCGCGCCGCACGCGCGCGTGGCGTCCGTCGCCAGGCTGCCCGCCGTGCCGACCGCTTCGATGCGCCCGCCGCCCAGCCGTACGTCCACGGTCCTGCCGTCGGTCAGCCGGGCCCCGCACAGCAGGAGCGCGGCCGGGTCGGCCGGTCCCGACGAGCCCGAGGAACCCGACGAACCCGATGACGAGTGGGACGGCTGGGGCTGGCTGTCGGGCATCGCGCTCCAGGGGCTCAGGGCTTCGCGGGCTCGGCTTCGGGGCTCACGGTGGGGGGCTGCGCAGAGGGGCGCAAGATCACGCAGAGTGAGTCGAGCCTAGGGCGGTGATCCGCTCGCGGCCGGGAGGAGCGCAATAGTCGTACCGGTGTGGTCCCCCGTACGGGAGGGGGTCCCGAGGCCGCTGGGAGGGCCGTGGAAGCGGCTGGAGCGGTGCCGCGAAACGGATTTGGGTGAACGGCGGCGGAGCGTGTAATGTCTTCATCGCTCGCCCCAATAGCTCAGTCGGTAGAGCGTCTCCATGGTAAGGAGAAGGTCTACGGTTCGATTCCGTATTGGGGCTCTGGTGTGAGAGGTTCCTACCGCAAGGTGGGAACCAATCCCATCACAGCGGTGTAGCTCAGTCGGTAGAGCAAGCGGCTCATAATCGCTGTGTCACCGGTTCAAGTCCGGTCACCGCTACTGACAGTAGCCGATTGTGGGGTCGGTCCTTCGATCGGCTACTCTGTTATGCGTTCATAGTCCCATCCGTTCGTCAAGGAGCACTCCTGTGGCTGCCACCGACGTCCGCCCGAAGATCACGCTGGCCTGCGTGGAGTGCAAGGAGCGGAACTACATCACCAAGAAGAACCGGCGTAACAACCCGGACCGACTGGAGATGAAGAAGCACTGCCCGCGTTGCAATGCGCACACCGCGCACCGCGAAACGCGATAAATACAGGCTCGTACACGAGGCCGTCCCCGCACGTTGGGGGCGGCCTCGTGTCGTTATCAGCAGAGCAGACCCATCAGGAGGTGCCGAGGCATGGCGCTCGACCAGTCCTTCGTGGGGCGGACCTACCCGCCCACCGACCCCTACGAGGTGGGCCGGGAGAAGATCCGTGAGTTCGCGGAGGCGGTGGGGGACGCCAACCCGGCATACACGGACCCGGAGGCCGCCAAGGCGCTCGGACACTCCGATGTGATCGCCCCGCCGACCTTCGTCTTCTCCATCACCTTCAAGGCCGCGGGACAGGTCGTCCAGGACCCGCAACTCGGCCTCGACTACAGTCGCGTGGTGCACGGCGACCAGAAGTTCGTCTACGTCCGCCCCGTGCGCGCCGGCGACCGCCTCACGGTCACCTCCACGATCGAGGCGATCAAGTCGATGGCGGGCAACGACATCCTGGACATCCGCGGCGAGGTCCACGACGAGGCCGGCGAACACGTGGTGACCGCCTGGACCAAGCTCGTGGCCCGCGCGGCGGAGGGGAACTGACATGACGGCGAAGATCGCGTACGACGACATCGAGGTCGGCACCGAACTGCCGGCCCGGACCTTCCCCGTGACGCGCGCCGCTCTCGTCCAGTACGCGGGCGCCTCCGGGGACTTCAACCCGATCCACTGGAACCAGAAGTTCGCCAAGGAGGTCGGACTTCCGGACGTCATCGCGCACGGCATGTTCACCATGGCCGAGGCGATCCGGGTGGTCACCGACTGGGCCGGAGACCCGGGCGCGGTCGTCGAGTACGGAGTCCGCTTCACCAAGCCCGTCGTCGTCCCGAACGACGACCAGGGCGCGACCGTCGAGGTCAGCGCCAAGGTCGCCGCCAAGCTCGACGACAACACGGTCCGCGTGGACCTCGTGGCGACCAGCGCCGGTCAGAAGGTGCTCGGGATGTCACGAGCCGTCGTACGACTGGCGTGAACTGAGCCGAGGTAAGGGGTGTCCGCCATTGCGGGCGCCCCTTACGTGTCGGTCGGCCCGGGCCGACTTGGTGACTTGCAGTGACACCACCCGGCCCGCCCGTGTGCCGTGGCCCACACCTCTTGACGTAGTTAGTGATTGAGTACTAACTTTCTCGCATGGTCAGGATGAGCGCAGAAGAGAGGCGCGAGAGCGTAGTCCGCGCGGCGATCGCCGAGTTCGCGCAGCGGGGGTACTACGGCACCTCCACGGAGGCGATCGCCAAGCGGGTCGGTGTCTCGCAGCCGTATCTCTTCCGGCTCTTCCCGGGCAAGAAGGCGATCTTCGCGGCGGCCTCGCTCAGGTGTGTCGAGGACGTGTGCCGGGTCGTGGAGGAGTCGTCCAAGGGGCTGGAGGGCGAAGAGGCCGTGCATGCCATGGCCGACGCCTATGTGCGGCTCATCACGGAGTATCCCGAGAAGCTCCAGATGCAGATGCAGACCTACATCACGGTGGCCGCCGCCGAGGCGGAGGGCGACCACGAGTTCGGCGAGGCCGTACGCAAGGGCTGGATGAGGCTCTGGGACATCGTGCATCTGGCCATGGGGGCGGATGTGAACGACACCGCGACCTTCATGGCGCACGGAATGCTGATCAACACCCTTGCGGCCATGGGTTTCCCGCCCGAGCACAAGGTCTGGGAGGGGATGTACCCGGAGGCCCGTGTCACCGGTCGGCTGGAGAAGTCGTAGCGGCGGGCGAGAGGCGGATTTTCTGCGCCTTTTCATGACCATCAAAGTTAGTCATCAATAACTAATCACCAGTAGCGATCACCCACTGGGGGAGCGATGTCAGAAAAGACCGCACCGCGCGGGGGCATGGTCTGGGCCCTCGTCATCACCAGCGTCGCCGGATTCATGGCGGCCCTCGACAACCTCGTCGTCACCACCGCCCTGCCCTCCATCCGCAAGGACCTCGGGGGCGCGCTGGGCGACCTGGAATGGACCGTGAGCGCCTACACGCTCACCTTCGCCGTCCTGCTGATGTTCGGCGCGGCCCTCGGCGACCGGTTCGGCCGCCGCCGGCTCTTCCTCGTGGGCATCACGATATTCACCGGCGCCTCCGCCGCCGCGGCCATGGCGACCGGCATCGAGTCCCTGATCGCGGCCCGCGCGGTGCAGGGCGTCGGCGCGGCGATCATGATGCCGCTGACACTGACCCTGCTCACCGCGGCCGTACCCGCCGCCAAGCGCGGCATGGCCTACGGCATCTGGGGCGCCGTCAACGGACTCGCCGTCGCCTCCGGACCGCTCATCGGCGGCAGCCTCACCGAACACGTCTCCTGGCACTGGATCTTCTGGCTGAACGTCCCGCTCGGCCTGGCCCTCATCCCGCTCGCCCGCCTCCGCCTCTCCGAGTCCCACGGCACCGGCGCCCCGCTCGACTTCCCCGGCACCCTCCTCGCCAGCGGCGGCCTCTTCGGGATCGTCTACGGCCTGGTCCGCGGCCCCGCCGACGGATGGGCCAGCCCGCTCGTCCTCACCGGACTGTTCGCCGGGAGCGCGCTGTTCGCCGGCTTCGTCCTCTACAGCGTCAACGCCAAGAACCCGATGCTCCCGATGCGGCTGTTCCGCTCCCGCGCCTTCTCCGGCATCAACGCGGCGAGCCTGCTGATGTTCCTCGGGATGTTCGGGTCGATCTTCCTGCTCAGCCAGTACATGCAGGGCGTCCTCGGCTACTCGCCCACCGAGGCGGGCCTGCGGATGCTCCCCTGGACCGGTATGCCGATGCTGGTCGCGCCCGTCGCCGGCATCCTGTCCGACCGCGTCGGCGGCCGCCCGGTCGTCGCCGCCGGCCTCTTCCTCCAGGCCGCAGGGCTCGGCTACATGGCGTACATCGTCACCACCGACGTCTCCTACGCCGCCCAGCTGCCCGGTCTGATCCTCAGCGGGATCGGCATGGCCCTGTTCTTCGCACCGGCCGCCAACCTGGTCATGTCCAGCGTCCGCCCCTCGGAACAGGGCATCGCCTCCGGCGCCAACAACGCGCTCCGCGAGGTGGGTGGCGCCCTCGGTGTCGCGATCATGGCGTCGATCTTCTCGGCGCAGGGCGGCTACGAGACCGGACAGAGCTTCGTCGACGGACTGAAGCCCGCGCTGGTCACCGGCTCGGGAGTGGTCGCCCTCGCCGGGATCGCGACCCTGCTGATCCCGACGCGGCGCCGCGCGGCGGAGCTGGTGAAGGTGGCCGAGTCGGCCGACAGCGCCGGGTCCGAGTCGGTCATGGAGTCGGCCGGCCGCTGAGAACGAACAACCGGCACGACCGAGAACGCACAACCGGTACGCGCGCGTGGGGCCCCACCAACTCCGGTGGGGCCCCACGCGCGCGTGCGCGCCACCCCACCGCGCCCGGCGTTGTCGGTCCCGTCTCGTAGTCTTGGCCCCGTGCAGGAACTCCACGACGCTCCCCTCGCCCCGCTGACCACCTTCCGGTTGGGCGGTCCCGCGACCCGTCTGATCACCGCCGGCACCGACGCCGAGGTGATCGACGCCGTCCGCGCGGCCGACGACACCGGGACGCCGTTGCTGGTCATCGGGGGCGGCTCGAACCTCGTCATCGGGGACAAGGGGTTCGAGGGCACCGCCCTGCGCATCGCCACCCGCGGCTTCGCCCTCGACGGCACACGGCTGGAGCTGGCCGCCGGAGAGGTGTGGACCGACGCCGTCGCCCGCACCGTGGAGGCCGGGCTCGCCGGGATCGAGTGCCTCGCCGGGATCCCCGGCTCGGCGGGCGCGACCCCGATCCAGAACGTGGGGGCGTACGGCCAGGAGGTCTCCGCCACCATCACCGAGGTCGTCGCCTACGACCGCACGACCCGTGAGACGGTCACGCTCACCAACGAGGAGTGCGCCTTCTCGTACCGCCACAGCCGCTTCAAGGCCGAGCCCGAGCGCTACGTGGTGCTGCGCGTCCGCTTCCGGCTGGAAGACGCGGACGGGCTGTCGGCGCCGGTCAAGTACGCCGAGACGGCCCGTGTCCTCGGCGTCGAGCCCGGCGACCGGGTGCCGCTCGCGCAGGCCCGCGAGACCGTCCTCGCGCTGCGCGCCGGCAAGGGCATGGTCCTGGACCCCGAGGACCACGACACCTGGTCGGCCGGTTCCTTCTTCACCAACCCGATCCTCACCGAGGAGCAGTTCACCGCGTTCCACGCGCGCGTGCGGGAGCGCCTCGGGGAGGGCGCGGAGCCGCCCGCCTATCCGGCGGGGGAGGGGCACACCAAGACCTCCGCCGCCTGGCTGATCGACAAGGCGGGCTTCACCAAGGGCTACGGCAGCGGGCCCGCCCGCATCTCCACCAAGCACACCCTCGCCCTCACCAACCGGGGCGAGGCGACCACCGCCGACCTGCTCGCCCTGGCCCGCGAGGTCGTCACGGGCGTCCACGACACCTTCGGGATCACCCTCGTCAACGAGCCCGTGACGGTCGGCGTCAGCCTCTGAAAGCGCCCCCGGAGGGGCTCAATAGGCCACCCCCACCCCTTGCTTGACCGTCCCGGGATCGTCGGTCATCGCCAGCATCGCGTGAGCCACGTCCGCGCGGGCGATGAACCGGCCCTTGTCCGGGAAGCCGCCCACGACCGTGCGGTACGTGCCGGTCACCGGCTTGTTCTGCAGGCGCGGTGGGCGGACCGAGGTCCAGTCGGTCGTACTGCGGGCCAACTCCGCCTCCATCTCCCGCAGATCGGCGTACACGTCCTTCAGGAGCGCCGAGATCAGCCCGAGCGCGGTGCGGTCGAGGAGACCCGCGCCCGCCGGGGCGGGGCCGACCGGACCGGCGCTCACCACCAGCACCCGGCGCGTCCCCTCCGCCTCCATCGCCGCCAGAACCGTCCGCGTGAGCCGGGTCGCGACCCCCGCGTCCTTGCGGCTGTGGGCACCGAGCCCCGAGAGGACCGCGTCCCGGCCGGCGACCGCGGGGCGCAGCGCCTCCGGGTCGGTGAGGTCCGCGCGGAACACCTCCAGGCCCTCGCCCCGCACGGCCAGCCGCACGGGATCCCGGACGACCGCTGTCACCCGGTGACCCGAGGCCAGCGCCTGGCGGACGATCTCCTGACCGATGCCTCCCGTGGCACCGAAAACGGTGAGCTTCATGGCCTGCTCCTCAGCCTCACAGGGTGGGTGAGCATTCACTCACCCCTGCCTCCCTCTAGAGTGGGTAAGCACTCACCCACCCGTCAAGCCCGAACGGACCGGCCATGGAATCCTCGAAGCCCGCCCGGGTCCGCATCCTCGACGCCGCCCACGAGTTGATGTTCACCGTCGGGCTGGCCCGGGCGACCACCAAAGAGATCGCGAAGGCCGCGGGCTGCTCCGAAGCCGCGCTCTACAAGTACTTCGCGAGCAAGGAGGAGCTGTTCATCAGCGTCCTCTCCGAACGGCTGCCCCAGCTGACCCCGCTGCTGCACAGCCTCGCCGCCGAGCCCGGACAGCACTCCCTGGAGGACAACCTCACCGAGATCGCCCGCCAGGCGGCCCTCTTCTACGAGCAGAGCTTCCCGATCGCCGCCTCCCTGTACGCCGAGACCCAGCTCAAGCGACGCCATGACGAGGCACTGCGACAGCTCGGCTCCGGCCCCCACAAGCCGATCGAGGCCCTCGACGCCTACCTCCGCGCCGAACAGGCCGCCGGCCGTGTCCGCCGTGACGTGGACACCTTCGCCGCCGCGTCCCTCCTCCTCGGCGCCTGCGCACAGCGCGTGTTCGCCTACGAGGCGACACAGACCGGCGTACGCCCGCCCGTGGACGAGTTCGCGCCCCGCATCGCCAGGACGCTGCTGGGCGGAATCTCCGTTGCCCAGGACCCCGCCTGACCGCGACCCTTGCCGTATGAGGCACACCAAGAGGCACGCCAAGTGGAGCTGAGACTCACGCAGTTCAGGCCCAGGACCGGCCCCCACGAACACCGTGTCGTGCAGCCCAGGCAACCCCTGCGCCACACCTCACTGCGCGAGCCGGCGCCGATCGGGATGCTCATGGGGGACCACGACGGACTGAGCCGACTCGCGGGGCTGTTCTCGTTCGCCGCCCACTCGCGGCACACCATCGTGCACGTTCCGCTGCGGGACTGCGTGCCGCCCGACGAGGGGTGCGGGGAGCTGGTCGACCTGGTGCTGGCGCACTCGGAGGCGGGGCTGCGGCCCTCCAAGTGGCCCGAACTGCGGCGGGGGTTGGGGCGCGGCACACCGCTCACCGTGCGCACGGACGAGGCCCGTACCGAGCGGCACGCGCGCGCGTGGCTGGAGCGGCCGTACGACCGCGGTCTGTTGCGGCACACCACGCACGCGCGGACGTACTTCCTCATCGGCGGGCGTGAGGCGTTCTCCTATGCGGCCACCGCCTTCGCCTACGCGGCCGGCTTCGGGCCGCGGCACAAGGGGGTCGTCAAGGGACAGTCGGCGTTCATGGACAGCCTGCAGTACGAGCTGGAGCCCACGCGCGGGGGCGGTCACCCTCACGAGGTCCTGATCTGTTTCAAGCCGTATCCGCCCTACGCCCACTTCAAGAGACCGGGGCGCTGAGCCAGTCGTCGATGCCCGACAGCAGCTTGGTCTTCATGTCCTCCGGGGCCGCCGAACCCCGTACCGACTGCCGGGCCAGTTCGGCCAGTTCGCGGTCCGAGAAGGCGTGGTGACGGCGGGCGATCTCGTACTGGGCCGCCAGCCGGGAACCGAACAGGAGCGGGTCGTCGGCGCCCAGCGCCAGGGGGACGCCGGCCTCGAAGAGGGTCCTCAGGGGCACGTCCTCGTGCTTCTCGTAGACGCCCAGGGCCACGTTCGAGGCGGGGCACACCTCGCAGGTGATGCCCCGGTCGGCGAGCCGCTTCAGCAGCCGCGGGTCCTCCGCCGCGCGTACGCCGTGGCCGATCCGGGTCGCGTGCAGGTCGTCCAGGCAGTCGCGCACCGAGGCCGGGCCCGCCAGTTCGCCGCCGTGCGGGGCTGACAGCAGGCCGCCCTCCTGGGCGATCGCGAAGGCCCGGTCGAAGTCCCGTGCCATACCCCGGCGTTCGTCGTTCGAGAGGCCGAAACCGACCACACCCTGGTCCGCGTAGCGCACCGCCAGCCGGGCCAGCGTGCGCGCGTCCAGCGGGTGCTTCATCCGGTTCGCGGCCACCAGCACCCGCATCCCGAGCCCGGTCTCACGGGAGGTCGTCTCCACCGCGTCCAGGATGACCTCCAGCGCCGGGATCAGGCCGCCCAGGCGCGGCGCGTACGACGTCGGGTCCACCTGGATCTCCAGCCAGCCCGAGCCGTCCCTGACGTCCTCCTCGGCGGCCTCGCGCACCAGCCGCTGGATGTCCTCGGGTTCCCGCAGGCACGACCGCGCGGCGTCGTAGAGCCGCTGGAAGCGGAACCAGCCCCGCTCATCCGTCGCCCGCAGCCTCGGCGGCTCCCCGCTGGTCAGCGCCTCGGTCAGGGCGTCCGGCAGTCGTACGCCGTACTTGTCGGCCAGCTCCAGCACGGTGGTCGGCCGCATCGACCCGGTGAAGTGCAGGTGCAGATGGGCTTTCGGCAGTTCAGAGACATCACGTACACGCTCCATCCGGGAATCCTGCCGTACGTTCCCGCGGTGCCGGTACCACTTTCCCCGATAGTGGCCTTGCTCGCACAAAGCAGCGGGCCGCCTCCCCGGAGGGAAACGGCCCGCACGCGCGCGTGGAGGTACGAAAACTCAGTCCGTGGCCTCCGCCAGCAGCTTCTGGATGCGGCTGACGCCCTCGACGAGGTCCTCGTCACCCAGGGCGTACGACAGCCGAAGGTAACCGGGGGTCCCGAAGGCCTCGCCCGGGACGACCGCGACCTCGGCCTCCTCCAGGATCAGCGCGGCCAGCTCGACCGAGTCCTGCGGACGCTTGCCGCGGATCTCCTTGCCGAGGAGGGCCTTGACCGACGGGTAGGCGTAGAACGCGCCCTCGGGCTCCGGGCAGAGCACACCGTCGATCTCGTTCAACATGTGCACGATCGTCTTACGACGGCGGTCGAAGGCCTCGCGCATCTCCGCCACGGCCGTCAGGTCACCGGAGACGGCGGCCAGCGCGGCGACCTGGGCGACGTTCGAGACGTTCGACGTGGCGTGCGACTGGAGGTTGGTCGCGGCCTTGACGACGTCCTTCGGGCCGATGATCCAGCCCACCCGCCAGCCGGTCATCGCATACGTCTTGGCGACGCCGTTGACCACGATGCACTTGTCGCGCAGCTCCGGGAGGATCGCCGGCAGCGAGGTGAACTTCGCGTCGCCGTAGACCAGGTGCTCGTAGATCTCGTCCGTCATGACCCACAGGCCGTGCTCGACGGCCCAGCGGCCGATCGCCTCGGCCTCGGCCTCGCTGTAGACGGCGCCGGTCGGGTTGGACGGCGAGACGAAGAGAACGACCTTGGTGTTCTCGGTGCGGGCCGCCTCCAACTGCTCGACGGTGACGCGGTATCCGGTCGTCTCGTCGGCGACGACGTCCACGGGGACACCGCCCGCGAGGCGGATCGACTCCGGGTACGTCGTCCAGTACGGCGCAGGGACGATGACCTCGTCGCCCGGGTCGAGGATCGCGGCGAAGGCCTCGTAGATGGCCTGCTTGCCGCCGTTGGTGACGAGGATCTGCGAGGCGTCCACCTCGTAGCCCGAGTCGCGCAGCGTCTTCGCGGCGATCGCGGCCTTCAGCTCCGGCAGACCGCCGGCCGGGGTGTAGCGGTGGTACTTGGGTTTCGAGCAGGCCTCGATCGCGGCCTGGACGACGTAGTCCGGAGTCGGGAAGTCCGGTTCACCCGCGCCGAAGCCGATCACCGGACGTCCGGCGGCCTTGAGGGCCTTGGCCTTGGCGTCCACGGCGAGGGTGGCGGACTCGGAGATCGCGCCGACTCGGGCGGAGACCCGGCGCTCGGTGGGAGGGATTGAGGCGCTCATGGGCCCATCGTTTCAGACCCGAAACCCGCCCGGCACACCGGTTTCACAGACTGAACAGGATCGGGCGGGCGTTGAACAACCGTCCGGATTCCCGCTCCCGCCTGGGCGATCTTCCGTCGGCAATCCCCGTACAGGCACTTTCTGTTCGACGACCGCCCCAGGAGCACGTACACTCCTACCTCGTTGGCCTTCAGCAGCCGCGCCCTACTTGGTGCACACCGAGCACCCGGGTGGATGCGGTACGTTGGGGATGTCACAAAGGGTCGTAGCTCAATTGGTAGAGCACCGGTCTCCAAAACCGGCGGTTGGGGGTTCAAGTCCCTCCGGCCCTGCTACACACACCTTCATCAAGAGATGTGTGCGCAGCGCATGTACGTACAGCAATGCACCGCCGTGCGGCTCAGACCGGGCGCGGCACGGCCACGACCCGGGAACAGGTGAGGATGAATGGCGGACGCCGTGGGCTCCATCGACATGCCTGATGCCCAGGACGAGGTGTCGGAGTCCAACAAGAAGGCCCGCAAGGGCGGTAAGCGCGCCAAGAAGGGCCCGCTGAAGCGACTCGGCATCTTCTATCGCCAGATCGTCGCGGAACTCCGCAAGGTCGTCTGGCCGACGCGCAACCAGCTGACGACGTACACGACCGTCGTGATCGTCTTCGTCGTCATCATGATCGGTCTGGTGACCGTGATTGACTACGGACTGAATCACGCCGCGAAGTACGTCTTCGGCTGAGGCCGGAAGCGAAGGGCGCCCTGACCGGCGCCCCTTTCGCGTGTTCCACCCCCATGTATCCAGGAAGAAGCAGCCACGTGTCTGACCCGAACCTGAACGAGGCCGTCGAGCCGGACGAGTCCGTGGAAGACGAACTCGACATCGTCGAGGGCGCGGACGAGGAGCTGGACGAGGTCGAGGCTGCCGACGCCGACGCGGGCGAGCCCGCCGAGGAAGCCGCCCTGCACGTCGAGGACGAGGACGAGGAAGCGACCGAGGACCTCGACGACGAGACCGTGGCCGAGGACGACGAAGAGGCCGAACCGGCCGAGCCCGTCGACCCGGTGGTCGCCCTGCGCGAGGAACTGCGTCTCCTGCCCGGCGAGTGGTACGTCATCCACACGTACGCCGGCTACGAGAACCGCGTGAAGACCAACCTGGAGCAGCGCGCCGTCTCGCTGAACGTCGAGGACTACATCTTCCAGGCCGAGGTGCCGCAGGAAGAGGTCGTCCAGATCAAGAACGGCGACCGCAAGACCATCAAGCAGAACAAGCTCCCGGGCTACGTCCTGGTCCGCATGGACCTGACGAACGAGTCCTGGGGCGTCGTCCGCAACACCCCTGGTGTCACCGGCTTCGTGGGCAACGCCTACGACCCGTACCCGCTGACCCTGGACGAGATCGTCAAGATGCTCGCCCCGGAGGCCGAGGAGAAGGCCGCCCGCGAGGCGGCCGAGGCCGAGGGCAAGCCGGTTCCGCAGCGCAAGGTCGAGGTCCAGGTGCTGGACTTCGAGGTCGGCGACTCGGTCACCGTCACCGACGGCCCGTTCGCGACGCTGCAGGCGACCATCAACGAGATCAACGCCGACTCGAAGAAGGTCAAGGGTCTCGTTGAGATCTTCGGCCGCGAGACGCCGGTCGAGCTGTCCTTCGACCAGATCCAGAAGAACTAGTTCTCCCTGGACGTACGTCTTCCGAGCAGGTCAGACGGGCTGTCAAAAGCCTCTCTGACCTGCTCGGTTTTTGGCCGCGCATGGATACCCGTTATCGTTGTGCGGTATGCCTCCATCCGGATTAACCGGACGGGGGCCGAAAACTCTCACTAGGACCCGGAGAGAGCAATGCCTCCCAAGAAGAAGAAGGTCACGGGGCTTATCAAGCTCCAGATCAACGCCGGTGCGGCGAACCCGGCCCCGCCGGTCGGCCCCGCGCTCGGTCAGCACGGCGTCAACATCATGGAGTTCTGCAAGGCCTACAACGCGGCGACCGAGTCGCAGCGTGGCTGGGTGATCCCGGTGGAGATCACGGTCTACGAGGACCGCTCCTTCACCTTCATCACCAAGACTCCGCCGGCCGCGAAGATGATCCTCAAGGCCGCGGGTGTCGAGAAGGGCTCCGGCGAGCCGCACAAGACCAAGGTCGCCAAGATCACCCAGGCGCAGGTCCGCGAGATCGCCACGACCAAGCTTCCCGACCTGAACGCCAACGACCTGGACGCCGCGTCGAAGATCATCGCCGGCACCGCCCGTTCCATGGGCATCACGGTCGAGGGCTGACCTTCACCCGCAGAAGTGATTGTGGTGGGACCTGCTCGGTCCGTACCACGACTCCTCAGAACACATCAGGAGCAGTAGTGAGCAAGCGCAGCAAGTCT
Organism: Streptomyces sp. NPDC050548; assembly: GCF_044457385.1. Lineage (NCBI taxonomy): Bacteria > Bacillati > Actinomycetota > Actinomycetes > Kitasatosporales > Streptomycetaceae > Streptomyces > Streptomyces sp. NPDC050548. The sequence goes on from NZ_JBITGV010000008.1 coordinate 279,629, forward strand.
CTCCGCGCTGCGGACGCCAAGATCGACCGGGACAAGCTCTACGCCCCGCTTGAGGCCGTCCGTCTCGCCAAGGAGACCTCCACCTCCAAGTTCGACGGCACCGTCGAGGTCGCCTTCCGCCTGGGTGTCGACCCGCGCAAGGCCGACCAGATGGTCCGTGGCACCGTGAACCTCCCGCACGGCACCGGCAAGACCGCCCGGGTCCTGGTCTTCGCGACCGGTGACCGTGCCGAGGCCGCGACCGCCGCGGGCGCCGACATCGTCGGCTCCGACGAACTCATCGACGAGGTGGCGAAGGGCCGGCTGGACTTCGACGCCGTCGTCGCCACCCCGGACCTCATGGGCAAGGTCGGCCGCCTCGGCCGCGTGCTCGGTCCCCGTGGTCTCATGCCGAACCCCAAGACCGGCACCGTGACCCCGGACGTCGCCAAGGCTGTCACCGAGATCAAGGGTGGCAAGATCGAGTTCCGCGTCGACAAGCACTCGAACCTGCACTTCATCATCGGCAAGTCGTCCTTCGACGACACCCAGCTGGTGGAGAACTACGGCGCGGCCCTGGAGGAGATCCTCCGTCTGAAGCCGTCCGCCGCCAAGGGTCGTTACATCAAGAAGGCCGCGATCAGCACCACGATCGGCCCCGGCATTCCGCTCGACCCGAACCGCACCCGCAACCTCCTCGTCGAGGAGGACCCGGCCGCCGTCTGAGCCCCGCGCTCACCCCGGTAGCCGCGTCGCGTACGCGTCAGAATTGGACGAGCCCCGCAACCTTCGAGGTGCGGGGCTCGTCCTCTTTCGTACGGGGTGTCAGTGCTCTGCGCTAGCGTTTGGGGCAGGCACAGCAATCGCTTAGGGGTGGGGGACGGATGAAGAGCAGTACCGTGCGCAGGATGGGTCTCTCGATCGCGTTGGGGACCGCGCTGGCCTCGGTGGCCGCCTGCAGTTCCACGGGCTCCTCAGGGGGTTCCGGCAAGGACGACAAGACGGTCGGCAAGGGCACGGCCCATGTGAGCCCGATAGCGGCCCTGCGCACCGCCGAGCAGTCCACGGACAAGGCCGACTCCGCCAAGGTCGAGTCCTCGACGGTCCTCGGCTCCCTGATGTCCATGGACGCCAAGGGCAACCTCGGCTGGAGCGACGGCATCAGCGGCACGCTCACGATGAACTACACCGGCGGCTCGATGGCCGACGCGATGCGCGCGGCCGGCAGCACCTCGATGGAGGCGCGCTATCTGCCCGACGCCTACTACGCCAAGATGGGCGAGAAGTTCGCCGCGCAGGCCGGCGGCAAGCACTGGATCAAGTACGCGTACGACGACCTCGCCAAGCTCGGCGGCAGCTCCGGCGCGTACCTCAAGGACCAGATGCAGAACTCCACCCCGAACCAGTCGGTGAAGCTCCTGCTCGCCTCCGGGGACGTCAAGAAGGTCGGTACGGAGTCGGTCCGCGGCCAGCAGACCACGCACTACTCGGGCACGGTCAACGTCGCCGACCTCGCCTCGAAGAACTCCAACCTCACGGCGAGCCAGCTCGAAGGCCTGAAGAAGCAGCTCACCTCGGCCGGTGTCTCCACGGAGCAGGTCGACATCTGGATCAACGCCAAGGACCTGCTGGTCAAGAAGGTCGAGAAGGGCGAGATGTCGTCGGGCGAGTACAGCCAGACCGCCTACTACAGCGACTACGGCGTGAAGGTCGAGGCCACCGTGCCTCCGGCGAGCGACACCGAGGACTTCATGACGCTGCTGAAGAAGCAGGGCGTGACCCCGGGCAGCTCCGACACGGCGACCGGGTCGGGCACCAGCTCCTGAGCCGCCCAACTCGCCCTGGAACCAAGGGAATTCACGAGAGACCGGTGCAGGTCTCGCCGCTCCGCTCCTCGCCGGACATGGCGCCCGCGGCGGCCGTGACCGAGGCGGCCAAGGAGCTGGGCGGCAAGCACTGGGGACGGTCACCGTCCCGTCGGTGAAGGACACCACCGACCTCGCCCGGCTGATGAAGGACGCCCGGGGCTGAGCCGTACGGGCGGATTTGCTTGGGCGTGTGTGGGTCCCGTACTCTTCGGGAGAAGCCAAAGACCGCTGGTCGTTGCCGTGTGCTCGTAAGAGGGCGCGGTGACCGAAGGATCCGCTGAACAGTGGACGACCCGCGCAGGTGAACTGGATGTGCTCCCGGGAACGCTGTTTCCGGTTGAGCTACGCCCCGTGCGCCTGCGCCGGGGCGTTTTCTCTGTCCCAGCCCCTTCTGAGCGGTCCTCATCACCCGGAAGGAGGCCGACGCTCTATGGCAAGGCCCGACAAGGCTGCCGCGGTAGCCGAGCTCGCGGGACAGTTCCGCGACTCGAACGCCGCCGTGCTGACCGAGTACCGGGGTCTCACCGTGGCGCAGCTCAAGACGCTGCGTCGTTCGCTCGGTGAGAACGCCCAGTACGCCGTGGTGAAGAACACGCTGACCAAGATTGCGGCCAACGAGGCCGGGATCTCTACGCTCGACGACCTGTTCAACGGTCCGACGGCGGTCGCCTTCATCACCGGTGACCCGGTGGAGTCGGCGAAGGGTCTTCGTGACTTCGCCAAGGACAACCCGAACCTCGTCATCAAGGGCGGTGTCCTTGACGGCAAGGCGCTGTCCGCCGACGAGATCAAGAAGCTCGCGGACCTTGAGTCCCGCGAGGTTCTGCTCTCCAAGCTGGCGGGTGCCTTCAAGGGCAAGCAGACTCAGGCTGCGCAGCTCTTCCAGGCGCTCCCGTCGAAGCTCGTCCGCACGGTGGACGCCCTTCGCGCCAAGCAAGAAGAGCAGGGCGGTGCCGAGTAATTCGGCTCGCAGCATGACCGCCGCCTGAGGCTCCGCGCCGCACGGCAACGGTCGTAGCGGGCCGAACGTACGCCCGCCAGACATGTACACACCGGCACCAGCCGAAAATTAGTGGAAGGAAGCCATCGTGGCTCTCACCCAGGACGAACTGCTCGCCGAGTTCGAGACCATGACCCTCATCCAGCTTTCCGAGTTCGTGAAGGCGTTCGAGGAGAAGTTCGACGTCACCGCCGCCGCCGCGGTCGCCGTCGCGGGCCCCGCCGCCCCGGGCGCCCCGGTCGAGGCCGAGGCCGAGCAGGACGAGTTCGACGTCATCCTCACGGGTGCCGGCGAGAAGAAGATCCAGGTCATCAAGGTCGTGCGTGAGCTGACCTCGCTGGGCCTGAAGGAGGCCAAGGACCTCGTGGACGGCGCCCCGAAGCCCGTCGTCGAGAAGGTCGCCAAGGACGTCGCCGAGAAGGCCGCCGAGTCCCTCAAGGCCGCCGGCGCCTCCGTCGAGGTCAAGTAACACCTTCCAGGTCGTGGACGAGGTCCCAAGGACCTTGTAACGCCTGAGCACTGAAGAGCGATCATCCATCTGGGTGGTCGCTCTTCGGCGTTCCTGGGTCGGGCGAGCGGCGGCCTTGCGGCCAGGGGTTCGCGGAGTATGGTGATCTTCTTCGTGCCTCCGAGCACCCTGGTGGCATGTGGGGTGGGCCATGGAGGTCTTGACGAACCGCACGCAGCGCGCAATTCTCAGGACGCGTCGTCACAACGATCCGAATCCGAGGCATGGATCGGCGACGAAGAGGGCAGTATCAACGCGTTGAGGACGTGAGCTTGCCGAGGGTGTTGAGCACGACGAGGGTCTCAAAAAAGCGGGGCTGGACATCAGTGCGCCAAGTGGCTACACTGACCCTTTGCGCTGCCTGTTAGCTGCTCCCTGCCCGTCACCAGGGGCATGCCCTCGCTCTAGCACCGACGATCGGATCGTCCCTGACCTGGGACTTCTGTCTCTGTGCGCGAGTGGGGGGCCGGTACGCGCGTAGTGAGTCCGAGCCCTCGGAAGGACCCCCTCTTGGCCGCCTCGCGCACTGCCTCGACCGCGAATATGAACAACGGCGCCAGCACCGCCCCGCTGCGCATCTCCTTTGCAAAGATCAAGGAGCCCCTTGAGGTTCCCAACCTGCTCGCGTTGCAGACCGAGAGCTTCGACTGGCTGCTCGGCAACACCGCCTGGCAGAGTCGGGTCGAGGCGGCTCTGGAGTCGGGTCAGGACGTCCCCACCAAGTCCGGTCTGGAGGAGATCTTCGAGGAGATCTCTCCGATCGAGGACTTCTCCGGGTCGATGTCGCTGACGTTCCGCGACCACCGTTTCGAACCTCCCAAGAACAGCATCGACGAGTGCAAGGAGCGCGACTTCACGTACGCCGCCCCGCTCTTCGTAACCGCTGAGTTCACCAACAACGAGACCGGCGAGATCAAGTCCCAGACGGTCTTCATGGGCGACTTCCCGCTCATGACCAACAAGGGCACCTTCGTCATCAACGGCACCGAGCGTGTCGTCGTGTCGCAGCTGGTCCGTTCGCCGGGTGTCTACTTCGACTCCTCCATCGACAAGACGTCCGACAAGGACATCTTCTCCGCCAAGGTGATCCCGTCCCGGGGTGCCTGGCTGGAGATGGAGATCGACAAGCGCGACATGGTCGGTGTCCGTATCGACCGCAAGCGCAAGCAGTCCGTCACCGTCCTGCTCAAGGCTCTCGGTTGGACGACCGAGCAGATCCTGGAGGAGTTCGGCGAGTACGAGTCCATGCGCGCCACCCTGGAGAAGGACCACACCCAGGGCCAGGACGACGCGCTCCTCGACATCTACCGCAAGCTGCGTCCGGGCGAGCCGCCGACCCGTGAGGCCGCGCAGACGCTTCTGGAGAACCTCTACTTCAACCCGAAGCGCTACGACCTCGCCAAGGTCGGCCGCTACAAGGTCAACAAGAAGCTCGGCGGCGAAGCCCCGCTGGACGCCGGTGTGCTGACCGTCGAGGACATCATCTCCTCGATCAAGTACCTGGTGAAGCTGCACGCCGGCGAGACCGAGACCGTCGGTGACAACGGCACCACGATCGTCGTCGAGACCGACGACATCGACCACTTCGGCAACCGTCGTCTGCGCAACGTCGGCGAGCTCATCCAGAACCAGGTCCGTACGGGTCTGGCGCGTATGGAGCGAGTCGTCCGCGAGCGGATGACGACCCAGGACGTCGAGGCGATCACGCCGCAGACCCTGATCAACATCCGGCCGGTCGTCGCCTCCATCAAGGAGTTCTTCGGCACCAGCCAGCTGTCGCAGTTCATGGACCAGAACAACCCGCTGTCGGGTCTCACCCACAAGCGCCGTCTGTCGGCTCTTGGCCCGGGTGGTCTCTCCCGTGAGCGGGCCGGCTTCGAGGTCCGTGACGTGCACCCCTCGCACTACGGCCGCATGTGCCCGATCGAGACCCCCGAAGGCCCGAACATCGGCCTGATCGGCTCGCTCGCCTCCTACGGCCGCGTCAACGCGTTCGGTTTCGTCGAGACGCCGTACCGCCGGGTCACCGACGGTGTCGTCACCGACGAGGTCGACTACCTGACGGCCGACGAAGAGGACCGATTCGTCATCGCGCAGGCCAACGCGCCGCTGACGGACGAGTTCCGCTTCGAGGAGTCCCGCGTCCTGGTCCGCATCCGCGGCGGCGAGGTCGACTACGTCCCCGGTGACGACGTCGACTACATGGACGTCTCCCCGCGCCAGATGGTGTCGGTCGCGACCGCGATGATCCCGTTCCTGGAGCACGACGACGCCAACCGTGCCCTCATGGGCGCGAACATGATGCGTCAGGCCGTGCCCCTCATCAAGTCCGAGGCGCCGCTGGTCGGCACCGGCATGGAGTACCGCTGCGCGGTCGACGCCGGTGACGTCCTGAAGTCGGAGAAGGACGGTGTGGTCCAGGAGGTCTCCGCGGACTACATCACCACCGCCAACGACGACGGCACGTACACCACGTACCGCCTCGCCAAGTTCTCCCGCTCCAACCAGGGCACCTCCGTCAACCAGAAGGTTGTCGTGGACGAGGGCGCCCGCGTCGTCGCCAACCAGGTGCTGGCCGACGGTCCGGCGACCGAGTTCGGCGAGATGGCGCTCGGCAAGAACCTGCTCGTGGCGTTCATGCCCTGGGAGGGTCACAACTACGAGGACGCGATCATCCTGTCGCAGCGCCTCGTGCAGGACGACGTCCTCTCCTCGATCCACATCGAGGAGCACGAGGTCGACGCCCGTGACACCAAGCTCGGCCCCGAGGAGATCACCCGGGACATCCCGAACGTCTCCGAGGAGGTCCTCGCCGACCTCGACGAGCGCGGCATCATCCGGATCGGTGCCGAGGTCGTCGCCGGTGACATCCTCGTCGGCAAGGTCACGCCCAAGGGTGAGACCGAGCTGACCCCCGAGGAGCGCCTGCTCCGCGCGATCTTCGGTGAGAAGGCGCGCGAGGTGCGCGACACCTCGCTGAAGGTGCCGCACGGCGAGATCGGCAAGGTCATCGGCGTCCGCGTCTTCGACCGCGAGGAGGGCGACGAACTGCCGCCCGGCGTCAACCAGTTGGTCCGGGTGTATGTTGCGCAGAAGCGCAAGATCACCGACGGCGACAAGCTGGCCGGCCGTCACGGCAACAAGGGCGTCATCTCCAAGATCCTCCCGATCGAGGACATGCCGTTCCTTGAGGACGGCACCCCGGTCGACATCATCCTCAACCCGCTGGGTGTCCCGTCCCGAATGAACCCGGGACAGGTCCTGGAGATCCACCTCGGCTGGCTCGCCAGCCGCGGCTGGGACGTCTCCGGTCTCAGCGAGGACTGGGCGCGCCGCCTGCAGGTCATCGGCGCCGACCAGGTCGCCCCGGGCACCAACGTCGCGACCCCGGTCTTCGACGGTGCTCGCGAGGACGAGATCTCCGGTCTCTTCGAGGCCACGATCCCGAACCGCGACGGCGACCGCCTCGTCCAGGCGTCCGGAAAGGCCAACCTGTTCGACGGCCGCTCCGGCGAGCCGTTCCCGGAGCCGATCTCGATCGGCTACATGTACATCCTGAAGCTGCACCACCTGGTCGACGACAAGCTGCACGCCCGTTCGACCGGTCCGTACTCGATGATCACCCAGCAGCCGCTGGGTGGTAAGGCGCAGTTCGGCGGTCAGCGCTTCGGCGAGATGGAGGTGTGGGCGCTGGAGGCTTATGGCGCCGCTTACGCCCTCCAGGAACTGCTGACCATCAAGTCCGACGACGTCACCGGCCGCGTGAAGGTCTACGAGGCCATCGTCAAGGGCGAGAACATCCCTGAGCCCGGCATCCCCGAGTCCTTCAAGGTGCTCATCAAGGAGATGCAGTCGCTCTGCCTGAACGTGGAGGTGCTGTCCAGTGACGGTATGTCCATCGAGATGCGTGACACCGACGAGGATGTCTTCCGCGCAGCGGAGGAGCTCGGCATCGACCTGTCCCGGCGCGAGCCGAGCAGCGTCGAAGAGGTCTGACGGGAGTCCGGAGACCTGCCGCGCGCAGGTCTCCGGCCCCAGGACCCCCGTATCAGACCCCAAGACTTACAACCCTGAGAGGGATTGACGCATAGTGCTCGACGTCAACTTCTTCGATGAGCTCCGGATCGGTCTGGCCACCGCTGACGACATCCGTCAGTGGAGCCACGGCGAGGTCAAGAAGCCCGAGACCATCAACTACCGCACGCTCAAGCCCGAAAAGGACGGACTCTTCTGCGAGAAGATCTTCGGTCCGACCCGGGACTGGGAGTGCTACTGCGGCAAGTACAAGCGCGTCCGCTTCAAGGGCATCATCTGTGAGCGCTGCGGCGTCGAGGTGACCCGCGCCAAGGTGCGCCGTGAGCGGATGGGCCACATCGAACTGGCCGCGCCCGTCACGCACATCTGGTACTTCAAGGGTGTCCCGTCGCGTCTGGGATACCTGCTCGACCTCGCCCCGAAGGACCTCGAAAAGGTCATCTACTTCGCGGCGTACATGATCACGTTCGTCGACGAGGAGCGCCGCACCCGCGACCTGCCCTCCCTGGAGGCGCATGTCTCCGTGGAGCGTCAGCAGGTCGAGAACCGGCGTGACTCCGACCTCGAAGCCCGTGCCAAGAAGCTTGAGGCCGACCTGGCCGAGCTGGAGGCCGAGGGTGCCAAGGCCGATGTGCGCCGCAAGGTGCGCGAAGGTGCCGAGCGGGAGATGAAGCAGCTGCGCGACCGTGCGCAGCGCGAGATCGACCGCCTGGACGAGGTGTGGACCCGGTTCAAGAACCTCAAGGTCCAGGACCTCGAAGGCGACGAGCTGCTCTACCGCGAGCTGCGGGACCGCTTCGGCACGTACTTCGACGGTTCGATGGGTGCCGCGGCGCTGCAGAAGCGCCTGGAGTCCTTCGACCTGGATGAAGAGGCCGAGCGGCTTCGCGAGATCATCCGCACCGGCAAGGGCCAGAAGAAGACCCGTGCGCTGAAGCGGCTGAAGGTCGTGTCTGCCTTCCTGCAGACCTCCAACAGTCCCAAGGGCATGGTTCTCGACTGCGTCCCGGTCATCCCGCCGGACCTCCGCCCGATGGTGCAGCTGGACGGTGGCCGCTTCGCGACCTCCGACCTGAACGACCTGTACCGCCGTGTGATCAACCGCAACAACCGCCTGAAGCGCCTTCTCGACCTCGGTGCGCCCGAGATCATCGTGAACAACGAGAAGCGCATGCTCCAGGAGGCCGTCGACGCGCTCTTCGACAACGGCCGTCGTGGCCGCCCGGTGACGGGCCCCGGCAACCGTCCGCTGAAGTCGCTGTCCGACATGCTCAAGGGCAAGCAGGGCCGCTTCCGTCAGAACCTGCTCGGCAAGCGTGTGGACTACTCCGCGCGTTCCGTGATCGTCGTCGGTCCGCAGCTGAAGCTGCACCAGTGCGGTCTGCCGAAGGCCATGGCGCTGGAGCTCTTCAAGCCGTTCGTGATGAAGCGCCTGGTGGACCTGAACCACGCGCAGAACATCAAGAGCGCCAAGCGGATGGTCGAGCGCGGCCGTACGGTCGTCTACGACGTCCTCGAAGAGGTCATCGCCGAGCACCCGGTGCTGCTGAACCGTGCACCCACGCTGCACCGCCTCGGCATCCAGGCCTTCGAGCCACAGCTGGTCGAGGGCAAGGCCATCCAGATCCACCCGCTCGTCTGCACCGCGTTCAACGCGGACTTCGACGGCGACCAGATGGCCGTGCACCTGCCGCTCTCCGCGGAGGCGCAGGCCGAGGCCCGCATCCTGATGCTGTCCTCGAACAACATCCTGAAGCCCGCCGACGGCCGTCCGGTGACGATGCCGACCCAGGACATGGTCCTCGGTCTGTTCTTCCTCACCACCGACGGCGAGCTGCGTGACGTCAAGGGCGAGGGCCGCGCGTTCGGCTCCACGGCCGAGGCGACCATGGCGTTCGACGCCGGCGAGCTGGCGCTCCAGTCGGCCGTCGACATCCGCTTCCCGGTGGGCACCATCCCGCCGCGTGGCTGGGTGCCGCCGGTCCGCGAGGAGGGCGAGCCGGAGTGGCAGCAGGGTGACACCTTCCGCCTCCGTACGACCCTGGGCCGCGCGCTCTTCAACGAGCTGCTGCCCGAGGACTACCCGTTCGTCGACTACTCGGTGGGCAAGAAGCAGCTCTCCGAGATCGTCAACGACCTGGCCGAGCGCTACCCCAAGGTCATCGTGGCGGCGACGCTCGACAACCTGAAGGCGGCCGGCTTCTTCTGGGCGACCCGTTCCGGTGTCACCGTGGCCATCTCCGACGTCGTCGTGCCCGAGGCGAAGAAGGCGATCGTCGCCGGCTACGAGGCCAAGGACGAGAAGGTCCAGAAGCAGTACGAGCGCGGTCTGATCACCAAGGAAGAGCGCACGCAGGAGCTCATCCAGATCTGGACCCAGGCGACCAACGAGGTCGCCGAGGCGATGAACGAGAACTTCCCCAAGACGAACCCCATCTTCATGATGGTCGACTCGGGTGCCCGAGGAAACATGATGCAGATGCGCCAGATCGCCGGTATGCGCGGTCTGGTGTCGAACGCCAAGAACGAGACGATCCCGCGTCCGATCAAGGCCTCCTTCCGTGAAGGCCTGTCGGTGCTGGAGTACTTCATCTCGACCCACGGTGCTCGAAAGGGTCTGGCGGACACGGCCCTCCGTACCGCCGACTCGGGTTACCTCACCCGTCGTCTCGTCGACGTCTCCCAGGACGTCATCATCCGCGAGGAGGACTGCGGCACCGACCGCGGCCTCAAGCTGCACATCGCGGAGCGCGGCGCGGACGGTGTCCTGCGCAAGGCGGAGAACGTCGAGACCAGCGTGTACGCCCGTGCGCTGGCCGAGGACATCACCGTCGACGGCAAGGTGCTGGCCCCGGCCAACACCGACCTCGGCGACGTCCTCATCGACGAGCTGGTCAAGCACGGCATCGAGACGGTCAAGACCCGCTCGGTCCTGACCTGCGAGTCCGCCGTCGGCACCTGCGCCATGTGCTACGGCCGCTCGCTGGCCACCGGCAAGCTGGTCGACATCGGTGAGGCGGTCGGCATCATCGCCGCCCAGTCCATCGGTGAGCCCGGCACGCAGCTGACGATGCGTACCTTCCACACCGGTGGTGTGGCCGGTGACGACATCACCCAGGGTCTGCCCCGTGTCGTCGAGCTCTTCGAGGCTCGTACGCCGAAGGGTGTCGCCCCGATCTCCGAGGCCCAGGGCCGCGTGCGGATCGAGGAGACCGAGAAGACCAAGAAGATCGTCGTCACCCCGGACGACGGCAGCGACGAGACGGCGTTCCCGATCTCGAAGCGCGCCCGTCTTCTGGTCAGCGAGGGCGAGCACGTCGAGGTGGGCCAGAAGCTCACCGTGGGTGCCACCAACCCGCACGACGTGCTGCGCATCCTGGGTCAGCGTGCCGTCCAGGTCCACCTGGTCGGCGAGGTCCAGAAGGTCTACAACTCGCAGGGTGTGTCGATCCACGACAAGCACATCGAGATCATCATCCGGCAGATGCTCCGCCGCGTGACGATCATCGAGTCTGGCGACGCCGAGCTGCTGCCCGGCGAGCTGGTCGAGCGCTCCCGCTTCGAGCAGGAGAACCGTCGTGTGGTGCAGGAGGGCGGTCACCCGGCCTCCGGTCGTCCGCAGCTCATGGGTATCACCAAGGCCTCGCTGGCCACGGAGTCCTGGCTGTCGGCGGCGTCCTTCCAGGAGACGACCAGGGTGCTGACGGACGCGGCGATCAACGCCAAGTCCGACTCCCTGATCGGCCTCAAGGAGAACGTCATCATCGGTAAGCTCATCCCGGCCGGTACGGGCCTGTCCCGCTACCGCAACATCCGGGTGGAGCCCACCGAGGAGGCCAAGGCCGCGATGTACTCGGCCGTCGGCTACGACGACATCGACTACTCGCCGTTCGGCACCGGCTCCGGCCAGGCCGTCCCGCTGGAGGACTACGACTACGGTCCGTACAACCAGTAAGCGAGCAGGCTGAGTTGAACTGAAGGGCGGTCACCCCGTTTCGTACGGGGTGGCCGCCCTTCGGCGTGTCCAGCGCTCGGGTCTCAGGCCTCTTCGTCTCTGAAGATCTCTTCGGCGGACGGCACAACGGCGGCGCGGGTGAGCCAGCGGCGCAGGATGTCCGGGTCGTCGCAGTCGGTGATGCGTTCGCGGAGGTCGTCGGGGACGTCGATGCCGCGGGCCTGCAAGACGACGAGGATGTCCTCGGCCCCGCGCTGGACGCGGCCTTCGTCGCGGATCTCCTCGGAGAGCCAGGACTTGTAGAAGGAGAGGTCCACGGCCATCAGGCTCCTCCAGATTTCTACGGCACGGCTGTTGCCGCCGATACCTTGTGCGATGAATTCGACGATGGGGTCTACGACTGCTTGCGGTTCGTCCCGCAGCGCGGTGGACAGTGCTTTCAGTATCACATCGACGACCGTTTCCTTCGCGTGGGTGATAGCGGACAACGCGGCAAGTGCCAGGTCGGCGCGGGCCTCGGCCGGATCAGTGATCACCGGCATGTTGTGCGGACCGGCGACGAGCGGGCGCAGGGTGAGCGCGGGCCACTGCCGGGGGCCCAGGGACGCCGGCCGGGCGGCCCATTCGGCTGTGGCGCGGTCCTGGCAGACGACCAGCAGCAGCACAGGGAGCTTGTATTTGGTGCTGAGGTAGGACAGGTAGTAGGCCCAGGCGGCGGGTTTGTCCGCGACCTTCTTGCCCTGCGATTCGATGGCCAGCAGGAACGGGTCGTCCTGCTCGGAGTCGAAGCGGAGCAGGGTGTCCACGCGCCGTTCGACGGGTCGGGTCTCCGTGAGGTCCGTCGGCAGGATCGTGACGGAGGTGGGCCGGGCGAAGTCGAGATCGAGGGCCTTGGACACGCCGGTGAACAGGCCGGGGTACTCCTGGAAGATGCGGTGCATCGCCTCGTGGGGCGGGCTGACCATGTAGTTCCTTGTCTGGAGAGGAGCTGGACGGACCAACGCTTTACGCCGCGGCGGGATCGAGGCCCGCAGTGCGGCAGTCGCGGCAGTAGGCGCCCGGCCGTGGGGTCCGGATCGCCCGGTCACAGCCCTCGCAGTTGTGGAACGGGGGAGGGACGGCGGGCCGGTCCTGGAGGGGCGGCGGGCCGGTCGGCGCGGGTGGTGGCAGGAGTTCGGTGAGGCGGTGGGCGAGAAGTGCCGTCGGGTTGCGGAGGGGTTCGGGGAGGTTCGCGGTCAGGGCGTGGCATACGGCCTGAGGGCGGGCTCCGCGTTCGAGCCAGGCGGCGACTGCTGGGGCGAGGTGGCGGACGGCGCGCTCGGAGAGGAGGAGGCGGGGGTCCTGGTGGTGGAGGGTGCTGAGGAGGGCTGTGGCCTTGCGATGCCGGTCGAGGTCGGGTGCCTGGGGTGCGGGCAGCGGGAGTCTGGCGGCAGCGGGTCGGGAGTCGGGTTCGGGGCAGGCTTCGGGCTGAGGTGCTGCCGGTCCGGGCTCGGGTGCGGCGGCCGGTCGTGGTGGTACGCCGGCGGCGGGTTGCCTGGGTGCCGCGGTGGGAGTGGCCGGTGCTGAGGCGGCCTCGTGGTGCGTGGTCCGGGGTTGGTTGTACGACACCGTGTGCGTGACGACCCGGCCGTTGGGCAGGCGTTTGCGGACCTGGGCCAGGTAGCCGTGGGCCTTCAGCTCCCGCAGGGCGGCGGCGATACGGGTCTCGCCCTCGGGGAAGCGGTCAGCGAGGGTCTTGATGTCGACGCGGGTCTGCTCAGGCAGCGACTGGATGTGGAGGGCCAGGCCCATCGCGACGAGGGAGAGCTGCCGGTGTTGGGCGAGGTGGTTGCCGACGACCGTGTAGCGCGTGGTGTGCGGGGTGTTGATGTGGGTGACGCCGCGCGGATTGAGCTGCTGAGGGCAGGCGGGCGCGCTAAGGTTCTGGGTATCCATCGGGAAGCCTGTTTCTTCCTCGGTGGTCAGGCCCTCGCACTGGGATTGCAGTCCCGGCGGGGGCCGTCGCATGTCTGCGGTTGTGTGGTCGCGGCGAGCATATGCCAGCGAACCGGCCCGAAATCCAGCCGAGTTGAGGATCATCACTCTTCCGGGTGACCAGGGTTGCTGGAGGGGATCGGCGGGGTGGGGTTGGGTCGGTATTCGCTCCGAGGTCATGGAAAAGCTTTGATCACGCGCTTGGCCGGGACGTGGGTCACCGGCGCGTGACGGGCCGCGTTCCGGTGGGACGGACCCCGACTTCGGCCCAGACGGTCTTGCGTGGGGTGGGGCCATGGGCGACTCCCCAGCGGTCGGCGAGGGCGTCCACTAGGAGGAGACCGCGGCCGGACTCGCCGTCCGGGGTGGCTTGTCGGGCGCGAGGCGGTCGGTCACCGCGGGTGTCGGTGACCTCGATACGGAGGGTGCCGCCGACGACGTAGAGCGTCAGGCGGAAGTTCCGACCGGGGACGCGGCCGTGGGTGGCCGCGTTGGCGGCGAGTTCGGTCACGATGTGCTCCGCCGGGTCCAACGGGAGTTCCCAGGTGAGGAGTTGCTCGGTGGCGATCAGGCGGGCGAGGCGGGCGCCGTGGGGTGTGGGGGACAGCGAGACGCTGAAGTGGTGGATGGCGTTGTGGAGTTGGGCGTCGAGCGGGGAGGCGGGCTCGGCGGTTTCTTGATTCATGTCACTCAGCGTGGCCGGTTGTGCCTACCGTTAGGGGTGATCACGCCGTTGCGTACGGTGACTGTCCGGTGTTTGTCCGGCGCTGTCCGGGCTTGTCGGGGCGGGGTGTGCGGGTAGGGCGGCGGTGTAGCGCGGTGGGACGACAGAGGGGTGCGCAATGGTCGACGGTGAGGCGGGACGGCTCAAGACCGAGGCGGACGAGCCGGGTTGGGAGGTGGACCCGGACGACGAGTGGGGGCTCGCGGTACTGGCCACGGTGGGGCGGCAGTTGAAGCTGCGGCGGGAGGCGGCGGGGCTGCGGGCCGGGGAGTTCGGGGAGCGGGTCGGGTACGGCGAGGATCTTGTCTACAAGGTGGAGGGCGGGAAGCGAATTCCCCGGCAGGAGTATCTGGACGAGGCCGACAGGGTGTTGGACGCCGTTGGGCAGGTCTCGGCGATGTGGGAGGACGTGAAGAAGGTCCGCTACCCGAAGAAGGTGCGGGAGCTTGGGAAGATGGAGGCGCAGGCTGTCGAGCTGACGGCGTACTGGAGTCACAAGCTGCACGGCCTTCTACAGACCGAGGAGTACGCCCACGCGCTCATCTCTATGCGGCGCCCTGCGCTGACTCCGGAGGAGATCGAGCGCGGCGTGGCCGGACGTATGGCCCGGAAGTCGGTCTTCGAGCGTGACCCTGCCCCCAGCTTGAGCTTCGTCCAGGAAGAAGTCACGCTCAGGCGCCCGATCGGAGGGAGGATGGTGTTGCGGCGCCAACTCGAACATCTCCTGGAGGTCGGCCAGTTGCGGCATGTCGAGATTCAGGTGATGCCGACGGTCCGCGAGGACCACGCCGGAATGAGCGGGGAGATGGAGGTGCTCAAATTCAAGGACGGGACGGCGATCGGACGTTGCGACGGCCTCTACGCCGGGCGCCCTATCTCCGACCCGAAACAGCTCCGCATCATCGAACTGCGGTGTGGGATCATCCGGGCGCAGGCTCTCGCACCAGGGGAGTCACTGGCCTTCATCGAGCAAGTGCTGGGAGAACTATGAACCGCGTGACCTCCGCCGGGGACCCGACCGAACTGGCCTGGTTCAAGAGCAGCTACAGCAGCGGCGGCGACGAACCCGACTGCGTCGAGATCGCGATAGCCCCCCACACCATCCACGTCCGCGACTCCAAGACCATTGACGGCCCCCGCTTCACGGTGAGCGGCGAAGCCTGGTCGGCGTTCCTCGCGCCGCTCACCCCGTAGGACCGATATCCGCGCACTCCGTGGGCCCCGTGCTTCAGGTGGGGCATCATTGACTCCCTAGGAAGGGGCACTTTCGCCAGCGGGACCAGGGGAGAGCAAGGATGCCTGAGCTGCCGGGCCGGCTCGGCCTCGGCGATCTCGCGCCGGGGCGCGCCGTGTCGGGCATCGTCACCGGCGGTGACGTCACGATCGTCGCGGTGCGGATGTTCGGGCCGACGGCGGCGCAGGTGACGTACCGGCGCCCCGACGGCACGGTGGAGGAGCGGATCCTCTACGAGGAGGACGCGGAGCGGCTGGCCGAGGTGGTCCCCGGCGCGGCGGGCCGCGGTTTCGACGCGGACCCGGGGCTGTTCCGGCTGGCTGCCGAAGCACTGCGGATCAGGATGGCGGCGCGCGGTGACGCGATGCTCGCCGTGTCCACGAGCCTCCTCGACCCGCTGCCGCACCAGATCCAGGCCGTCTACAACGAGCTGCTGCCGCGCACCCCCTTGCGCTTCCTGCTCGCCGACGACCCCGGCGCCGGCAAGACCATCATGGCCGGGCTCTACATCAAGGAGCTGGCGCTCCGTGGCGACCTGGAGCGCTGCCTGATCGTCGCGCCGGGCGGTCTTGTCGAGCAGTGGCAGGACGAGCTGCTGGAGAAGTTCGGCCTCGACTTCACTCTCCTCACGCGGCAGTTGACCGACGCGACGATCGACGGCAACGTCTTCGACCGGCACCCCCGGCTCATCGCGCGCATGGACGCCCTGGCCCGCTCCGAGGACCTGCGACGGCTCCTCGGGGAGAGCGGCTGGGACCTGGTCGTCGTCGACGAGGCGCACCGGATGAGCGCGAGCTACTTCGGCACGGAGCTGAAGACGACCAAGCGCTACGAGCTGGGTCGTCTCCTCGGCCGCCTCACCCGCCATCTGCTCCTGATGACCGCCACCCCGCACGCGGGCAAGGAGGAGGACTTCCAGCTGTTCATGACCCTGCTGGACAGCGACCGTTTCAGCGGCCGGTACCGCGCGGGCATCCACCGGCACGACGTCTCCGGTCTGATGCGTCGCATGGTCAAGGAGGACCTGCTCACCTTCGACGGCAAGCGGCTCTTCCCCGAGCGCCGCGCCTACACCGTGCCGTACGAACTGTCGCTCGCCGAGCAGGAGTTGTACGAGCAGGTCACGGAGTACGTCCGCCAGGAGATGAACCGGGCGGAGCGGCTGGACGGCCGGCGCGGCAACCAGGTCGGTTTCGCGCTCACCGTCCTCCAGCGCCGCCTCGCCTCCAGCCCGGCGGCGATCCACCGCTCCTTGGAGCGCAGAAGACTGCGGCTGGAGGCCCGCCGTCAGGAGATGCTGTCGGGACCGCAGGTGGTCTCCGCCCCCGTGGCCGTACCGTCCGTTCCTGCTGAAGACGAGCTGGACGACCTGACCGGCGGTGAGCTGGAGGAGCTTGAGGAGCAGGTCGTCGACGCGGCGACCGCCGCCCGGACCCTCCAGGAGCTGGAGCTGGAGATCGTCGCGCTGAGCGAGCTGGAGCGGCTCGCCGCACAGGTCCTGGCCTCCGGTGACGACCGCAAGTGGCGGGAACTGTCCGGACTGCTCCAGGACGACCCGTTGCTGCGGGACGAGAAGGGGCTGCCGCGCAAGCTGATCATCTTCACCGAGCACCGTGACACCCTCGACTACCTGTCCCGCCGTATCAGGACCCTGATCGGTCGCCCCGAGGCAGTCGTCACCCTCCATGGCGGCACCCCGCGCCCGCACCGCCGTGACATCCGCGACGCCTTCAACCAGGACCCCGAGGTCCGTGTCCTCGTCGCCACCGACGCCGCCGGCGAGGGCCTGAACCTCCAGCGCGCCCACCTCATGGTCAACTACGACCTGCCGTGGAACCCCAACCGCATCGAACAGCGCTTCGGCCGTATCCACCGCATCGGCCAGACCGAGGTCTGCCACCTGTGGAACCTGGTCGCCGCCGACACCCGTGAGGGCCAGGTCTTCCAACGGCTCCTCGACAAGATCGAAGCGCAGTCGAAGGCGTACGACGGCAAGGTCTACAACGTCCTGGGCGAACTCTTCGAGGGCGAGCCGTTGCGCGGCCTCCTCCTTGAGGCCATCCGTTACGGCGACCGGCCCGAGGTCAAGAGCCGCCTCGACCAGGTCATCGACGCCCGGGTCGGTGAACGGGCCGTAGAGCTGATCAAGGGTCTCGCACTCGACGCCCACGTCATGGGCCTGGAGGACGTCGAGGCGGTACGGCTGCGCATGGAGGAAGCCCAGGCCAAGCGGCTGCACCCGCACTACGTACGGGCCTTCTTCCGCGATGCCTTCGACCGTCTCGGCGGTCATCTCCGGGCCCGGGAGAGCGGCCGGTACGAGATCACTCACGTCCCGGCCGTCCTGCGTGACACGGGCCGCTTCGGACGGGGTCTCGGCGGGGTCGTGCAGCGGCGGTACGAGAGGGTGTGCTTCGACCGCGAGCGGGTCACCGTACCGGGGGCTGCCCGTGCCGACCTGATCGCCCCCGGGCACCCGCTCTTCGACGCCGTACTGGAGGAGACGGTCCATCGGCATGGGGATCTGCTCGTGCGGGGCACGGTCCTGGTCGACGCCTCTGACGCGGGGGCCCGCCCCCGGCTGCTGACGGCCCTGGTCCAGGAGGTCGTCGACGGGCACGGGCGGTCGGTGGACCGTTCCTTCGCGTTCGTGGAACTGCACCCCGACGGCACGGCTCATGATGCGGGCCCGGCTCCGTATCTCGACTACCGACCGCCCACGCCCAGGGAGGCCGAGGCGGCGGGTGTGCTCCTCAAAGAGGACTGGCTGAGGGACGGCGGCCCCGCCCGCGCCATGGAGTGGGCGGTGCGGGAGGCGGTGCCTCGGCACCTGAACCGGACGAGGGAACGCCTCCTGCCGGTCATCGAACGCACCCGTGCCCAGGTCGAGCAGCGCCTGCGGCAGGAGATCAGCTTCTGGTACGCGCAGGCCGGAAAGCTTGAGCTGGACGTCGCCGAGGGCAAGAAGGTCCGTCACCGCCCGGAGACCGCACGTGCGTGGGCCGAGGATCTGGAACGGCGGCGGGAGCAGCGACTGACCGCGCTCGACAAGGACCAGGCCCTTCAGGCGCGCCCGCCTGTGGTGGCGGGGTGCGCGCTCGTGGTCCCGGTGGGATGGCTGGTGGGGCGCCTGGGGCCTGCCGAGACCTCTGCGGAGCGGGCCGCGCTGGACGCCCTGCACGCGGCCGACGGCTACGAGACCGACCGGCGGGCTGTTGCGGCGGTTCTCGGCGCAGAGCGCGGTCTGGGCAGGGTCCCCGAGGAAATGGCCCACAACAATCCGGGCTACGACATCCGATCGCTTACTCTTGACGGTCACCTCGTGCACATCGAGGTGAAGGGCCGCCGGGAGGGCGCGGAGCACTTCTACGTCAGCCGTAACGAGGTCCTCGTCGCCAAGAACCGGGGCGAGCAGCATCGTCTCGCCCTGGTTTCCGTGAGCACGCACGGTCCGGACCACGACGAGATCCGGTACCTGACCGATGCCTTTGCCGATACGGATTTCGGTGACCTGAAGACCGAAGGGCTCCTGCTGTCCTGGCAGGACGCCTGGAACAAGGGAGGAACCCCGCAGTGAGCGGCGCAAGCGAAGACACGGCCCCGGCCCCGGAGCGCCGCACCAAGCTCATCGAGGTCTCCCTCCCGCTGGAGGCGATCAACAGGGAGTCGGCTCGGGAGAAGTCCATCCGACACGGGCACCCGTCGACCCTGCACCTGTGGTGGGCCCGCCGGCCGCTGGCGGCTGCCCGCGCGATGCTTTTCGCGCAGCTCGTCGACGATCCGTCCTCGCGGCCCGATCTGTATCCGACGGAAGAGGAGCAGAAGGCCGAGCGACAGCGGTTGTTCGATCTCATCGAGGAGATGGTCCCCTGGGAGGCCACGCGCGATGAGCGGATCATGCGCAAGGTTCGGGAGAAGATCGCCGAGTCGCATGGGGACGGTCCGCTTCCGCCCGTGCTCGATCCCTTCGCGGGTGGCGGCACGATTCCGCTGGAGGCGCATCGGCTGGGGCTCCAGGCTTACGCCAGTGACCTGAATCCGGTTCCGGTCGTCATCAACAAGGCGCTGATCGAGATCCCGCCGAAGTGGGCCGGGCGTAAGCCGGTGTCTCCGACTGCGGAACTGCGGCATGAGGGGAGCTGGCGGGGGGCGAGCGGGCTTGCGGAGGATGTGCGGCAGTACGGGAAGTGGATGCGGGCGCAGGCGTACGCGAGCATCGGTTCTCATTATCCGAAGGCCAAGCTGGAGGACGGAAGCGAGGCGAGGGTCGTCGCGTGGCTGTGGGCGCGGACGGTGGCTTGTCCCAACCCGACTTGTGGGGTGGAGATGCCGTTGGTGAGTTCCTGGTGGCTCTCAACAAAGAAGGACCGGCCTCGGTGGATCAAGCCAGTGGTCGAGGGACGAGAGGTTCGCTTCGAGATCCATGACGGCCCTGAAGGACCGCCGGACCCGCCGAAGCAAGGACGCGGCGCCAGGTTCACCTGCCTGGTCTGCGGGGACCTAGCCACCGACGGCTACATCAAGGCCGAAGGAATGGCCAGGCGCATGGGGGCGCGGCTGCTGGCGACCGTGGCGGAGGGGAAACGGCAGCGGATCTATCTGGAGGCGGTAGGCGAGCAAGAGACGGCGGCTGTTGTTGAACGTCCCGCCGATGTGCCCGAGCAACCGTTGGCTGAGGACCCCCGCAACATTTGGTGCGCCAACTATGGGCTGACAAGCGTGGACCGGCTCTTCACGAACCGACAGCTACTGGCCCTGACCACCTTCAGCGACCTGGTAGGAGTGGCCCGCGAGAGGGTTGAGCAAGACGCGAGGGACGCCGGGATGGAGGCGGCCGAGGCAGCTGAGTATGGGAAGGCGGTCGCGCTGTACCTCGGGTTCCTAGTGAGTGCTGTGGCGGACGACTTGTCCACCATTTGCTCTTGGCGTTCCTCTCATGGCACGGGGGCTACGCGTTCCACGTTCGCTCGTCAAGCTCTTCCCATGGTCTGGGACTTCGCAGAGTCGAATCCCTTCGCTGGTGCAGCCGGTGACTTGGAAACAGCTGCCGTCTCGGTCGGACGGACTATTGACGTTCTGCCCGCAGCAGGCTCGGCGTGGGCGCAGCAGGCGGACGCCCGAATCGTTGATCTGTCACTCAGACCCGTCATCAACACTGACCCCCCTTACTACGACAACATCAGCTATGCCGACCTTTCCGACTACTTCTACGTTTGGCTCCGCCGTTCCCTCGGTGACATCTACCCCGAGGTCATGAGCACGATCCTTACCCCGAAAGAACCCGAGCTCATCGCCTCCCCGTACCGGCACGGCGGAAGTTCGGAGAGGGCGGAGGACTACTTCGAGCAGGGGTTCGTAGGGACGTTCGCGCACATGCGCGCAGGCCATCACCCGGACTACCCGCTCACCGTCTATTACGCCTTCAAGCAGTCGGAAACCGACGACGAAAACGGCATCGCCTCCACCGGCTGGGAAACCATGCTCAACGGCCTGATCCAGGCGGGCTGGACGGTCACCGCCACCTGGCCCGTCCGTACCGAGCGCAGTGCCCGTTCCATCGGCATCGGCACCAACGCCCTCGCCTCCTCGGTTGTCCTCGCCTGCCGCCCCCGGCACGCCACCGCAGTCTCCACCGACCGCCGTGGCTTCCTCCGTGCCTTGCGCAGTGAACTCCCGGACAAGCTAAGGAAGTTGCAGGAGGGCAACCTCGCCCCCGTCGACCTCCCCCAGTCCGCGATCGGCCCCGGCATTGCCGTCTTCTCCCGGTACGCCAAGGTGACCGAGCCTGACGGTTCACCGATGCGCGTCCGCACGGCACTCGGGCTCATCAACGACGTACTCGCCGACGTACTGAACGAGCAGGAGGGCGAGTTCGACCAGGACACCCGGTGGGCGATCCGCTGGTTCGAGCAGTTCCAGTGGGGGAAGGGCACGTTTGGGGACGCCGAAACACTCGCGAAGGCGTACAACGTGTCGGTGAAGGGGCTCCAGGACGCCCACATCACTGGGTCCGGTGACAGCAAGGTGTGGCTCGTCGCGCCGGCCGACCTGCCGGAGTCGTACGACCCGGAGACCGATGTCCGTATCTCCGTATGGGAGGCGGCCATGCACCTGTCCCGGGTGCTGGACGGCAAGGGGGCCCAGTCCGGCGTCACGCCGGCCGGTGAGCTGCTCGCCGGCATCCGGCGGCGCGGGGAGTTCGACGACGACGCCATCCGTGATCTCGCCCACCTGCTGTACAGCGTGTGCGACCGGCGGCGCTGGTCGGAGAGCGGACAGCGGTTCAACAACCTCGCCAGTGCCTGGTCCGACCTCCAGACCGAGGCCCGCGCGGCCGAGAAGCGCGGCCCGCGCAAGCCCCAGCACCAACCCCTCTTCTGAACGCCCGGCCCACCCACAGGCACCCGGAAAGGCAGGACACCCGCACCATGGCGGTGAACAACCGAGACCGTGTCACCAGCATGATCGACATCATCGCGGAGGGGCTGCTGCCCTTCCTGGATCGGGAGATGGTCAAGCGGCAGGGCGACACCTGGTTCGAGGACGCGGAGAGCGAGGCGAAGAGCCAGGGGAAGCAGATCGGCAGGCAGGACCCGCAGTTCCTGCTGAACCTGCTCCAGCGCTACTGGAGCACCTACTTCCGGCACCAACTGCCGGGCAGCGCCCGGGGGTTCGCCAGCGAGATGAACGACGTGCGCAACCGGTGGGCGCACCACGAGCCGTTCACCGCGGACGACACCCTGCGCGCGCTGGACACGGCGGAGCGGCTGCTGCGGGCCGTGCACGCGGACCCTGCCCTCGTCGAGCAGATCCGGGAGTCCCGGCAGACGCTGCACCGGCAGGTGACGGAGGAGGAGACGAAGAAGGCGGCCCGGAAGGCGCGGGCCGTGCCGAGCGTGGCGGCCGAGGGGCTGCGGCCCTGGCGTGACGTGCTCACCCCGCACAAGGACGTGGCGCGCGGTGACTTCAACGCCTCCGAGTTCGCCGCCGACCTGTGGCGGGTGGCGCGCGGCGAGGGCGCCGCCGAGTACACCGAACCGGAGGAGTTCTTCCAGCGGACGTACCTCACCGAGGGTCTTGAGGAACTGCTCGCCAAGTCGTTGCGCCGGATCAGCGGTGACCCGAACGCCGCCCCCGTCATCAACCTCCAGACCAACTTCGGCGGCGGCAAGACCCACTCGATGATGGCGCTGTACCACCTGTACGCGCCGGGCCTGAAGGTGAACCGGCTGCCGCAGGACCTTCAGGAGCTGATCGCCGCGGCGCCGGGTGGCGGTCTGCCCGGCGGGACGGTGCACCGGGCCGTGCTCGTCGGCAACGAGCTGGGCATCGGGCAGCCGGACGTCAAGCCCGACGGCACCGTCGTCAACACCATGTGGGGCCAGCTCGCCTGGGGACTCGGCGGCCGGACGGCGTACGACATCATCGCTGAGGCCGACCGCACCAGCACCAGCCCCGGCACCGCGCTGCTCCAGGATCTGATCGCCGCGTACGCGCCCTGCGTCATCCTCATCGACGAATGGGTGCAGTACGCCGGTCCGCTGCTCGGCAACGACAACCTCACCGCCGGTTCCTTCGAGACGCACTTCTCCTTCGCGCAGTCCCTCACCGAGGCGGTCGCCTCCGTCGACGGGGCCCAGCTGCTGGTGTCCATCCCGGCCTCCGCGACAGGCGAGATCAGCGCCGCCGACCAGTACGACATCGGCGGGGAGAACAACCGCACCGCGCTGGAGCGTCTGCAGAACGTCGTCCACCGCAAGGCCGACGCATGGCGGCCCGCCAGCTCCGACGAGTCCTTCGAGATCGTGCGCCGCCGCCTCTTCCAGACGCCCACCAGCGAGGTCCAGGCCGAGATCAACAAGGTGGCGCGGCTGTACACGCAGTTCTACGGCACCGAGAAGCGTGAGTTCCCGGCCGGCTGCGACACCATGGACTACGAGCGACGCATAAAGTCGACGTACCCGATCCACCCGGAGCTGTTCGCGCGGCTCTACGAGGACTGGTCCACGCTGCCCAGGTTCCAGCGCACCCGGGGCGTGCTGCGGCTGATGAGTACGGTCATCCACGCCCTGTGGCGGGACGAGAACCACAGCCCCATGATCATGCCCGGTGACGTGCCGATACACGACACCCGCGTCAACCAGGAACTGACGTACTACCTGGAGGACCGCTGGAAGCCGATCATCGACGCCGACGTGGACGGACCCGACTCCACCCCGGCCTCCGTCGACGCCGAGAAGCCCGTGCTCGGGCAGCGCGGGATGAGCCGGCGCGTGGCCCGTACCGTCTTCATGGGCTCCGCGCCCCGCGTGCACGCCGCCCGAAAGGGACTGACCGAGCCGCACATCCGCCTCGGCATGGCCATCCCCGGCGAGCCGCTCGGCAACTTCCGCACCGCGCTCAACGCCCTCGCCGACCGCTCCACCTACCTCTACGGCGACGGCGAACGCCACTGGTACGACACCCACGCCAACATCACCCGCACAGCCAAGGACGAGGCGAACAAGCTCCTCGACGACCCCGACAAGGTGTGGGCGGACGTGGTGCGGCGGCTCAGCGTGGTCCAGGCCGTGCGCGGCCAGTTCACCGCCGTCCACGCGGCACCTTTGCCCGCGAGCGAGATCCCGGACAACGACAGCGCCCGTCTGGTGCTGCTGCACCCCCGCTTCACCCACCGCAGCGCCCGGGACGTGCCCGACACCGAGGCCCTGGGCTTCGCCCAGGAAGCCCTCGACCAGTACCGCTCCGGGACCCGGCAGCACCGCAACTCCCTCGTCTTCCTCGCCCCCGACCGCAAGGAGATCGAGGAGGTCGCCGAGGCCGTCCGCGAGTACCTGGGCTGGAAGGAGGTCCTCACCCAGCACGTCCAGCTCGACCTGACGGAGAACCAGCGGACGCAGGCCAGGACCCGGATGGAGAAGGCGGACGAGACGGTCAGCCTGCGGCTCGGCAAGGCCTACCGGTGGGTCCTCGTCCCCGAGCAGATCCCCGGCGCGAAGATCGAGTGGGTCAACTTCAAGGTCGACCTGCCCGCCATCGACGACGCCGCCATCCAGGTCGGTGACCGGCTCAAGCGCCAGGGCATGCTCTACATCCAGCAGGCCCCCGCTGTTCTCCACCAGCGGATCGAGGACGCGCTGGGCCAGGAGTGGGACCGGGACGGACACATCTCCGTCGGCCGCCTGTGGGAGCTGCACACCAAGTACCCGTACATGAACCGGCTGCGCGACCGCTCGGTCCTCGACCACGGCGTCGAGGACGTCCTCACCCACGTCACCTGGGAGACCGACGGCTTCGCCCTCGCCACCGGCCATGATCCGGCGACCGGTCGCTACCTCGGTCTCGTCCTGCCCTGCCGGGGCGGCTCCTTCGGTCAGATCACCGACACCACGCTGCTGGTACGGGCCGACCTCGCCGTCGCCCAGGAGGCCGCCGACCTGGCGGCAGTCGCGGCCCGGCAGCAGGCACAGGCTGATCAGGACGAGGACACCGACGACGGCACGGGCAGCGGCAGCGGTTCCGGCACAGGTACCGGCACCGGTCAGGGCTCCGGCGGACCGTCGGTGTCGCCCCGCCCCGCGCCCGGTGTTCCAGGCCCGGCGCCCGCCCCGTCGCCCCGCGTCCCGACCCGCTTCTACGCCCACGCCCGGCTGGACACCGAGCAGTACAGCAAGCAGGCCACCAAGTACGCCTTCGAGATCCTCCAGCACCTCGAAGCCATCGGGGCGGACGTCGAGATCACGGTCGAGATCCAGGCGACCGCGCCCGGCGGCTTCCCCGCGGACAAAGTGCGCACCCTCACCGAAAACTCCAACACCCTGAAACTGCAGGCCCATTTCGAGGAGGAGTAGGCATCGTGGGCCGGGCCCGGCGGCGTCCGTCCGGCCCGGCCTGATCGTTTCGGCGTCGGCCAGCCCTCTCGATAGGCTGGTCGATCCACGTCGTCCGAGACCTCCACGGGGGAGCACCGTCATGGCCGCACGCAACCGCAACAGAGTTATCCACTTCTACGAGATCGCCGACGCGGATGCCCCCGCCACCCACCGTCTCCCACACCGCGACTGGGGAGCCCGTATCCGCAGCCTGTGCGCCCAGCCGCCCGCGCAGCGCACATCGCGCACCGGCGACGAGATCCTGGTCGGGGCCGTCGACACCCTCCAGACCGCATCGCACCTGCTCCTCGCCAAGGTCCGTCAGGACGTGCCGCAGCTCATCGACCAGGTCGACGGCACCCTCAGTCGTCTCCAACTCGCCGCGGACAAGGAGCTGGTGGACGTCACGACGGTGTACTTCCTGCCCTTCGGCAACGTCGTCGCCACGATGGCCGGCGGCATTTCGGCCCCCCGGGCCCAGGCCCTGAAGCGCTGGTTGGACGACGTGCACGCTGCCGCCCCTGACGTCCGTAACATCGAGCTGCGGCCGGTGGTCAACGCCCGCTCCCGGGAGAAGCTCGCGCATGCGGCGGCCATCGAGCAACTGACCGTGCGCATCGCTCCCGAGCCGCCGGACAGCCCCACCGCCCTGCGCGCCAGCTCCAACCTCGGCAACGCCCTCAGCAGCCTGCACGCGGACAACCCGGACATGATCATCACGCTGAAGCTGGAGGTGCCGAAGAAGTCCGGTGTGCTCTCACCTCTCCGGCGCTCCCGTGGGCACCACCAACTTCTCGACTCCACACGGGTGTTCGCCAACGACATCGCGGACTGGCTGGACAACTCCGACGCCGTAGATGCCGCCTCCGCGCAGGCGCGCATGGAGGCTTGGCACAGCGAGGCCGACGACGAGAAGATCGACTTCGTCAAGGAGCGCATCACCGCGAAGGCCGTCGTACCCTTCTCCTCCGCCAACGGCCATGCCATCGACCTCCAGGTGGCCCTGAACGAGCTGGAGAGGGTCTCCCTGGAGAACGAACGGGTGCTGCGGGCCGCTGTCAGTGCCGACCTCTAGCCTGGAGGGTAGCTGGGGCGAAAACCCTGGTCGGGGCGTGTGGGGGAGGGGCGGGCATGGCGAGTGTGGTGGAGGCTGTACGCAGGCTGGTGAACGCTTGGCGGTCACGTCCGGCAGCGGACTGGCTGGTGACCGCGATCGTCCTCGGTGGACATGGTCTGGTGGTCGCCTTGACGGGACGGGGCGATGTGTTCGGCGCACCCGGCCGTGAACAGCGCATAGAGATCTACACCACCGGCGCCACTGTCGTAGCCCTGGTGGGCAGCTTTGTCACCGCCGCCATCGCGCAGTACGCGTCCGCCACCGGCCGCCGTATGCGGGTCCTGCGCACAGCGCCCCAACTGGCCTCACAGTTCCGGCGGAACTGGGTGAGCGTCCTGTCGGCCACCCTGCTCATCTCCGCCGTCTGCCTGCTTGCCATCGCCCTCGACACCAATGAGAAGGACCCGAGAGGTGTCCATTGGGTCGTGGAGGGCGCTCTGCTCCTCGCTGCTGTCCGCGCCTACCGTCTGCTGTGGTTGTTCAACTCCGTCATTCAGGCGACGGACAGAGACCTCGCCGACTCCCCCAGCTGATGGCACAGGGATCTTCCACGCATCACGGATGACATCTTCTGTTGCTTGCTGTTGCCCGACATCGGGTGATCTTGGAGCGCGGAGAGGGATGTAGAGCAGCGACCGATCCCGTGAGGAACGGACGCCACCGCCGGATCCGCTGCCCTTCGGGTTGCGCGGGAACCAGTGCCCGATTCGGCACGTTGGAGCATCATGGGGGCATTCGGTCTCCGGCGCCGGGGGAGGTGTTCCGTGTCGTACCCGACACCGTGGCAGGGACAGGGACCGCAGCAGCCGTGGCAGGGGCACGGTGGAGCGTCGATGCTGGCCGCGACCGCCGACCGTGAGCGCACCGTGGACGTGCTCCGGGCGGGCTTCGCCGAGGGGCGGCTGCGGGAGGACGAGCTGGAGAAGCGGGTCGCGCGGGCCTACGACGCCCGCACGGTCGGCGAGTTGATGCTGCTGGTCGCCGATCTGCCCCAGGGCCCGCAGACGGCGGTCGTCCAGGTGCCGCCGCCGGGTTTCCGTCCGGTGCCGCCGACCTTCCTGCCGGCCCCGCTGCCGCCGACCAACGGCAAGGCGGTCGGCGCCCTGGTCTGCGGCCTGCTGATCGTGCCGACGCTGGGTCTGACCGGCATCCCGGCGGTGATCCTCGGCCACACCGCCCGCGCGGAGATACGGCGGAGCGACGAGGTGGGTGACGGGCTGGCGCTGACCGGGCTGGTCCTCGGCTGGCTCGCCGTCAGCGCCTGGAGCCTGTTCCTGATGCTGCTGGTGGTGGCCGGAGCGAGCTCCGCCTGACGTCTCCGTACCGTAGATTCGAAGATCGCGGAGGGGGCGCGGCTTCGGCATGTCCCGTGCCGAGCCGTGGGCGCCACCCATTTGTTTTGACCGCAGCGAATGAGGTAGGTACGCTCAGACCTTGTGCCTGGGGTGTGCCCTGGCTCCCGTGCGTGCCTTGAACCGCACTAAGGGAGCCGACACTGGCCACCGCAATCTGCGCCCCTTTTGCTGCCCGGCGAAAGTCTGCGGGATTCGACACACCCGACCGCGTGGGTCGGCGACGTTCCAGGTTAGCTTCACCATCGGCACACAGAAACCGGAGAAGTAGTGCCTACGATCCAGCAGCTGGTCCGGAAGGGCCGGCAGGACAAGGTCGAGAAGAACAAGACGCCCGCACTTGAGGGTTCGCCCCAGCGTCGCGGCGTCTGCACGCGTGTGTTCACGACCACCCCGAAGAAGCCGAACTCGGCCCTGCGTAAGGTCGCGCGTGTGCGTCTGACCAGCGGGATCGAGGTCACGGCCTACATTCCGGGTGAGGGACACAACCTGCAGGAGCACTCCATCGTGCTCGTGCGTGGCGGTCGTGTGAAGGACCTGCCCGGTGTTCGCTACAAGATCATCCGCGGCTCCCTTGACACCCAGGGTGTCAAGAACCGCAAGCAGGCCCGCAGCCGCTACGGCGCCAAGAAGGAGAAGTAGAAAATGCCTCGTAAGGGCCCCGCCCCGAAGCGCCCGGTCATCATCGACCCGGTCTACGGTTCTCCTCTTGTCACCTCCCTGATCAACAAGGTGCTGCTGAACGGCAAGCGCTCCACCGCCGAGCGCATCGTGTACGGCGCCATGGAGGGCCTGCGCGAGAAGACCAGCAACGACCCGGTCATCACGCTCAAGCGCGCGCTGGAGAACATCAAGCCCACGCTTGAGGTCAAGTCCCGCCGTGTCGGTGGTGCGACGTACCAGGTTCCGATCGAGGTCAAGCCCGGTCGCGCCAACACGCTCGCGCTGCGCTGGCTGGTCGGTTACTCCCGCGCCCGTCGCGAGAAGACCATGACCGAGCGTCTGCTCAACGAGCTTCTGGACGCTTCGAACGGCCTCGGTGCGGCCGTCAAGAAGCGCGAGGACACCCACAAGATGGCCGAGTCCAACAAGGCCTTCGCGCACTACCGCTGGTAGTCGCTACCCACGACGAGACCGAGAGAAGACCGAAGCCTTATGGCTACCACTTCACTTGACCTGGCCAGGGTCCGCAACATCGGGATCATGGCTCACATCGACGCGGGCAAGACGACCACCACTGAGCGGATCCTCTTCTACACCGGCGTCAGCTACAAGATCGGTGAAGTCCACGACGGCGCTGCCACCATGGACTGGATGGAGCAGGAGCAGGAGCGTGGCATCACGATCACCTCTGCTGCCACCACCTGTCACTGGCCGCTTGAGGACAACGACTACACGATCAACATCATCGACACCCCGGGGCACGTCGACTTCACCGTCGAGGTGGAGCGTTCGCTGCGCGTCCTCGACGGTGCCGTCACGGTGTTCGACGGTGTCGCCGGTGTCGAGCCGCAGTCCGAGACGGTGTGGCGTCAGGCCGACCGTTACGGCGTGCCGCGCATCTGCTTCGTCAACAAGCTCGACCGGACCGGCGCGGAGTTCCACCGCTGCGTCGACATGATCAAGGACCGCCTCGGTGCGGTACCGCTGATCATGCAGCTTCCGATCGGTGCCGAGATGGACTTCAAGGGCGTTGTGGACCTGGTCCGCATGAAGGCGCTCGTGTGGTCCGCCGAGGCTGCCAAGGGCGAGATGTACGACGTCGTCGACATCCCGGCCACGCACGCCGAGGCCGCCGAGGAGTACCGCGGCAAGCTGGTCGAGGCCGTCGCGGAGAACGACGACGAGATCATGGAGCTGTTCCTGGAGGGCATCGAGCCCACCGAGGAGCAGCTGTACGCCGCGATCCGTCGCGTCACCATCGCGTCCGGCAAGTCCAACGGCGTCACGGTCACCCCGGTGTTCTGTGGCACCGCGTTCAAGAACAAGGGCGTCCAGCCCCTGCTCGACGCGGTCGTGCGCTACCTGCCGACCCCCCTGGACGTCGAGGCCATCGAAGGCCACGACGTCAAGGACCCCGAGGTCGTCGTCAAGCGCAAGCCGTCCGTGGACGAGCCGCTGTCCGCGCTCGCGTTCAAGATCATGAGCGACCCGCACCTGGGCAAGCTCACCTTCGTCCGGGTCTACTCGGGCCGCCTGGAGACTGGCACCGCGGTGCTGAACTCCGTCAAGGGCAAGAAGGAGCGCATCGGCAAGATCTACCGCATGCACGCGAACAAGCGTGAGGAGATCGAGGCGGTGGGCGCCGGCGACATCGTCGCCGTCATGGGCCTGAAGCAGACCACCACCGGTGAGACGCTGTGTGACGACAAGAACCCGGTCATCCTGGAGTCCATGGACTTCCCGGCGCCGGTCATCCAGGTCGCCATCGAGCCCAAGTCCAAGGGTGACCAGGAGAAGCTGGGTATTGCCATCCAGCGTCTCGCGGAGGAGGACCCCTCCTTCCACGTTCACTCGGACGAGGAGACGGGCCAGACCATCCTCGGCGGTATGGGCGAGCTGCACCTTGAGGTGCTGGTCGACCGTATGAAGCGCGAGTTCAAGGTCGAGGCCAACGTCGGCAAGCCGCAGGTCGCGTACCGTGAGACGATCCGTAAGGCCGTCGAGCGCGTGGACTACACCCACAAGAAGCAGACCGGTGGTACCGGTCAGTTCGCCAAGGTGCAGATCGCGATCGAGCCGATCACCGAGTCCGACGGCCCGGCGTACGAGTTCGTGAACAAGGTCACCGGTGGCCGTATCCCGCGGGAGTACATCCCGTCGGTGGACGCCGGTGCGCAGGAGGCCATGCAGTTCGGCATCCTGGCCGGCTACGAGATGACGGGCGTCCGCGTCACGCTTCTCGACGGTGCCTACCACGAGGTCGACTCCTCCGAGCTCGCCTTCAAGATCGCCGGTTCGCAGGCCTTCAAGGAGGCCGCGCGCAAGGCGTCCCCCGTGCTCCTTGAGCCGATGATGGCCGTCGAGGTCACCACGCCCGAGGACTACATGGGTGAGGTCATCGGCGACATCAACTCCCGCCGTGGCCAGATCCAGGCCATGGAGGAGCGTGCCGGTGCCCGCGTCGTGAAGGGCCTCGTGCCCCTCTCGGAGATGTTCGGCTACGTCGGCGACCTCCGCAGCAAGACCTCGGGTCGCGCAAGCTACTCGATGCAGTTCGACTCCTACGCCGAGGTTCCCCGGAACGTCGCCGAGGAGATCATCGCGAAGGCCAAGGGCGAGTAACACACACCGTTTGCACGCTTTAGGCTTGACACCGACCGCCGGGTCTCACCCGGGAGGGCAGACCCCGGCGGGCGGCATCCCAGCAAAGATCACCTGGCGCCGATGAGTAAGGCGTACCAGAACCACTCCGCAGGAGGACCCCAGTGGCGAAGGCAAAGTTCGAGCGGACTAAGCCGCACGTCAACATCGGCACCATCGGTCACATCGACCACGGTAAGACGACCCTCACGGCCGCCATTACCAAGGTGCTGCACGACGCGTACCCGGACCTGAACGAGGCCTCGGCCTTCGACCAGATCGACAAGGCTCCCGAGGAGCGCCAGCGCGGTATCACGATCTCGATCGCGCACGTCGAGTACCAGACCGAGACGCGTCACTACGCCCACGTCGACTGCCCCGGTCACGCGGACTACATCAAGAACATGATCACGGGTGCGGCGCAGATGGACGGCGCCATCCTCGTGGTCGCGGCCACCGACGGCCCGATGCCGCAGACCAAGGAGCACGTGCTCCTGGCCCGCCAGGTCGGCGTTCCGTACATCGTCGTCGCCCTGAACAAGGCCGACATGGTGGACGACGAGGAGATCCTTGAGCTCGTCGAGCTTGAGGTCCGTGAGCTCCTCTCCGAGTACGAGTTCCCGGGCGACGACCTGCCGGTCGTCAAGGTCTCGGCGCTCAAGGCTCTTGAGGGCGACAAGGAGTGGGGCCAGACGGTCCTCGACCTGATGGCCGCCGTCGACGAGTCGATCCCGACCCCCGAGCGTGACGTCGACAAGCCGTTCCTCATGCCCGTCGAGGACGTCTTCACGATCACCGGTCGCGGTACGGTCGTCACCGGCCGTATCGAGCGTGGTGTCCTGAAGGTCAACGAGACCGTTGACATCATCGGCATCAAGCAGGAGAAGACCACCACCACGGTCACCGGCATCGAGATGTTCCGCAAGCTGCTCGACGAGGGCCAGGCCGGTGAGAACGTCGGTCTCCTCCTCCGTGGCATCAAGCGCGAGGACGTCGAGCGCGGCCAGGTCATCATCAAGCCCGGCTCGGTCACCCCGCACACGGAGTTCGAGGCCCAGGCGTACATCCTGTCCAAGGACGAGGGTGGCCGTCACACGCCGTTCTTCAACAACTACCGTCCCCAGTTCTACTTCCGCACCACGGACGTGACCGGCGTCGTGACCCTCCCCGAGGGCACCGAGATGGTCATGCCGGGCGACAACACTGAGATGACCGTTTCGCTCATCCAGCCCGTCGCCATGGAAGAGGGCCTGAAGTTCGCCATCCGTGAGGGTGGCCGCACGGTGGGCGCCGGCCAGGTCATCAAGATCAACAAGTAGTTCTGATCTGACCCGGTTGTAGTTTCCGGGGAGGCCCGTACGACTTCGGTCGTACGGGCCTCTTTGTCGTTGCCGTGCCCGCTGTTACGAAACTATTCGGCGGGTACGACCTGTTGTCGCCCCCGGCCACCCGTCCCACCATTTGTCATGCCACTGAGCAAATGAGGTCCGGAGAGGTGTGGAGGGGTGTGCCATGTCTGCGTCCGTCAGTCGAAGAGCCGTTCTGGGAGCGGGACTTGCCGCGGTACCGATGCTGTCGTCGCGGAGCCCGCAGCCCGTGGAGGCGGGTGCGTACATCTCCTTCTCGCGTACGACGGGAGCCTTCCCCCTCGTCGGCGCCCCGGTCGTGGTGGACCCCGACGATCACCCCGGAGTAGTACGGGTGGCGGGGGACCTGCGGGCCGACATCGAACGCGTCACGGGCCTACGCCCCGGTGGGGGGCTCGCGCGTGAGGTGGTGCTGGTCGGCACGATCGGCCGCAGCGCGCTGATCGACGGCCTGGTGACCGCCGGAAAACTGGACGTCTCCGGGATCCGAGGCCGCTGGGAGACCTCGCTCCAGACGGTGGTCGAGCACCCGATGCCGGGGGTGGAGCGGGCGTTCGTCGTCGCGGGGAGCGACCCGCGCGGCACGATCTTCGGTGCGTACGACGTCTCGTACGGCATCGGCATCTCGCCCTGGCACTGGTGGGACGACGTGCCGCCGACGCGGCGGAGCGAGGTGTGGGTGCTGCCGGGCCGCTACTCGCAGGGCACGCCGGCGGTGAAGTACCGCGGCTTCTTCATCAACGACGAGAACCCGGCGCTGGGGACCTGGGCACCGGCGTACTTCGGACCGGGCAAGGCGCCGGGGTATCCGGGCGGCTTTACGGCGGACTTCTACGCTCGCGTTTTCGAGGTGCTGCTCCGCTTGAAGGGGAACTACCTCTGGCCGGCGGTGTGGGGACGGGCCTTCGCGGAGGACGACCCGGAGAACCACCGGCGGGCTTCGGAGTACGGGGTTGTCATGGGCACGTCTCATGAAGCGCCGATGATGCGCGGCATCGAGGAGTGGAACCGGCACGCGGTGGCCGCCGTCCGGGACTCCTCCGGCGCGATCGTGACACCGGGCCACGATCCGTACGGCGGGACGGGCGAGTGGTCTTACCGGCTCAACTCCCGGGCGATACAGGCCTATTGGCGGGCCGGAGTGCAACGCATGGTCGACCAGGGCTTCGAGGGTGTCGTCACGCTCGGCATGCGCGGCAACGGAGACACCGGCCTCCCCGACGGCGACGGTATTGAACTCATGCAGGAGATCATCGCGGCCCAGCGGCAGATCATCGAGGAGGTGACGGGCCGGCCGGCGGCGGAGACCCCGCAGGTGTGGACGCTGTACAAGGAGGTCCAGCGGTACTGGGACCGGGGCTTGAGGGCGCCGGACGACGTGACGGTCGTACTGACGGACGACAACTGGGGGAACATCCGCAAGCATCCGGATGCGGCGGGGGAGGGCGAGCGGGCCGGGGGCTACGGGCTGTACTACCACTTCGACTATGTGGGCGCCGGGCGGAACTACAAGTGGGTGGACACGGCGAACCTGCGGAACGTGTGGGAGCAGCTGCACGCGGCGCACGCGTACGGGAATCGGGGGTTGTGGGTCGCGAATGTGGGCGACCTGAAGGGGAACGAACTGCCGACGGAGTTCTTCCTCAACTACGCCTGGAATCCGGAGGGTTGGGATCTGGAGCGCTTGGGTGAGTGGGAACTGCGGTACGCACGGCAGAACTTCGGGGCTGGTCATGCGCAGGAGGTCGCCTCGGTCCTGGCGGAGTACGGGCAGTTGCAGGCGCGCCGCAAGCCGGAACTGCTGAACCGGCGGATCACTCTCGTCGACGGCCAGGTGGTGTACGACGACCAGCAGACGCCGTTCGCCTTCGGGCACCGGGAGTTGGAGCGGGTCACGGAGGAGTGGCGGGAGCTGGGGCGGAGGGCCGAGCGGATCGGGCGGCGACTGCCGGGCGGTGGGGTGCGGGACGCGTGGTTCGAACTCGTCGGGTACGCGGTGGCGGCGACCGCCAACCTGTATGAACTGCGGTCGGCCGAGTTCACGAACCTGCTGTACGCGGCGCAGGGCCGGGCCGCGACGAACTCCCTGGCGGACGCGGCGGAGGCGGCCCTCGCGCGCGACTTCGCCCTGGCCGAGCGCTTCAACTCGCAGGTGGCGGGCGGGAAATGGGCCGGCTTCCAGACACAGCCGCACATCGACTACGGGGATGTGGAGCGGTACGGGCCCAATGCCGGGTGGCAGCAGCCGGAGCGGGACAACGTGGCGTTGGCGGACGTGCTGTTTCCGGCGGTGCGGCGGGTTGGGGTGAGGGAGGGGGCGGAGATGGGGGTGGCGGTGGAGGGTACGGAGGTGGGGGTGTGGTGGCCGGGAGGCGCGTCGGGGGTGGGGGCCGTGCTGCCTGTGTTCAGTCCGTATCAGACGCGGCCGCAGCAGTTCGTCGAGGTGTTCAACCAGGGGCGTACGGCCTTCGACTACCGGATCGATACGTCGTCGGCGCCGTGGCTGGTGGTGGAGCGGTCGCGGGGGCGGGTGGAGCGGCAGGTGCGGGTCGAGGTGGCGGTGGACTGGGCGCGGGTGCCGGTGGGGCGCGCGGAGGGGGCGCTGACGGTGACCGGTGCGGGGGCGTCGGTGGCTGTCACCTGCGTCGCGGAGAAGCCGTCGGCTCGGGAGCTCCGGAGGTTGCGGGGGTTCGTGGAGGCGGGTGGTTATGTGGCGATCGACGCGGAGCACTACGACCGGGTGGTCGGCGGGTGGCGTCGTATCGACGGCATCGGGCGTACCGGGGCGGGGATGACGCCGTGGCCGGTGACGCTGCCGCGGCAGACGCCGGGCGGGGCGGGTTCGCCGCGGCTGGAGTACGAGGTGAGTCTGTTGGCGGCGGCTTCCGGGGGCGAGGTGACGGTGTGGGCGTATCTGTCCCCTCGTAACCCTGCGTTGCCGACGGGCGGTCTGCGCTACGGCGTCTCGCTCGACGACGGGCCGATCGAGACCGTCGACATCAACGTCGGTGCTGATGACGGGCTGTTGAACGCGGTGTGGGCCCGCAACACCTCCGACAACGTCAACGCGACGTCGACGAAACACTCCGTGACGAAGGCCGGGGTCCACCGGTTGAAGTTCTGGATGGTGGACCCGACGGTGGTGCTGCAGCGGCTCGTGATCGACACGGGAGGTCTGCCGGCGCTGTACCTGGGGCCGTTGGAGAGCCGGCGGGTGTAGCGAGGGGACTGCGGTGGGCGTGTCGGGTGTGGCAGGTGTGGCGGGTAAGTCGAGTGTGCTGGGTGTGTCGGGGGTGCCGAGGGAGTTGGGCGTTTCGGCTCCGAGTTCGGCTCTGAGTTCGGCTCCGGGGAAGCTGGTGTCCTCGCCGGGGGAGAAACGGGCCGCGGCGAAGGCGATCGAGGAGCACATCGGGCCCGACACGCTCGTGGCGGGGCGCTGGGCGGACGAGGAAATCGGCGCCGCCGTACGGGAGTTCGCGGCGAAGGACGGGGACGGGTGGCTCACCTCGGCCGCTCTCAAGAAGGCGCACGGGGCGTGGGCGGACCAGGTGAAGAACCTGATGGACCGGCTCGGCGCGGAGCGGGACGCGCTGCGGAGCGGGAACGCGGTGCTGACGAGTACGGATCTGGCGGTGGGGTCGACGTTGCGCGAGCGGTCCTCGCTGGACACGTACTGAGGTTGGGGTGACAGGGCGATGCCGACGTATCACGAGATCATGACCACCGACCTCGCCACGCTGACCACGGCGGCCGAGCGCTGGGACGGCATGGCGGGAGAGTTCGAGAAGCAGGAGACGGCGTACCGGCGGGATGTGCACCGCATCTCCATGGGCACGTCGTGGACGGGGCTCAGCGCCGACGCGGCGAACGCCCGCTTCGACACCACGCTCAAGGAGTTCGGGTACGCGCAGACGGAGGCCAAGGCGATCGCGTCGCTGCTGCGGGACGCGCACGCACGGTTCGTGGAGCTGCGGGGCCGGGTGGAGGCGGCGCGGGGGGACGCGATCCGGGCGGGCATGCGGGTCTCGGAACAGGGAGTGGTGAGCCCCGGCCCCGACCAGCCGGAGACTCCCGCCGATCCGCATGCCGCACAGCAGTGGCAGGACCGCATCACCAAGGCGGTACGCGATGTGACGGACACGGACACGGGCGTCCGGATCGCGCTGGCGGGGGCCGTGATCGATTCCGAACTGCTCGCCGGAGGGCGGGGGTTCAACGGCAGGGCGATGGGTGATGTGGAACGGTACGAGGCCGAGGAGACGGACCAGTACCTGGAAAAACTGAGCAGGGGCGGCGAGTTGACGGACACTCAACTCGCCGAACTGGAAAGGTCCTTCCGCGACAACAGCGGCGACGAGGTGTTCGCGCGGACACTCCTGGACGACCTGGGCGCGACGGAGACGCTGAAACTGACGAACGAACTGAACGACCGTATCCACGTCCAGGGCGGCGCCGGTGCGGGCACGTACGCGACGATCGAGACGGGCCTGGCGAACACGCTCGCCGCGGCGACAAGACACCCGAAGTCGGACTGGTACCGGAAGTGGCGCACCGACATGCGGCACGCAGGCCTCCAGCACTACGCCACCGACGCCCAGGGCCTCCACCTCGACAAGGCGGTCGGCTACCAGTCGCTGGTCACGCTGATGCGGAAGGGCCACGGGTACGCGCCCGGGATGGTCGAGGACCTCACCGACGACATGATCGCGGCGGAGAAGAAGCAGCCGGGGATCTGGCGGGTGAAGGGCACGTACGCCGGGGCGCGCGGCGGCTGGTTCGCCAACGACCCCGTAGACGGCATGCTCGGCATCATGAGCCGCGACCCCGCGGAGGCCGCACGTTATCTCCATTCCGACGCCCACATGAAATACCTCATGAAGGACCGCGACTGGAATGTCACCCTGAACGATGAGGGTCCTTCGAAGGGCGGCCACTATGTCCCCCGGTTGGACGGGGACGACCGGGCGGGATTCGGGGCGGCGTTGCAGGCGGCGGCGACGGGGATCGATCCTGCGGATCCGCACGGGGCGCGGGTGGGGGACCGGGCGACGAACGACGCGGTGTTCAAGTCGGCGTTGACGTATCTGTCGGACAGCGGCGACGATTTCCCGCCGTCGCTACGGAAGCCGATGGCCAATGTGCTCATCAGCCATGGGGATACGGTGCATGCGGCGATGAGTGAGGTCGACGTCGCCCATTCCCCCTTGGACCAGCACCGGCTTTTCGAGGTCGCGAAACAGGTGTCCAAGGATGAGGGGGCGTACGGGACGTTGAACGGGGGGATGAACCAGGCCATGGTGTCCGCCATTCACCACGACCACTCGAACTCGGCTGACTCTCTCAGCGCGGCCGGCCGCACCGTCGGCTTTCTGGAGGAGGCCCGGGTTCAGGCTGCTGGAGACCCAAAGGTCGCGGCATTCGAGGCCAAGCCGCTCTTCGACAAGGCGATCAGTTATATCCCTATGGGTAGTGGGGATGTGCAGATGGGGTTTGACTATGTGACGGATCAATGGCTTGCGGATGAGCAGAAGAGGCTTGATGACAAGCAGACCGAAGAGAACGTCAAAGTCTATTACAGGAGGAACGGACAGCTCATGGGCCTCTCGGAAGAGTGGAGCAAGACACATCGAGTTGATAACAGTTCCTACTTTAACCCGCAGCAGGAAATTCGCCGAGCCGCGACCGACGGGATGGCGAACGCCAAAGGTGTCTCCGGGGAACAGCCCAAGTGAAATCATGTATCCGTCTCGGGCTGTCCGTGCTTTCCGTTACGGTCCTCGCGGTATCCTGCGCCGAATCGGCCGACCACGAGATTCCGAAGGCTATTTGTGGTACGTCCGTCGATCCTTCGGTGAGTCGTCCGTTGGTGACATCCGACGAGGACTTGCACGAGTACAACCGTGTGGATCGTTCTGAAGCAATTACGGCTCCCTGCGTGTTGTTGTCCGGCCCTGACCCGGTCCTTGACCTCGGGTTCTCGTGGGACCCGAACCCGACTGACCTGATGTACCTGGCGAAGGGCACAGGATCGGTCTCGCACGTGACGGATCCCCGCGCCATCGACTTCGCCTACAAGTCGATCGTCGGCACCGACGGAGCCATCTCGATCGCCAAATGCAAGACCAACGGTGGCGACTACTTCACCCTCACCCTCCAAGTCCCCCTCACGGACCACACTCACCGCAAGGACATCGAGAAGTTCATGCGGGCCTACTTCCCGGCGACTCTCAAGACCCTGGGGTGCAAGTGAGGTAAAGAGGCCGCCGGGCCTGAGTACTCGTGCTCATGTGTCGCCCCGTGCCCTGCAGTTGGCTGGGGGCATGTCGATCACACAGGGCACCTCGGTACGCGGAACACGGGTGGGACAGCTGATCGCGACGGTGGTCACCCTTCCCGCCGCCTTCTTCGCGTACATCATCGGCAGCCTCACCCCCATGGCCTGCGACTCCTGCAACGGTGCGGAAGCCGATCGCTTCAACCGGAAGTTCGACACTGCCTTCACCATTCTTCAGGTGGGGCTTCTGACCTCCCTGGCGCTGCTGCTCGCCAGTTGGGGCCTGCCGCAGACCGAGAAGACCGCCGCCCGGCGTGCTCTGTTCGCCGTCCTCGCGCCCAGCACCGTCATGTTCTCGTTCCTCCTGTTCACCGGCATCGTCCCGACCCCCAACTGACGGCGGCCGGTTCTGATCGCTCCGTGTTACTGCGCGAGTTCGTGTTGTCACTGGTTGTAGCTAAGGTGGTCGCAGAGGCGCAGCACCTCGACAGGAACGACGGAGCAGGCCACGTACGGGGGAGGGCATTGTGCTGCCGAGCGACAGCGGATCGGAGCCTGGGCCGGGACCGGGGTCGACCTTCGGGGCCTCGTGGGCGTCGGGGGGCATCGGCGCGGTGCGGGGCGCCGCCGCCGATGTCGTCACCGAGTTCTCGTCCTTCACGGTGTTCCAGAAGCGCGTCGACCAGTTGATCCACGATCTGAAGGGCTCGGACGCCGGCCCGGACAAGGTGGGCCAGGAGCAGCTCGTACGGCATCAGTTCGGCGGGGGTGGCGGTCAATGGTCGGAGGCGGCCGGGCTGTTCACCGCGTACGAGACGGTCGTAGGCGAACTCGAAACGTTCTCGAAGCTGCTCTCCGACTCGATGGAGGGCATGAACATCGCGGTGCTGGCCTCGCACAAGGGCTACCGGAACATTGACGTCGACGTCCGCGACCGTATGACCGCGATCGGCGCGGAGACGACGAAGCACTACGGAGGCACCTACGACCCCCACCCCCACACCAGGTTCCCGAAGAAATCCCACACCGCGACCGGGCGCGACGCGGGAGGCACGATCTGATGTCCGCCACAACGCACGGAACCGGCAGCAGCACCCCCTTCGAGGACATGAGTCACGAGCAGATGCTCGCGTGGCTCGACCAGGCGAACTCGCGCACGGTGCGGTCCGCCGCCGACCGCCTGACCGCGGCCGCCAAGGAGATCCGCAAGATCGGCGAGGAACTCAAGGTCCGCCCCCAGTACGTGGATTGGCAGGGCGAGGGAGCCGACGTCTTCCGCACCTGGGCCGACGACCTGGCCAACTCCACCCTCCGCCTGGGTGACTTCAGCGACGACGCGGCGAAGTGGCTGGGCCAGGCGTCCGATGCGATCGCCCAGGCTCAGGCGTCGATCCCGCGCGACACGAAGACCGCACGGGCGAACCTGAACGAGGCGACACCGGCGCACAACGGCCCGGACACCACGCCCGTCACCGTCCGGTCCGCGACCGAACTCGCCGCCCTCGCCGCGCACAAGGAGAAGATCCGCCAGGAGGCCGCGTCGCAGATGCTCAAGCTGGGCCAGTCGTATCGACTGTCGGCGACGCAGCTGGACGGGTTGGAGCGGCCGATGTTTCCGCCGCCGCCGACAGATCTCCAGCCTGCCGTCGTCAAACGCGACGAGAACGAAGTGGTGTCTGCTGGGGCCGGGGGCGGCCGTACGTCGTCCACCGGCGCCAAGACCGGAGCACCTTCGCTTGCCGCAGCGCGTCCGACGAGGACGCGGGCCGTTGACGACACCAGAGGGGCGGCCGGTGAAGCCCGCCCGCACGCGACGGTTCAGCGACCCTCGCTCGAAGTACTGGACCAGGTGGCGGTGACAGTCGACGGCGTTCAAGTGCTCCCGCTCCCGCCAGTGCTGCCGACGAGTTCGGTTGGACCGTCGGAC
Source organism: Streptomyces sp. NPDC050548 (assembly GCF_044457385.1). Lineage (NCBI taxonomy): Bacteria > Bacillati > Actinomycetota > Actinomycetes > Kitasatosporales > Streptomycetaceae > Streptomyces > Streptomyces sp. NPDC050548. Next base: position 320,118 of record NZ_JBITGV010000008.1, read on the forward strand.
GAGGGCTGGGCTGGCGGTAGCGGTTCGGCGCCCACCGGAGTGATGCCGCCGACGGTGCCGGGCGGCGTACGGAACCCGTCTTCGGTCCCCCTGGAAGCGGGAACGGGGCGCTCGACGGCCGGCGCGCGTGCTGTTGCTCAACCCGCGCGAAGGGCGGCAGGGACCGTGCGTCCGGTGACCGGTGGCAGGCCTGTGGGGCCGCTGGGACGGGAAGCCGCGCAGCCGACCACAGGGCAGGCGTCCGGCAACAGGGGCAGCAACGGCATCACCGGTGGTCGCCCCACGCCACCGGCGGCCGGATCGTCGACCGGTCGGCGTGCCGGTGGGCTGCCGCGCGGCACTGTCGTCGGTGGTGAGACAGCCGGCACAGGTGGTACGGGCGGTACGACCGCTCGCGGTCCGGCCGGGCCTAGGTCCTTCGGGGGTACGGGAGGCGTAGGCGCCGGACAGCGAGCGACGCCGGCCGGCCGTCGAGGCATCGGCGAGGGTGTCATGGGCGGTCGTCCGCAGTCGCAGCAGCGTTCAGGGGCCGGGCCGACCGGTTCCCGTTCGTCGAACACGCGACGGAACGGCGAACAGGGCAGACGGAACGGCGAGCAAGGCAAGAAGGCCGGCGACCGGAGTGAGGAAGCCGAGCCAAGGAGCGCCACCGGCCGCTCGGACACCAAGCCTCGGCCACCGACTCTGTGGCCCCCATCCCTCTAGCTCCCAGCCCCAGACCCAGTGACCAAGAGGAAGCAGATGCCGGCCAGCACGTCGAGGAACTCCCGCCTGGGGAGTGCTGTCTCCGCAACCGTGGGCCTGCTGTTGACGGGCATGGTGACCACGCCCGCGTACGCGGAGTCCGTTCGGGAGCAGGAGTGGCACCTCACCGCCATGAAGGCCGAACAGATCTGGCGGACCAGCACGGGCAAGGGCGTCACGGTCGCGGTCATCGACACCGGAGTGGACGACAACCTGGCCGATCTGCAGGGCCGGGTGCTCGCGGGCAGGGACGAGGCGCCGGATTCACCGGGCGACGAACACGCGGACTACGACGGCCACGGAAGCACGATGGCCCTCCTGATCGTTGGTACCGGCGCGGGAAACGGAGGCGAGGGCACCTTCGGACTCGCACCTGGCGCGAGGATCCTCCCCGTGCGCATGCCGGACAGGGGATGGGATGCCGGCAGGTACAACAAGGAGTTCAACCGGACCCTGAGCAGTGCGATCCGCTACGCGGCCGATTCCGGGGCACAGGTCATCAACATCTCGATGGGATCGTCCAAGGGATCGGACCAGCTCTCGGCTGCCGTGAAGTACGCGCTGGACAAGGGGGCGCTCGTCTTCGCGGCGGTCGGAAACAGCGGCGCCGGCGGAAACCAGGTCGAGTACCCAGCCGCCACTCCGGGCGTGGTCGGCGTGGGATCGGTGGGCAAGGACCTCCACAAGACCGCCGAGTCCGAGTACGGCCCACAGGTGGACGTCGCCGCCCCCGGCGACGAGATGTACCACGCCTGTCCGAACGGCCAGGACCTCTGCCACTCCCACGGCACCAGCGACGCCACGGCCATCGCCTCCGCCTCCGCCGCCCTGATCTGGTCCAAGCACCCGACCTGGACCAACAACCAGGTCCTCCGCGTGCTGCTCAACACCATCGGCGCCCCCACGGACGGCGCGAAGCGCAACGACTCGATCGGGTACGGGATCGTCCGGCCTCGTGTCGCTCTGCAGAACCCGGGGAACCCCGGTCCGGCCGGGGCGTACCCGCTCCCCGACCTTGCCGCCGCCCAGGCCTCCGCGGCTCCGAGCGCGAACGCTTCGGGCTCCGGTGCCGCAGGTGCTCCGGAGAACGGGGACGGCCTTCCGGCCACCACCTCGTCCTCGGGGAGCGGCGGTGAAAGCGTCCGCTGGATCGGGTTGGGCGGCGGTGCCGCGGTGCTGGTCGCGGGGGGTGCGGTGGTATTCGTCGCGTGCCGACGCAGACAAGCGTGAGCAGTCGGCATCGGCAGCACGAGGCAGCTGTGAAGGATCGATGAGGGGTGACCTTCGAGGGTCAGGTCGCCCCTGCCGTTGGGTAAGTTGAGGATCTGGTAAGAACTCCGTGGCCGGTCGGGCCGGTTGCCGGGGTACGGGGATCAGGGGAGGACTCGGGGCGATGGCCTGGGACGAGTGGGAGCAGCTCAAGGCCGACGCGGCCCAGAGGGGCTCGGCGCACATGAGGCTCAACCAGCTTCCCGCGGACAGCGCCGGCAGCAGTGGTGATCTGGTGGTGCACCAGGACGACCTCGGCGCTGTCGGCCATGAAGCGTTCACCCTCCACGACGATCTCCGCAGGGCGGCGGACGTCGACGGTATGGGCGCGGACAAGCAGGGCAACGGATCCACGATGCGGGCCGCTGCCGAACTGAAGGCGCAGAACTTCTCCATGGGCCCCGCCATGTCGCAGACCGTCACGACATGGACGAGTCAGGTGCAATCACTCCTTCAGGCGTGTGCCCATATTTCGAACCACCTCGACTACACCCAGAAGACGCACGCTCATGACGACGCACTGATCGCGGCATCGGCGCGAGACGCCGGTGGCTCCGCCCTGTCGGTGTCGCAGCTCAACAAGTACTTCAAGTAACGGAGGTTGCGGCCGTGTCCGGGGTCACGATGACGAATCTGGCGGAAGTCGATCTGGGGAAGCTGGAGGCCAGTGTCGCCGACTGGAAATCCGTCGTCGACAAGCTCGACGATCTGGCGACCAGGGCCGAAACAGGCCTGCGGGCAAAGGCGGACGGTGCCCGCTGGGCCGGCGTGAACTCGGATGTCACACGGGAGTTCGTGGGAAAGACTGCCAAGGAGTTCAAGGACGCGCATGCCGAGGCCAGCAGCATCCACAAGGTTCTCGACGACGCCCACACCGAACTCGTCGGAATCCAGAAGAAGTTGGAGACCGCGCTCCACAAGGAAGCGCCGGGGCTCGGCGTAAAGGTGGAGGACTACGGGAACGAGGGCGGCAGCCCGGTGATCCACGTGTTCTTCCCGCACGATCGCACCACGGACGACACGCATACCCAGGAGCAGCTCGACGAGGCCCACCACCTGGCCAGTCGCATCGCCAACCTGGTGGCCCACGCCCAGGAGATCGACGACTCGGTGGCTCGCGCTCTCAACAAGAGCCACGGCAAGGACGGTCACAACTTCGGCCATGAGACATACACGTCCCTGGACGACGCGGAGCAACGGCGGGCCACCGAACTGGCCGAACTCGGCACGGAGATGACCGACAAGCAGCTCGCCGAGTTCGACTCCCTCATGAAGTGGAACGCGAAGGATCCCGACTTCACCACCGCCTTCTACAAGTCTCTCGGTGGAACCGAGGAGACGCTCACGTTCTACGGCCGTATGGCTCTCGACGGCACGGAAGGCGATGACAAGCAGCGCCTGGCCCTGACCAGGCAGCTCCAGAGCAGCATGGGCATCGCTCTCGCCACGGCGACCAACACCGCCAACGAACCTCATCTGCCGACCACTTGGGGGGACGAGTTCAGAAAGCTGGGAACCAAGCAGATCGAGCTCTATCCGGGCGCGATCAACTCCCCCTACGGTTACCAGATCCTCGGTGGGCTGCTTCGGTACGGGAACTACGATCCGAAGTTCATCAACCCCATCGCCGAACACATCGTTCAACTGCACCACAAGGACCCCGACTTCTTCCTGGGCAACAAGCCGATGACAGGGGGTTCCGACCTCGACTGGGGATTCAACCCGTCGGGGAAGACCGGTGCCGGCTACGACCCGCTCACCAGCGTGCTGGAAGGGCTCGGGCACAGCCCCGAGGCATCGAAACTGTTCTTCTCGGACGACATGAAGCCCACGGTGTACAACGAGGACGGCACTGTGAAGGCCGGCACCCTCGACTACACGTACTTCGACGAGTTGACGAACAAGGACTTCGAGTGGCCGCCGGACAGCCTTGTCGCTCCCGGCAGCGACGCTGCCGCGCATGCCCGTGACAGTGGACCGGACGCACTAGGGCACGCGCTGGAGGCAGCGACGCTGGGGCACGCGTACGACGACCCCGCGCCCAAGCTGGTCCGGGACGGAACCTCGGCCGCGATCATGGAAAAGGTCGTGGCGACGTACGGCAATCCGGAGAACGTCCAGGATCCCCTTACGGACAGTCTCGGTCGTATGGGGGCCGGCTACATCGACGATCTGAACTGGGCGCTGAACGACAACAGGGCGGACAGCCTGTTCTCTCCGACCGATTCGGCCGGCCATGCGCAGTTCGGATCGAGCAATGCCATCAAGTTCCTGAGTTCGGTCGGCCAGCACCCGGACGGCTACTCGGACATCTCGACCGCTCAGCAGATCTACGGAACGAGCGCGCTGGAAGCGCAGGCCGACGGGAACCACATCAATCAGCCGCACGCCCGGGAGATCGTTCGTACCGGTGCGGAGATTCAGGGAATCCTCGATCAGTCCAGGGCGGATCAGGTCAGGGCAGAGGGGCTCGCGAGGGACGCTGAATACAACAAGAGCCTGGGCCAGAAGGCGAGTTGGGTCTCGTTCGGCGCGGGCGTCGGCATCGCCGCCGGAGCGGCTTTCCTGCCACCCGTGGCTGCCGTCGGTGTGGCAGGCACACTGATTCCTGTCTTCATGGGCGCGGGAGAAGGCGCCATCTCGCAGCAGATCGGCACCGTGATCGGCGACGGCGCGGAGACGATGCAACAGGACAGCGGAAGCACCATTCAGGAGCAGCGGACCGAGATCTATCGGGCGGGCCAAGTCGCGGCGGCAGCCCCGATGAACAGCTTCATGCTGAGTCACGGCATCTCGAACGATGACGACGGCTTCGGGCAGGACCTGGAGGATGCCCTGGACGCCGGGTACGGGAAGGGGACCAACGGAGAGAGCCAGCGGGGTGCGCTTCCCAAGACCTGACGCGAGTTGTTGCCCGCCGCGTGGGAGGTCACTCTCGCCACCGTACAGACGAATGGTATTGCTGATGAAGTGCCCGAAGATGACACCAGTCCTGATCGCAGTGGCTCTCACTGTGGCGGGCTGCCAGGGCGGGGGATCGAAGGCGGCGGATCCGCCGAGTCGGAGCCCGGCGAGCGAATCCTGCGACAGGTCTTTGAGTTCCTCGGTCAAGGCGGCCATGAAGCGCGTGGCCGACATTCCCGTTTCCGTGAAGACCTCCTTCATCGGACATCCGCAACGGACCGCTGATCAGGTGGTCGCACGGTACGAGGCCGGGGGAGTCGGGGATCTCTCCAGTATCTCCTTCTGCGGAGCCTACAAAGGATCGTCAGGACTCGATTCTGTGATGGTCAGCTACTACCTTCCTGAGGATTCACCCGGAAAAGGTCAGGCCGCCGAGACTTTCAAGGAATACCGAATGGGGAAGTTGGCCCTCGCCGGTGTCAAAGTCGGCGTTCTCTATTTCGAGTGCACCAGTGGCAAGTTCAGCGGGAGTTCAGGCGCGCCCGTTCTGATACGGGGAGAAGTGCGGAGCCGGTACGAGGCGAGCGAATCAGCCGCTGCGGCGCGTACGGACAACCTGCGCATCCTGCACGGCTCAAGCCGTACTCTCGCGAGCCTGCTCAACTGCGAGACGAGCTCCGGTCTTTCGGACACCTTCAGCATGCCGCCCGAGGCGTAGGCGGCGCGATCCTGTCGAGGTACGCGAGGGATCTGGTGGCCGTAGAAGCCGCGCAGTCCTTCAGGAACGGTCATCGCCCAGCATCTCCACCGCCCGATCGAACCCCGAATCCCGCCCCGCCGCGCACTCCTCCTTCGTGAACACAGGAACCGTCACCTGCGGCGGAATCCCCGCTCCGTCGAACGTCCGGCCCGAGTTGGTCAGGTACTCCTCGTTCGGGAGCCAGGCGGTCATGCCGTTGGGGAGTTTGCGTTCCATGACGTCGGAGAAGACGCCCTGGGTGGGCCGGCCGATGCGGATCGTGTGGCCGGGGCGGTCGATCAGGGCCTGGGTGAAGGTCTCGCCCGCGCTCACCGTCGAGCCGCCGGTCAGCAGGGCCACCGGGCCGGTGTAGTGCGGGGCGTGGGCCGGGAGCACCGGGATCGGCTCGGGGCGGGTGTGGCGGTTCGGGTTCGCCGGGTCGTTGCGGGCGCGCTTGGTGTACGCGATGTAGGGGGTGTCGGTGAGGCGTTCCGCGATGTGGATGCCGAGGGCGTCGGAGCCGCCGCCGTTGATGCGCAGGTCGATGATCAGGCCGTGCAGGTGACGTGAGCGTTGCGGTGTGAGGACGGTGTTCAACGCCCGGTCCAGTTCGGTCAGTTGGGCCGCGTACGACGCGTCCTCGTCCGGCAGGTAGCCGTCGAAGCCGGAGATGCGGAGGTAGCCGAGACGGTTGCCGCCCGCCACGTCCGCGTACGTAATACGGCCATTGGCGAAGTCCTGGCGGTACGGGGCCTTCGCCAGATCCCGCGTCTCGATGAACTTCTTGACCTTCGCGTCCAGTTCCTCGTCGGGCACCGCCGTGCCGGGGCGGCCCTCGGCGAACACGCGGTCGCCGTCCTGGACCGCGACGTGGGCGTCGTAGAGCGGACGCACCATCCTGCTGAAGATGCCGAACAGTTCCGTCCTGGTCGTGTCCTTGTGCACCTGCGGGCGGTATTCGTTCCGTACCGCGTGCCAGTCGATGCCCTTGGCCGCGAAGAACGGGTAGTTCTCCTCGTAGGACTGCCAGAAGACGTCGAAGGTGGTCAGCGGGTCCTTGGGGGTGGGGTGAGTGCAGGCCGGCGGCAGGGAGGAGATGCGGTGCAGGTTCCGGTGGCCGACCGAACTGGCCACCGCCACCGACGCGTGGTTCCTGTCTTTGCCCGGCCGCACTGTGAGGACGTCGCCGTCCAGCGTGTACGTCCCCGGGCCCGTCCGCCGGGCGGTGTCGCCCTTCAGACAGCTCACTGCGGTGGTCTGGTACTCCTCGTACCTGCCGTGGCCGACAGCCACGACCGTGCCGTAGCCGTCCATGCGCCAGAGGCCGTCGGTGGTGCGGTCGGCGCCGGCGGCGGACGCGGCCGGCGCGGCGATGCCTGTGGCGAGGGTCAAGGCAATGACGGTGGCGATACGCACGTTCTGATCTCCCCGTGGAGCGGCTGTCCGACCTGCTTGACCTGCATGTCTCACAACCTTGACCGACCGGCCGCCGCCCCTGCCATCCGGCACACCCGAGCATTGGGGTGAGGGAAACCCCCTCATGGCCCTACTGGATCGTCCCCTTCATGCTAGGCGGCCTTCGGGAGATCGGTTCGGCAGTCGTGGCAGCGTCCTGGGGTGGGTGAGCGGAAGGCGCGGTCGCAGTTGTCGCAGTTCTGGAGTGGGTTTCGGACCGCTGGTGGTGGTGTCGGGGCGCGGAACGGTGGTGGGGGCGGGAGCTGGGCCGTCAGGCGGTGGGCCAGGAGGGCTGCGGGGCGGCGTAGGCCTTCGGGTGGGAGGTCTGTGGTGAGTGCGTGGCGTACGGCGGTGGGGGTGACATCCCGCTCCAGCCAGGCCGCGACCCCCTGGGCCAGGTGGGCCGTGTCGCAGGCCGACAGGAGGAGGTCCGGGGTGTGGCGGCGGAGGTCGGTGAGGAGATCGGTGGCCGTTTGGAGGAGGGCGGGAGCCGGGTACGCGGGGCGCGGTACGGCGGGTAGGGGCTTGCGGGGTGCCCGTTCGCGCCGGGGCGCGGGCGCTTTTGGTGGCGTGTGGGGTGCGTGGGGTTCCGTGTGGTCTCTGCGTCCGCCGCCGGGCTGGTTGCAGGAGATCGTGCGGGTGATGATGCGGCCGTCGGGGATGCGGTGGCGTTCGCGGCGGAGGTAGCCGTGGGTCTCCAACTCCCTTAGCGCGGCGGCGATTCGGGTCCTGCCCTCGGGGAAGCGGGCGGCGAGGGTGTTGATGTCGGCGCGGGAGCCTGCGGGGAGCGACTGGATGTGGACGCCGAGGCCGATCGCCAGGGCCGACAACTCCGGGTGCTGGGCGAGGTGGTTGCCGATCACCGTGAAGCGGGTGGTGTGGCGGGAGTTGTCGTGTGTGAGTCCAACTCCGGGTGTCCGGTGCCGCTGGTTCGGGTGTTTGTCGGCGGTGTGCCGGGACCGGGCGTGCGGGGGCGCGGTAGTGTCGCGTGTATCCATCGGGAAGGTTGCTGCTTCCTTGGTGGTCAGGCCCTCGCCTTGGGATGCCAGTCCCGGCGAGGGCCGTCGTATGTCTGGAGTTGTTTGCGCTGAGCGTAGATCACGCAACCTGCCCGGAATCCAGCCCAGTTGACGATGTTCACCCAGATGGGTGAGCGGCGGGCCGAGTCGGCGGGAGGGTGGGGTGGGGCTTGGTGGGGGTTCTTTCACCGTCGTGGTTCTTGGGGAAGGGCGTCACTTTCACCGGAGTTCGGGTTTCCGGAGATCGGTGGCTCCGGTGATTCCGGTGCGACGTTCAGTTCAGCCCAGATCGTCTTGCGCGGGCGCGGCCCCCGGGCTACGCCCCAGCGGTCGGCCAGCGCCTCGACGAGGAGGAGCCCACGGCCGGACTCGGCTTCCGCAGCCGGGTGTTGGGGGCGGGGCAGGCGGTCGCCGCAGGTGTCGGTGACCTCGATGCGCAGGGTGGCGGCGACGACGTAGAGCGTGAGTCTGAAGTCCCGGCCCGGTACGCGGCCGTGCGTGGCCGCGTTGGCCGCCAGCTCGGCCACGATCTGCTCCGCCGGGGCCAATGGGATTTCCCAGTCGCGGAGTTGCCGTACCGCCAGCAGGCGGGCCTGGTGCGCTCCCCGGGGTGTGGGTGGCAGGAGTGCGCTGAAGTTGCGGACGGGGTTGGGGAGTTGGGCCTCGGGCTCGGCTGTTTCTTGATTCACGTCACTCAGCGTGGCCGAGGCTGCTTGCCTTGACGTGCGATGACGCCTGTACGTATCCGCGCTGTCCCGTCGTTGTCTCGCGTTGTCTCGGCTGTCTCGGACGACGTACGGGTACGGGTGCGCGTTGGAGGTGGGTGGCCATGAACGACGAAAGCGTGAGCAACGAGAACGAGGGTGTGGACGAGGCCGGCTGGGACCTCGAACCCGGCGACGAGAGCGCGCCGTTGGTGGAGGCGGTGGGGCGACTCGTCAGGTGCTGCCGAGAGCAGGCCGGGATGCGGGTGGCCGACTTCGCCCACGTCATGGGATACGGCGAGGACATGATCCGCAAGATCGAGCGCGGGGTGCGGATCCCTCGGGTGGAGTTCCTGGACCGGGCCGACGACGTCCTGAACGCGGGTGGGCATCTGAAGGCGTTCAAGGAGGATGTGGAGAAGGCCCAGTACCCGAAGAAGGTGCGGGATCTGAAGAAGATGGAGGACAACGCGGTCGAGCTTCAGCTGTACAGCAACCACAACATCCATGGGTTGTTGCAGACACAGGAGTTCGCACGGGCGCTCCTCGGGACGTGGCGGCCCAAGCTGTCAACGGAGGCGTTGGAGCGGGCGGTTGCCGCCCGTATGGCTCGTCGGGTCATCTTCGAGCGGGAGCCCGCTCCGGAACTCAGCTTCGTCCAGGAGCAGGTGACTCTCGAACGCCCCATCGGCGGGACAACGGTGCTGCGCCGACAGCTTGAACACCTGCTGGAGGTGGCCAGGTTGCCGAACGTCGAGTTCCAGGTGATGCCAACCGCACGTGCGGACCACCCAGGAACAAGTGGTCGCATTCAGGTGCTGAAGTTCAAGGACGGCACGGGAGCGGGACGCACCGACGACGAGTTCGGCGGTCGCCCTGTCGAAAGCCCACGCCAGCTCCGAATCCTCGAACTGCGGTATGGCATCATCCGGGCTCAGGCTCTCTCACCAGGGGAGTCGCTGGCCTTCATCGAGCAAGCGCTGGGAGCACTATGAGCACCTCGGAACTCCACTGGTTCAAGAGCAGCTACAGCGACAGCAGTAACCCCAGCGACTGCGTCGAGATAGCCACCACCCCGCACACCATCCTCGTCCGCGACTCCAAGAACATCGCCGGACCCCGCCTGACCTTCGCTCCTGACACCTGGTCCGGCTTCGTGTCAGGTGTTGGACGGGTCGAGCAAGCTGCTGCTTAGCTGAGGGGGACCGCAGCCGTGTCGCGTGAGTGAGAGAGGTGCCCGGTGGAGACTCCCCGTCTGGAGGAGGTACGCCTGACCTCCTTCAAGAGCTTCACCGAGCAGCGTCTTCCGCTTGACGACCTCACGGTACTGATTGGTCGCAACGGCAGCGGCAAGTCCAACGCCCTGGACGCCCTTATGGTGCTCTCTCGTCTGGCTGCGCCGGGGGATTCGCTGCGGGACGCTCTGGATGGTCCGCGCAGCGGCGGCGAGGAGCCGATCCGAGGTGGCGCGGATGGGTGCGCGCCGCTCGGGCAGCACTCGTTCCGACTGGGGTGCCGGGTCCGGTCCGGAGACGCCGTGTACGACCTCGACGTGGAGATCGCGACCGTCCCGGAGGTCCGCGTGCTGCATGAGGAACTGACGGCGGTGGAAGGCGTGCGTTATGCAGGACGACGTCTGGGCGCTGGCCGGCCCTTGCTGGTCAGCGACCCTGTGGATCAGCGTCGCAGTGATCTCAACGTGCGGTGCTTCAACGGCCGGCGCGGGATGGATCCCGGTGTCCCGTTCTCCTCGGACCGTTTGCTGACGGGCCAGGTACCTCTGCGAGTGCCCGCCACGACCGAGGCGGCCAGGCTCGTGCACCAGGCTGTACAGGACGTTCTCCATGTGTTGCGCGAGGTCTTCCTGCTGGATCCGGTCCCGCATCTGATGAGGCAGTACGTGAACTCCCGTGACGGGGATCTTCGGCGCAGCGGCGACAACCTCAGCGCAGCCGTCGTGGAGCTGATGAGAAGGGACGCTGCGGCCTTTGCCCGGCTCAAGGAGTTGGTGGCGGGCATGCCGGAGTTTCCCGTGCGGGCCATCGGCAAGGTCGAGACGCGACTCGGCGATGTGCAACTGATCCTGAAGGAGGCGGGCTATCACGGGATCGAGCACGATGTCCCGGCCAGACTCCTCAGCGACGGCATGCTGCGCTTCCTGGCATTCGGCACGGCGCTGCTCAGTGCGTCGGCAGAGGACGACAAGGGGCATCCGGGGGCTCAGCGCCACCTGGTGATCGAGGAGATCGAGAACGGTCTCTATCCCACGCAGGCCTCCCGTGTGCTCCATCTGATGAAAGAGGAGTCGCAGCGCCGTCGTATCGACGTCCTGTTCACCACACACAGCCCTGCCCTGCTGAACTCGCTCACGGCCGAGGACCACTCTGGCGTCGTCGTGTGCAGCCGGGACCCGGAGTCCGGCGAGAGTCGCCTTACACGGCTCACGGAACTGCCTGGCTACGTGGATCTCCTCGCTGCGGGGGATCTGGGGGACGCCGTGAGTAAGGGGCGCCTGCTCGATGCCGTACGCCCCCGTGATGCGGGAGTGGCTACCGTCGAGGACTTCCTGAGGAGCCTGTGAGCGCGTGAGTAAGCGGTCTGGTACTGGGTTCGACCTGCCCGTCGTCGATTTTCTGGACACTTCCGTCTTCGTCGAGATCCTCGATGTTCCTTTTATGAACGATCGCCGGGCGGACGTTCTGGCAGAGATGGACGTCCGGCTGAGAGCTGGGGTGACCTTTGTGCTGCCCACCGCGACCGTGGTCGAGACCGGAAACCACGTCTTCCAGGTCGGTGCGGGCGGGGCTCGCCGCCACTGCGCCGATGTGTTCATGAAAACTCTGCGCAGGACCGCGGCGGGTGAGGCTCCGTGGCGCCTTCGCGAGCGCACCTGGGACGGCACCTTCCTGACCACCCTCTGCGACGGGGGTCGTACGGGAATGGACTTGTGCGAGCATGCCGCGACCGAACAGCTGGGCACTGGTGACCTGAGCATTGTCGCGGAGCGTGACCTCTTCGCGTCGCGCGTGCAGGCCCGAGTGCGGATCTGGACGCTGGAGGAAACGATGAGCACATGGGCCGAGCTGCCCTGAGACGTGTCCGTGTTTGACCTGCGTCACTCCCCGGGTAATCTCTACGCCCCGATTGGCCAGCGCCCTGCCCCATATGGCAGACTGTCCGAGTTGCTCGGTCGAGTGTTGATGCTGCGCGCCTCCCGTCGGGAGGACCGGAAGCGAGTCCCACGGTACTCGTCGTCCCAACTGTCTTAACGGCAGCGCTGGGGCGGACGTACGGGAATCTTTCGGGAAGTGTCAGTGCGGCGCCGACCAGGCACCCGGTGGGCTTCTTCGCCCTCGGCTTGCGGTTCCGGAAGGGCCGTGCTTTCCCAGTAGGGAAGTTCCGAACCTTGGGACTTCTGTGTCGGTGAGAGCGCGACACACCCGACCGCGTGGGTCGGAGGAATCGAAGAGTGAAGCGAGCAGAAGAGCTTGCCGGGGTGCAGAGCGTTACTAGAGACAGGACTACTGAGTAGCCATGGCGGGACAGAAGATCCGCATCCGGCTCAAGGCCTACGACCACGAGGTCATCGACAGCTCGGCGAAGAAGATCGTCGAGACGGTGACCCGCACTGGTGCGTCGGTCGCGGGCCCGGTGCCGCTGCCCACTGAGAAGAACGTGTACTGCGTCATCAAGTCGCCGCACAAGTACAAGGACTCTCGCGAGCACTTCGAGATGCGCACGCACAAGCGCCTGATCGACATCCTCGACCCCACCCCCAAGACCGTTGACTCTCTGATGCGACTCGACCTCCCGGCCGGTGTCGACATCGAGATCAAGCTCTAGGGGTCGGTGAGCTGAAGATGGCTAAGCAGATCAAGGGCATCCTGGGCGAGAAGCTCGGCATGACGCAGGTTTGGGACGAGAACAACCGTGTTGTTCCCGTGACTGTCGTCAAGGCCGGGCCCAACGTCGTGACCCAGGTCCGTACGAACGACAGTGACGGCTACGAGTCGGTCCAGATCGCCTTCGGCGAGATCGACCCGCGCAAGGTGAACAAGCCCCTCAAGGGCCACTTCGCCAAGGCCGATGTCACGCCGCGTCGCCACCTCGTCGAGATCCGCACCGCGGGCGCCTCCGAGTACACGCTCGGCCAGGAGATCACCGCTGAGGTGTTCGAGGCCGGCGTCAAGGTCGACGTGACCGGCAAGAGCAAGGGCAAGGGCTTCGCCGGTGTCATGAAGCGCCACAACTTCCGTGGCCTCGGCGCCGGTCACGGTGTCCAGCGCAAGCACCGCTCTCCCGGCTCCATCGGTGGCTGTGCCACCCCGGGCCGTGTGTTCAAGGGCGTCCGCATGGCGGGCCGCATGGGCAACGAGCGGGTCACCACCCAGAACCTGACCGTTCACGCCGTTGACGCGGAGAAGGGACTGCTCCTCATCAAGGGAGCCATCCCGGGTCCGAACGGCGGCCTCGTCCTGGTCCGCACCGCGGCCAAGGGGGCCTGAGGACACTATGAGCACCATTGACATTCTGTCGCCCTCCGGCGACACCGCCGGGACTATCGAGCTCCCGGCCGAGATCTTCGACGTAGAGAAGATCAGCATCCCGCTGCTTCACCAGGTCGTCGTCGCACAGCTGGCCGCCGCCCGTCAGGGCACGCACAAGGTCAAGCGTCGTGGCGAGGTCCGCGGTGGTGGTAAGAAGCCGTACCGCCAGAAGGGCACCGGCCGCGCCCGTCAGGGTTCGACCCGCGCCCCGCAGTTCGCCGGCGGTGGCGTCGTGCACGGCCCGACGCCGCGCGACTACTCGCAGCGGACCCCGAAGAAGATGAAGGCCGCGGCCCTGCGCCACGCCCTCACCGACCGGGCCCGCAACGCTCGCATCCACGTCATCACCGACGTGATCGAGGGCGAGACCCCCTCCACCAAGGCCGCCAGGAGCTTCCTCGGCAAGGTCAGCGAGCGCAAGAACGTGCTCCTGGTCATCGAGCGCTCCAACGAGGCCGCGCTGCTTTCCGCGCGCAACCTGCCCCAGGTCCACATCCTGGAGCCGGGCCAGCTGAACACGTACGACGTTCTCGTCTCGGACGACGTGGTCTTCACCCAGGCCGCTTTCGAGTCCTTCGTGTCTGGCCCCCAGGCCGCTGACACCGAAGGGAGCGAAGCCTGATGGCTACGCGTCACCCGAGCATTGCCTCCAAGGCCGCCAAGGCCAAGAAGGTCGCACGCATCGCCAAGGCGAAGCGCCACGAGACCGAGGGCAAGAACACCGTCGAGACGCCGATCAGCAAGTCGTTCACGGACCCCCGTGACGTGCTGCTGAAGCCGGTCGTCTCGGAGAAGAGCTACGCGCTCCTCGACGAGGGCAAGTACACCTTCATCGTGGCCCCGGGCGCCAACAAGACCCAGATCAAGCAGGCCGTCCAGGCGGTCTTCTCGGTCAAGGTCACCGGGGTCAACACGATCAACCGCCAGGGCAAGCGCAAGCGCACCAAGACCGGTTTCGGTCAGCGCGCGGGCTCCAAGCGAGCGATCGTGACCCTCGCTGAGGGCGACCGTATCGACATCTTCGGCGGTCCGGCCGCGTAAGCGGGTCGGATCGTCCGATATCGGACGAGGACTGAGAAATGGGAATCCGCAAGTACAAGCCGACTACGCCGGGCCGTCGTGGCTCCAGCGTCGCCGACTTCGTCGAGGTCACGCGGTCCACGCCGGAGAAGTCGCTGGTTCGCCCCCTGCACAGCAAGGGCGGCCGTAACAATTCCGGTCGTGTGACCGTTCGCCACCAGGGTGGCGGACACAAGCGCGCCTACCGAGTCATCGACTTCCGTCGCCATGACAAGGACGGCGTGCCGGCGAAGGTCGCGCACATCGAGTACGACCCCAACCGCACCGCGCGCATCGCGCTGCTGCACTACGCGGACGGCGAGAAGCGCTACATCCTCGCCCCGCGCAACCTGCAGCAGGGCGACCGCGTCGAGAACGGTCCCGGGGCCGACATCAAGCCGGGCAACAACCTGGCGCTCCGCAACATCCCGGTCGGTACCACGATCCACGCGATCGAGCTCCGTCCCGGTGGCGGCGCCAAGTTCGCCCGCTCCGCCGGTGCCTCGGTGCAGCTGCTCGCGAAGGAGGGCACCATGGCCCACCTTCGTATGCCCTCCGGTGAGATCCGTCTGGTCGACCAGCGCTGCCGCGCCACGGTCGGCGAGGTCGGCAACGCCGAGCAGAGCAACATCAACTGGGGCAAGGCAGGCCGCAAGCGTTGGCTGGGCGTTCGCCCGTCCGTCCGCGGTGTTGCGATGAACCCGGTCGACCACCCGCACGGTGGTGGTGAGGGCAAGACCTCCGGTGGTCGCCACCCGGTCTCCCCGTGGGGTCAGAAGGAGGGTCGTACTCGTTCGCCGAAGAAGGCTTCGAACAAGTACATCGTCCGCCGCCGCAAGACGAACAAGAAGCGCTAGGAGCGGGTTTAGATGCCGCGCAGTCTCAAGAAGGGGCCCTTCGTCGACGGCCACCTCATCAAGAAGGTGGACGTACAGAACGAGGCCGGCTCCAAGAACGTCATCAAGACCTGGTCCCGCCGCTCGATGATCGTCCCGGCCATGCTCGGCCACACGATCGCGGTGCACAACGGCAAGACCCACATCCCGGTGTTTGTCACCGAGTCGATGGTCGGCCACAAGCTCGGCGAGTTCTCGCCGACGCGCACCTTCCGGGGTCACGTCAAGGACGACCGGAAGTCGAAGCGCCGCTAGCGCGGGGTGAACGACCATGACAAACACTGAAGGGACAACCATGGAAGCCAGGGCCCAGGCGCGGTACATCCGCGTCACGCCCATGAAGGCCCGCCGCGTGGTGGACCTCATCCGTGGCATGGACGCCACGGAGGCTCAGGCGGTCCTGCGTTTCGCCCCGCAGGCCGCGAGCGTGCCGGTCGGCAAGGTGCTGGACAGCGCCATTGCCAACGCCGCGCACAACTACGACCACACCGACGCCGACAGCCTCTTCATTTCCGAGGCCTACGTCGACGAGGGCCCGACCCTGAAGCGGTTCCGTCCGCGTGCCCAGGGCCGCGCCTACCGGATCCGCAAGCGGACCAGCCACATCACCGTGGTCGTCAGCAGCAAGGAAGGAACCCGGTAATGGGCCAGAAGGTTAACCCGCACGGGTTCCGGCTCGGCATCACCACGGACTTCAAGTCCCGGTGGTACGCCGACAAGCTGTACAAGGACTACGTCAAGGAAGACGTCGCCATCCGTCGGATGATGACGTCCGGCATGGAGCGCGCCGGCATCTCGAAGGTGGAGATCGAGCGCACCCGTGACCGCGTCCGTGTGGACATCCACACCGCGCGCCCGGGCATCGTCATCGGCCGCCGTGGCGCCGAGGCCGACCGCATCCGCGGCGACCTGGAGAAGCTGACCGGCAAGCAGGTCCAGCTCAACATCCTTGAGGTCAAGAACCCGGAGACGGACGCTCAGCTGGTGGCCCAGGCCGTCGCCGAGCAGCTGTCCTCCCGCGTCTCCTTCCGCCGTGCCATGCGCAAGAGCATGCAGTCGGCGATGAAGGCCGGCGCCAAGGGCATCAAGATCCAGTGCGGTGGCCGCCTCGGCGGCGCCGAGATGTCCCGCTCGGAGTTCTACCGCGAGGGCCGTGTGCCCCTGCACACGCTCCGCGCGAACGTCGACTACGGCTTCTTCGAGGCCAAGACGACCTTCGGCCGTATCGGTGTGAAGGTCTGGATCTACAAGGGCGACGTCAAGAACATCGCCGAGGTCCGCGCCGAGAACGCCGCTGCCCGTGCGGGTAACCGCCCGGCTCGCGGTGGCGGCCCGGGCGGCGACCGCCCGGCCCGTGGCGGTGGCCGCGGTGGCGAGCGTGGCGGCCGCGGCCGCAAGCCGCAGCAGCAGTCCGCGCCGGCTGCCGAGGCCCCCAAGGCCGACGCTCCCGCCGCCGCTGCCGCTCCGGCTGAGAGCACCGGAACGGAGGCCTGACCGACATGCTGATCCCCCGTAGGGTCAAGCACCGCAAGCAGCACCACCCCAAGCGTCGTGGTCAGGCCAAGGGCGGTACGCAGGTTTCGTTCGGCGAGTACGGCATTCAGGCCCTCACGCCGGCGTACGTGACGAACCGCCAGATCGAGGCCGCCCGTATCGCGATGACCCGCCACATCAAGCGTGGCGGCAAGGTCTGGATCAACATCTACCCGGACCGCCCGCTCACGAAGAAGCCCGCCGAGACCCGCATGGGTTCCGGTAAGGGTTCTCCCGAGTGGTGGATCGCGAACGTGCACCCGGGCCGGGTCATGTTCGAGCTGTCCTACCCCAACGAGAAGATCGCCCGTGAGGCCCTCACTCGCGCAGCCCACAAGCTGCCGATGAAGTGCCGGATCGTCAAGCGCGAGGCAGGTGAAGCGTGATGTCGGCCGGTACCAAGGCGTCCGAGCTGCGCGAACTGGGTGACGAGGAGCTTCTCGCGAAGCTCCGCGAAGCCAAGGAAGAGCTGTTCAACCTCCGCTTCCAGGCGGCGACCGGTCAGCTCGAAAACCACGGTCGGCTCAAGGCCGTCCGGAAGGACATCGCGCGGATCTACACCCTGATGCGTGAGCGCGAGCTGGGCATCGAGACGGTGGAGAGCGCCTGATGAGTGAGAGCAACGTGACCGAGACCGCTGAAGCCCGCGGCTTCCGCAAGACCCGTGAGGGTCTCGTCGTCAGCGACAAGATGGACAAGACCGTCGTCGTCGCCGTCGAGGACCGCGTGAAGCACGCGCTGTACGGCAAGGTCATCCGCCGTACGAACAAGCTCAAGGCCCACGACGAGCAGAACGCCGCAGGCGTCGGCGACCGCGTCCTCCTCATGGAGACGCGTCCGCTGTCCGCGACGAAGCGCTGGCGCATCGTCGAGATCCTCGAAAAGGCCAAGTAATTTTCCTGCGGGGCTAACCCCGCAGGACAGTTCCGCCAGGCTCCAAGGGCCGTTCACCGAACGGCCCTTGGGGAACCGGCAGACGATCAGGAGATAGACGTGATCCAGCAGGAGTCGCGACTGCGCGTCGCCGACAACACTGGTGCGAAGGAAATCCTTTGCATCCGTGTGCTCGGTGGCTCCGGTCGCCGCTACGCGGGCATCGGTGACGTCATCGTCGCCACCGTCAAGGACGCGATCCCCGGTGGCAACGTGAAGAAGGGTGACGTCGTCAAGGCCGTCATCGTTCGCACCGTGAAGGAGCGCCGCCGTCCGGACGGCTCGTACATCCGCTTCGACGAGAACGCCGCCGTCATTCTGAAGAACGACGGCGACCCTCGTGGTACCCGCATCTTCGGCCCGGTCGGGCGCGAGCTGCGCGAGAAGAAGTTCATGAAGATCATCTCGCTGGCTCCGGAGGTGCTGTAAGCATGAAGATCAAGAAGGGTGACACGGTTCAGGTCATCACCGGCAAGGACAAGGGCAAGCAGGGCAAGGTCATTGCCGCTTACCCGCGCGACGAGCGCGTCCTGGTCGAGGGTGTCAACCGGGTCAAGAAGCACACCAAGGCCGGCCCCACCGCCAAGGGCTCGCAGGCCGGTGGCATCGTCACGACCGAGGCGCCGATCCACGTCTCCAACGTCCAGCTGGTCGTTGAGAAGGACGGCAACAAGGTCGTCACGCGTGTCGGCTACCGCTTCGACGACGAGGGCAACAAGGTTCGCGTTGCCAAGCGGACGGGTGAGGACATCTGATGACTACCACCACCACTCCGCGTCTCAAGACGAAGTACCGCGAGGAGATCGCGGGCAAGCTGCGTGAGGAGTTCTCCTACGAGAACGTCATGCAGATCCCCGGCCTCGTCAAGATCGTGGTGAACATGGGTGTCGGCGACGCCGCCCGTGACTCCAAGCTCATGGACGGTGCCGTCCGTGACCTGACCACGATCACCGGTCAGAAGCCGGCCATCACCAAGGCCCGCAAGTCCATCGCGCAGTTCAAGCTGCGCGAGGGTCAGCCGATCGGTGCCCACGTCACGCTCCGTGGCGACCGCATGTGGGAGTTCCTGGACCGCACCCTGTCGCTCGCGCTTCCGCGCATCCGCGACTTCCGTGGTCTGTCTCCCAAGCAGTTCGACGGTCGTGGCAACTACACCTTCGGTCTCACCGAGCAGGTCATGTTCCACGAGATCGACCAGGACAAGATCGACCGCGTCCGGGGTATGGACATCACCGTGGTGACCACGGCGACCAACGACGCCGAAGGCCGTGCCCTTCTCCGTCACCTCGGCTTCCCCTTCAAGGAGGCGTAAGCGAGATGGCGAAGAAGGCTCTGATTGCCAAGGCTGCTCGTAAGCCCAAGTTCGGTGTGCGTGGCTACACCCGCTGCCAGCGCTGCGGCCGCCCGCACTCCGTGTACCGCAAGTTCGGCCTCTGCCGCGTGTGCCTTCGTGAGATGGCTCACCGTGGCGAGCTGCCGGGCGTGACCAAGAGCTCCTGGTAGTCCGGTACTTCCGGACTCCCGAAGCTCTCGGTAAGCAGAGGGCACGGTCAGGTGCCCACCCCTCCATGGCTTAGGCTAGGGGGGTTGGGCGCCTGATTGCCGCCCATACGACTTACTACGCCGTAGGTCCACCGCACCGCACCCGCCTCGTCTCGGATCGAGGAGAGGGATGGGCACCTGGAAACCCCGGCGAGAGAGGCCGAAGGCCAATTCATGACCATGACTGATCCGATCGCAGACATGCTTACGCGTCTGCGGAACGCGAACTCGGCATACCACGACTCCGTGACGATGCCGGCGTCCAAGATCAAGTCTCACATCGCGGAGATCCTCCAGCAGGAGGGCTTCATCACGGGCTGGAAGGTCGAGGACGCCGAGGTCGGCAAGAACCTCGTCCTTGAGCTGAAGTTCGGCCCGAACCGTGAGCGCTCCATCGCGGGCATCAAGCGGATCTCCAAGCCCGGTCTCCGGGTTTACGCGAAGTCCACCTCCCTGCCCAAGGTGCTGGGCGGCCTCGGCGTGGCGATCATCTCCACGTCCCACGGGCTCCTCACCGACAAGCAGGCCGGCAAGAAGGGCGTAGGCGGAGAAGTTCTCGCCTACGTCTGGTAGCGGAAAGGAATCGGAAGAAGCTATGTCGCGTATTGGCAAGCTCCCCATCACGGTTCCCGCCGGCGTGGACGTCACCATCGACGGCCGTACGGTCTCGGTCAAGGGCCCCAAGGGCACCCTGACCCACACCGTCGCTTCGCCGATCGACATCGCCAAGGGTGAGGACGGCGTTCTCAACGTCACCCGCCCCAACGACGAGCGTCAGAACAAGGCCCTGCACGGCCTGTCCCGCACGCTGGTGGCGAACATGATCACCGGCGTGACCGAGGGTTACGTGAAGAAGCTCGAAATCAGTGGTGTCGGTTACCGCGTCGCGGCCAAGGGATCCAACCTTGAGTTCGCGCTCGGCTACAGCCACTCGATCACGGTCGAGGCGCCCGAGGGCATCTCGTTCAAGGTCGAGAACCCGACCCACTTCTCGGTCGAGGGCATCGACAAGCAGAAGGTCGGCGAGGTTGCGGCCAACATCCGCAAGCTGCGCAAGCCCGACCCGTACAAGGCCAAGGGCGTCAAGTACGAGGGCGAAGTCATCCGGCGCAAGGTCGGAAAGGCGGGTAAGTAAGCCATGGCATACGGTACGAAGATCGCTAAGGGCGACGCTTACAAGCGTGCTGCCATCAAGCGTCGTCACATCCGCATCCGGAAGCACATTTCCGGTACGGCTGAGCGTCCGCGCCTGGTCGTGACCCGCTCCAACCGCCACATCGTGGCCCAGGTCATCGACGACATCAAGGGTCACACCCTGGCGTCGGCGTCGACCCTGGACACCTCGATCCGCGGCGGCGAGAGCGACAAGTCCGCGCAGGCCAAGTCGGTCGGCGCCCTGGTCGCCGAGCGCGCCAAGGCCGCCGGTGTCGAGGCTGTCGTATTCGACCGTGGCGGCAATCAGTACGCGGGGCGCATCGCCGCCCTGGCGGACGCCGCCCGCGAAGCCGGACTGAAGTTCTAGTCGCTTCCGTAGCTAGCGGAAAGAGAGAGGTAATCCAATGGCTGGACCCCAGCGCCGTGGAAGCGGTGCCGGTGGCGGCGAGCGGCGGGACCGGAAGGGCCGTGACGGCGGCGCTGCTGCCGCCGAGAAGACCGCGTACGTTGAGCGCGTAGTCGCGATCAACCGCGTCGCCAAGGTTGTCAAGGGTGGTCGTCGCTTCAGCTTCACCGCGCTCGTCGTGGTGGGCGACGGTGACGGCACCGTCGGTGTCGGTTACGGCAAGGCCAAGGAGGTGCCGGCCGCCATCGCCAAGGGTGTTGAGGAGGCCAAGAAGCACTTCTTCAAGGTCCCCCGTATCCAGGGCACCATCCCGCACCCGATCACGGGCGAGAAGGCCGCGGGCGTCGTCCTGCTCAAGCCTGCTTCCCCCGGTACCGGCGTTATCGCCGGTGGTCCGGTGCGAGCCGTCCTGGAGTGCGCCGGCGTGCACGACATCCTGTCGAAGTCGCTCGGCTCGTCCAACGCGATCAACATCGTGCACGCGACCGTGGCGGCCCTCAAGGGCCTGCAGCGTCCCGAGGAGATCGCGGCCCGCCGCGGTCTGCCCCTTGAGGACGTCGCCCCCGCGGCTCTCCTTCGTGCACGTGCCGGGGCGGGTGCGTAATGGCTCGCCTCAAGGTCACGCAGACGAAGTCGTACATCGGCAGCAAGCAGAACCACCGTGACACACTGCGGTCCCTCGGTCTCAAGGGGATCAACACCGTGGTCGTCAAGGAGGACCGCCCCGAGTTCCGCGGAATGGTGCACACCGTCCGCCACCTCGTGACGGTTGAGGAGGTCGACTGATCATGGCGGAGAACAACCCGCTCAAGATCCACAACCTCCGTCCCGCCCCGGGCGCCAAGACCGCCAAGACCCGTGTGGGTCGTGGTGAGGCGTCGAAGGGTAAGACGGCAGGCCGTGGTACCAAGGGCACGAAGGCCCGCTATCAGGTTCCGGAGCGCTTCGAGGGTGGCCAGATGCCCCTCCACATGCGTCTCCCGAAGCTGAAGGGCTTCCGCAACCCGTTCAAGACCGAGTACCAGGTCGTGAACCTCGACAAGCTGGCGGCCCTGTACCCGGAGGGTGGCGAGGTCACCGTAGAGGGTCTCGTCGCCAACGGTGCGGTTCGCAAGAACAGCCTCGTCAAGGTCCTCGGCCAGGGCGAGATCTCCGTGGCGCTGCAGGTGACGGTGGACGCCGTCTCCGGCTCCGCCAAGGAGAAGATCACCGCCGCCGGCGGTACCGTCACCGAGCTCGTCTGAGCCCGGGCGGTCCCACCGCACACGTACAAGGGCCGGGCGGTTCCCCTGAGGGGGAGCTGCCCGGCCCTTGCCGTTTCCCTGTGTCCTACCGCTGTTGACCGGGCCCGTGTTGTTCAGGCCCTGTGCTGATCAGGCGCGGCCGGTGGCCGACTTGCAGTACTTGAGGGCGCCGTGCGTGCCCTTCTTGAGACAGACGGTGATCGTCACCTTCGTCTCCTCGGGGACGTTCACATCGTCCCGGAGCTTGCACGCGCCGTCGTTCTCACCCTTGTCGGTCACCGAGAACTTGTGGGTCGTGCCCCACTTGAGCGTGGTGACCGTCCAGTAGCCGTCCTTGCGGTGGTCGCACGCGTTCCACCGCTCCTTCGAGCTGCTGCGGCTGGCGTCACCCGCGAAATTGCCCATGCCGCCCTTGTGGCCCTCGGTGGTGTAGACCGAGGCGTTCTGCGCCGCGGCGAAGGCCGGCGTGCCGGTGGCCGCGACCCCGAGCGTCGCGCTCGCGGCGACGGCGGCCAGACAGAGTGCCTTGCGTGACAGATTGCGCATATTGAAATCTCCCCGTTTTCCCCGTTGTATCCGTCCCGGATCGGCTCCCGTGACGGAGGGCGACCGAATGGATCTTTTGGAAGCTATCGGCGTACGGCATGGGCGGTCAACGTGATTTGACTCGCCGCGGGTGATGGTTTGAGCCGTTGCGCGGCAGCATGGGACCGGCCGTCTCACAGGGAACTTCACCTGGCTGCACGCGCACTGTTAGAGTCCGTAGGTCCACCTGTACGCGCGCGCGGTATGCCGTTCGGTGTCGGGGTGGTAGAAAACATCGTTCGGCCCCGCTGGGCCCTGTTCACACGACTAGTCCCTGCCGCGCGCGTCGCGGGGGTCGCAGGAGGAACCGTGCTCACCGCGTTCGCCCGGGCGTTCAGGACGCCCGACCTGCGCAAGAAACTGCTCTTCACGCTCGGCATCATCGTGGTCTACCGCGTAGGTACCCACGTTCCGATCCCCGGCATCAACTACACAGCAGTGCAGGAATGTGTGTCCGAGGCCTCGGGCAACCAGGGCCTCTTCGGCCTGGTCAACATGTTCAGCGGTGGCGCGCTGCTGCAGATCACCATCTTCGCGCTGGGCATCATGCCCTACATCACGGCGAGCATCATTCTGCAGCTGCTCACGGTGGTGATCCCGCGTCTGGAAGCCCTCAAGAAGGAGGGCCAGGCCGGCACGGCGAAGATCACGCAGTACACCCGTTACCTGACGGTGGCGCTCGCCATCCTGCAGGGCACCGGTCTGGTCGCCACCGCCCGCAGCGGTGCGCTGTTCAGCGGTTGCCAGGCCGCCACCTCGATCGTTCCCGACCGTGCCATCTTCACGACCATCACCATGGTCGTCACCATGACCGCAGGCACCGGCGTCGTGATGTGGCTCGGCGAGCTCATCACCGACCGCGGCATCGGCAACGGCATGTCGATCCTGATGTTCATCTCGATCGCGGCCACCTTCCCGTCCGCGCTGTGGGCCATCAAGAAGCAGGGCACGCTGGCCGACGGCTGGATCGAGTTCGGCACCGTCATCCTCGTCGGCCTGGTGATGGTCGGCCTGGTGGTCTTCGTCGAACAGGCACAGCGCCGTATTCCGGTCCAGTACGCGAAGCGCATGATCGGCCGCCGTTCCTACGGCGGTACGTCGACCTACATCCCGCTGAAGGTCAATCAGGCGGGTGTGATTCCCGTCATCTTCGCGTCCTCGCTGCTCTACATCCCGGCTCTGGTCGCGCAGTTCTCCAGCGGCGACTCCGCCTGGAAGACCTGGGTGACACAGAACCTGACCAAGGGTGACCACCCGATCTACCTGGTCAGCTACTTCCTCCTGATCGTTTTCTTCGCGTTCTTCTACGTGGCGATCTCGTTCAACCCCGAGGAAGTCGCCGACAACATGAAGAAGTATGGTGGCTTCATCCCGGGCATCCGGGCTGGCCGGCCCACCGCTGAGTACCTGAGTTACGTACTCAACCGGATCACCTGGCCGGGTTCGCTGTATCTGGGTCTGATCGCTCTCGTACCGACGATGGCGTTGGTCGGCTTCAACGCAAGCGGCAACTTCCCGTTCGGCGGGACCAGCATCCTCATCATCGTGGGTGTCGGTCTTGAGACGGTGAAGCAGATCGAGAGCCAGCTCCAGCAGCGCAATTACGAAGGGTTCCTCCGCTGATGCGAATCGTCCTCGTCGGGCCGCCGGGCGCCGGTAAGGGAACGCAGGCTGTGCGACTGGCCAAGACGCTGCACATCCCGCACATCTCCACCGGCGATCTCTTCCGTGCCAACATCAGTCAGGCCACGGAACTCGGCAAACTGGCGAAGTCCTACATGGACGCGGGCAACCTGGTCCCGGACGAGGTCACCATCGCGATGGCCAAGGACCGCATGGAGCAGCCGGACGCTGTGAACGGCTTTCTCCTCGACGGTTTCCCGCGCAATGTGTCGCAGGCCGAGGCGCTGGACGAACTGCTGAAGACCGAGGGCATCAAGCTGGACGCGGTGCTGGACCTGGAGGTCTCCGAGGAAGAGGTGGTCAAGCGCATCGCCGGCCGCCGCATCTGCCGGAAGGACTCCAGCCACGTCTTCCACGTGACGTACAGCCCGCCGAAGCAGGACGGTGTCTGTGACACCTGCGGCGGCGAGCTGTACCAGCGCGACGACGACTCCGAGGACACGGTCCGCACCCGGCTGGAGGTCTACCACACGCAGACCGAGCCGATCATCGACTACTACAAGCTCCAGGGCCTGGTGGTCACGATCTCCTCGCTCGGCCCGGTGGACGAGATCACCCAGCGCGCGCTGGACGCGCTGAAGCGCGACGACGACAAGTAGTCGCCCACCAGTTCCGGCCGCGGTGCCCCCAGGGGCGTCGCGGCCGTACTGTTGTGTACAGCCATATCCCATGTGACGCGGAAGACGGAGAGCGCAGGCCCCCATGGTGCAGATCAAGACCCCCGAGCAGATCGCCAAGATGCGCGAGGCGGGGCTGGTCGTCGCCGCGATCCACGCGGCCACGCGTGAAGCGGCCGTACCCGGCGCGAGCACGAAGGATCTGGACGAGGTAGCCCGCAAGGTCCTCGCCGACCACAACGCGAAGCCCAACTTCCTTGGCTACGGCGGCTTCCCGGCCACCATCTGCACCTCGGTGAACGAGGTCGTCGTCCACGGCATCCCCTCCGACGAGGTGGTGCTGAAGGACGGCGACATCATCTCCATCGACTGCGGCGCGATCATCGACGGCTGGCACGGGGACGCGGCGTACACCGCGTTCGTCGGCTCCGGCCACGCCCCGGAACTCATCGAGCTGTCCCGGGTGACCGAGGAGTCGATGTGGGCGGGCATCGCCGCGATGAAGCTCGGCAACCGGCTCGTCGACATCTCCCGTGCCATCGAGACGTACATCCGCCGGCAGCCGAAGCCGGGCGGTGGCAAGTACGGGATCGTCGAGGACTACGGCGGTCATGGCATCGGTACCGAGATGCACATGGATCCGCATCTGCTGAACTACGTGGAGAAGCGGCGGGGCAAGGGGCCCAAGCTGATTCCCGGGTTCTGCCTGGCGATCGAGCCGATGGTGTCGCTCGGTACGCCGAAGACCGAGGTTCTCTCGGACGACTGGACCGTGATTACGACCGACGGGACTTGGTCGTCTCACTGGGAGCACTCGGTCGCATTGACCGAGGAGGGGCCGTTGGTGCTCACGTCTCCCGACGGGGGTAAGGCGAAGCTGGCTGAGTTTGGGATCACGGCTGCGCCGGATCCCGTTGCGTAGTTGTCCGGCTGGCCGCCGGTGGGGGCTGGGCGCGCAGTTCCCCGCGCCCCTAAAAACACTCTCCTTGGGCTTAGTGATCTTCGTGCCGGGGCATCCTCCATCGATTCGTCTTTCCGAGGGCCCTGACGTAGACTGACTCGTCGGCTCTCGTGCACCCGCATGTCCGCATGCACCCCGCAAGGGGAACGCTCGTGAGTCGATCAAGGTAGTCGATTCGAAGGGCGAAGCGTGGCCAAGAAGCAAGGTGCCATCGAGATCGAAGGCACTGTCGTCGAGTCTCTCCCGAACGCCATGTTCAAGGTGGAGCTCCAGAACGGCCACCAGGTCCTGGCACACATCAGCGGCAAGATGCGTATGCACTACATCCGCATCCTCCCTGACGACCGGGTCGTGGTGGAGCTGTCTCCGTACGACCTGACGCGTGGCCGGATCGTCTACCGCTACAAGTAGATCTTGCCCAGGTTCCGCGCAAGCGGCGCCGCAGGCAACTGACCCGGAGAACCTCACCAATGAAGGTCAAGCCGAGCGTCAAGAAGATCTGCGACAAGTGCAGGGTGATCCGCCGTCACGGTCGGGTCATGGTCATCTGCGAGAACCCGCGCCACAAGCAGCGCCAGGGCTGACGCACGACCTTCCCTCTGCAGCTGTTCGCAGAGATTCGCGCGACGCGAGCAATACATGTTCATACGCAGGACCCGGGCGTAGTAGGCGTCCGACACCCCCGGCTCGGAGGCTGGGGACCCACGCCGTACCAAATCTTCGACAGAAGAGGCCGGCGGCTGGGATCCGGTTCTGCGGAAGACCTCCGAAGATCACCAGGAGCCATTGAATGGCACGCGTTTCCGGTGTCGACATCCCGCGCGAAAAGCGCGTGGAGGTCGCCCTCACCTACGTGTTCGGCATTGGTCGGACCCTTTCCCAGCTGACGCTGGCCGAGACCGGCATCGACCCCAACACCCGCGTTCGCGACCTCTCGGAAGAGCAGCTCGTCGCGATTCGTGAGTACGTCGACGCCAACATCAAGACCGAGGGTGACCTCCGTCGCGAGATCCAGGCCGACATCCGCCGCAAGGTGGAGATCGGCTGCTACCAGGGTCTCCGTCACCGTCGTGGTCTGCCCGTTCGCGGTCAGCGCACCAGCACGAACGCTCGTACCCGCAAGGGTCCGCGTCGCGCCATCGCCGGCAAGAAGAAGCCGGGCAAGAAGTAGTCCGCAGCGGACAACGCTTCACCAGCGGTCTTCGCTGTAGGACCGACCACCTCCCCGTAGGAGTAATAGATGCCCCCCAAGGGTCGTCAGGGCGCTGCCAAGAAGGTGCGCCGCAAGGAAAAGAAGAACGTCGCTCACGGCCACGCGCACATCAAGAGCACGTTCAACAACACGATCGTCTCGATCACGGACCCCTCGGGCAACGTGATCTCCTGGGCCTCCGCCGGCCACGTCGGCTTCAAGGGCTCGCGCAAGTCCACCCCCTTCGCCGCGCAGATGGCCGCCGAGTCGGCCGCCCGTCGCGCGCAGGAGCACGGCATGCGCAAGGTCGACGTCTTCGTGAAGGGCCCGGGCTCCGGTCGCGAGACCGCGATCCGCTCCCTCCAGGCCACCGGTCTTGAGGTCGGCTCCATCCAGGACGTCACCCCCACCCCGCACAACGGCTGCCGTCCGCCGAAGCGCCGCCGCGTCTGACGCACGGCTGTCTTGAGGATTCGGGCGGTACGGCACTTCGGTGCCGTATCGCCCGTACCCTTGTAGGAACAGCAGGACATCAAATAGTGGGTGTCCATGACTGAAGGAATCACCTCATGCTGATCGCTCAGCGTCCGTCTCTGACCGAAGAGGTCGTTGACGAGTTCCGGTCCCGGTTCGTGATCGAGCCGCTGGAGCCCGGCTTCGGCTACACCCTCGGCAACTCCCTCCGCCGTACGCTCCTCTCCTCGATCCCGGGTGCGGCGGTCACGTCCATCCGTATCGACGGTGTCCTGCACGAGTTCACCACCGTGCCGGGCGTCAAGGAGGACGTCACCGACCTGATCCTCAACATCAAGCAGCTCGTCGTGAGCAGTGAGCACGACGAGCCGGTCGTGATGTACCTGCGCAAGCAGGGTCCGGGTCTGGTCACCGCCGCCGACATCGCGCCCCCGGCCGGTGTCGAGGTGCACAACCCCGACCTGGTCCTGGCCACGCTCAACGGCAAGGGCAAGCTGGAGATGGAGCTGACGGTCGAGCGTGGCCGTGGTTACGTCTCGGCTGTTCAGAACAAGCAGGTGGGTCAGGAGATCGGCCGGATCCCGGTCGACTCGATCTACTCGCCGGTGCTGAAGGTCACGTACAAGGTCGAGGCGACGCGTGTCGAGCAGCGCACCGACTTCGACAAGCTGATCGTCGATGTCGAGACCAAGCAGGCGATGCGTCCCCGTGACGCCATGGCGTCGGCCGGCAAGACCCTGGTGGAGCTGTTCGGTCTCGCGCGCGAGCTGAACATCGACGCCGAGGGCATCGACATGGGCCCGTCCCCCACGGACGCCGCCCTGGCCGCCGACCTCGCCCTGCCGATCGAGGAGCTGGAACTCACCGTCCGCTCCTACAACTGCCTCAAGCGCGAGGGCATCCACTCCGTGGGTGAGCTCGTGGCTCGTTCCGAGGCCGACCTCCTGGACATCCGCAACTTCGGTGCGAAGTCCATCGACGAGGTCAAGGCGAAGCTGGCCGGCATGGGCCTGGCCCTGAAGGACAGCCCGCCCGGATTCGACCCGACGGCCGCGGCGGACGCGTTCGGCGCGGACGATGATGTGGACGCCGGTTTTGTGGAGACCGAGCAGTACTGATCGGTTTCCGAGTGCGGGTGGGCTGTGGCTGGTCGCGCAGTTCCCCGCGCCCCTTCCGGGAGCGCCCCTTCGGGGCTGCTCCCGGATCTCCGACGGGCAGCCGCCCGCTCGGACACTGACCTCGGTACCTGATACGGCCGGGGCAGACACCTAGGAGAAACACCATGCCGAAGCCCACCAAGGGTGCCCGTCTGGGCGGCAGTGCCGCGCACGAGAAGCTGCTCATCGCGAACCTCGCGAAGTCGCTCTTCGAGCACGGCCGTATCACCACCACCGAGGCGAAGGCCCGCAAGCTGCGGCCGTACGCCGAGCGGCTGGTCACCAAGGCGAAGAAGGGTGACCTTCACAACCGCCGTCAGGTGCTCCAGGTGATCACGGACAAGAGCGTCGTCCACACGCTCTTCACCGAGATCGGCCCGCGCTACGAGAACCGTCCCGGTGGCTACACCCGTATCACCAAGATCGGTAACCGTCGTGGCGACAACGCGCCCATGGCTGTCATCGAGCTCGTTGAGGCGCTGACTGTTGCACAGGCTGCGACGGGTGAGGCCGAGGCCGCCACGAAGCGTGCCGCTAAGGACGCCGAGGCTCCGGTTGAGGTCGTCGAGGACGCCAAGCCGGCTGAGGTTGAGGCCGACGAGGAGTCCAAGGACGCGTAACGCCGTTTTTGGCTGACCCGCCGTTGAGGCTGGTCGCGCAGTTCCCCGCGCCCCTAAAAGCAAAAGCAGGGCGTGTGGCGGGTCCGTTCCTTTCCAGGGGCGGGCCCGCTTTTGTGTAGGTGAAAGGATCTCGGTGTGAGTGATGACGTAGCGGCCGGGTTTGTTCGTGTGCGGCTGGACCTCTCCTACGACGGGACCGCGTTCTCCGGGTGGGCCAAGCAGGCCGGGGGGCGGCGGACCGTGCAGGGGGAGGTCGAGGACGCGTTGCGGACCGTGACGCGGTCGGGGGCTGTGGCGTACGACCTGACCGTGGCCGGGCGGACCGATGCCGGGGTGCATGCTCGGGGGCAGGTGGCTCATGTCGATCTGCCGGGGGAGCTGTGGGCCGAGCACCGGGAGAAGCTGCTGAAGCGGCTTGCGGGGCGGTTGCCGAAGGATGTGCGGGTGTGGGGGGTCGCGGAGGCTCCCGTCGGCTTCAACGCGCGGTTCGCGGCGCTGTGGCGGCGTTATGTGTATCGGGTGGGGGACCGGCCGGGGGGAGTCGATCCCTTGCTGCGGAACCATGTGCTGTGGCACGACTGGGAGTTGGACGTCGACGTGATGGATGCCGCCGCCAAGTCCCTTGTGGGGGAGCATGACTTCGCCGCGTACGCGAAGAAGCGTGAGGGTGCGACGACGATCCGCGAGATTCTTGATTTCGGCGTGCGGCGGCGGGGGGACGGTGTCGTCGAGATCGAAGTGCGTGCCGATGCCTTCTGTCACAACCAAGTGCGGTCCATGGTGGGTGCGTTGCTGTTCGTGGGGGACGGGCACCGGGGTGCGGAGTGGCCGCGGAAGGTGCTGGACGCGGGGGTGCGGGACAGTGCGGTGCATGTCGTACGGCCGCACGGGCTGACGTTGGAGGAGGTCGCCTATCCCGCCGACGAGTCGCTCATGGAGCGGCAGTTGCTGGCGCGCCGGGTGCGGGTCCGCGGGCAGTGACACGACCGCCCCGACCGGAGGCCGGCCGGGGCGGGGAGAGAGGGACGGCGGGCTCTATGCCCTGTCCAGGATCTCCTTCAGGGCGGGCTCCAGGAAGGGCTTCAGGGTCTTCGAGTACGACGACGTGATGTGGCTGTTGTCGAAGTAGACGATCCGGTCGCCGATGACCGCCGGGCACACGTCCGCGGCGCAGAACGCGGACGTCGTGTCGATGATGTCCGCCCCGTACTTCTTGGCCACCTCCTGCTCCATGGCGCGGATCTGGGTGTACTCCAGTGCCTGCCACTGCTTGCGGTTGCAGAGGGTGATGCTGTCGATGTGCGTGGCGAGACAGTCCGGGACGTTCTGGCCGGGCTCCGGGGTGTCCGTCATGTAGACGAGCTCGGCACCGGTCTCCTTGAGCACCTTGAACGAGGTCTCGGCCCCGGCCCGGTTCGCCTCACCGCGTGCCCGGTCGGCGATGACGACGACGTCCGGGTGGATCTTCTTGAGCTCCGCGAAGGCCGACTGGCGCCAGCTGTCGCACTCGGTGTACTCGCGTGCCAGCTGAGGGTTGGTGATGCGGTAGGTCTGGGGCGAGCAGCCGCCCTTCGCCATGGTCACCACCCGTACGCCGAGTTCCTTGCCGATCACGTCGTAGAGGTCGTTCCACTGCCAGGCGTGCGAGTCCCCCATGAGGACGAGGGTCTTGGCGCCCTTCGGGTCGCCGGCGACACATTGGTCGCGCATCACGAACTTCTTGACGTCGAAGTTGTCGATGCAGCCGCGCGTGGCCAGGTCCTTGGGCGCTTTCTCCAGGGCGCCCTGCGCGGTCGCGGAGAGCTCCTTCACGGCCGCCGACTTCTCGACCGACGACGTGTCGGTGTACCCGGCCGCGACCGTGCTCGACGCGGACGAGGTCGCCAGGTTCAGCGGGATGAGCGTGGCCAGAACCATCGCTCCGGCGGTGCCCGCCGTGGTGAATCCGCCGGTGAAGACGCCCTTCCAGGGGCGGTCCAGGAGTGACGTGTTCTTCTTGAACTTGCGTTCGACCGCATAGTGCAGGAGGACGGCCATCAGGAACGAGAGGACGACGACACGCATCCGCTCCTCGAACGTGAAGTCCCGGTCGGTGATGGACGGCCAGAGCACCAGCAGCGGCCAGTGCGTCAGATACCAGCCGTAGCTGACGTTGCCGACGAAGTCGAGGACCGGGTTGTCGAGCAGCCGCTCCACGCCGAACCGGGGATTGGCGCAGCCGCCGGCGATGACCATGACGGCGCCGACGACCGGGCCGGACACCGCGTAGCCGGGCAACGGCGTGGTGCTGGAGATGAGCATCGCGGTGACGAGCACGGTGCCGAGTCCCAGCCACGAGATGACGGCGGCCACACCCCTGTTCATCCGGGATACGAACGAGGCGGCGAGGGCGAGCAGCACTCCGCAGGTGATCTCCCAGATCCGGGTCTGGGTGCTGAAGTACGCGAGCGGCTGGTTCTCGGAGGTCTTCGACCAGCCCAGATAGAACGACCCGGCGATGACGGCCATCAGGAACAGCGCGACCAGGGCACGGTTGCGGAAGATCTTGCGGCTGATCCAGACCATCACGAAGAGGACGATGGGGGCGGCGAGGTAGAACTGCTCCTCGATGCCCAGCGACCAGAAGTGCTGGTACGGGGTCTGCGATCCGTCGTTGGCGAAGTAGTCGGTGCCGTTCTCGACCAGGCGCCAGTTCAGGAAGCTGAGGGAGGCGCTGAGGCCGTCCTCCATGTAGGTCCGGAACCTGAGCGGGCTGCCGTAGAGCCAGGCCAGGATCGCGGTGGCGACGATGACGAGGGCCATGGGCGGGGTCAGCCGCCTGAACCGGCGCGCCCAGAACTTGGTCAGGGACACCTTGCCCGTCCTGTCGAGCTCGGCGAAGAGCTGGCCGCCGATGAGGAAGCCGCTGAGCACGAAGCTGACGTCCACGCCGCCGTGGATGTCGAGGATGCCGCAGTGCATGCTGACGACCATCATGATGGCCACGGCGCGCAGGCCCTGAATGTCCGGCCGGTACTTGCGAAGACGCTCTGTCTTCGGGGCCGTTGCTCGATGGCTGGTGAGGGTCGTCACGGTTCTCCAGTAACTGTCCGGTCAGGCCCAGTGGGGGCGGGCCGGTGAATTCAGTGGGCCGTCAGGCAGGCGGCGGCCGTGCCGCTGACGCGGACGCCTTGGGCGGGGATGCGGATGCCGCACGAGAGCCGCAGCTGGGCGGGCAGTTCGTTCTCGGCGCCGATGTGCGCGTGGCAGCCCACCACGACCTCGCGCAGGAACGATTCCCTGCCGATCGTGGAGTCGTGGTCCACCACGGACTCGTGGATCCGGGTGCCTTCGGCCACGGTGACGCCGCCGCCGATGATGGAGCGGTCGACGACCACGTGCGGGCCGATCACGGCGCCCGGGCCGATCGTCGAGCCGCCCGTCACGCGGGCGGTCGGGGCGATGCTGGCCGTGGGATGAATCAGGGCCTCGGCGTGCCGTTCCACGAGGGGGGAGGTCACCTTGCCGGTGACCAGGTCGGCGGAGCCGTGGACGAAGGCGAGCGGGGTGCCGAGGTCGCGCCAGTAGTCGTCCGTGGTGTGGCCGAGGATGGGCCGGCCCTGGGCGACGAGCTGCGGGAACGTCTCCTGCTCGACGGAGACCTCGCGGTCGGCCGGGATGGCGTCGAGGACGGAGCGGCGGAAGACGTAGCAGCCCGCGTTGATCTGGTCGGTGACGCACTCCTCCGCGGTCTTCGGCTTCTCCAGGAAGGACAGCACCCGGCCGGCCTCGTCGGTGGGGACCAGGCCGAAGGCGCGCGGGTCGGGGACGCGGGTGAGGTGCAGGGTCACGTCCGCTTCCCGGTCCTCGTGCCGCTCCAGGACGGCGCGCAGGTCGACGCCGGAGAGGATGTCGCCGTTGAGGACGAGGACCGGGGCGTCCGCGGAGTCGCCGCGCAGCAGACGGCCGGCGTTGCGGATCGCGCCGCCGGTGCCGAGCGGAACCTCCTCGACGGCGTAGGAGATCCGAAGGCCCTGGGCGAAGTCCCTGAACTCCTCCTCGAAGAGGCCGGCGAGATAGGAGGTGGCGAACACCACGTGCTCGACGCCGGCGTCCATCAGCTTGGCGATCTGGTGCCGGATGAAGGAGGAACCCGCGACGTTCAGCAGCGGCTTGGGGGTGTGGTTCGTCAGTGGGCGCAGGCGGGTTCCCTTGCCGCCCACCAGAATGATGGCTTCTTGCATGATGGCCTCGCTCGGTCAGCTGGCGGTCGTGGTCCCGGGGCCCGCGTAGTCGGAGGTGAAACAGGACTTGATGGCCTTCTCGGTCAGGGGGCGTCCGGCGAAGTCGAGCCGGGAGGCGACCTTGTCGTCGGGCTTGGTGTTCGGGTCGTCGTCGAACCAGAGCGACCACCAGTAGATGCCCTGCATCTTCCGGTCCTGGACGACCTCGCAGACCGCCTTGTACCAGTTGGCCTGCACCTGGGGGTTGACGGCCCGCTTGACGTAGAAGTCGCCGGGAGCGTGGTAGGCGCCGTTCATCGCGCCGATGCCGGTCTCGGAGACGAGGATGTTCGGCAGCGGGCCGGTGGCCTTCTTGTCCAGCCACTTGTTCCAGCCGGTGACCAGGTCCGAGACGGGCGCGGTGTCCGGCACCTTGATGGGGAAGTAGGCGTCGACGCCGAGGTGGTTGACCGGCATGTTGATGCGGCCGGTGACGTAGTTGTCCCAGTTGGCGTCGTAGGAGATCTCGCCGGAGAAGGTCTTCTCGGCGGAGGCGACCACCTTGTCCCAGCCGGTGTCGCCCTCCAGGGAGTTCAGCTCGGTGCCGATCACGAAGGTGTTCGCCTTCGTGTTCTCGGCGGCTTCGAGATACGGATCGATGAGCTTCTCGTACGAGGCGAACCAGGCGGAGCGTGAGGCGGGGTCGATGCTGCCGCGCCAGCCGTTCGACTGCTTCAGCGTCCCCTCGTCCATGATCGGGCGGAGCGTGGTGCGGAAACCGGCGTCCTTGAAGACCTTCAGCACCTTCTGGAGGCGCTCCGGGGACGGTGTCTTCGCGCCGGTCGAGAGCACGTCGGCCGTGGAGTTCTTGATGTAGTACGGGAAGGACACGGACACCGAGTTCGCGCCCAGGCCGATGAGGTACTTGGCCTGCTTGCGGGCCTGCTTCTCGATGAACGCGTCCGGGCGCTTGGGGCTCTCCTCCTCCCAGTAGAGCTGTACGCCCCACTGCGCCATGCCCTTCTTCCAGGGCTTGGCGACCTCCAGGGCCGTGGTGGAGGTGGACGGGGAACCGGACGAGGAGGACGCGGGCGCCTTGCCGGTTCCGCCGGCGGACGGGGTCGGCGAGTCCTCCGAGCCGCCGATGACGACTCGGGGCAGGACCGAACCGGAGTCCCAGCGCACCGGATGGTTGCCGACGACGAAGGGGGCGCCCAGCACGAGGGTGAGAACGGTCACCGGGAAAATGGCAAGCAGCGGCAGTCGTGAACGCATGTGAGTGGTCTTCCGGGAGGTCAGGCGGGCTTGGCGATCACGACGAACTTGTTCTCCTCGCGCCGGACGAACTTCATGAAGCCCTTGAAGCCGCCGAGCCCTTCCAGCACGGAGAAGACGGGGATGAGGGCGATCACCACGATCGGCTCCCACCACTTGCGCCGGCCGCTGGCCGACGCGAGCGCGTTCAGCCGCAGCCCCTCCCAGTAGGTCCAGATGACATAGGCGAAGTTCAGGGCCCACAGGATGACCACGGACTGGGTCACCGGCGAGGTGTTCATGTCGTTGATGAGCCAGCCCACGAGCAGCACGGCGGTGATGTGCTGGAGCGGGCCGAGGATCCAGGTGACGACACAGATCGACAGGAACCAGCGGTAGCGCATGGGCACGGCCCGGTTGAAGCAGAGCGCCACCAGACCCCAGGCCCACCGGTCGCGCTGCTTGACGAAGTCGGCCGCGGTCGAGGGGGAGGCGCCGTAGCAGCGGCCGTTGAACCAGTCGCTGCGGCCCGGGTACTTGCGGCAGAAGGTCAGGGCGAGGCGGGCGTCCTCGACGATCTCCTTGGGGCCGAAGTCCCAGCCGATCTCGGCCTCGACGGACGCGCGCAGCACCAGCAGTTCGCCGTGCACACCGGCGGCCGGGGTGCCCATGCCGGTCAGCGCGCGGAAGCGGGCGATGTCGTCGGCGGGGCGTACGGCGTCGGCGAGCCAGGTGAAGAGGTTGACCGCGTTCTCGCGGGGGTAGGTCAGGATGCCCTGCGCCATGTGCTTGACCTTCTCGGGGGTCGCGCGGCGCTGGCGGTTGATGAACTGGGCGAGCGCGGAGGCGGTGTCGGGGCCGACGCCTGTGTCGTCGTCCATGTGCAGCACCCAGACGTACTCCAGCGCCTCGCCCTCCTCGATACGCAGCTCGTGGGCGTAGTGGTTGGCGCGGGCCTTGAAGCGGGTGCCGTTGGCCGGGACGTAGTCCTTCGGGACGGTGATCACCCGGATCAGCGGGTGGGAGTCGGCGAGCCGGTCGATGTCCGCCGCCGCCTCGCAGCCCTCCTCGGTGAGGATGTCGACCCGCATGTACGGGAAGTACTCGGGCAGGTGCTCGACGTACGAGAGGATCGAACGCTCCAGCGCCGGGTAGGTGTCGTGCCGTCCGATGGTCGGGCAGAGGGCGATCAGGAAGTCCTGCTCGGCCGGTGCGGGCGGGACCATCCGGTCGCTCTTGCGGACCCGGCGGCGCAGCAGCACGGCACCCTGGAGACCGACCATCACGCCGACGACCGGCAGCGACCAGACAATGGTCAGGATCCAGCTCAGCGGCGACGAACTGGGCTTGTAGCTCCACAGCCCGAAGACGACCAGGAGAACGAACGGCACCAGAAACGGGAGGATGCCCGGCTTCCAGCGTGCGGTGCGCTTGGCGAGCTTCTGGTTGTGCCGCGAGTGCGGCGTACCCCCGTCGACCAGTGTCGTTGTCACGACTGCGGAACTCCCATGAGATCGGTGGTGCGTCGAGGCAGCAGCAGATCTCGGCACGGCACGCTACGCGCGTCGCGCTCGTTTACTCAGGGTTCTGCCCCCGACGCCTTCATTGGCGCCTCGGCCACTCAGAAGCCCCCCCGGGCGCCCAAAAAACGCTGGCCGAACAGCTGCACGATCCTCGCACACTTGCTTCACGCAAGGAATACGGGTGTGAAAGGTGTAGTCAAAAGTTAATCAACCTGGCTCTTGTGCAGTGATGTCCATATAGGGGCCGAAGCCGTGATCACCTGCGTGGAAGCGTAGGTTCCGCGGACGTCGGCCACCGTGTTCCGGCCCGTCGGCGAGGAGACGTTGTCGTACGACAGCGCCTGCCCCCACACGCTCCACAGCACCCACGGCGTCCGGCTCAGGGTGTGCGGCTGGGCCGCGTTCAGCGGGACGTGGAAGGACTCGGCCATGGCCCGGGGCCTGCGGTACCGCTCCAGACCCCGGTACCAGACCTCCGTCCAGGCGCCAGGACCGTACGGCTTCTCCGGGGAGCCGCTGTAGTCGTCGACACCGACCACGTCCACATAACGGCCGCCGGGGTAGTAGGCGTGCGGCGACCGGCCGTAGGAGCCGTCCCAGGAGTTCGGCGACCACACGAAGATCAGATTGTGCAGGCCGCGCCGGGTGACGAGGTGGTCGTATGTCGCACGCCACAGTTTTTGGTATACGGCCGGATCCTGCCCCGCCCACCAGAAGCCGTGGCCCGGTGCCGTGTTCATCTCGTGGTATGGCCGCAGCAGCACCGGCACCCCGCGGTCCGCCAGATAGCCGAGGTGGTCCGCGAGATAGTCCAGGTCGTGCAGCAGGGCCCGGTGTTCGGCGGTGCCCTCGGTGACGACCCGGGCGAACCAGCCGGGGTCCTTCGCGGCGGGCGAGTTCTTGTTCAGGGTCTGTGGGAAGCCCTTGATCTCGCTGCCCGGGTACGGCTGGTGGAAGGAGAAGCCGACGATGCCCGCCGGAGTGCCCCCGTTGTGCGGCAGCGAGATCTCCGCGCCGCCCGCACCGCAGTCCGCGTGCGTGCCGGAGGGCCGGTACGAGCCGTCGGCGGCCCGGGGCAGACCCGCCCACACGCCGACCGCGAGATCCACGGCGTCCTCGGCGTACCCCCACATGCGCCGGCAGCCCGGCCAGGAACGGGAGTACGAGCGGGACTCGCCGACCGCCCAGCCCGGCTGGTCGTACCCGGGGCCCAGGTCCAGTTCCACGAAGCCCGGCAGCCGGCCCGTGATGTCCTGGGCCTTCTTGTAGTAGTAGCCCGGCTGCTTCAGGCCGCGGTAGTCGCCGTACGCCGCGTTGTACCGCTCGTTCTGCAGCTCCACGTGCTGGCCGATGACCGTCCGGGAGGCTTCTCCCCGCCGTGCCCTGTTCTCCAGGCCGGCCAGCAGCGCGTAGACGTTCCGGGCGGCGGGAGTGGCTTTCGGGTCGCGGTCCCGCAGATCCACGGGGACCTCGTCCGGCCCCTGCCCGGCGGCCCCGCGCCGGGTCGCCCACCAGGCCAGCGGCGCGAGCGCGGCGGTGGACACCCCCGCCCCGATGAGCTGAACCCGCCCGCGCATGCGCATGATCCCCGACCCCTCCCCGACAGACCCTGGGGCGATTCTGCCCCGGAACGGGAGAAGGGGGTCGGCGCGGGCGCTCCGGCCGGCTCCGGCCAGGGCCTGTCCGGCGGATCAAGGTCGGAGGGAAGCAGCGGCGCCTCATGAGCACGGGTGAGCGGGGTCTGGCGCGTGCAGCTGAAAGGCGGAGGAGACGTTGACATCAGCGGCCCCGCCGCGGGCGACGCGGTGGGGGCACCTCCCGGCCGAAGGCCGGGGGACGTCGGCGACCGACGACAACGCCGCTGGGGTCCCCCCACGCCTTGAGGCGGTGGGGGAGGGCGTGTGCCAGACCCCGCGTCTCCGGCATGATCCGCCAGACAGGTCTTAGTTCTGCGCCGCCGCCGAGGCCTGGGCCTCGCCGCGTCTGCCGATCTGGCGGAACGCGAACTCGGCCAGGTCGTCGCCGATGCTGAAGACCTTGGTGTCCTTCGTCGTCACGTCCGTGCCGTTGGTGAAGCCGGCGATCGTGAAGTAGGCGTAGCGGCCGTAGGAGTTGGTGGTCGTGCGGCAGACCGCGCCGTCGCAGAACGGCTTGACGCCCTTGCCGGACAGCGAGCGGATGATGGCCTTCTTGTCCGCCTGGGTCTTGACCTTCGAGGCCTGGGCCTCGGTGTCGAAGACGGCCACGCCGACCGTCACCGCGACATCGTCCTTGGTGTAGGTGACGCGCATCAGGCGGGTGCAGTCGTTGGCAGTGAGGACCTTCGGGAGGGTCGACTGGGCGGCCGAGGCGCAGTTCGTGGTGTCGGCCGTCGGACCCTTCTTGTACACGGTCGAGCCCATGGTCAACTGCGTGCCGGGGAACAGGAGTTCAGCGCTGAGCGGCGCGGTGTCCTTGGCCTTGCTGGAGATGAACTCCTTCGGGTCCAGCGGCGGCGGCGCACTGGTCGGCGCGAAGGACGGCGAGGTCGCGCCGGTGCTCGGCAGGGACCCGCTCGCGGGCAGGTTCGTCGGCTTCCCGGACGCGGTGTCGTCACCGTTCGCCGACATGACGGCCATGGCGACGGCCGTCCCGACGGCTATCGTCGCGACCGCGCCGCCGCCTATGAGCAGCAGTCTCTTGCGCCGGTTGCGCGTCTCCGCCCGGTCGGCGAGCGCGGCCCAGTCCGGGGTCTCGTCGTCGACGTTGCCGCCCCACGGCTGCTGCGATTGCGGTTTCCAGGGATCCCACTGGGACTGGGGTCCCCCCTGCCCGAAGCTCATGGGTCGCATCCTAGACGGGGGGACGGGGGTACCGGTGCGCCTCAACGAGGCCTGTGGGAACTGACGTTGGGATGTCGCGGTAAGTGTTTTTACGGTCACTTTCCGCACGCACTCCCGTCGGTCCCGCCGCGTTTTGACCCGTCCGGCCGGGCGCGGGTACTCTTACGGTTTGTTATGCGTATCGGCTTGGTCGTTCTCAGACGAGAAGCCCTTACGTAGGTTCCCTGGAGCAGTTACCAGTGGGCGGCATACGGGCATCGTCCCCGGCCATTGTCGTCCCCAGCTGCACGATCGCTTCAGTGATGCCATGTGTCAGCACCCATCCACTGAAGAAGAAGGCTGCGAAGTGCGTACGTACAGCCCCAAGCCCGGCGATGTGACTCGCCAGTGGCACGTCATCGACGCGCAGGACATCGTCCTGGGCCGTCTGGCTACCACTGCCGCGAACCTCCTCCGCGGCAAGCACAAGCCGACCTATGCCCCCCACATGGACATGGGCGACTTCGTCATCATCATCAACGCCGACAAGGTTCACCTGTCCGGCAACAAGAAGACCCAGAAGCTGGCGTACCGCCACTCCGGCTACCCGGGTGGTCTGCGCTCCGTCCGCTACGACGAGCTGCTGGCGAAGAACCCCGAGAAGGCCGTCGAGAAGGCCATCAAGGGCATGATCCCCAAGAACACCCTGGGCCGTCAGATGATCAGCAAGCTGAAGGTCTACTCGGGCGACCAGCACCCGCACGCTGCCCAGCAGCCGGTGCCGTTCGAGATCACCCAGGTCGCGCAGTAGTTCCGGCCACACCCCTAAACAGAAAAGAATCTGAGGAGAACCGTGGCCGAGACCACCGTTGAGCAGCCGGTCGAAGACACCGAGACCGAGCTCGTCGACATCGAGAGCTACACCACCGAGTCCGAGGTGCCCGTCGAGGGCGAGTACACCTCCGAGTCGCTCGCCGGCCGCTTCGGCGACCCGCAGCCCGCCGCCGGCCTGGGCCGCCGCAAGAACGCCATCGCGCGCGTTCGTATCGTGCCCGGCACCGGCAAGTGGAAGGTCAACGGGCGCACGCTTGAGGACTACTTCCCGAACAAGGTCCACCAGCAGGAAGTCAACGAGCCCTTCAAGGTGCTCGAACTCGACGGCCGCTACGACGTCATCGCCCGTATCTCGGGTGGCGGCGTCTCCGGTCAGGCCGGTGCCCTGCGCCTCGGCGTGGCCCGCGCGCTGAACGAGGCCGACGTGGACAACAACCGCGGCGCCCTCAAGAAGGCCGGTTACCTCCGTCGCGACGACCGTGCGGTCGAGCGCAAGAAGGCCGGTCTCAAGAAGGCCCGCAAGGCTCCGCAGTACAGCAAGCGCTAAATCGCGCCTGCTCTGCTGTCTGTACTCCGAACGCCCCGGCGGCACGCCAGTCGTGCCGCCGGGGCGTTCGTTTATCACAGCGCGGGGCGTATAACGGCACAAGACGCTCAAAGGCTTGTGTGATCGGATGAACAGGCATCCTATGCCTGGAACGCAGGACTTTCGCCTTGCATGATTTTCGCCTTCCTCAGGAGGACAAGTGGGACGACTCTTCGGCACGGACGGCGTGCGCGGTGTCGCCAACGCGGATCTGACGGCCGAACTGGCCCTCGGCCTCTCCGTCGCGGCGGCGCATGTACTCGCCGAGGCGGGCACGTTCGCCGGCCACCGGGCAACGGCCGTCGTCGGGCGGGACCCGCGCGCGTCCGGGGAGTTCCTGGAGGCCGCGGTGGTCGCGGGCCTGGCCAGCTCGGGAGTGGACGTACTGCTCGTCGGTGTGCTGCCCACCCCCGCGGTGGCGTATCTCACCGGTGTGCTGGGCGCCGACCTCGGTGTGGTGCTCTCCGCGAGCCACAACGCCATGCCCGACAACGGCCTCAAGTTCCTCGCGCGCGGCGGGCACAAGCTCGACGACGAGCTGGAGGACCGGATCGAGAAGGTCTACGAGGAGCACCGCACCGGCGCCCCCTGGGACCGCCCGACCGGCTCCGGCGTCGGCAGGGTCCGGCACTACAACGAAGGCTTCGACCAGTACGTCGCCCACCTCATCGGCGTGCTCCCGAACCGGCTCGACGGGCTGAAGATCGTCCTCGACGAGGCGCACGGCGCCGCCGCCCGCGTCTCCCCGGAGGCCTTCTCCCGGGCCGGCGCCGAGATCATCACCATCGGCACCGACCCCGACGGCCTCAACATCAACGACGGTTGCGGCTCGACCCACCTGGGACTGCTCAAGGCCGCCGTCGTCGAGCACGGCGCCGACTTCGGCATCGCGCACGACGGCGACGCCGACCGCTGCCTGGCCGTGGACCACACCGGGGAAGAGGTCGACGGGGACCAGATCATGGCCGTACTCGCGCTGGCGATGCGGGAGCGTTCCGCACTGCGCTCCGACACCGTCGTCGCGACCGTCATGTCGAACCTCGGCTTCAAACTGGCCATGGAGCGGGAGGGGTTGACGCTCGTTCAGACGGCGGTCGGCGACCGCTACGTCCTGGAGGAGATGAAGGAGCACGGCTACGCGCTGGGCGGCGAGCAGTCCGGGCATGTGATCATCCTGGACCACGCGACCACGGGTGACGGCACGTTGACCGGGCTGATGCTGGCGGCGCGGGTCGCCGACACGGGTCGTACGCTCAAGGATCTCGCGTCCGTGATGACGCGGTTGCCGCAGGTGCTCATCAATGTGCCGGATGTGGACCGGACCCGGGTGGGGACGTCCGCGGACCTCGCTGCCGCGGTGGGCGAGGCGGAGCGTGAACTCGGGGCTACGGGGCGGGTGTTGCTGCGGCCGTCCGGTACCGAGCCGCTGGTACGGGTGATGGTGGAGGCCGCCGACATCGACCAGGCGCGGTCGGTGGCGGGGCGGTTGGCGGATGCCGTGAAGTCGGCGCTCGGCTAGGGGAGTTGAGCGGTCGTGCGCTCGCGCTGCCAGGTCCAGAACGCCTTCTGTGCCAGCAGCGTGAGCGTGCCCGCCAGCACGATCCCGCCCAGGTTGGCGAGCAACTGCCAAGTGGAGCCCCACGTCTGGGAGTAGTCCGTGTAGCTGAGGGCCACGGCGGCGTTCGCGGCGGCCGGGACGGTCGTCACCGAGATCGCCACTCCGATCAGGGCACCGGACTTGGCGGACGTGAGGGACAGCGTGCCCGCGATGCCGGCCAGGAACGCCACGACGAAGGACATCCAGTCCGGCTTCCAGATGAAGGCGGTGTTGGGCCGGGCGGCCTCCACCATCGACTTCTCGAAGAGCCCGAAGGCGTCCAGCAGCCAACTGAAGCCCGCCGTCAGCACCATGGCCGCCGCGAACCCGGCGAGCAGCGCCCACAACGACCGCCACACCAGCCGCGGAGCCTTCCGGACCAGCGCCGTCGAGATCCCCGCGAGCGGCCCGAACTCCGGCCCCACCGCCATCGCGCCCACGATCAGGATCGCGTTGTCCAGCATCACACCGCAGGCCGCGAGCATCGTGGCGACGGCCAGGAACGCGACGTAGGTGACGGTGAGCGTCGACTCCTCGTGCGTCGCGTCGGCCAGGTGCTCCCACAGCACCGCGTCCGCGCCCTCGCCGGGCGCCTCGTCCTGAGCCGTGTCGGCCCGCTCCGACAACGACAGGTCGATGTTCTCGACGGCGATCGAGCCGGTCCGATCGACACCCAACTCCCTCAGCCCGCCGATGAGTTCGTCACCGGCCTCGCGGGCGACATCGCACATCACGACATCGCCGGTCGGGTTGCGGGCGGCGCCGGTCAGGACGACGAGGTGCGTGGTGCCGACGGTCGTCTCGATCAGCCGGACGACGTCATCGGTCCGGTCGGCAGGGGTGATCAGGCGCAGGTGCAGCATGACGCACTTCTATCAGGCGGCTCTACAGCTTCCGCAGGCTGAGTCGCCGCACCTTGTGGTCCTGGCCCTTGCGGATGACCAGGGTGGCTCGGCCCCGCGTCGGGGCGATGTTCTCCACCAGGTT
Organism: Streptomyces sp. NPDC050548; assembly: GCF_044457385.1. NCBI lineage: Bacteria > Bacillati > Actinomycetota > Actinomycetes > Kitasatosporales > Streptomycetaceae > Streptomyces > Streptomyces sp. NPDC050548. The sequence continues at coordinate 363,340 of NZ_JBITGV010000008.1, forward strand.
GGGCTTGTTGATGGTGCGCCAGAGGGTGCGGGCGTAGTCGACGGCCTCGTCCTCGGAGACCTGGGTGTACTTGCGGAAGTACGAGTCCGGGTTCTGGAACGCGGTCGCGCGCAGCTTGCGGAACCGGTTCAGGTACCAGCGCTCGATGTCCTCGGCGCTCGCGTCGACGTACACACTGAAGTCGAAGTAGTCGGCGAGTCCGACGCGGGTACGGCCGTCCGTGCCGGGGAGCGCGGGCTGCAGCACGTTCAGGCCCTCCACGATCAGGATGTCGGGCCGGCGGACCGTGAGCCGCTGGTCGGGGACGATGTCGTAGATGAGGTGGGAGTAGACGGGGGCGGTGACCTCGTCCTTCCCGGCCTTGATGTCGGCGACGAAGCGGGTGAGCGCGCGGCGGTCGTACGACTCCGGGAAGCCCTTGCGCGACATGAGCCCGCGGGCCTCCAATTCCCTTGTGGGGAGCAGGAATCCGTCGGTGGTGACCAGTTCGACGCGGGGGTGCTCGGGCCAGCGGGAGAGCAGCGCCTGGAGGAGCCGGGCGACGGTCGACTTTCCTACGGCCACGGAGCCGGCGACGCCTATCACGAACGGGGTGCCGGACTGCGAGCCCTGCTCGCCCAGGAAGGTGTTCAGCGCGCTTCTCAGGCCGTCCGTGGCGCCGACGTAGAGGTTGAGGAGTCTGGACAGCGGGAGGTAGATGTCCCGCACCTCGTCGAGGTCGATGACATCACCGAGGCCGCGCAGCTTCTCGACCTCGTCGGCGGTGAGCGGCAGCGGCGTCTTGTCGCGCAGCGCGCTCCACTCGGCTCGGGTGAGGTCGACGTAGGGAGTCGCCTCCGGCTTGTGCCGGTGGGCGCTCCGGGGCATCGGGGAGACCGGAGAGATCACCAGTCCATTGTTAACGGAGTTTGAACGGGCCGGTGGGTGGGGTGCGTCACGTGGGTGTCCCCAGCTTCTGCCGGCACTCGGTGAGCGCGAACTCTCCGTAGCTGTCCGCGATCTTCTCCATGAGCCCGCAGTCGGGGACTCCCGGGTTCCAGGTGAGGACGGGGTACTCGCCGTCCGGGTCGGGGCGGGAGGTGTCGAGGACGTGGCCGCGAGCCAGGCCGCGCGGAGGGTCTCGTCCGGCAGACCGGCGTCCAGCAGGCAGCGGACGTCCACACCGAGTTCCACGGCGCCTTCGCCCTCTGCCACCTCGGCCACCTCCGCGGCGAGCTCCAGTGCCCGTACGACGTCGGGTGCGGTGGCCGTGGCCAGCTTCCCGGCGAGCGCGCTGAGCCCGAAGTCGTCCTCGTAGAGCTCGCCGTACCGTTCGCGCTGTCGGGTCATGGGCTCCATCCTCTCCTGCTCGCGACTCCCGAGCAGGGCCAGAATTTCCGAAATCGGGCACGAAGTGCCGTGTTCGGGAGGGCTCCGGCGCCTAGGCTGCCGCGCATGTGCGGAATCGTGGGATACGTGGGGTCGCAGTCGGCGCTTGATGTGGTGATGGCCGGACTGAAGCGGCTGGAGTACCGGGGTTACGACTCGGCGGGCGTCGCCGTGCTCGCGGACGGCGGGCTGGCGGCGGCCAAGAAGGCCGGGAAACTCGTCAATCTGGAGAAGGAACTGGTGGATCGGCCGCTGCCGGCGGGGTCGACCGGCATCGGGCACACCCGCTGGGCCACGCACGGCGGCCCGACGGACGCGAATGCGCATCCTCATCTCGACAACGCGGGGTGCGTGGCCGTCGTTCACAACGGCATCATCGAGAACTTCGCCTGTCTGCGGGCCGAGTTGACCGAGCGCGGGCACGATCTCGCCTCCGACACGGACACCGAGGTGGTCGCGCATCTGCTGGCCGAGGAGTTCTCGGCGTGCGCGGACCTCGCGGAGGCGATGCGGCAGGTGTGCCGGCGGCTGGAAGGCGCGTTCACCCTGGTCGCCGTACACGCGGACGAGCCGGACGTGGTCGTCGGCGCGCGCCGCAACTCGCCGCTGGTGGTGGGGGTGGGTGAGGGCGAGGCCTTCCTCGCCTCCGACGTCGCCGCGTTCATCGCCCACACGCGGTCCGCGATCGAACTGGGCCAGGACCAGGTGGTCGAACTGCGCCGCGACGGCGTGACGGTCACCGGTTTCGACGGGGCCCCGGCCGAGGTCCGCTCCTACCACGTCGACTGGGACGCCTCCGCCGCCGAGAAGGGCGGCTACGACTACTTCATGCTCAAGGAGATCGCCGAGCAGCCGAAGGCGGTCGCCGACACGCTGCTCGGCCGGATCGACGCGGCGGGCCTGCTGACGCTGGACGAAGTCCGCATCCCCGTCCATGAGTTGAGGGAGATCGACAAGGTCGTCATCGTCGCCTGCGGTACGGCCTTCCACGCCGGGCTGATCGCCAAGTACGCCATCGAGCACTGGACGCGCATCCCGTGCGAGGTGGAGCTGGCGAGCGAGTTCCGCTACCGGGACCCGATCCTGGGCGCGCGGTCCCTGGTGATCGCCATCTCGCAGTCCGGCGAGACGATGGACACGCTGATGGCGCTGCGGCACGCGAGGGAGCAGGGCTCAAAAGTCCTGGCCATCTGCAACACCAACGGGTCGACGATTCCCCGCGAGTCGGACGCGGTGCTGTACACGCACGCCGGCCCGGAGGTCGCCGTGGCGTCCACGAAGGCGTTCCTGACCCAGCTGGTGGCGTGCTATCTGGTCGCCCTGTATCTCGGCCAGGTGCGGGGCACCAAGTGGGGTGACGAGATCCAGGCCGTCATCCGCGACCTCTCGCAGATTTCCGGCGAGGTCGAACGGGTGCTGGAAACCATGGAGCCCGTACGGGAGTTGGCGCGCTCGGTGGCGTCGAAGAACACGGTGCTGTTCCTCGGCCGCCATGTCGGCTACCCCGTCGCTCTCGAAGGCGCCCTGAAACTCAAGGAGTTGGCGTACATGCACGCCGAGGGCTTCGCGGCGGGGGAGTTGAAGCACGGGCCGATCGCGCTCATCGAGGAGGGCATGCCGGTCGTGGTCGTCGTGCCCTCCCCGCGCGGCCGTTCCGTCCTCCACGACAAGATCGTGTCCAACATCCAGGAGATCCGGGCGCGGGGTGCGATGACCATCGTGATCGCGGAGGAGGGCGACGAGACGGTCGTCCCGTACGCCGACCACCTGATCCGGATCCCCGCCACCCCGACGCTGCTGCAACCCCTCGTCGCAACCGTCCCGTTGCAGGTCTTCGCCTGTGAACTGGCCACGGCCCGCGGCAACGAGGTGGACCAGCCGCGGAACCTGGCGAAATCGGTGACGGTGGAGTGAGCGGCGGCCTTCAGTCAACTGCCGTGATTTCGGCGAGACTTATGGCGGGACAGCCGAGCATGCCGGTCAGTACGCGACGCTGACGCGGCGTCAGAGGGGTCACGAAGACCGCCGCTCCGGCGGCGGTCTTCTCACAGAGCAGCGCTGCTTCCCGGACCTTCCCGTAGGTCAGGAGGGTCCGTGCGGAGAAGGGCAGCGCCATCTTCCGCGCACCACCGGCCGAGACACCGCGCCGCTGCACGATCCGTCCCACGACGCGCGCGCCGCGGGCGTCCAACTCCCGTGCCGCCGCGTCCATCAGGGCGGCGAAGTCTTTCTGCCTGCCGGAGAAACAGCCGACGATCACGACATCGGTCCCCGCGACGGCCGGGACCGGAGCCTCGTGCCGGGCCGGTTCCGCGTGATGAACTGGACGCCGGTCGCGCCGTCGACCCTGATGCATGTCCCACAGGCTAAAGGAGAAGGATGCCGAGTGCGATGCGGTCGCCCGGTCGGGAAGACGGCTGGTACCGAGGCGACTGTCATGTGCACTCGGTGTCCTCGAACGGCGGTGAGCTGACGCCGGAACGTCTTGCCGACGAGGCCCGTGCGGCCGGGCTGGATTTTCTGGCGGCCACCGAGCACAACAACGCGGACACGCACGGTGCTTGGGGCCGGTGCGCCGGAGACGATCTGCTGGTGGTTCCGGGGCAGGAGGTCACCACCCGCACCGGGCACTGGCTCGCGCTGGGTCTCCGGCCGGGGCAGGTGGTCGACTGGCGGTACGGCGTGCGGGACGAGGTGGTCGGCCGGCAGCTGGATGAAGTCCATCGGGGCAGTGGGCTGTGTGTGGTGGCGCATCCGCACGCGCCGTACGACTCCGGCACGTTCCTGTACCCGTACCAGGGGTTCGATGTGGTCGAGGTCTGGAACGGGCCGTGGAGTTCGGACCTGCCCTGGCAGGCGGACAACGAGGCGGCGTTGGCGGAGTGGGGACGGAGTCTCGGTGCGGACATCCGGCGGCAGGGCGGGTGGCGGCCGGCGATGGGCAACAGTGACGCTCACCTGTCGGGCCAGATCGGCGTTCCGCACACCGTGGTGTGGGCCGAGGAGTTGAGTGTGGATGCGGTGCTCGCCGGGATTCGGGCCGGGCGGAGTTGGATCGCTGAGTCTGCCGCCGTCGAGTTGTCGTTCACGGTCTCTGCCGGTGTTCAACGGATGGGTGTCGGAGGGCAGTTGGAGAGCCGTGGCGGACCGGTCGTTGCTCGGGTGGGTGTGCGTGGGGTGCCTTCGGGGGCGGTCAGTTTTCATACCGAGCGGGGGAAGGTTCACGTTGCTTCGCTGCCGGGCGCGGGGGCGGGCACGGTGGAGTGGCGCACCAGTGCGCGGGAGTCGGCGTTCCTCCGAGTCGAGGTGCGTCATCCGGGAGGGCGGATGGCGGCTCTCAGCAACCCGGTAACTCTGCGCTGATCACGGAGTGTTGGGTCCCCCCGCGCACAGCGCATGGTCGATCAGTGTGCTGGCCGAGTTCTCCTGGGCGAGGATGTGTTCCAGGGTGTCGCCGCGGGCCTCGGACATGGAGACCACGGCGCTTCGACTGCCGTTGTCGGTGACGCCGTTGAGGGTGATGTAGCCGCCGTCCCCGCCCTCGTGGCCCCAGTAGGTTCCTCCGCAGCTCAGGGGGCGTTCGGCCAGGCCGAGGCCGTATCGGCCGCCGGGCCAGAGCTGTTGGACCTCCGGGCTTACGGGGACGGTCTGCTTCATCTGGGCCAGTTGCCGCGCGGGCAGCAGGCGGCCGGCGAGCAGCGCGCGGAGGAAGGTGTTCTCGTCGCGGGTGGTCGTGACGTACGAGAGGTTCTCGTAGTCGACCGGTATCTGGTCGGTGACGTCCACCACGGAACCGGGGCCGAAGAGCTGGTAGGCCTTGGAGCGTGGCCGGGGCAGGGTGGGCGAAGTACCGCCCCACCGGGTCTGGTTGAGGCCGAGTGGACGCAGGACGCGGTCTTCGATCTCCTGGTGGGCGGGTTGGCCGGTGGCCTTCTGGATGATGGTGCCGAGCACGACGTAACCGGTGTTGGAGTAGTTCCAGCCCTTGCCCGGTGGGAAGTCCGGCGCGTGGGCCATGGCGCGGGCGACCAACTGCTCGGGGCTGTAGACGTCGTAGCGCTGCTGGTAGTACTCCTCCGGCGTGGTGTATCCGGGGAGGTCGTCGTGAATTCCGCTGGTGTGCTGAAGCAGTTGGCGGATGGTGATGCGGGTGCCGTCGTTGCCGTTGCCCCGCACGACGCCTGGCAGCCAGTGGTCGACCGTGTCGTCCAGGGACAGCCTGCCCTCGGCCTCCAGTTGGAGCACCACGGTGGCGACCAGCGTCTTGGACGTGCTGGCCATGCGGAAGTACCCGTCGGGACGGACCGGGCGGCCGGTGTCCAGGTCGGCGGTACCGCTGGTGGCGACGGACTCCCGGCCGTTCGGCGCGACCGTGCGGGCCTGTACTCCGGTGACACCGAGGGCGTGGATTGCCTTGGTGTCCTGACGTAGCTGTTCCGCGGGGGAGGGGCTGGTGGGTTGGGCTACGGCGATGCCGGTCTCGGTGGCTAGCAGGGTGGCGATGCCGAGTGCCAGGGCGAGGTACTTCCGCAGGGCCGAAGTCATGGCTGAACGCTAGTTTCGGCTTCGGCGGGGGGCGATCCGGTGTGCCTCAGGATCGGGGTGGGGGATAGCCCCCGGGCGTGGGCGTGCTCAGGTGCGGAAGCGGGCTGACTTGACGGCGTGTATGAGGTGCGCCAACGGGGTTGCGTTGATGGTGAGTTCGGTGGTGGGGCTGTTGCTTTCGCGGAGGCGGAGAGGTGGTGGGTGAGGTGGCGGCGATTTCGACGCAGGTGTTGCCTTCGCCGCCGTCGGAGAAGGTGGACTTCTGCCAGTGCCTGGGCTGGGGCATACGGGTCCTCAACGTTCCTTTTGTGGGGTGCCGTTGGGCAGTCCGGTGGTCATTGCCAGCGGGCCGCCCTGATCACGGACAGGGCGACTTCGGTGACAGAGCCTGTGCTGGTGTCGATGGTGAAGTCGTCTACTGAGGCCCGGTCGAGGATGCCGTCCAGTTCACCGGACCGGTTCAGGTGCCATTGCAGTGCCTTGGCCGTGCGGTCGTGACGGCGAGTCAGGCGTTGCTGGATGAGCGGTAGTTCGGCCCGGAGTCGACACACCGTGAGGTCGACTCCTACGGCGTCGGCCAGCGCCTTCCGCTCGTCCTGTTTCTCGATCACACCGGCGAGTACGAGGCGGGTGGCTCCCGCGTCGAGGTAGTGACCGGCGACGCTCCGCAGGTTCCGCAGCAGCATGTCGAAGTTGAACCGGTCACCGGGAGGCGTGGGCCACGAGTTGCTCAGCCAGTCGAGGTCCAGCACGGCATGGGGGACCCCCGCGTCGGCGAGCAGGTCGCCCACCGCCTCGGCAACGGTCGTCTTGCCCACGCCGACCGTGCCGTTGATCAGGAGGGCACGAGCGTTCCGGGAGCTGTCCGCGTGCATTTCGGCATCGTATGGCGAGCGGTGTGGGCTCCGGAGCGCTTGCAGGGTCAGGCTGTGTGGAACAGGTCCGACTTCAGGGTGTGGATGAGGTGCGCCAACGGGGTGTTGGTGGTGGTGAGTTCGGTGTCGGGGGTGTCGCTTTCGCGGAGGTGGAGGGTGGTGGGTGAGGTGGCGGCGAGTTCTACGCAGGTATTGCCGTCCCCGCCTTCAGAGAAGGAGGACTTCTGCCACTGGGCGGCCTGGGTCATGCTGACGCCTCACAGTTCCTTTGCGATTTGGTGGATGAAGTCCCGGGATGCGGCCGGGCCAAGCGCTGTCTTCTCCACTTTATGGAACAGCTGTCGGAAGCGTTCCAGCTGGGATCCGGTGTCCACGAAGGCCGTGCCGTGGGGTGAGTCCCGGAGAACTGTGTCCAGTTGAGTGATCGGTCCGCCGATGTACATCATCGCGCTGCTGGCGCCGGCGAACCCGTCTGTGTCGAACGGGACGAGGCGTACCGTTGCCCGCTCCTCCTCGATGGTCCGGAGAACTTCAAGGAGTTGGGCCCGGGCGACCTGGCGGTCGGCGACGCGGATCCGCAGCGCCGACTCGTGGATGACTGTCTCGTACGTGGCTGGGGCGTCGCCTTCGAGAGCCGCTCTGCGCCGCATGCGGTGCTCGACACGTGGGGCCAGTTCGCTCGGTGGCAGCTCCGGGACCATGTACCCGAAGACGGCACGGGCGTAGTCCGGGGTCTGCATCAGCCCCGGTACATGGGTGATCACGACCTCCCGCAGGAAAGTCGCATGGTGCTCCAACTCGGCCACGTCGAGGAAGACCGGCGGCAGGACGCCTCGGTACTCCTCCCACCAACCTCGGGTCCGATCGGCCGCCATTGCCACCAAGGCTTCGACCAGTGACTCGTCCGCGCAGGAGCAGTGCGCTGCCAGCCTGCGCAGACGTTCCTCGCTGATGCCAGAACTGCCTGCCTCGATCTGGCTCATGTGTGTCGAGCTCGAATTCAGCAGGCCTGCAACCTCCTTGGCCGACAACCCGGCTGCCTCCCGCAACCTGCGCAGTTCGGCACCCAGGCGCACCTGGCGTGCGGTGGGTTGGTTCCGCATGGTCATTCCGGTAACTGCCTCTCTGGGACTCCTCGTTCGGGTGTCAGATTACGCGAACGGCTTGCCCAGGTTGGAATTACTGCCCTACCTTCAGTGATGCGACGCACACGCTGCGGAAGCGCACCGCTTCGTCCTGCCATGACGGCTGCGGCAATGCCACCGCCCGCGCCCATCACCCACCTCACCCCGTCCGGAGCTGCCGCATGCCCGAAACCGAGCCCGAACCCTGGGAGTACTCCCTCTCCGTCCCGCACGATCGCCGTGCCGTCACCGTCTGCCGCCGCACCCTGCGCCTCGTCCTCACCGCGCACGGCCTCATCCGGGTCGTGGACACCGCCGAACTCCTCGCGACGGAGTTGGTGGCCAACGCCGTACTCCACACCAAGGGACCGGTGATGCTCCGTGTGCGGTGGTCGGCGGGGGTGCTGCGCGTCGGGGCGTGGGACGCGGACCCCGAACCTCCCGAACCGCCGGGGCAGTTGGGGGAGCTCTTGGACGCCGAGGCAGGGAGAGGGCTCGCGTTGGTGCAGGCCTGCGCCCATCTCTGGGGCTGGCAGCCGTTGTCGAGGAACGGGCAGCGCGGCAAGTACGTGTGGTGTGACCTGGACGCCGCCTAGATCGTTGATCACGCCGAATAGATCGGACAGAAAGGAGAGTTGATGGCCAGCTCGTCGCATGACGGGCTGCACCGGATCTTCCAGAAGGATCCCGCGCTTCTGCTCCGCGCCCTGCAGAGCGTGTTACGCATCCCTTTCCCCGAACCGCGTGAGTTCGCCGCCATGAACGTGGACCTCACCGAGATCGAACCGGTCGAGAGGCGCCTGGACACGTTGCTCCGGGCAGAGACCGACGAAGGGGACTACCTCCTCGTCGTCGAATCGCAGGGCGATATCGACAAGAGGAAACGCGGCAGCTGGCCGTACTACCTCAGCTACTTGCACGAGAAGTACCGCTGCGAACCGGTGCTCATCGTCATCACCCAGAACAGCGCTACGGCCCGTTGGGCGGCGGAGCCCATCCATCTCGGGGTGCGCGGATGCCCCTCGCTGACGGTGCGCCCGTTCGTGCTGGGGCCGGACAACGTGCCGGTGATCGTGGACGAGCGCGAGGCCGAACGGGACGTACCCCTTGCGGTGCTTTCGGCGATGACGCATGGCAAGGGGCCGAGGGCCGCCGCCATACTGGAAAACCTGGCTACCGCCCTGCGGACCATCGACCCGGACAGCGCCGCGGTCTTCGTGCAGTTCGTCGACTCATGCCTGGCAGACCGCCAGGCCCAGCAGATGTGGAGGGACCTGATGACGGCGATCCAGTACTTCTGGCGGCACCCGCTGGCGGAGCAGGTGCGAGACGAAGGCAGGGAAGAAGGCCGGGAAGAGGGCAGGGAAGAAGGGCGCGTCGAAGGGTGGTCGGCGGCCATTCTGCGTACTTTCCAACGGCGTCAGATCGACATCCCCACCGACGTCCGCGACCGCATCCTCGCCTCCACGGACCTGGACGAACTCGGTACCTGGTTCGACCGCTCCCACGAGGTCGCCGACGCACGGGAGTTGTTCACCGAGGGGTCTTGAAGCGGAGGGCCGATCCGCCGGGCCTCAGCTCGCCGCCCGCCCGGCGGACGCCCGCTCCATCGCGCTGTCCAGATGAGTGATGACGGCCGGTACGTCGTCGCTCTCGGTGTGGCGGATCAACTCCAGCGCCGGCCGTACGAGAAGACCCGGCCGCGCGATCAACCGGGCCAGTACCGCAGCCCGGACATCGAGCCGGTCGATGGTGGCCTCGCGCTGCGCCTCCGTCTGCCCGGCCAGAAGCACCGCGTTGTACCAGGCCTCCTGCCGGGACTGGACGACGCTGAAGTCCAGGATCTGCTCGTCCGTGCGGCCTCCGACCTTGTCCAGTAGGGACAGGAGGGGGGATATGGCGCCCACCGAGTCCTCCAGTACCAGCACCACCCCCGCGAGGATGTCGTTGATCAGCAGGAAGTCGTGCTGGAGTGCGTGGATGTCCTCGCCGGGGCTCGTGCGCGCGGCGGCCACGGCCAGGTCGAGGTTGATATGCGCGTTCACGCCGAGGATCAGGTGCTGGACGATGACCGTGTCGGCGTCGGAGAGCAGGCCGAACGTCTCGCGCCAGCAGCGTGGCCCGCTCCGGTCGCGGCGCCAGGCGTCGTACGCGTCGAAATAGCGGTTGCCGAAGAGCGTGTCGAAACGGTCCATCCGGGGGCCGTCCTCGAACTTCCCGGCGTGGATGGCCTTGCGGATTTCCACCGTCACCTGCCGGTACAGCGCCGCGAAGTACCCGACCCGGTCACCGGCGTCCGTCGCCTCCCGCACGATCCCCGCAAGCCCGTCCACGACCTCGTCGATGTTCTGTGCCTGTGCAGCCATGCCCAACTCCCCTTTGGCGGAGCCACAGTTCGGACTGCTCAGTCTCACCGAAAATGACAGCTCCGGTACGGCTCACACCCACACCCGGTCCACAGGACCCCGCTTCACCCCGCCCGCCACCGCTGCTCCGCACCCCCGCTCAGCGGCACCAGTGACACCCCCTTCTCCCCGTCCGGCGCCATCCCCGTCAGGATCGCGATCGCCGGGCGGAACACCCCGTCCGCGTCCACCGTGAACCGCAGGTTCTCGCCGTGGTTCCCGTCCACCGAATCGCACTCCCAGATGCCGACGCCCTTGGCCACGGACCCCCGGCTGTCCAGGCACAGGTCGGAGTCGGCGGAGGACTGCACCACCCCGCGCCCGGAGTCGACGCGCCACAGCTGGGTGTCGGACGAGGTGCAGGGGGCCGTGATCACATCCGTGCCCTCCGTCAGGTCGCCGTCGCGGATGTCCAGGCACCGGCCCGTGGAGACGTTCACGACCTGCGCGTAGGTGCCGTCGGGCGCGTGTGTGGCCGGGGACGGGGAGGGCGTCGTGCTCGCGGAGCGCGTCGGCTTCGAACTCCTCGTCGGGGACGGTGACTTGGAAGGAGTCGTCGACGGCGTCACCGGGACCGTCGCCGTCACCTCGGACGGAGTCGACGGAATCGCCACGGCGCCCGCCGCCGCACCCGGATGCGACGTCGCCCCGCCCGGCCGCAGCAGAAAGAACAGCAGGGGCACCAACGCCACCCCCAGCACGGCCGACGCCAGCACCAGCCGACGCGAAGGTGCCCAACTCACCGGAGTCCCGCGGGCGTTGCTCCTTGCCTCCTCGCGACCCCGCATCGCGTACGACGCCCCCGCCCACGCCACCAACCCCTCCGCCAGCGTCGCCCGCGGCGCGTCCCGCAGTGCCGTCAGTTCCTCGTACGCGCCCGTGCAGTGGACGCACTGCGCCATGTGCGCGTGCAGGTCGGCGCTGTCGCGGGGGTTGTCGGGGCGTACCGACTCCTCGATCAGACGCCGGAAGTCACCGCAGCGCGGGTCGTCGGAGGCGGCCAGGCGGGACTTCAGGCAGGCCTGGGCCATGGACTGGAGGGCCGGTCCGGTGCCGTGGACGACGTCCTCGCGGGTGAGGCCGAGGAGGGAGGCGGTCACGGTTTCCGGTTCCCGGTCGACGATGCCGTACCAGACCAGGCCCTGTGTCCGGGAGGGGAGCGAGAGGAACGCCGGGAGCATGGAAGGTGCCGGGTCCGTCGTGTTCAGGAGCAGGAGGAGGCCGGCGTCCAGGCCGGTCGAGCGGTCGTCCTGGGACCATGACGCGGCCACCCGGCCTGTCAGCAGCAGGAGTTGATGCCGCCAGGGGACGGACGGGTCCACGCCGCGTGCCGTCTCGCGGGCCGCGAGGGTGAACGCCTGGGCCGCCAACTGCCGTGCCGCCGACTCGCTCGTCGTGCACAGGCGGGCGTAGGAGAGCACGGACGGCTGGTGCCGGGTGCGGAGTTCCTGGAGGGCCGCGTAGACCGTGGACGTGTCGGCGCGCAGTAACTCCGTGAGCCGGGTGTCGGACGTTCCGGGTATGCCGTCGTCCTTCTCGGAGCGAACCATTCACCCGCCTCCTCGCGCCCGTCCTGACCTACCAGCCAGTTTGTCGGGTGCCCATAGTGGTGGCGGGAGACCGGTGGGGAAAGAGGTTTCTGTGGGTAACCCCGGGGGTGGCACGGGAGCGTCCGGGAACGCCTGAGCGCGGCGCACACGCGCGCCGCGCTCAGTACAGGCGATACGGGCATACAGCCAGGGGAGTTCTACTCCTCGACCGTAAGTCCCTTCCGCAGCCGCACCAGTGTCCGCGACAGCAGCCGCGACACATGCATCTGCGAGATGCCCAGTTCGTCGCCGATCTCCGACTGCGTCATGTTGGCGACGAAGCGCAGGGAGAGGATCTGCCGGTCCCGTTGCGGGAGTTCGGCGATCAGCGGCTTCAACGACTCGACGTACTCGATGCCTTCGAGCCCGTGGTCCTCGTAGCCGATGCGGTCCGCGAGCGCGCCCTCGGAGTCGTCCTCCTCGGGCTGGGCGTCGAGTGAGCTGGCGGTGTAGGCGTTCGACGCCGCCATGCCCTCGACGACCTCGTCGCGGGAGAGCTTCAGGCGTTCGGCGAGTTCGGCCACGGTGGGGGCGCGGTCGAGTTGCTGGGCCAGTTCGTCGCCGGCCTTGGCCAGGTCGAGCCGGAGTTCCTGCAGCCGGCGCGGGACGCGCACGGACCATGAGGTGTCGCGGAAGAAGCGCTTGATCTCACCGACGATGGTGGGCATCGCGAAGGTGGGGAACTCGACGCCGCGGCTGAGTTCGAAGCGGTCGATCGCCTTGATCAGGCCGATCGTGCCGACCTGGATGATGTCCTCCATCGGCTCGCTGCGCGAGCGGAAGCGGGAGGCGGCGAACTTGACCAGCGCGAGGTTGAGTTCGACGAGCGTGTTGCGGACGTACGAGTAGGCGTGCGTCCCTTCTTCGAGGGACTCCAGCCGCTCGAAGAGAGTCTTGGAGAGGGCCCGTGCGTCCACGGCGCCGATCTCGTCGTACGGGGGGATCTCGGGGAGCCCCTCGATGATGGGATTGGGATCCAGTTGTGCCGGTGGGGGTGTCGACGTCGCTGCCGGGGTAGGCGATGCGTCGAGCCGGGGTGACATGGTGTCCTCCATCGTTCTCGGCATATGGCTGCCGAAGCCGGTGCGTGCACTGCGGAGTGCGGCGCCTCCAAAGCCGGTCGTGTCGGTCGGTCGTATCGGATGTCCAAACTGTTGTCCCTACTAGCCCTACCCGGTTTCCGGAGCCCGCCGCAAGTGCGCTGTGTACCCATATGTCCACTTGTGGGCGGTTGTTCGGGTGTCGGAGAGTGTGAGGAAGGCGTAGTGTTCCAGGGCGAACGTCAACAGCCACGACCTCGGGAGAGAGAGACGGCATGGACCGCGGCACGGTCGGCAGCGCACAGTCTGGCCGGCTTCTGGTCGAGGTGCGGAAACAGGGCCTCAGCGCCGTCGTGACACCGGCGGGTGAGTTGGATCACCACACCGCCGAGCTGTTGCGCGAACCGCTGGACGACCTGCTCGCCCACGGGTACGCACGGCTCGTCGTGGACTGCTCACGCCTGGAGTTCTGCGACTCCACGGGCCTGAACGTACTGCTCGGCGCGCGACTGAAGGCGGAGGCCGCAGACGGCGGAGTGCACCTCGTGGGGATGAAGCCCGCGGTGGCGCGCGTCTTCGAGATCACAGGGGCGGATGCGGTCTTCACCGTCCACGACACCCTTGAGGCCGCTCTCGCCGACGAGTAAGGGGTGTTTTGCCGGTTCGCCAGGGCAGGAGAACACCATCTGAACCTGTCGGCGACCGGAGCGACGAAAAAGCCCCTGACCCACGTACTGACTGTTGAACACGTACCGAGTCTTGAATCGTGAACCGGTGAATCGGTGAGGTGAAGCGCTGATGAGCACCACCCGGCCCTACCCGCCGGGCGACCGCCCGGAGCCCGGTGGCGCTACGGGGGCGCCCGCGGGGGGCGCTTCCGTGCCGTCCGCCGGGGACGACACCGAACCGGCCGCGGGCCGGCTCACCCGCAGACTCGGGTTCGCGGGGGAGAGCGGGGTCGTCCCCCTCGCCCGCGACTTCGCCCGCCAGGCCCTCTACGCCTGGGGCTGGCTGCCCGCCGAGAGCGCCGACCGGCGCGCCGCCGCCGAGGACGTCCTCCTCGTCGTCTCCGAACTGGTCACCAACGCCTGTCTGCACGCCGAGGGACCGGACGAGATGTGGATCACCTGCGAGAACAAGGTGATCCGCGTCGAGGTCTCCGACCGCGGCACCGGCCAGCCCGCCCCCAGAACCCCGCACCGCGCCGGCCGCCCCGGCGGCCACGGCATGTTCATCGTGCAGCGGCTGTGCCTCGACTGGGGAGTCGTACGGACTCCGGGGGTCACCGGAAAGACCGTGTGGGCGGAGCTGGGAGCACCGGCGTAACGCGGTCGCCGCGCCCCCCGGGAGAATCCTTTCCCCAAGAACCGACGCACGTCGGATCGTCACAACTCCGACGTGCGCCTTGTCTTCCTTCCTCACGACCCCCGGCGTACCTTGACGGCCGATCTGATGTGCCGTCAGGAATGAGGGGACCGTGTCGTACCAGAAACGAACCGCAGCGCTCGCGTCCGTCGCGGCCCTGGCCGGCTCGGCGGTATTCATGGCCGCCCCCGCAGCCCGGGCCGACGTGGTCGACGTCAACTACAAATGCCAGACGCCGATCGGCGTCAAGACCGCCGTCTCGCCCATCGACATCAAGGGCGTCAAGAGCGGCAGCGGCTACAAGCTCACCATGTCCTGGCAGAAGGGCGTCTCCTCCAGCCCCGTCGAACTCGGCAAGGGCGCGATGAGCCCGAGCGCCACCATCAAGGTGGGCGGCGCCGACAGCGGCACCGTCTCCGTTTCGGGCCCCGCCAACGCCGCCGCGATCCCCGCCAACACCCCCATCAAAATCAACGACTTGACCGGCACATACACCCCGAAGGCCAGCGGCAAGGTCACCTTCACGGCGGCCGTACTCACCATCAAGGCCCTCGGTACGACGACCACGTGCACCCCCACCAACAGCCCCGGCCCGTCCCTCACGCTGGACGTCACGGCGGCGGGCGGATCATCGGGAACCAGCGGCTCGACCGGCAGCGACACCGGTACGGACTCCGGCGGCACGCTCCCCAAGACCGGCCCCGACGACTCGGTCGTCGCCCTCGGCACGCTCGGCGGCACGGTACTGCTCGCGGGCGCGGCGGGCACCCTGTGGCTGACCCGGCGCAACCAGACGGCCCGCGCCCGCCGTTGACAGCCCCCGTGTGCGGAAGTCGAGTCGACGGGAGCGGTGATGTGAGCGGCAAGGTGCGGATCTCGGCGCTGGTGGCGGCGTGCGCGCTGCTTCTGCTGCCGTTGGCGGGAGCGACGCCGGTCGCGGCGGCCGACGGACCGAAGGTGACGCTCTCCAAGTCGCAGGCGGGGACGGGCGGTTCGATCACCGTCTCCGGCAGCGGCTGGCGGACGCACGCCCTGCTGACGGTGCTGATCTGCGGACAGGCCACGCCCGCGCGCGGGGTGATCGGCGGCACCAACTCCTGTGCCAACGCGGACGGTCGGGCCGTCACCACCGACGCCAAGGGTGTCTTCAGCAAGAAACTCCCGGTGTCCGAACCGCCCGTGCCCTGCCCGTGCGTGGTGCATGTGGCGACCGTGACCGGGGCGAGCGCGTCCGCGGACGCCGTCTTCCAGGTGGCGGGCCACGCGGTCGAACCACTGCCCGCGGAACCGTCGACCGGACGGCTGTCGGTCATCTCCGACACCCGCCTCGACGGCTCCAGCGGGCTGCTGACCTGGTTCGGGGCACCGGCGTCCCGCACGCTCGTCTTCACCGTCGGCAACGCCGGCTCGTCCCCCGTCAAGAACCCGGTGTTCCAAGTAGGCACCTCCCACGGGGTGTTCGCACCGCAGTGGGACGACCAGCAGTTCAACGGCACGATCGCGCCCGGCGGCAAGGCGGAGATCGGACTCCCGGTCGAACTGTCGGCCGGGGCACACGGCGACTACAGCGTCTCCCTGAAATACGGCGGCCGGGTACTCGCCGAGGAACCGTGGGGCGTGGGCCGCCCCTGGGGCGTGACCCTGTTCTGGATCCTGCTCTGCGTGGTCGTACCGGCGGCGGTGTTCCGCGTCGGCATGGCCGTGGTGGACCGGCTACGGCCGCGCAAGGCGGGCCGCAGCACGGGCCCGGCCCGCCACCGGGACCTGCGACGACGGCTACGACCGCGGTTGCCCGAACAACTCGCCCTGCGCCTGCCGAAGTCCGGCACGGCCGCACCGCACACGGCCCCTGCGACCTCGACCCTGCCGTGGTTCACCCCGGACTCCGACCCGGGCACGGCCGGTCGGCTCTCCGCACCGCACGAGGACAGTCCGACGAGTCCAACGACTCCCACCAGGAAGGGACTTCAGTGAGCAAGCGAAGGAGAGTCATACCGGTCGGCGGACGGAGAGCGGGTGCGGCGGCCACGGCGCTGATCCTCGGCGGCGCGGGCGTCCTGCTCGGCATGAGCGCCGGGTCCGCGCAGGCCGCCGAGGTGTCCTACGCCACCCACTGCGTACCGCCCGCGGGTATCGACCCGGTCGACGGCACCACCAAGGTCGAGATCACCGCGCCCGCCACGGCGCATGTCGGCGACACGGTCGACATCGTGTGGAAGTTCACGCAGGCCGCGTCCAAGAACCCCGACATCATCGACCTGCCCGCCAACTCCGTTCAGCCGTCCGGGACTTTGAAGGCGGGCGGCGCGCAGACCGCCGCCGTCGCGATGCTGGGCCCGCGCGAGAACCCGGCGATCCCCAAGGGCGGCGCGATGACGCTGTCCGACATGAAGGGCACCCTGAAACTCACGACCGCCGGCGCGGTGACGCTGACACCGGACGCGTACACGGTCAACGCGTTCGGGACGGACACCAAGTGCGCGCCGACGGTGACGGTTCCGACGTCGGCGACGATCGATGTGACGGCGGGGGACGGCAGTTCGTCGAGCACGTCACCGACGCCGTCGGACTCGACATCCGCGTCGGCGTCGGAGTCCGCCTCCGAATCTGCCTCTGCATCAGCCTCCGAGTCCGCGTCGAGCAGCCCCAGCGACTCGGTGTCCGCGAGCGCGAGCGACGGCACCGGGCAGAGCGACTTCACCGGCAAAGAGGTCTCCGTGCCGTACGCGTGCAAGACGCCGCTCGGTGACAAGAGCGCGACCTCGCCCGTGCAGATCAACGCCAAGAAGGACGGCGGGAGTTACGACCTCACCGTGCAGTTCAACGGCTCCGTGATGGACAGCCCCGCCGACATCCCGGCGAACTCCGTCAGCCCCTCGATGGAGGTGGTCCTCGGCGGCGCGGACTCGGGCACCGTGCACGTGGAGGGACCGACGAACTCCGCTGCCATCAAGTCCGGCGACCCGATCAAGATCCCTGATCTGACGGGCACGTACAAGCCGGGCGCGAGCGGTACGTCGACACTTGCTCCCGGGGTCCTGACGGTCAAGGCCCTCGGCACGACGACGACCTGCACGCCGACCAAGTCCGAGGTCTCCCTGACCCTGGACACCACGGAACAGGCGAGCGGGGCGTCGGGCAGCACGTCGTCCTCTGGTGGGCTTGCGGAGACGGGATCCGACAGCCATGGCGCTTTGAAGGCTCTGGGGTTGGTGTCCGGTACGGCGATCCTGCTGGGTGTGGGGGTGTTCACGTTTCTGCCGGGGCGGAGGCGGCTGCGGTAGACAAGTGCGGGTTGGCCACTCGCTTCTCAAACGGGCTGGAGCGGACCTAGTCAAGGGTGACCGGGAGGGTCATCGCCGCAGGCGACGCGCAGCGAAGCGGAGCGCCCTTTACTCGGTCCGTTCCGGCCCGACACTGACAAGAAGCGAGTGGCCAACCCGCACCATCAAACCCCGCCGGCACGAACTCCGGCGTCAGTGCACATCCCCCATGAGCTCCCGCACCTTCTTCCGGTACATCCACACCGCCGCACCCGCCAGCACCGCAAGAACGGCCTGCAACGCGACAATCCCCGTCTTGTTCAGGTCCACTCCGGCGATCGACAGCAGACCCGTCGTCGCGTCGCCCGCCGTGACCGCGAGGAACCAGACGCCCATCATCTGGGAGGCGTACTTGGCCGGAGCCATCTTCGTGGTGACCGACAGGCCGACGGGGGAGAGGGTCAACTCGCCGACCGTCTGGACGAAGTAGATCGCCACGAGCCACATCGCCGCCGCCTTGTGACCGCCGTCGGCGATCGCGAGCGGGGCCAGGAAGAGGAAGAAGGACGCGCCGATCAGGGTCAGGCCCATCGCGAACTTCGTCGCCGTGCTCGGCTCCTTGCCGCGGCGGGCCAGGGCCAGCCAGGCCCAGGCGAAGACGGGGGCGAGGGCCATGATGAGGACGGGGTTGACCGACTGGTACCAGGAGACCGGGAAGTCCCAGCCGAAGACGGCGTTCTTCGCGGAGGAGTCGGCGAACAGGGACACGGTCGAGCCGCCCTGGTCGTAGATCATCCAGAACACGGCCGCGGCGACGAAGAACCAGATGTACGCGGACATCTTGGACTGGTCGGCGCGGTCGAGGGTCTTGTCGCGCTTGATGCGGGCGATGACCAGGACAGGGATGAGCAGGCCGGCGACGGTGATCGGGACCAGCAGCCAGTTCAGCGTGTAGTGGCCGGAGAGGCCGACGACCGCGTAGAAGACGATCGCGACGGCCGCCCAGAGGCCCGACTTGCGGAGCGTGGCCGCCTTCTCCTCGGCGGACAGCGGCGTGGGGACGACGTCCGAGCGGGAGCTGAGGTGGCGGGTGCCGAGCAGGTACTGGGCGAGGCCCAGCGCCATGCCGACCGCGGCGAGCGCGAAGCCGAGGTGCCAGTTGACGTTCTCGCCGACGGTGCCGATGACCAGCGGTGCGGCGAAGGCACCGACGTTGATGCCGATGTAGAAGAGCGTGAAGCCGCCGTCGCGGCGCGGGTCGTCGGGGCCCTCGTAGAGGTGGCCGACCATCGTGGAGATGTTGGCCTTGAGGAGACCCGAGCCGATCGCGACCAGGCCGAGGCCCGCGAAGAACGTGCCCGAGGTGGGGAGCGCGAGCGTGAGGTGGCCGAGCATGATGATCACGCCGGCGACCGCGACGGTCCTGCGGGGGCCGAGGACGCGGTCCGCGAACCAGCCGCCGGGCAGGGCGAGCAGGTACACGAGGGACAGGTACACCGAGTAGATCGCGGTAGCGGTGGCCGCACTCAGGTGGAGGCCGCCGGGGGCGACCAGGTACAGGGGGAGAAGGGCCCTCATGCCGTAGTAGGAGAAGCGTTCCCACATCTCGGTCATGAAGAGCGTGGCCAGTCCGCGGGGGTGGCCGAAGAAGGTCTTCTCGGAACCGGGGGTGCCCGGAGTCACCGAGTCCTTCGTCAGGCTGGACGCCATGGTCGATCCTTGCTGGTCGGGCCTTGTCGGCCGGGGGCCGCACACAAAAAAGACCTTCAGCAGTAAATGCTCGCCAAAGGTCCCCAGTGTCACTACGGGCGGTCAGGTCACCATACGGCAGGACACTGCCGGATATGGAAGGACTTGAGACACGGATCACAGGAAGAAGTGGAACCGTGAGCGCCGATTCGAAGGCGGATATCAGGATGACACCCCACAGGCACAGGTTCCGCCCACATCCTTCACCGGAACGCACCCGTCTTGCCCCAAGGTAAGAATCACTCGTGGCGATCACACCTCGACCGCTGTCCGAGGCGGACTACCATCACCTCATGACCCGTGTACTGCTCGCCGAGGACGACGCGTCCATCTCGGAGCCGCTGGCCCGCGCTTTGCGACGGGAAGGTTACGAGGTCGAGGTGCGCGAGGACGGACCTACAGCCCTCGATGCCGGCATCCAGGGCGGCATCGACCTGTGTGTCCTGGACCTGGGCCTGCCCGGCATGGACGGCCTTGAAGTGGCCCGCCGACTGCGCGCCGAGGGCCACACCGTCCCGATCCTCATCCTGACCGCGCGCGCCGACGAGGTGGACACCGTCGTAGGCCTCGACGCGGGCGCCGACGACTACGTGACCAAACCCTTCCGGCTCGCCGAACTGCTCGCCCGTGTCCGGGCCCTGCTGCGGCGCGGCGCCGCCGAGCCCGCGCAGCCGCCCGCCACGCACGGCGTCCGGATCGACGTCGAGTCGCACCGCGCGTGGATGGGTGACGAGGAACTCCAGCTCACCGCCAAGGAGTTCGACCTGCTGCGGGTGCTCGTGCGGGACGCGGGGCGGGTTGTCACCCGGGACCAGTTGATGCGTGAGGTCTGGGACACCACGTGGTGGTCGTCCACCAAGACCCTCGACATGCACATCTCCTGGCTGCGGAAGAAGCTCGGTGACGACGCGGCCAATCCTCGGTACATCGCCACCGTGCGTGGTGTCGGGTTCCGGTTCGAAAAGAGCTAGGTCGGCTACGCGCGTTGCGCCGTGGGCGGCTGGTGTGATGTGTGCGACTGGCCGTCGTCCTGGGCTGGTCGCGCAGTTCCCCGCGCCCCTGAAGGGGCGCTGACGTCACCGGTTCTCCAAAAGTCACCGCCCGGAGGGTCCCGTGCGTCGTCGTCTTATTCAGTCCACCCTCGCTGTGGTGCTCGTCGTGATCGCCGTCTTCGGTGTGTCCCTTGTCATCGTGGAGACGCGGACCATCAGCAACAGCGCCCAGGAACGCGTGGATTCCGAGGCGCTCCGGCTGGCCAGCATCGTGGACAGCCGGATCCTCGGCGCGGAGATCGTCGACTCGGAGGTGCTGCGCACCCAGGTCACCGAGGATCGCTACGCAGAGATCCGCATCCCGGGCGACCCGGTGATCGAGGTCGGCACCAAGCCGACGGGTGACGTCATCCACTCCACCGCCAAGGGCGAGGAGGGCGAGACGGTCACCGTCGTGGAGCCGCGCTCGAACGTCACCCGCGAGGTCGGGCGGACGCTGCTCATCATCGGTGCCGTGGCGCTGCTCGCCGTCGTGGCCGCCGTACTGCTCGCGGTGCGGCAGGCCAACCGGCTCGCCTCGCCGCTCACCGACCTCGCGGAGACCGCCGAGCGGCTGGGGTCAGGGGACCCGCGGCCCCGGCACAAGCGCTACAGCGTTCCCGAGCTGGACCGGGTCGCCGATGTCCTCGACTCCTCCGCCGAGCGCATCGCCCGCATGCTCACGGCCGAGCGCAGGCTCGCCGCCGACGCCTCGCACCAGCTGCGTACGCCGTTGACCGCGCTGTCGATGCGGCTGGAGGAGATCACCCTCACGGATGACCCGGACACGGTGAAGGAGGAGGCGACGATCGCGCTCACGCAGGTCGAGCGGCTCACCGACGTCGTGGAGCGGCTGCTGACCAACGCGCGTGACCCCCGTACCGGCTCCGCCGTCTCCTTCGACCTCGACGAGGTCATCCAGCAGCAGCTCGCCGAGTGGCGCCCCGCCTACCGCAGTGCGGGCCGCGCGATCGTCAGTTCCGGCAAGCGGCATCTGCAGGCCGTCGGCACTCCGGGGGCGGTCGCCCAGGTGCTGGCCGCGTTGATCGAGAACTCGCTCATGCACGGCGGCGGTACGGTCGCCCTGCGCACCCGTGTCACCGGCAATCAGGCCGTCGTGGAGGTCACGGACGAGGGTCCGGGGGTTCCGACCGATCTCGGTGCGCGGATCTTCGAGCGGACGATCAGCGGCCGCAACTCCACGGGGATCGGTCTGGCCGTGGCCCGGGATCTCGCGGAGGCGGACGGCGGCCGGCTGGAGATGCTGCAACTGCAGCCGCCGGTGTTCGGGCTGTTCCTCTCGCGTACACCGCCGACGAAGCGGCTGCCCGCGGAGGACGAGGAGCCCACGGTCCGCTGAGAGCGGCGACGGGCGGGCTGGGCTGGTTCAGCTCACGTGCTGTTTGGGGCGGGGCAGCGGCTGCGACGGCTTAGGGAAAGCGTCGGTCTCCACGACCGCTTCCTCGGCCGGCAGCGCCTTGAACACCCAGGAGCGGTACGACCAGAAGCGGAACAGAGTGGCGATGCCGATGCCCAGCACCTTGAAGACGTTGCGCTGCAGCGAGCTGTCCCAGCCGAAGCCGTAGATCGCCGCGAACAGGACGCCGTTCTCGATCACCAGGCCGACCAGGCTGAACGCCAGGAACAGGGTGAGTTCCTTGGTGCGGGCGCTCTTGTCGCGGTCACGGTAGGTGAAGTAGCGGAAGCCGATGTAGTTGCACCCGATGGCGACGATCGTCGCGATCACATTGGCGCGCACGGCCTGCAGGCTGGTCAGGTGCCACAGCAGGTTGGAGACCGCGAAGTTCACCACGGTGCCCACCACGCCCACCGCGCCGAACTTGGCGACCTCGCGCGCGAGCCGTTTGAAAGGCCCTTCGGAACCACGTTCCATGGGTGTGCAGGCCCCTGTCATCTCGGATGTCATCGCGGATTCGTCGACCCAGCCATGCTAACCATCGCATTCCCCCGCCGCCCGTGAAGCGGCTCACAGGTCGGGAAGAGACCCGGAAAAGAACGGTAAGAGGTACGGAAATCGGGCCGCCCCGGCGTGACCGATACCCTGGGGGAGTGACGTTCCCGGTAGTCGGCATGGTCGGCGGGGGGCAGCTCGCTCGTATGACACACGAGGCGGGCATCCCGCTCGGCATCAGATTCAAGCTTCTCAGTGACACCCCTCAGGATTCCGCGGCGCAGGTCGTCGGCGATGTCGTCATCGGCGACTACCGCGACCTCGACACGCTGCGTGACTTCGCGCGGGGCTGCGATGTGATCACCTTCGATCACGAACACGTACCCACCGAGCATCTGCGCGCCCTGGAGGCGGACGGCATCCCCGTGCGCCCGGGCCCGGACGCGCTCGTGCACGCCCAGGACAAGGGCGTGATGCGCGCGAAGCTCGTCGAGATCGGTGTGCCGTGCCCGAGGCACCGCATCGTCGCCGACCCGGCGGATGTCGTCGCCTTCGCGGCGGAGGGCGACGGTTTCCCCGTTGTCCTCAAGACCGTCCGCGGCGGCTACGACGGCAAGGGCGTGTGGGTCGTCGAGTCGGCGGAGGAGGCGGCCGACCCCTTCCGGGCCGGTGTCCCGGTCCTCGCCGAGGAGAAGGTCGACTTCGTACGGGAGCTGGCGGCGAACGTCGTCCGCTCCCCGCACGGCCAGGCCGTCGCCTACCCGGTCGTCGAGTCCCAGCAGGTGAACGGCGTCTGCGACACCGTCATCGCACCCGCCCCCGACCTCGACGAGTCCCTCGCCCTCCAGGCCGAGGAGATGGCGCTGCGCATCGCGAAGGAACTCGGGGTCGTCGGCCATCTCGCCGTCGAGCTGTTCCAGACCGCCGACGGCCGCATCCTCGTCAACGAACTCGCGATGCGCCCGCACAACTCCGGTCACTGGACCCAGGAGGGCGCGGTCACCAGCCAGTTCGCCAACCACGTCCGCGCGGTCCTGGACCTCCCGCTGGGCGACCCGCGCGCCCGCGCTCCGTGGACCGTCATGTGCAACGTGCTGGGCGGCGACTACCCGGACATGTACTCCGCGTACCTGCACTGTATGGCCCGCGACCCCCAGCTGAAGATCCACATGTACGGCAAGGACGTGAAGCCCGGCCGCAAGGTGGGCCACGTCAACACCTACGGCACCGACCTGGCCGACGTCCTGGACCGCGCCCGCCACGCAGCCGGCTATCTGAGAGGCACGATCACCGAATGAGCCCCGTCGTAGGAATCGTCATGGGGTCGGACTCCGACTGGCCCGTCATGGAGGCCGCCGCGCAGGCGCTCGACGAGTTCGAGATCGCCTACGAGGTCGACGTCGTCTCCGCGCACCGCATGCCGCGCGAGATGATCACGTACGGCGAGCAGGCCGACGGCCGCGGCCTCAAGGTGATCATCGCGGGCGCGGGCGGCGCCGCCCACCTCCCGGGCATGCTCGCCTCGGTGACCCCGCTGCCGGTGATCGGCGTCCCCGTACCCCTGAAGTACCTGGACGGCATGGACTCTCTGCTCTCCATCGTGCAGATGCCGGCCGGTGTCCCCGTCGCCACCGTCTCGGTCGCCGGCGCGCGCAACGCGGGGCTGCTCGCGGCCCGCATCCTGGCCACCCACGACGAGGAACTCCTCGTCCGGATGCGGGAGTTCCAGCAGGAGCTGAACGACCAGGCCGCCGAGAAGGGCAAGCGGCTGCGCGCCAAGGTCGAGAGCGGCGCGGGCGGCAGCGGCTTCGGCTTCGGGAAGTGACGGACATGACGTCGCTGGACCAGGCCCGGGAACTGCTCCGCGAGTTCCCGGTCGTCGACGGGCACAACGACCTGCCCTGGGCGCTGCGCAAGCAGGTCGGCTACGACCTCGACGCCCGCGACATCGCCGTACACCAGAACGCGCATCTGCACACCGACCTCCCGCGGCTGCGCGAGGGCGGTGTCGGGGCGCAGTACTGGTCGGTGTACGTGCGCTCGGACCTGCCCGACCCGGTGCCGACGACGCTCGAACAGATCGACTGCGTACGGCAGTTGCTGGCCCGCTACCCGCAGCAGCTGGCGCCCGCGCTGACCGCCGCGGACATGGAAGCGGCGCGTGCGGAGGGCCGTATCGCCTCGTTGATGGGTGCGGAGGGCGGGCACTCGATCGCCGACTCCCTCGGCACGCTCAGGGGGTTGTACGCCCTTGGCGTCCGCTACATGACGCTCACCCACAACGACAACGTGGCGTGGGCGGACTCGGCGACGGACGAACCGGGGGTCGGCGGGCTGTCGGCGTTCGGCCGGGCGGTCGTGCGGGAGATGAACCGCGAGGGCATGCTCGTCGACCTCTCGCACGTGGCGGCCACGACGATGCGTGACGCGCTGGACACGTCGACGGCTCCGGTGATCTTCTCCCACTCGTCGGCGCGGGCGGTCTGCGATCACCCGCGCAATGTGCCCGACGACGTGCTCGAACGCCTCCCCGCCAACGGCGGTATGGCGATGGTGACGTTCGTGCCGAAGTTCGTGCTCCAGGCGGCCGTCGACTGGACGGCCGCCGCCGACGACAACATGCGGGCGCACGGACTGCACCACCTGGAGACCACCGAAGAGGCGATGAAGGTGCACCGCGCCTTCGAGGAACTCCACCCGCGCCCGGTCGCCACCGTCTCCACGGTCGCCGACCACCTCGACCACATGCGCGAGGCCGCGGGCGTCGACCACCTCGGCATCGGCGGCGACTACGACGGCACGGCCTTCACCCCGGACGGGCTGAACGACGTCTCGGGCTACCCGAACCTCATCGCCGAGCTGCTGGACCGCGGCTGGTCCAGGACCGACCTGGCCAAGCTGACCTGGCAGAACGCGGTACGGGTGCTGGGCGCGGCGGAGGACGTGGCGCGGGACATCCGGGCGACGCGGGGGCCGTCGAACGCGACGATCGGGTCGCTGGACGGCTGAGGAACGGGTCACCGGCGCGGCGCGGGAGTGCCCGCTTCCGCGCCGTACCCCGAACGCCCCGCCCACCAGGAAGCCCCCTCGTCGGCGTGCGACGGTGACCGTACTGCCGTAACGACGTACGGAGCCCGCCATGGCCGACCTCCAGGACCACCTGCACGCGACGACCGAGGTCGGCGAGTTCGACGACTTGGTCCATGAGCCCTTTCCCGGCGGGCCCTTCCCGCCGGACAGCGCGGAACCGTACGACCCCGTCTCCGACCCGGCCGCCGCCCCGCTGGAGCGCGCGCACGCCATCCTCGCCGCGCACCCGGTCGCCGACGGCTACAGCGGGCTGCCGTGGGCGCTGCGGCATCTGCCGTGGTTCGACCTGGAGCTGGGGGAGAGTTCCGTGGACACCGATGTGCCGCGGCTGCGGGAGGGGCATGTCGGCGCGCTGTTCTGGTCGCTGCACCTGCCGGAGGGGCTGGCCGGGGACCGGGCGGTCGGCGCCACCCTGGAGCAGCTGGACCTGGTGAAGACGGTGGTCCGCGCCCACCCCGAGGGCCTGCGCCTGGCCTGCACCGCGGGGCAGACCACCGATGTCCGCAACTGTGGCCGTGTCGCCGTGCTGCTGGGCCCCGCCGGAGCCCCCGCGCTCGGTGACTCACTGGGCATCCTGCGCTCGCTGCACGCGCTGGGTCTGCGGGTCCTCACGCTGTCCGGGGTGTCCTGGGCGAGCGAGGCGGGGCTGACCCGGTTCGGCGAGGAGGTCGTGCGGGAGATGAACCGCCTCGGCGTGCTCGCCGACCTCTCCGGCGCCTCCGAGGAGACGATCCGCCGCGCGCTCGCCGCCTCGAAGGCGCCGGTGCTGTTCACCCGCTCCGCCGCCCGCACCCTGCGCCCCCACCCGGCCAACCTCTCCGACGCGCTCCTCGCCGCGGTCGGCGCCGCCAAGGGCCTGTGCATGGTGCCGCTCACCGCCGAGCAGACCGGCCCGTCCGTCCGGGACGTCGCCGACCACCTCGACCACGTCCGCAGGCTCGCGGGCCCGGAGTCCGTCGCCCTGTCCGGCACCTACGACGCCGGCACCGCCCACCCGCAGGACCTCGCCGACGCCTCCTGCTACCCGAACCTCTTCGCCGAACTCCTCCACCGCGGCTGGTCCGAGCCGGACCTCGCGCTGCTGAGCTGGGGCAACGTCCAACGCGCCCTGCGCGGCGCCGACTTCACGGCCCGCGCCGCCCAGCAGCGCCGCGAGCCGTCGACGGCGAAGATCGCCGAGCTGGACGGATAATCAGCCGGTGTGGTCGATCCGGCAGAGGCAGAAGGGATGGCCCACCGGATCGGCGTACACCCGGAAGTCCTCCTTGTCCTGCCGCTCCAACAGCCGCGCCCCGAGCGCCAGTACGGCCTTCTCCGCCGCCTCGATCTCCTCCCAGGTCGACCCGGCGTCGAAGTCGAGGTGGAACTGCTGCGGCCGGTCCGCGCGCGGCCACTCCGGCGGGGTGTAGTCCGTCACCCGCTGGAAGGCGATCCGCGGGCCGTTCGGGATGTCGAGTACGACCCACTCCTCGTCGGCGGCGCGGGGCGTGCCGCCCAGGACGCCGGCGTAGAAGCCGGCGAGCGCGAGCGGGTCCGGGCAGTCGATCACGGTGGAACGGAAGCGAATAGCAGTCACATCGACCTCCTGGGTCAGCAGGCGCAGAGACAGAACGGGTGCCCCGCCGGGTCGGCGTACACCCGCCAGGCGCGCGAGCGGTCGTCGGTGTCCAGCGGTGTCGCGCCCAGCGCCAGGACGTCCTTCTCGGCCGCGTCCAGGTCCTCGACGGTCAGGTCCAGGTGGAACTGCTGGGAGTCGCCGGGCGCGGGCCACTTCGGCGGCACGTGCCCGGGTGCCTCCTGGAACGCCAGCGTCTGTCCGCCGGGCACGTTCAGGTCCACCCAGTCGCCGCCGTCCTCCGCTTCTACGGTGCCGCCCAGGACACCGGCGTAGAACGCGGCGAGGGCGCGCGGGTCGGGACAGTCCAGGACGACGGTACCCAGCTTGGCGATGGCCATGACGGACTCCTTCGGGTTACCCATATGGGGCGTCAGCCGGTAACGGTTACCTCATGCTCTCGCACAGGAGGTAACGTCGCAAGCATGAGTGAGAGAGTTCCCGCACCCGGCGACCTGGCCCTGATCGAGGCGCTGGTGAACACGCTGGACATCGAGGCGGGCGCCGACGCACTCGACACGGCGGACGGCCGGGCCCCCTTCGGACTCACGGAGGGTGACACCGGGACTGCCCGCGAACTCCGCGAGTCCCTGCGCGCCGCCCTGCTCGCCCACGCGGGCCACCCCGCGCACCAGGACGTGACCCCGCTCGGCGAACTCCTCGCGCGCGCCCCGCTGTTGCTCGCGCTCGACGACCGTGACGGCTCCGTCCGCCTCGCCCCCGCCGACCCGGAACCCCTGCTCTCGCGTGTCGCGTCGGCGATCGCCCAGTCCCTCGTCGCGGGCACCTGGCCCCGCCTCAAGGCCTGCGAGGCACCGACCTGCCACTGGGCGTACTACGACCGCAGCCCGGCGGGCCGGGGCCGCTGGTGCTCGATGGCGGTGTGCGGGGCGCGCGCGAAGATGCGCCGGTACCGGGCCAAGTAGCCCTCGACAGAGGTGACTTGAGCGGTCCGGGCGCCGAGCACAGCCCAGTGGTGCAGAATGCAGCCAGACGCCGGTCCGGCCGACTGAGCCTCGGCCGGACCGGCGTCGCCTGTCTGTGTAAGTGTTGCGCTGTGGGGCGCGTGTGTCGTGCGCTGGGACGAGGGCGTCAGGCGGTGGGTCGGCCCGCCGACCGAGCCCCGGCCCGACATCGCCCCGCCCGGCCCCGTGCCCGTGCCCGCGTCGTGGTCCTGTGTCGTAGCCCTGTGTCGTCCGTCCGATCGCGTGTTACGCGGTGGGTCGGCCCATCGCGCGGAGCGTGCGGTCGGCCTTCCGTCACAGTGCCGGCTACGGCGTCGTGCCCGCGTCGCGGTCCCGTGCCGTAGCCGCGTCGTCCGTCCGATCGCGCCCTACGCGGTGGGACGGCCCATCGCGCGGAACGTCCAGCCCGCCTTCCGCCACAGCTGCGGGTCGAGCGCGTTGCGCCCGTCCAGGACCACCCGGGAGCGTACGGCCTCGCCGAGCGCCGCCGGGTCCAGCTCGCGGAACTCCCGCCACTCCGTCAGGTGCAGGACGACATCGGCGCCCCGTACGGCCTCCACGGCGGTGTCGGCGTAGCCGAGCGTCGGGAACAGCCGCAGCGCGTTGTCCATGCCCTTGGGGTCGTAGACCGTGACCTGGCCGCCCTGGAGGTGGATCTGGCCGGCGACGTTCAGCGCGGGGGAGTCGCGGACGTCGTCCGAGTCGGGCTTGAAGGTCGCGCCGAGCACCGCGACCCGCTTGCCCAGGAAGGACCCGCCGCCGAGCGCCTCGCGCGTCATCTCGACCATCTGGCCGCGCCGCCGCATGTTGATGGAGTCGATCTCGCGCAGGAAGGTCAGGGCCTGGTCGGCGCCCAGTTCACCGGCGCGCGCCATGAAGGCCCGGATGTCCTTGGGCAGACAGCCCCCGCCGAAGCCGATCCCGGCCCGCAGGAACTTCTTCCCGATCCGCTCGTCGTGCCCGATCGCCTCGGCCAGCTTCACGACATCGCCGTCCGCGGCCTCGCAGACCTCGGCCATCGCGTTGATGAAGGAGATCTTGGTGGCGAGGAAGGAGTTCGCGGCCGTCTTCACCAGCTCGGCGGTCGGGAAGTCGGTCACCACGAACGGCGCCCCGGCCCCGACCGGCACCGCGTACACCTCGCGCAGCAGCCTCTCGGCCCGCTCGCTGCGTACACCGACCACGATCCGGTCCGGGCGCAGGGTGTCCTCGACGGCGAAGCCCTCCCGCAGGAACTCCGGGTTCCAGGCCAGCTCGGCGTCCTCGCCGGCGGGCGCGTGCGCGGCGAGATAGGCGGCCAGCCGGTCCGCCGAACCGACCGGCACGGTGGACTTGCCGACGACGAGCGCGGGGCCGGTGAGATGCGGTGCGAGCGAGGCGGCGGCGGCGTCGACGTAACTCATGTCGCAGGCGTACTCGCCGTGCTTCTGCGGGGTGTTCACACACAGGAAGTGGACATCGCCGAACGCGGCGACCTCCGCCCAGTCCATGGTGAAACGCAGCCGCCCGCTCGATCCCTCGATCCCCGCGACGTGCTTGCGCAACAGCTCCTCAAGCCCCGGTTCGTACATCGGGACCTCACCCCGCTGGAGCATCGCGATCTTCTCGGGCACGACGTCGAGACCCAGCACCTCGAAGCCCAGCTCGGCCATGGCCGCGGCGTGCGTGGCGCCGAGATAGCCGGTGCCGATCACGGTGATCTTGAGGGCCATGAGTGCTCCAGAAGGGGTACGGGTGCGATGCGCGCCCGAGCATAGTCGGCGGTCCTGACGGGCACCTTTCCCCCTGTCGCCAAGCTCACGTATCACTCCCGTGGGCGGGCCCCTAAAATTTGGGTTACTTAACGGTAATTAGCGCCGTCATCACAGCGTCCTTGGAGCGTGAGAGACCTTGGCCGGATCGGCTGACTTCGACCTGTACCGCCCGTCAGAGGAGCACGACATGCTCCGCGACGCGATCCGCTCACTGGCCGAGGCGAAGATCGCGCCGTACGCCGCAGCGGTGGACGAGGAGTCCCGCTTCCCGCAGGAGGCGCTCGACGCCCTCGTCGCGAACGACCTGCACGCCGTCCACGTCCCCGAGGAGTACGGCGGCACCGGCGCGGACGCGCTGGCCACGGTGATCGTGATCGAGGAGGTGGCCCGCGTCTGCGCGTCCTCCTCCCTCATCCCCGCCGTGAACAAGCTGGGCTCGCTCCCGGTGATCCTCTCCGGCTCCGAGGACCTGAAGAAGCGGTACATGACCCCGCTCGCCAAGGGCGACGCGATGTTCTCGTACGCCCTCTCCGAGCCGGACGCGGGCTCGGACGCGGCCGGCATGAAGACGAAGGCGGTCCGCGACGGCGACCACTACATCCTGAACGGCGTGAAGCGCTGGATCACGAACGCGGGCGTCTCCGAGTACTACACGGTGATGGCCGTGACGGACCCCGAGAAGCGCTCCAAGGGCATCAGCGCGTTCGTCGTCGAGAAGTCCGACGAGGGTGTCTCCTTCGGCGCCCCGGAGAAGAAGCTCGGCATCAAGGGCTCCCCGACCCGCGAGGTCTACCTCGACAACGTCCGCATCCCCGCCGACCGCATGATCGGCCCCGAGGGCACCGGCTTCGCCACCGCGATGAAGACCCTGGACCACACCCGCATCACCATCGCGGCCCAGGCCCTCGGCATCGCCCAGGGCGCCCTCGACTACGCCAAGGGCTACGTCAAGGAGCGCAAGCAGTTCGGCAAGCCGATCGCCGACTTCCAGGGCATCCAGTTCATGCTCGCCGACATGGCCATGAAGATCGAGGCCGCCCGCGCCCTGACCTACCAGGCAGCGGCCGCCTCGGAGCGCGGCGACAAGAACCTCACCTTCCAGGGCGCGGCGGCCAAGTGCTTCGCCTCGGACGTGGCGATGGAGGTCACCGTCGACGCGGTCCAGCTCCTCGGCGGCTACGGCTACACCCGCGACTACCCGGTCGAGCGCATGATGCGCGACGCGAAGATCACCCAGATTTATGAGGGCACGAACCAGGTTCAGCGGATCGTGATGGCGCGGAACCTGCCGTAACAGACGAGCATCGAGGGCGAGAGCACCCCCTGCCGGGTGCTCTCGCCGTTTCGTCCGGCATCCTGCGGCCCATGAACGATCCGACTCCGACACCGTCCTTCGACACCACCGAACGCACCATGTGGGCCGGCCGAGCCCAGGCCTACGCGGCGAGTTTCGCGCTGCTCTGCGCGCACCCCGTGGAGCGGTTGCTGGACGCGGCCGGGGCCGGGGTCGGGACGTACGTCCTCGATGTCGGCACCGGCACCGGTGCGGCGGCCCTGGCCGCGCTGGCGCGGGGCGCGCGGGTGTGTGCCGTGGACGCCGACGCCGGGATGGTGGCGGCCGCGCGGGCGGCGGGAGTCGGGGCGCAGGTCGCCGTACTGCCCGAACTGCCCTTCCCCGACGGCGAGTTCGACGCCGTCCTCGGTAACTTCGTCATCAACCACGTCGGCCGTCCCCGGGCCGTCCTCGCCGAACTGCGGCGCGTCCTGAAGCCGGGCGGACGGCTCGCGCTGACCTCGTGGGGAGCCCGACGCGGTGCCGGGCAGGAGCTGTTCGGGCGGGCCTTCGCGGCGGCGGGGGCCGTGCTGCCGGAGGATCTGCGGCGGCTCGATCCCGCCGAGGACTTCGCTCGTACGCCGGAGGGCTTCGCACAGTTGCTCAGCGAGGCCGGTTTCACGGACGCCGGCGTTGTCGAGCTGGAGTGGGACCACCGCACCACCGTCGACGAGTGGTGGGGCGGACCCGCCGCCGGGGTCGCCACCGCAGGGCTGATCGTCACGTCGCAGGACGAGGGGACGGTCGTACGGATCAGGCGGGAGTACGAACGGCTCGCCGGTGAATTCACCGTGGGGGAACACGAGTTGGCCCTGCCGCACATCGCCGTGCTGGCGTGCGGCAGGGCCTGACCCGCGGGTCTCAGTTGCCCGAGACCGTCACCTTCTGGTCGTTGTTCAGCTCGTTGACCAGCGTCTTGACCTTTGCCTTGTCCCAGAGGAGGTTGCCGCCCGTCGAGCCGGAGATCGGCATGTTCATCGAGGTGCCGTCGCCGCCGCTGACGCCCTTCATCGCCCAGAACATGGACGCCAGGTCCCAGAGCGACATGTCCTTGTCGACGGAGAGGGAGTCCAGGCCGGCGCCGAGGGTCGGGTAGAGCTTGAAGGGGTTCAGGAGGGTACCCGGGGTCGCCACCTGGTGGGCCAGGGCCGACAGGAACTTCTGCTGGTTCTTCGTGCGCTGGAGGTCGGACGCGGCGAACGCGTGCCGGGTGCGGACGAAGGCCAGGGCCTCCTCGCCGTTCAGCGTCTGCTTGCCGGCCTTGAAGTTGGCGCCCGAGTACGAGTCCTTGAAGCCCTTGTCGATGGTGAGCGTGACACCGCCGACCGCGTCCACGATGTCCGCGAAGCCGTTGAAGCCGATCTCGACGTAGTGGTCGATGTGCAGGCCCATGTTGTACTCGATCGTGCGGACCAGCAGCGTCGGGCCGTCCTCCGCGTACGCCGCGTTGAGCTTCTCCTGCCGTCCCGTGTTCTTGTACGTCTTGCCGGAGGAGGAGCCCACGTACGACGGGATCGTGACGTTCGAGTCGCGCGGCAGCGAGATCAGCGTGTCGCCGTTGTCGCCGACGTGCAGGATCATCATCGAGTCGGTGCGCTTGCCCGCGGCGGAACCGGTGTGCAGCTTCTTCTTCTCGGCCGCCGTCAGGCCTTCGCGGCTGTCGGAGCCGACGATCAGGTAGTTCGTGCCGTCGCCGCCCGCCGGCCGGTCGATCACCTTCGAGAGATCGACATCGCGGTTCAGCTTGGAGTCGGCCCAGAAATAGGTGCCGATGGTGGTCACGACCAGCACGGTGACCACGGTGATCGCGGTCCACTTGATACGGCGCCGCCAGTTCGGCGCGCGCCGCGGACCGCGCCCGTCGTCCGGGCCCTCGGGGCCGACCGGGCCACCGCCGCCGTAGACCTGGCCGGTGTTGTAGCCGTCGTAGCCGTTGTTGTCGTAGCCGCCCTGGCCGTAGCCGTTCTGGCCCTCGTCATAGCCCTGGCCGCCCGTGTACGACGGCTGCGGCGGGACTCCGGCGCCGTACGGCGGGGCCTGCGGGCCGCGTCGTCCCTGGCGCATCACGCGTGCGCTCTCCGGCTGTGCGTTCGCGCCACCGCGTCCGTACTCGTTGCCGCGGTTTCCGCCGGACCATCCCTCGGGCCAATCGTTCATGGGGCCCAGTGTGCAGGTAGCGGCCATGTCGTTTACAAGGGTCGTAGGAAAATCAGGGCACTGCTGTTGCGAAGCCAACACAAAGTCCGCAGATGTCCGCTCGGCATAGGGTGATGACCATGACAGACCTGCCGGGGAAGCCGACGTCCGCCTCCCGCACCACCCTCAGCCACATCATGACCAACGCCGACACGAACCTGCTGGGGACCGTGCACGGCGGTGTGATCATGAAGCTGGTCGACGACGCGGCGGGCGCGGTCGCCGGGCGGCACAGCGGCGGACCGGCCGTCACCGCGTCCATGGACGAGATGGCGTTCCTGGAACCGGTCAGGGTCGGCGACCTCGTCCATGTGAAGGCGCAGGTCAACTGGACCGGCCGAACCTCGATGGAGGTCGGCGTGCGGGTCCTGGCCGAGCGGTGGAACGAGTCGACCCCGGCCACCCAGGTCGGCTCGGCCTATCTGGTGTTCGCCGCCGTCGACGCCGACGGCAGGCCCCGGGTCGTACCGCCGGTGATCCCGGAGACCGAGCGCGACGAGCGCCGCTGCCAGGAGGCCCAGATCCGCCGCACCCACCGGCTGTCCCGCCGCCGCGCGATCATGGAACTGCGCGAGAAGCGGGCGGCGGAGGGCCTCGACGACTGAGGCCCGCCCGCCGCGCTGTTACAAAAACCCCACCTCGTCACGAACGACCCACTTCGCTACGAACACCCCACCTCGTCGCCCGTCACCACCCCGAACTCGCCCTGCTGCACATCCGCCGCCCGCACCCGGGTCACCTGCTTGAAGTCGCTCCCGGCGATCACCTTCAGCAGCGGCCCCTGCCCCTTCACCGCCCGCAGCTCGCTCCCGGGCAGTGCCGCCGCG
Source organism: Streptomyces sp. NPDC050548 (assembly GCF_044457385.1). Taxonomy (NCBI): domain Bacteria; kingdom Bacillati; phylum Actinomycetota; class Actinomycetes; order Kitasatosporales; family Streptomycetaceae; genus Streptomyces; species Streptomyces sp. NPDC050548. Next base: position 397,386 of record NZ_JBITGV010000008.1, read on the forward strand.
AGGGACTTCGCGGAGCGGTCCCAGCGGGGGTCGTAGGCGACGACCGTCCGTCGTACGGCGTGGTCGGCGGCGCTCACCGGCTGGTGCGTCGTACGGAAGCCGGTCGCCGCCAGTGCCGCGTCGACGCGCTTGCCGAGGCCGGCCGTCGCCGTCCCGTTCTCCACCTGGACCTGGATCTGCTGCGGGGTCACGTCCACCTTCACGGCGCTCGCGCGCGGCGCCCGGTGCACGGTCAGCGGTTTGTCGTCGCGCAGGGCCTCGAAGAGTTTCGCCGCCTTCGGCTCGTCCCACTTCAGGGTGGAGCCGATGCCCTTCACGACGTATCCCATCTGTCCGATGGGCACGGTGGTGAACTCGGAGGAGGAGGGCGAGAAGCTGCGCATCGCGCGGCCGAGGTCGAGGAGTTCGTCGGTGCCGAAGCCCTTGTCCGCGCGGACCGAGCCGAGCACGGCGTGGGTCACGTCGCGGAACTTCAGCGGGTTCAGCAGCACCCCGGAGGAGGTGGCCTGGTCGATCAGCGCCGCGAGGAAACGCTGCTGGCGCTTCATCCGGCCGAGGTCGGAGGCGCCGTCGACGTGCCGCGAGCGGACGTACTGGAGGGCCTGACCGCCCATCAGGGTGTGCGCGCCGGCGGGGAGATCGAGACCGGTGTACGAGTCCTTCAGGGGTTCGGCGGTGCAGATCTTCACGCCGCCCAGGACGTCGACCGTCTTCATGAAGCTGGTGAAGTCGACCTCCATGTAGTGGTCGATCTTCACATGGGTCATGTTCTCGACGGTCTGGACGGTGAGGTTGGGGCCGCCCTCCGCGTACGCCGCGTTGAGCTTGATGGGGTGCGCGGGACGGCCCGCGATGCCCGGTACCTCGGCGTAGGAGTCGCGCGGCAGGCTGACCACGCTGGCCCGCTCCCGGTCCTCCGAGATGTGCACGATCATGATCGTGTCGGTGCAGTGGCAGGGCGCGCCGCCCAGGTGGTACGCGCGCCGCTCCGCTTCGGTGATCCTGTCGCGCCCGTCGGTTCCGACGAGCAGGACGTTCATGCCGTGGCCCGCCCGCGGCCGGTTCTTCATGTCCTTGAAGGGGTCGACGCGGGCGATGTCCGCGTCGAGGCTGGTGACCACCGCGTGCCCGATCCCGGCGGACGCGAGCACCACCACGGACAGCGTCGTCGCCGCCCGCATGGCCCAGCGCGGCTTCTTGGGCCGTACGGGGGGCCGTGGGCGGCGCTGCGGTGGACGGGCGGCGGGGGAGCGGCGGGGCGGCGTGGGCATGGGGGACACCTCCGCGAGGGCCGTACGTGGGATCTTGAGCACCGTAGGCCCATACGATCTGATACCGCCGCAGCCGCCCGGGCGGGGCGCGTCCGTGTCCCCCGTTCGCGGTAACGTGAGCCCCCTATGAACGCCAAGCCCGACGTGCGACTCCCCGCCGTTTCTGTGATCATGCCCGTCCTCGACGAGGAGCGGCATCTGCGCGGAGCCGTCCAAGCGATCCTCGCGCAGGAGTACGCCGGCGAGATGGAGGTCGTTCTCGCCCTCGGTCCCTCGAAGGACCGCACGGACGAGATCGCGGCCCAGCTCGTGGCCGAAGACCCTCGTGTCCACACCGTCCCGAACCCCGCCGGCCGCACGCCCGCCGCCCTCAACGCCGCGATCAAGGCCTCCCGCCATCCGATCGTCGTCCGCGTCGACGGCCACGGCATGCTCTCGCCGAACTACATCGCCACCGCCGTACGGCTCCTGGAGGAGACCGGCGCGCAGAACGTCGGCGGCATCATGCACGCCGAGGGCGAGAACGCCTGGGAGGACGCGGTCGCCGCCGCGATGACCTCGAAGATCGGCGTGGGCAACGCGGCCTTCCACACGGGAGGGGAAGCGGGCTCCGCCGAGACGGTCTACCTCGGGGTGTTCCGGCGCGAAGCCCTCGAACAACAGGGCGGCTACAACGAGGAGTTCATCCGCGCCCAGGACTGGGAGCTGAACTTCCGCATCCGCGAGGCCGGCGGCCTGATCTGGTTCTCGCCGGAGCTGAAGGTGTCGTACCGCCCGAGGCCGAGCGTGAAGGCCCTCGCCAAGCAGTACAAGGACTACGGCCGCTGGCGGCACGTCGTCGCCCGCTACCACGAGGGCTCCATCAACCTGCGCTATCTCGCCCCGCCGACCGCCGTGTGCGCGATCGCGGCCGGGATCGTGATCGGCGCGGCCCTGACGCCCTGGGGTTTCCTGGTCCCCGGCGGCTACCTCGCGGCGATCGCGCTCGGCTCGCTCCCGGCGGGCAAGGGCCTGTCGCTGAAGGCCCGCCTGCAGATCCCCGTCGCCCTCGCCACCATGCACATGTCCTGGGGCTACGGCTTCCTCACCAGCCCCAAGTCCCTTGCGCGCAGGGTGATCGCGTCCCGGCGGCCCGCGGTGCTCAGCCCGTCCAACAGCTGAGCACCGCCACAGAGAACGACGACCCGGACCGCTACCAGACGTAGTTCGGGTCGACGTGCATACAGGCCGTGGTGTCCGAGCCGTTGAGGGCGTCCGCCGACGTCGGGGTCGTGTCGTCCGCGGCCGGGGCCTTGTACTTCGTCCCCGTGCTCCAGTCCGCGCCGACGACCAGGGTGACCCCGGAGACGCTCGTCGACTTCTTCACCGCGCTGGTCGGGATGCCGAGCGCCTTGGCGACCCGCTGGGCGTCGCCCTCCAGATCGGCGCTCGGATAGCGGACGACCGTGGTGGCCGCGCTGGGGGCCGTCGACGAGTCCGCCACCGCCTCCTTGAAGCCCTTGCCGACGAGGAGCCCGGCCACCGCCGTGGCCCGCCCGCGTACCGCGCTCGTCGTGCTGGTGCGGGTGCCGTTCTCCACCTGTACGGCGATCTTGTCGTCGGCGGCGGCCGGATCGGTGGACGCCTTCACCGGGGTCGTCGTCGCCTTTTTCTTGTCCTTGCCGTCCAGCGCGATGTCCTCACGGACCAGCCGGAACAGCTGCTCCGCGTCGGTCGCCCTGGGCACCACCCGGCCGCTGCTGCCCGAGTACTCCCACGGCATCGTCGTCATGGTGATCCGGCCGGTCGGAACCTTCTTCAGTTCCTTGCTCAGGTCGTAGAGCTTGGCGACCGTCCCGAGACCGTTGTCGACCGTGATCGCCTTCGTCGCCGTCTCGGCGAGGCTGCGCAGCTTGGTCGGATTGCTCAGCGTGGCGTTCTCGCGCAGCTGGCGGACCATCGAGTTCATGTACTGGTGCTGCGCCTTGGTGCGGGCGATGTCGGTGTCGTCCTCGAAGCCGTAGCGCGTGCGCAGCCACTGCAGGGCCTGCTGGCCCTTGATGGACGTGGTGCCCTTCTTCAGCTTCAGGCCCGAGCCCTTGCCGGAGGAGGTGTGCGAGTAGATGTTGGCGTCCACGCAGACCGGCACCCCGCCGATCGCGTCCGCCATCGACACCACACCCGAGAAGTCGACCATCATGAAGTGGTCGATGTGGATGTCGGTCAGCTTCTCCCAGGTCGCCACCGTGCAGCCGGGGCCGCCGCGGCCCAGCGAGTCGTTCGTGATGACGTCCGTCTCGGCCGCGTACGTCTTGCCGGTGTCCGGGTCCGTGCACTTGGGGATGTCCGTCAGCGTGTCGCGCGGCATGCTCACGACCGACATGTTGGTGCGGTCCGCCGAGACGTGCAGCAGCATCTGGACGTCGGCGCGGGCCGGGGTCCCGTAGGTGTCCTTCGCGCCGCCGAGCTTCTGGTTCTCCGCGGAGTCCCGCGCGTCCGAACCGATCAGCAGGATGTTCAACGGCTTCTGCCCGGCCGCGTTGGCCTTGGACTCGGCCGCCCGGTCCTTCTCGTCCCCGATGTTCAGGGGGTCTTTCTTGATGTTGCGGTTGAGGTGCTCGTAGTAGAGATATCCGGCGCCGGCCGTCCCGGTTATGACCACCGCGAGGACGATCGCCGACCAGCGCAGCACCCGGCGTCTACGGCCCTTGCGTCTGCCCCCGTCGTCGTCCGCCGGTCCTTTGCCGCCTGCCGGTCTCTTCCCGTCCGCCGGCGTGAGCGACATCGTGTCCTCAACCGCCGGCACCTCCCCACGCACGCTGCTCCGAGTCAAGTCCCCACCCCTCCCACGACGCGCCTTTGACGCACGGGTCCGCCCCGCGCCCCGTTAGACGCGGAACGGACCCGTGTGGTCACTTACTTGGCGCACTCAACCTTGTCCGCCGTGGACTTCTGGACCCCCTCCGGCGTCGACCCCGCGGTCGAGGTGAGCGGGACACCGGCTCCCTTGAAGTCCTTGCCCAGAGTCAGCGTTATCGCCGGCAGCCCCTGGGAGTTGATCACACTCTTGCCCGGCTTCATCGCGGACCCCGAGAGGCCCATGATGGCGGCGAGCCTGCGAGCCTGGTCCGCCTGGTCGGGTGCGTACTCAAGGGTCGTCTTGGCGAGCGCCGCCGGAGCGTTGCCCGCGTTCTCGGACTTGAGCACGCCCTCATCATTCTGCAGCCACGTGAGAGTTTCCTGTGCGCTGCCGGCGTCGGCCCCTCCGTTGAGGATCCGCACCCGCACCGCGGAGGCGGCGGACTTGGTGCCCTTGAGCCGGGCGGCCACGGCGGCCTTCTCCTTCGCGGCCTTCTGCTTGACCGCGGTGAAGGAGGTGTCGCTCTTGATCAGGGAGAACACCTGCGGGGCGGTCGTGTTGTTGAGGACGACCGTCACCGGGGTCTTCTCCGCCGGGTTGTCGACGACCGGCACGGTGGTGAACGTCAGGTTCTTCGGGTTGAGCTTGCCCAGCTCCAGACCGAGGTCCTTCAGCTTGCCGATCGTGTCGAGGTTGTCGTCGACGGTCAGCGCCTTGGTGCCGGCCTCGGCCAGCTTCACCATCTTCGAGGGGTTGGTGAGCGTGGAGTTGGACTTCAGCTTCCGCATCAGCGCGCTGAGGAACTGCTGCTGCAGCGTGATCCGGCTCAGGTCACCGCCGAAGCCCACCGAGTGCCGGGTCCGCACGAAGGCCAGCGCCTGCTCGCCCGTGAGATTGTGCGTGCCCTTGGACAGTTTCAGATGCGAGTCCGAGTCGTCGATGTTCTTCGCGAGACAGACCTCGACCCCGCCGACCGCGTCCGTCAGCGTCTTCACGGCGTTGAAGTCGGCCACCATGAAGTCGTCCGGCTGGATCCCGGTCAGCTCGGTGACGGTCCGCACGGTGCAGCTGGGCGTACGGCCGCTCTGGCCGAGGCTGGTGTTGAAGCGGACGCCGGTCGAACCCGGGATGACCTTCGTCGTGCCGTCCGACTGGGTCGTAGGACAGTCCGGGACGTCGGTGATCAGGTCACGGGGGATGCTGAGCGCGGTCGCGTTCGAGCGGTCCTTGGACACGTGCAGCAGGATCGTGGTGTCCGCGTGGCCGACGCTGCCGGCGTCGCCGTAGCCCTCGTTGCCCGCGCCCGTGCGCTTGTCGGTGCCGATCACCAGCAGGTTGATGGCCTTGCCCTTGCTGAAGCCACCGGTGCTCGCGCCGTCGTCGGACACGGCCGTGATGTTGTCGTTGAGGTGCTTGATGTAGAGGTAGCCGCCGCCGGCGACCGCGACCAGCACGAAGGCCAGACCGCCGCCGGTCCACATCAGGATCTTCTTGCCCTTGGCCTTCTTCTTCACCGGCCGGCGACCGCGCCGGGCCGGTGGCTCCTCGGGCGCGCCCCGCCGTCTGCGCGGCGCGGGTACCTCACGCCCGGGTGTCCTCGGGACCGTCTCCCGCTCCGGCGCCGCCACACTGCGGTTCTGCGCAGTGGCTCTACGGGGCCCGGGCACCGCTGACTGCGGTGTGGAAGGAGTCAGTCGCAGTTCGTATTCGCCAGTGTTCGGATTGAGTACCCACTGGTCTGCGGGGTCGATGTTGTCCGCCCGCCCACGGCCTTGCGCGTCCACGGTTTACCGAATCCTCCGTCGGGGCCACGCGGCGCCTTCCCCCTTCAGGCGCTCGGGTCTCGTTCATCCGGTGTGCAGGCACACCGGATCGCTCACACTATCCGGCCAGTTGAGCGTGAAGTGACGGCGGTGACAAATTCCACGTCCCTACAAGCGGTCAATCCGCCCTATTTTTCGGAACAGAAGTTCGTCGACTTGGTGCGCGCTTTACCCGCAGCCGTCCTCGGCGGCGGTGTTCCCGCGAAATGTCGGCGCGGGCGTGGCCCCCGAACCGGCCGCCGGAATAATGGTGTTTGCACCGGAATCCCGCGGAACCTCTGGAACTTCCCCGGCCACCGCGACCGTCGCGTCCGTACGAATCCTGGCGAACAGCTTTTCGGCCTCGGGCTCCACGAGTTGGTCGCGATTCGCGTTGTAGATGTACGACTCCCGTGGAACGGTGAGGAATTGCACATGTTCGGTGGGGATGTCCCGCACGCCGCGCACCAGTTCGTACAGCCCGCGCAGACTCGCGAGATCCGGATCGGTCGTCAGGGACGAGGTGGCCGCGTCCAGCACCGGATACAACTTCACCGGATTGAACAGCACATCGTCGCTCTGCACCTTGTTGACCAGCGCGCCCAGGAACCGCTGCTGACGGTCCATCCGGTCGGTGTCGCTCCCGTTCCCCAGCGACTTCCGCGCCCGCACATACCCGAGCGCCTGCTCCCCGTCGAGCGTGACCTTGCCCGCCGGCAGCCTCAACTTGGCGGCCTTGTCCCGAATGGGAGCCGTGAGACACACCTCCACCCCGTCCACGGCATCCACCATGTCCTTGAACCCATGGAAGTCCACCACCATGTGATGGTCGATCCGCACGTTCGTCAGCTTCTCCACGGTCCGGATCGTGCACCCCGAACCCCCCACCTGGAACGCGTAGTTGAACATCGCGAACATCGGCTCGGTCCGCGTCCCGTCCGGCCGCAGACACCCCGGAACGTCCACCATCAGATCCCGCGGCAACGACACCGCGGTGGCACTGCGCCGGTCGGCCGCCAGATGCAACAGGATCGTCGTGTCCGACCGCTCGGTCCCCGAGTCCCGCCCGTACTCCGCGTTCCCGTCCCCGGACCGCGAGTCGGACCCGATGAGCAGAATGTTCTGCGCCCCCTTCACGAGGGCGGTCGGCCGCTCCTTCTCGTACCGGGCCAGCTCGGCCGCGGCAGCGTCGTCCGGCGTGATGTTCCCGTCGAGCTTCGCGTAGACGGCCCACCCGGCCCCGAGGGCCCCGAGCGCGACCACCCCGACCCCCAGGGCCACCCCACGCACCCACCGCCGGCGCCGCCGCCGCACAAGCCCCGCCCCGGAAGCGGAAACCCCCGCACCCGGCCCGAGAACCCGCCCTACGGTGTCGTCGAACACGTGCGGTTCCACCCCTCATGGCCGTCGGTTCTCCTTCTACGACCATGGCGTGGATGGGGTGGGGGAGGCGGGCGGTAGGGGGCCAATTGGGTGACTGTCGGTTTTTAGGGGCGCGGGGCTGTATCGATTTGCGGCTCCGCCGCGTGGGCGCGACCAGCCCCCACCGGACCCGCACCCGCCAAACAACCTCCACCACCTACTTCAGACGCGCGAAACAGTCACCCGCTCACTCTCAACCCGCTTCGCCAAAGCCCCCTCACCCAACTGATCAAGATTCCTGCACAACACCACAGACCCTCCAGACGCAAGCGGCGCATACAACCCCGCACTCACCCCGTCCCACGAGTCGTACGACAGCCCCGACAACACCCGAGCCCCCTCCTCCCCATCGCCCCGAGCCCGCTCGACAACCTCCACGCCCGTCAACTCCACCCCGCCCACGACCAACGCGGGCTCCTCGGGATCCACCGGCGAGAACGCGACAAACCGATCCCCCTGACTCGGCACCTCGACGGCATAGTCGGCGAACCCGGCAGGGGTCTGCGGAAACCGCCCCCCAAGAGGCCGCAGCGCAAGAGCGACCCGCTCCCCGCCACACGCCCGAGCCGCGTCCAACGAGTCGGGCCCACTCACCACCACGTCGGCCGCCGCAGGATCCCCGCCCACGTCCGCGACCACCCCCACGGACGAACACGCGAGCAACCACACCGCCGTCTGCCAGTGCGCAGGCAGCAGCAACACGACCCGATCCCCGGGCCCCGCCCCAAGATCCCCCTGAAGCAGATTCGCGGTCTTGGCCACCCAATTGGCGAAGGTGGCCACGGACAATTCGACACGTTCCCCCGTGGCGTCGTCGTAGAAGGTCACCAGGGGGCGGCCGGGATCCGCGGCGAGCGCGGAACGCAGCAGGTCGGCAGGGGTGCGATCGGTGGCGTTCACCCGCGAAAGCGTACGCGGGCACGTGACCGTACCCGCAGTGCGGGACCACCGGTTCGGACGAACCGCATCCGACGGTCCGTCAAATCCCAAATAGACAGATATGTATGACCATGTTCAGGATCAGGGGCATGCGTGGATTTCTTGCTTCCTCGATCGGCGTCACCTGCGCCGCCGCCCTGGCCCTCCCGCTCACCCTGCCCGCAGCCGCCGCGCCGGCCACAGCTACGGCTTCGGCTCAGGCGGCGCAGCCGACCGGCGGCGCGAGATCCGCGCCGCCCGCCGCCGCACCGGACCTCCCCGGCAGCACCGAGTCGCTGCCCCTCGCCCCCGCGACCCGCGACCGCGTTCTGGGTGCGGCCCCCGAACAGGGCCTGACCCGCGCCGACGTCCACCGCTTCTCCCTCGTCGGCGTCACCTGGACCGACCCCGACACCGAACTCCGCGGCCGGGTCCAGGTCCGCACCCGGGCCACCGGCACCGGCGAGTGGTCCGGCTGGCAGGACGTCGACACCCACAACGAGGACCACGGCGCCGACCCCGGCACGGCCGAACGCGACTCGGGTCACGTCCACGGCTCCACCGCCCCGCTGTGGGTGGGCGACTCGGACGGCGTCGACGTACGCGTACGGGCGGACCCGGCCGCGACAAGGGCCGTAGGGAACCAGCGGTCCCCGCTCCCGACCGGCCTGCACCTGGAACTCGTGGACCCGGGCGCGGAACCCCCGGCCGCGGGCGCCCGTCCGACCGCCCGCCGCGCCGCCCTGCCGCTCGCCGCCACCGAGCTCCCGGCGCTGAGCCGCGAGGCCACCGAGCGGGAGGCGGTCGCGCTGTACGGCCGGGCCCAGCCGTACATCGGCCCGCGCCCGCGCATCGTCACCCGGAGCGGCTGGGGCGCCGACGAGAAGCTGCGCGAGAAGGGGTTCGTCTACACGAAGAAGGTCAAGGCCGCCTTCGTGCACCACACCGCCTCCGGCAACAACTACAGCTGCTCGCAAGCGCCTTCAGTCATTCGTGGTATCTACCGCTACCACGTCAGGAGCAGCGGCTGGCGCGACATCGGCTACAACTTCCTCGTGGACAAGTGCGGAACCATCTACGAGGGACGAGCCGGGGGAGTGGCAAAACCGGTCATGGGTGCCCACACCCTCGGTTTCAACACCGACAGCATGGGGATCGCCGTCCTCGGAACCTTCGGCACCGCCAAACCGTCCTCGGCGGCAGTGACGGCCATCGCCCGCCTCGCCGCATGGAAGCTCGGGCTCTACGGAGTCAATCCGCGCGGCAAGACATACCTGAAGTCCGGGGGTGGCAATCTCTACCGAAAAGGAAAGAACGTACGACTCAATGCGATCTCCGGCCATCGGGACGGGTTCGCCACGGAGTGCCCAGGACGGCAGCTCTACGGCAAGCTCGGCTCGGCCCGCTCCACGTCGGCCCGGTTCCAGGGCCGCTGACGGCGGGGCACCGGGGAAGGGTCCGCGGGACGCGTGCACGGTCCGCACACACTGGCCGGCCGAAGAAACAGCTCGGCCGGTCCCGGCAGGAAGCAGAGACGACAGGTGACAGAAGCGATCCTCCTGGTCGGCGGCAAGGGCACCCGGTTGCGCCCCCTCACGGTGCACACCCCCAAGCCGATGGTCAGGGCGGCGGGGGTGCCGTTCCTCACGCATCAGCTGGCGCGGGCGAGAGCGGCGGGCGTGGAACACATCGTCCTGGCCACTTCCTATCTGGCGGAGGTGTTCGAACCGCACTTCGGTGACGGTTCGGCCCTCGGCCTCCACATCGAGTACGTCACGGAGGACGAGCCCCTCGGCACGGGCGGCGCCATCCGCAACGTGGCCCCGCGACTCCACTCGGCCCCCGACGACCCGGTCCTGATCTTCAACGGCGACATCCTCACCGGCCTGAACATCCGGGCCCTGGTGGACACCCACGAGGCGACCGGCGCGGACGTCTCCCTCCACCTCACGAAGGTCACGGACCCGCGCGCCTACGGCCTGGTCCCCACGGACGAGACCGGCCGCGTCCTGGCCTTCCTGGAGAAGCCCCAGACCCCCGAGGAGATCGTCACCGACCAGATCAACGCGGGGGCGTACGTCTTCCGCCGCTCGGTCATCGACACGATCCCGGCGGGCCGCCCGGTGTCGGTGGAACGCGAGACGTTCCCGGACCTCCTCGCCGCCGGCGCCCACCTCCAGGGCCTGGTGGACTCGACGTACTGGCTGGACCTGGGCACTCCGGCGGCCTTCGTCCGCGGCTCGGCGGACCTGGTCCTGGGCCGCGCCCCGTCCCCCGCGATCCCCGGCCGCTGCGGCGACCGCCTGGTCCTGCCCACGGCCCGCGTCGCCCCCGACGCCAAGCTGACGGGCGGCACGGTGGTGGGCGAGGGCGCGTTCGTGGCACAGGGCGCGCGGGTCTACGGCTCGACGATCCTCCCCGGCGCGGTCATCGAACCCGGCGCCGTCATCACCGACTCCCTCATCGGCACCCGAGCCGTCGTCGGCGAACGCTCCGTCCTCACCGGCACGGTCATCGGCGACGGCGCGATCATCGGCGCCGACAACGAACTCCGCGACGGCATGCGCGTGTGGTGCGACGCGAGGATTCCGGCGGGGGCGGTGCGGTTCTCTTCGGACCAGTAGTTCGTGCGGGTGGGGAGGGGCGCCGTCCCAGGGGCTGCGCCCCCGGACCCCCGTCGGCCTGAACGGCCTCGTCCTCAATCGCCGGACGGGCTGACTGTCCCCACCGGCATTACAACTTCCCGATGTCCCCGCGAGGCATCTTCGGCGCCCGCCGAGCCGGAGTCCGCCCGCTCAGCAGAATCAACCGGGCCGCCCGATGCCGCTGCCCCGCATAAGGCTCCAGCAACGACAACATCACCGAGTCGTCCGCGTCCCGGTCCCCGGCCAGCGCCCACCCCACGATCCCCGGCAGATGCAGATCCCCCACGGTCACCGCGTCCGCCGCCCCATGACTCCGCTGCACGGTCTCCGCGGACGTCCACGGCCCCACCCCCGGCACGACCTCCAACCGGGCCCGAGCCTCCTCCGCCGGCATGGACACCGCCTGCTCCAGCCGCGCGGCGACCCGTACGGCACGCAGAATCGTCGACGCCCGCTTGTCGTCGACCCCGGCCCGGTGCCACTCCCAGGACGGAATCAACGCCCACGCGCGCGGCGCCGGCATCACCCACAGCCGCCCGCCGACGGGCCCCGGCGCCGGTGACCCGAACTTCCGCACCAGCGACCGCCAGGCCCGGTACGCCTCGTCGGTCGTCACCTTCTGCTCCAGCACCGACGGAATCAACGACTCCAGCACCAGCCCGGTCCGCGTCAGCCGCAACCCCGGCCGCCGATGCTGAGCGACAGCCACCAGCCGATGCCGAGGCACGAACGCGCCCGGATCATCGGCGGCACCGAGCATCTCCGGCAACCGCTCCAACAACCACGCGCCGCCGGGCCCCCAGGCCTCCCCGCGCACCTCACCCCCGGGAGCGGACACCCGCAAGGTCCCCGGCCCGACCGGCGTAAGACTGGCCCGCCACACGGACCCGTCCGCGTCCACCCGAAACGTCGGATCCCCGGGCCCCCGCCGCAACGGCCCGAGCACCAGCCCGAGATCGAGCACCCCACCCGGCACCCAACTCCGCACCAGCCCGGGAACAGCAAGATCCCCACCCCGCACAGTCGTACGAGTGGGCCGATGAACGAAACGTCCGGCCACAGAAGAGTCCTACGTACCTAGGTGATAGCGCCCCTTTAGGGGCGCGGGGAACTGCGCGCTCAGCCACACACAAGCTGTACTCGCGAACCGACACAGCCCCAATGGCGATTCAGCGCACCTCGACAAACGCCTCCGGATCCCTCTCAGCCCGCGCGGCAGGGGCGGCAGTCCCATGCCCCACAGCCACCGCCCCCATCGGATCCCACCCCTCAGGCAGCCCCAACACCTCCCGTACGACATCCCGGCAGAACATCGTCGAAGACACCCACGCCGACCCCAACCGCTCCCCGGCCAACGCCACCAGGAAGTTCTGGACCCCCGCCCCCACGGCCACCACGAACATCTCCCGCTCGGCCCCGTCCCGCCGCGCGTCCCCGTACGTGTGCGACCCGTCCATGACGAGACACGGCACCACGAGATACGGTGCCCCGCGCAACACGTCCCCGCGCCGCACCCGCTTGGCGATGGACTCCTCCGACTTCCCGTCCCGCCGCAGATCCGCGACCCACGCGTCCCGCATCGCATCCAGCAACCGCGTCCGCGACTCCGCGGACTCCAGCAGCACGAACCGCCACGGCGTCGTGTGATGCGGCGCCGGCGCGGTCACCGCGGCCGCCACGGCCCGCCGTACCGCACCGGGATCGACCGGCTCATCGGTGAAGGCCCGCACGGTACGACGCTGGGTCACCGCTTCCCGCACCGCCTCCGACGTCCCGAGCCGGAACATGTCGTCGCGCCCGCCCCGCACGATGGCCCGGGCCCCCGTCCCGTCGCCCTCGGAGGTCACGACGTGCGGCAGCCCCCGCACCACGGCGACCGGCAACCCCGCGGCCTTGCCCTTCACAAGATCACCGGCGGCGGCCAACTCGTCCGCCGTCGCCACGACCGTCGCGCTCAGCGGATTGCCGTAGGCATCCGTGCCCCCGCGCAGATCGTCCAGTACGTGTACGCCCGCGGCGCCGATCGCGACATCCGTGAGCCCCGTGCGCCAGGGCCGCCCGAAGGTGTCGGTGACCACTACCCCCACGTTGACGCCGAGCGCGTCCCGCAGCCCGCCCCGGATCGCGCGCGCGGACGCGTCCGGGTCCTCGGGCAGCAACAGCACTGTCCCGGCAGGGGTGTTGGAGGCGTCGACCCCGGCGGCGGCCATGACGAGCCCCTGCCGGTTCTCCACGATCCGCAGCGGACCGCGCCGCGCGACGACCCGTACGGTCTCGGCGTCGATCGCGGCCTCCCGGTCGGCCGCCTGGACGATCCGCCCCTCCGCCTTGGACACGATCTTCGAGGTGACGAGGAGCACGTCCCCGTCGACCAGCCCGGGCTCGGCGGCGGCGATCAGCTTGGCGAGGTCGTCGCCCGCCGCGACCTCCGGCATCCCGGGCACGGCCCAGACCCGGTAACCCTCCACCGGCGGCACCTCGCTCATGCGGCCCGCACCTCCTCCGCCAGCGCCAGCGCCTCCCGCGCCATCCGCGCGGTCGCCTCGGTGTCGGTCATCATCAGCGGTACGGCCCGGCAGCGGATGCCGGCCGCCTCGACGTCCGGCACGGAGGCGGCGTCCACGGTGTCGACGAGCCAGCCGTCGAGCAGCCCGGAGCCGTAGTGCTCGGCCACCGCGGTCGCCGTGGACTCCACGCCCACCGCGGCGAGCACCTTGTCGGCCATCCCGCGCACGGGCGCGTCCCCGACGATGGGGGAGAGGCCGACCACGGGCACCCCGGCCTCGGCGATGGCCTCGCGGATGCCGGGCACGGCGAGGATGGTGCCGACGGACACGATCGGGTTGGACGGCGGGAAGAGGATGACGTCCGCCTCCGCGATCGCCTCCAGGACACCGGGCGCGGGCTTGGCCTGCTCGGCCCCGACCGGTACGACGGCCTCGGCGGCGACCGAGGCGCGCAGCCGTACCCAGTACTCCTGGAAGTGGATCACCTTGCGTTCGCCGTCCAGTTCGACGGCGACATGTGTCTCGACGCGGTCGTCCGTCATGGGGATCAGCCGCACGCCCGGCTGCCAGCGGTCGCACAGCGCCTCGGTGACCGCGCTCAGCGGATAGCCGGCGCCGATCATCTGCGTCCGCACGATGTGCGTGGCGAAGTCCCGGTCGCCGAGCCCGAACCACTCGGGTCCGACCCCGTACGCCCCGAGCTCCTCCTTGAGGTGGAAGGTCTCGTCGGCACGGCCCCAGCCCTGCTCCTCGTTGATGCCGCCGCCGAGCGTGTACATCACCGTGTCGAGGTCCGGGCAGACCTTCAGCCCGAAGAGGTGGATGTCGTCCCCCGTGTTGCCGATCACCGTGATGTCGGCGTCCGGCACGGCCTGCTTGAGACCGCGCAGGAACCGGGCACCACCGATACCGCCTGCAAGAACCACAATGCGCATGGAGGCAAGTCTTGCAGGCGGGTGTGACAACGCGGCAGGCAGTCGTCGCATCGCAGGCCGGACGGCCGTCGCCTCGCCTCAGGCGGTCACGGCGTCGACCGCTTCCGCCCCGTCGCGCCGCGCGCACGCCGTGTGCATCGGCATCTCGGTCAGGCCGGGGAAGTAGACGTGCAGGCTTATGGCCGGTTCGAGGGTGTCGTTGACGACCTCGTGGACGTACCCCGGCGCGAACACCCGCTGGGCGCCCGCCCCCAGCGTGCGCGTGCCCCGCTCGGTGCGCTCGGTCAGCGTGCCGTCCAGGACGGTCAGCACTCCGGAGGAGGGGCCGTGGTCGTGCAGTCCGCTGCCCTGTCCGGGCACCCAGGACAGCAGCCACACCTCGTAGCCGGGGCCGGTGCTCAGCCGGTGGTACCAGCGGGTCGTCGCGTCGTACTCGACGAGGTGTTCCCACTGGGCGCGGTCGGCGGCGACCGAACGCGCCAGGCCGACGAACTCGGCCACGGTGGCCGGGTGTTCGCGCGGGGCCCGGAGAAGGTGCGGGACTTCGAGGATGTCGCCGGCGATCTGAAGGTCGCTGTCGCTGTTCATGGGGGTGCGGTGGTTCCTCGGCGTAAGAAGAAACGGCGGGGGATGGGTGTCACCAAAAAAAGAGAAAGCAGGTGGGGCCGGAGCGCGTGGGGCTCAACAGCCGGAACAGCAACAACAGCTACAGCGAGCGTGGGCAGCACCGAGGGACCCGGCGGAGCGGGTCGAGGTGAGTGCCGAGTTCGCGAGCATGCCCACAAGGACATCGGTTCACACCCGCACTGTCAACTCGACGCCCGGTATGTGGGACATGTTTCACCTCATCCGGTTCATCTGGGAGGTGAAAGGTTTGTTCAGGAGGCTACCGGGACACATGGCGCACAACCGGGCGCACAAACCCCGTTGGAACGAGATCGAACTCCTGAGCGTCCTCCCCCGTACAGGCCCTGTCCCGGGGTAGGAGGTCCACGAGGGTCTCCGCTGCCTGTCAAGGTTTATGCCGATTTGAACACTTTCCGCTAGGCCTTGGTTCCGCAGAGTGAATAAGGGGCCCAATAGCAGATCTCGGCTTGACTCGCCCGGAGCAGCACACTTGTAATTTCACTCGTGTCGTTCAGCCGACATCGGTAACGGCTACATCACGGGGACGCGAAAGACAGACGAGGGGCGCACATGACCGAGCTGGTGCAGCAACTGCTGGTCGACGACGCGGACGAGGAACTCGGCTGGCAGGAGCGCGCGCTGTGCGCCCAGACCGACCCCGAGTCCTTCTTCCCCGAGAAGGGCGGCTCCACCCGCGAGGCCAAGAAGGTCTGCCTCGCCTGCGAGGTCCGCTCCGAGTGCCTCGAATACGCCCTCGCCAACGACGAACGCTTCGGCATCTGGGGCGGCCTCTCCGAGCGGGAACGCCGTCGGCTCAAGAAGGCCGCCGTCTGAACCGCACGGCACACCTGGGGACATGCCCCGGGTCATACCTCGGGACGTACTGAACGGCCCGTCGCGACTGGGTTATCCACAGGCGGCGGGCCGTCGCTGTGCCCAGCCGATAGTGTGGGCGCTCGTCCGAGACGTACCGCAGTCCCCTCGGGACGCATGCGTCCACCGCAGTCCATCGAACCGGGGCCCGTACCTCGATGTCCGTGCACAGCCACACGGCAGCCCAACACGACGCTGCCACTCCTGAGTTCCCGCGTCACGTAGTCACCGCGGTGCTCGTCTCCCACGACGGCGCCCGCTGGCTGCCCGACGCGCTCGCCGGGCTGCTCGGCCAGGAGCGCCCCGTGCAGAGCGTCATGGCCGCCGACACCGGCAGCGCGGACGACTCCGCCCAGTTGGTCACCGACACCCTCGGCGCCGACCGCGTGCTGCACCTCGCCCGGCGCACCGGCTTCGGCCAGGCCGTCGAGGAGGCCAACCGCACCGCCCCCGTGCTGACCCCGGACGACCTGCCGTACCTGAAGCGCCCCAGCGGCTGGGACCCCGTCACGCGCACGTGGCGCGACGACGCCTACGACATGCCCGAACTCCCGCACGGCGAGCCCGTCCAGTGGCTGTGGCTGCTGCACGACGACTCCGCCCCGGAGCCCGACGCCCTGGCCCAGCTGCTGCGCGTGGTCGACCAGGAGTACGAACTCGGCCGCGAGGACGTGGCCGTCGTGGGCCCCAAGCTGCGCGGCTGGTACGACCGCAGGCAGCTCCTGGAGGTCGGCGTCACCAT
Organism: Streptomyces sp. NPDC050548; assembly: GCF_044457385.1. Classification (NCBI taxonomy): domain Bacteria; kingdom Bacillati; phylum Actinomycetota; class Actinomycetes; order Kitasatosporales; family Streptomycetaceae; genus Streptomyces; species Streptomyces sp. NPDC050548. The sequence goes on from NZ_JBITGV010000008.1 coordinate 413,967, forward strand.
CGCCCACTCCGGGCGCCGCTGGACCGGCCTGGACCGCCGCGAACAGGACCAGGGACAGCACGACCACGTACGGCCCGTGCTGTCCGTCTCCACCGCCGGGATGCTGATCCGGCGCGACGTCTTCGACGAACTCGGCGGCTTCGACCGTCGGCTGCCCCTGATGCGGGACGACGTCGACCTGTGCTGGCGCGCCACTGCCGCCGGCCACCGCGTCCTGGTCGCCCCCGAGGCGGTCGTACGGCACGCCGAGGCCGCCTCCCGCGAGCGCCGCGCGGTCGACTGCGCGGGCCGCACCGTCGCCTCCCCGCACAAGGTCGACAAGGCCGGCGCCGTCTACACCCTGCTCGTCAACAGCCGTACGGCCGTGCTGCCCTGGGTCCTCGTCAGGGTCGTCGTCGGCACCGTGCTGCGCACCCTCGGCTATCTCGTCGGCAAGGTCCCCGGACAGGCCCTCGACGAGATCCGCGGCCTCCTGGGGACCCTGCTGCGTCCCGAGCGGATCATCGCCGGACGGCGCAGGCGCGGCACCCCGCAGATCGACAAGGCAGAACTGCGGCCGCTCTTCCCGCCGCCCGGCGCGACCCTGCGGGCCACCTTCGAACAGGCCGCCGCCAGCTTCGTCGACACCTCCGACCCGGAGATCACCTCGGGGGCCGGCCGGCACGGCGGCGCGGTCGAGTCGGGACCCGGCGGCGACGACGCGGACTTCCTGGAGATCGAGCAGTTCGCGCGCGTGAAGCGCATCGCCCGCAAGCCCGGCCCGGTGCTGTTCCTGGTGCTGCTGCTCGTCTCCCTCGTCGCCTGCCGCAACCTGCTCGGCAGCGGCGCGCTCACGGGCGGCGCGCTGCTGCCCGCGCCCGGCGACTCGGGCGAACTGTGGTCCCGCTTCCTGGACTCCTGGCACCCGGTCGGCGCCGGCGGCACCCCGTCCGCGCCGCCGTACCTCGCGTTCGTCGCGATGCTCTCCTCGCTGCTGTTCGGCTCGACCGGCCTCGCGGTCACGGTCCTGCTGGTCGCCTCGGTGCCGCTGGCCGGGTTCACCGCCTACTTCGCCTCCCGCCCGCTCGTCGAGTCCCGCCTGTTGCGCGCCTGGGCGGCCGTCGTCTACGCCTTCCTGCCCGCCGCCACCGGCGCCCTCGCGGGCGGCCGCATCGGCACCGCCGTACTCGCCGTGCTGCTCCCGCTGGCGGCCCGCGCGGGCATCGCCGCCAGCGGCCTCATGCACTCCTCGGGCACGCGCGGCAGCTGGCGCGCCACCTGGGCCTACGCCCTGCTCCTGACCGTCACCACCGCCTTCACGCCGATCATCTGGCCCATCGCCCTGATCCTCGGCATCGCGCTGTTGGCCGTCCGCAGAAGCGACATCACCGCCTACGGTCTGCGCTTCCTGGCCCAGCTCGGCACCCCGCTGCTGATCCTGGCGCCCTGGTCGCTGACGCTGCTCCCGTTCGGCTTCTTCCAGCAGGCCGGCCTGGAATACGGCTCCGGGTCGGCGTCCCCCCTCGACCTGCTCGGCGCCAGCCCGGGCGGCCCCGGCACGGTCAACGGCCTGATGCTCATCGGCATTGTGCTGGCCGCCCTCGCCGCCCTGCTGCGCAGCGAGCGCGACTTCGGCATCCGGGCCGCCTGGGGCGTCGCCCTGGTGGGCCTCGTCTTCGCCGTCCTGTCCAACAGCTCGACCTGGGCCGGCCCCGCGACCCTCGTCTACGGCCTCGCCCTCCTCGCCGCCGCCGCGCTCGGCGCCGACGGGGCACGCGCGCGTGTCGCCGAGCAGAGCTTCGGCTGGCGCCAGCCGGTGGCCGTCCTGATCGCGTTCGCCTCGGCCGCCGGACCGCTGCTCCTCGCCGCCGGCTGGATGCTCGGCGGCGCCGACGGCCCCCTGGAGCGCCGCGACCCGACCCAGGTGCCCGCCTTCGTCGCCGAGGAGAGCGACACCCAGGACCAGGCCCGCACCCTCGTCCTGGACAGCGACTCCGCCGCCCACGTTGGCTACATGCTGGTGCGCGGCTCCGGCGCCCGCATGGGCGACGGCGAGTTCGCCGCGGCGGACGGCGAGAACAGCAGGCTCGACAAGGTCGTCGCCAACCTCGTCGCCGGCTCCGGCGCCGACCAGGCCGACGAACTCGGCGGCTTCGCCGTGCGCTACGTCCTCGTCCACAAGGGCGCGCCCCGCGAGGTCAGCCGCGTCCTGGACGCCACCCCCGGCCTCAGCAGGCTCAGCCAGGCCGACGGCAGCGCCCTGTGGCGGGTCAACGCGCAGGTCTCCCGCGCGGCCATCGTCGCCGGCACCGCCGCCCCGAAGCCGGTCGCCGCAGGACCCGTCGACATCCACACCACGATCCCGTCCGGCGCCACCGGCCGCGTCCTGCGCCTCGCCGACTCGGCCGCCGCGGGCTGGACGGCCACCCTGGACGGCAGGCCGCTCACCCGCACCACGGTCGACGGCTGGGCCCAGGGCTTCCAACTCCCCGCCACCGGCGGCCGGTTGGACGTCACCTACGACGACCCGATCGGGCACACCGCGTGGCTGTGGACCCAGGGCGCGCTCGCCCTCGTCCTCGTCGTGCTCGCCCTGCCGGGCCGCCGCCGTGACATCGACGACGACCTCCCCGAGGAGGAGCTGATCCCGGCCCAGGCGGTCGCGGGCGAGGGCCGCCGGGCCCGCCGCCTGCGCGCCCAGGCGGAGACCGAGTCCGCCGATCAGGCGGACGAGACGGCGGACATCGCGAGCACCGGGGAGTTCGACGCGTTCGGCTCGGGCACCACACCTCCTCCTACGGAGGAGGAGGTCGCCGCCGCCGCGATCCCGCAGCAGCAGTCCTACGGCGAGTGGGACGCCGCGAGCTACGCGGGCGCCGAGTACGGCACCTACGGCGGCGAGCAGTACCAGGCCGACCAGCAGTACCCGGCGGGCACGTACGACCAGTCGTACCAGGCGGACCCTTACCAGGGCGGCCAGTACGACCCGTACGCCTACGGCGGTCAGCCCCCGGCGCCGGCCTACGACCCGACGTACGAACAGGGCTACGACCAGAACCAGGGGCAGGGCCAGGGCTACGACCCGAACTACGACCCCGCCTACGACCCGGCGTACGACCCCGCCCAGCAGCATCCGCACGGCAGTGAGCGCCCCGACGGGAGCCAGCAGTGAACCGCACCACCCTGTCCTTCCTCGCCGGCGTGGCCGCGCTCGCCGCCGTCACCGGGTTCGCCGAGATGAAGACACCGGCCGCGTCCGGCGCGCACACCGCCAAGGCGGCCGCCCAGCTGCCCGTGGAGCGCACCAGCCTGCTCTGCCCGGCGCCGAGCACCTCCGACCTCGCCGACACCTCGTACACGTCCTTCACGCCCGTCACGGCGGGCACGGACGACAGCGGCAAGGCCCAACTCCAGGCCGCGGGCGAGGAATCGGGCGACGGCACGAGCAGCAAGAACAAGAAGAAGCCCGCCAAGCCCGTCCTGACGCCCAAGGCCCCCGGCACGCCGGCCACCGGCGACAGTTCGGGCGCCGACTCGCCCGCGCTGCTCGGCACGGCCGAGGGCAAGTACGCGCCCGGCTGGACCGTCCAGGAGACCACCGAGGTCGCCGCGGGCAACGGACGCGGCCTCCAGGGCGTCAACTGCACCGCTCCGGACACCGAGTTCTGGTTTCCGGGCGCCAGCACCTCCGCCGACCGCACCGACTACGTGAACCTCACCAACCCGGACGACTCCGCAGCCGTCGTCGACATCGACCTCTACGGCAAGGACGGCGACCTCAAGTCGACGGTGGGGGAGGGCATCACGGTCGAGCCGCACGCCGACGAGCCGATCCTGCTGTCCACGCTCACCGACGACCAGGAGACCGACCTGACCGTGCACGTGACCGTGCGCAGCGGCCGGGTCGGCGCGGCCGTGCAGGCCCTCGACGCCAAGCTCGGCGGGGACTGGCTGGCCGCGTCCACGGACCCGGCGGGCAGCCTGGTCATGCCGGGCATCCCGAAGGACGCCACCTCGGTGCGGCTGATCGTCTTCACACCGGGCGACTCGGACGCCGACCTGAAGCTGCGGCTCTCCTCACCCACCGGGATGATCACGCCGGCCGGGCACGAGACCGTGCACGTCAAGGCGGGCATGACGGTCGGCGTGGACCTGGGCGACCTCACCCGCGGCGACCCGGGCTCCCTGGTTCTGACGCCGACCGACCAGTCCGTGCCGGTCGTCGCCGCGCTGAAGGTCGTACGGGGCAAGGGCAGCAAGCAGGAGACGGCGTTCATCCCGGCGACCGCCCCGGTCGGCACGCGCGCGACGGCCGCCGACAACAGCAGCAAGGGCTCCACACTGTCCCTGGTCGCGCCCACCCGCACCGCGACCGTCAAGGTCACCGCGTCCGCCGGCAGCGGCGGCGGTACGCCCGTCTCCAAGACGTACACGATCAAGGCCGGCACCACACAGGACGTCGAACTCCCGGTCCCCGGCGGCCTGAAGGGCACCTACGCACTGACCGTCGAGCCCCAGTCGGGCGGCCCGGTGTACGCGGCCCGGACGCTGTCGGCGACCGAGGAGGGCGTACCGGGCTTCACGATCCAGACCCTGCCCGACGACCGGGGGACGGTGTCGGTGCCGCAGACGGACGAGGACCTGTCGGTCCTGCAGAAGAAGTAGCGGCCCGCGACCCCGCGCGCGGGGCGGCTTTCAGTCCTCCCCGTAGCGCGGATCGACCGTCTCCGGGGTGAGCCCGAGCAGCTCGGCGACCTGCTCCACGACGATCTCGTGGACCAGGGCCGCGCGTTCGTCGCGCCCCTTCGTGCGGATCTCGACCGGCCGCCGATAGATCACCACGCGCGCGGGATGCCCCTCACGGGCGGCGATCGTGCCCCCCAGGGGCACCGACTCGTCGTTCCAGCCCTCGCCCGCACCACCCAGTCGAGGGACTTCCAGGACGAGGAAATCGATGTCGGCCAACTGCGGCCAGCGTCGCTCCAGGCGCTCCACGGAGTCCTGCACCAGATCCGCGAACGCCTCGGCCCGGCTCGCGGCCAGCGGAACCTGCGGCGGTGCGATCGGGCCGCGCATGCCCCGGCCGTGACGATCGCGGCGGCGGGGCCCGGGGCCGGCGGCGGAGGGCGGTACGGGGGTGTCCATCACTGGTGAAGCGTAGTCCCCGTCAGGTCCGGCCGCCGGACTCCACTCGCCGTCCACGCGCGCGGGCGCCATGTCGCCGGATGACCATTCCGGCCAAGGTTGGGCTCGATTCCGTATGTCTCCGAGACCGTCGCTCTCAAGGCAATTGACGGTGTTTGTGCCGAGTGGTGACCGGACCCGACCCCGTTCGAGATCCCGAGAAGGGGTGTTCGCGCAGGTCAGCGGCGCGTTCCCGGAGAGGTGTGTGGGGCGTTTCACAACCCGACACGGTGGAGTGACCTGGGGGAGAGTCGTCGCGGCCCGCTCAAGAGTGCGGTACCGTCCAACGTCGTGAGCCCTGTACGTCGCTGTTCGCGCACCGCTTGCGGCCGGCCCGCCGTCGCGACGCTGACGTACGTCTACGCCGACTCGACCGCGGTCCTCGGCCCGCTCGCCACCTACGCCGAACCCCACTGCTACGACCTGTGCGCCGAGCACTCCGAGCGCCTCACCGCGCCCCGCGGCTGGGAGGTCGTCCGCCTCCTCGACAGCTCCGCTCCGGCCCGCCCGAGCGGCGACGACCTGGAAGCGCTTGCCAACGCGGTACGCGAGGCGGCCCGCCCGCAGGAGCGGGCGGCAGGAGCCGGCGGCGGAGGCGGAGCCGGGGGTGGGGCTCGTACGGCGGACCCGATGGAGGTCGCGCGCCGGGGGCATCTGCGGGTGCTGCGGTCGCCGGACAACTGACGGGCCCTGTCCGGCAGTTCGTTCAACGATCCGCACCGTCACCGCACCCCCTGAGAAGGACTCGCTACGTGTGGCGTTGTCCGGGGCCCAGGTAAGAGTCTGTGGACGGCCCGGTTTCCACCCGTCGCGCTGTCGGTCCCTACAGGTAGTTTGGGGCGACCGATAGGACTTTCTGGAGGGTTGGCCGTGTCTGCTGATTTGTCGCAGCTCGTGAAGGCGTACGACGTACGGGGCGTCGTCCCGGACCAGTGGGACGAGTCCTTGGCCGAGTTGTTCGGGGCGGCCTTCGTCCAGGTGACCGGCGCCACCGCGATCGTGACCGGGCACGACATGCGGCCCTCGTCCCCCGGACTCTCCGCCGCCTTCGCGCGCGGGGCGGCGGCACGCGGCGTCGACGTGACCGAGATCGGCCTGTGCTCCACGGACCAGCTGTACTACGCCTCGGGCGCGTTCGACCTCCCGGGTGCCATGTTCACGGCCTCGCACAACCCGGCGAAGTACAACGGCATCAAGATGTGCCGGGCGGGCGCGGCCCCCGTCGGCCAGGACACCGGCCTCGCCGAGATCCGCCAACTCGTCGAATCCTGGCTGGACTCGGGCGCCCCGGAGGTCTCCGGCCCGACGGGAACGATCACGAAACGGGACACGTTGGAGGATTACGCGGCGCACCTCCGCGGCCTCGTCGACCTGACCTCCATCCGCCCCCTGAAGGTCGTCATCGACGCGGGCAACGGCATGGGCGGTCACACGGTCCCGACCGTGTTCGCCGGCCTGCCGCTCACCCTGGTCCCGATGTACTTCGAGCTGGACGGCACCTTCCCGAACCACGAGGCCAACCCGCTCGATCCGGCCAACATCGTCGACCTCCAGGCACGCGTCCGCGAGGAGGGTGCCGACCTCGGCATCGCCTTCGACGGCGACGCCGACCGCTGCTTCGTGGTCGACGAGAACGGCGACCCGGTCCCGCCGTCCGCGATCACCGCCCTGGTGGCCGCCCGCGAACTGGCGAGGAACGGCGGCACAGGCGTGATCATCCACAACCTGATCACCTCCTGGTCGGTCCCCGAGGTCGTCAAGGAGAACGGCGGCACACCGGTACGCACACGCGTGGGCCACTCCTTCATCAAGGCCGAGATGGCGAAGTCCGGCGCGATCTTCGGCGGCGAGCACTCCGCGCACTACTACTTCAAGGACTTCTGGAACGCCGACACGGGCATGCTGGCCGCCCTCCACGTCCTCGCCGCGCTGGGCAGCCAGGACGGCCCGCTCTCCGCCCTCGTGGCCCAGTACGACCGCTACGTGGGCTCCGGCGAGATCAATTCCACGGTCGACGACCAGGGGGCCCGCCTCGCGGCGATCCGCGCCGCCTACGAGGGCCAGGACGACCTGACCCTCGACGAACTCGACGGCCTCACCGTCACCTCCGCCGACTGGTGGTTCAACGTCCGCCCCTCCAACACGGAACCGCTGCTGCGGCTCAACACGGAGGCGCGGGACGAGGCGACGATGGGGAAGGTGCGGGACGAGGTGCTGGGGATCATCAGGGGTTAGGGGGCCGGTGGGCGCCGGTCACTTTCAGCCCGTCCGGCGTTTGAGGACGAGGCCGTTCAGGCTGAAGGGGGGTCTGGGGGCACAGCCCCCAGGGACCTCCGCCCCAACCCCGGCGCACACCTCCGACCGGCGGTACCCTGACCAGGCACATCTGCCCACGCGTCGCAGACACCCCCTCGGAGGGACACCCCATGCCGCTCGAAGCCGGCCTCCTGGAGATCCTGGCCTGCCCGGCCTGCCACGCCCCCCTCAAGGAGCAGGACACCGAGCTGATCTGCACCGGTGAGGACTGCGGCCTGGCCTACCCCGTACGGGACGGCATCCCCGTCCTCCTCGTCGACGAGGCCCGCCACCCCGCGTAACCGACGACGACGCGATCGGAGGCCGCCGCCCATGCTCGACGAATCGCTGCTCGACTCCCCGGACGCGCTGACCGAGGCCGACCGCAGGGCCCTGCTCCGCGGTGCCGCCGAGGCCGGTGCCCGGGTGCGTACCGCCGCCCGGCACGCGGCCGAAGCAGGCGTCAACGACCTGAAACCGGACGGCCGCCCCCGCGCCATCCTGATCGCCGGCCCCGGTGCCGCCGCCACCTGCGTCGCCGACCTGCTCGGCAAGCTCGCCGGCGCCAGCAGCCCCGTCACCCGCCTGGCACCCACCGGCGTCGCTCCCGCGGCCGGCGCCCTGCGCTGGGAACTCCCGGGCTGGGCCGGCTCCGTGGACCTGCTCCTGATCACCACCCCGGACGGCAGCGAACCCGGCCTGGCCCTGCTCGCCGAACAGGCCTACCGGCGCGGCTGCACCGTCGTGGCCGTTGCCCCGTCCCGCAGCCCCCTCACGGAGGCCGTGGACGGCGCCCACGGCCTCTTCGTGCCGATGGCGACCGCACCTTACGAGCACGACGAGCCGTTGGCCGCCTCCGCACCCGGAGTCCTCTGGGCGCTGCTCACCCCACTCCTCGCGCTCCTGGACCGCACAGGGCTGCTCAGCGCGCCGCCGGAGGCCCTGGAGAAGGTCGCCGACCGTCTCGACCAGGTCGCCGAGCGCTGCGGGCCCGCCGTCGCGACGTACAGCAATCCCGCGAAGACCCTCGCCTCCGAACTCGCCGACTCGCTCCCGGTGATCTGGACGGAAGGCACGTCGGCAGGTCCGGCGGGACGCCGATTCGCCGCCGCGCTCGCGGAGTTGGCCGGCCGCCCCGCGCTCGTCGCCGAGCTGCCCGAAGCGCTCTCCGAGCACAACGCCCTGCTGGCCGGCCCGCTCGCCGCGAGCGCCGACCCGGACGACTTCTTCAGGGACCGCGTCGACGAGGCGCCCGCGCTGCACGCACGCGTGGTGCTGCTCCGGGACCGTCCGATCGGCGGCCTCACCGCCGCGCCCACCGCCCGTGACCTGGCCCTCAGTCACGACACGCCGATCAGCGAGCTGGAGCCCGAGGACGGCGGCGAGTTGGAGACCCTCGCGGAGCTGATCGCCATGACGGATTTCGCCGCCGTTTACCTGGCGCTCGCCTCGGGCGCCTGATCTTGTCGTCGAAGCCCGGAGCCGCCGTACACCGTCGTACGGGGCGCGAAGTCACGTCGTACCCAGGTCGTCCTCGGGTCGTACGCAGAGAGAACCGGTAGAGAGCCACATGGACCGCCTCGACAACACCGTCCGCCCCTACGCCTGGGGTTCGACCACCGCCATCCCCAAGCTGCTCGGCGTGGAGCCGAGCGGCGAACCGCAGGCGGAGATGTGGATGGGCGCGCACCCGGGAGCACCTTCGCGCACTGCGCGCGGGACGCTCGTCGAGGTCGTCGAAGCGGCCCCGGAGCGGGAGTTGGGCGAGAAGGCGGTCGCGAAGTTCGGCCCGCGACTGCCCTTCCTGCTGAAGATCCTCGCCGCCGGCGCCCCGCTGTCTCTCCAGGTGCACCCCAACCTGGAGCAGGCGAAGGAGGGTTACGCCGACGAGGAGCGCCGGGGCATCCCCGTGGACGCCCCGCACCGCAACTACAAGGACGCCAATCACAAGCCCGAACTGATCTGCGCGCTCACGGAGTTCGACGGCCTGTGCGGCTTCCGCGACCCGTTGGAGGCCGCCGAGCTGCTCGCCGGCCTGGGCGTCGACTCCCTGAAACCGTATGTCGACCTCCTGCACGCGCACCCCGAGGAAGCCGCCCTGCGCGAGGTCCTCACGGCGATCCTCACCGCCGACCCCGAGGAGATGCGCCACACGGTCACCGCGGCGGCGACCGCCTGCACCCGCCTCGGCGGCGACTACGCGCGCTACGCCGACATCGCCCACCACTACCCGGGCGACCCGGGCGTGATCGCCGCGATGCTCCTCAACTACGTCCGACTCCAGCCCGGCGAGGCCCTGTTCCTCGGCGCCGGCATCCCGCACGCGTACCTCAACGGGCTCGGCGTCGAGATCATGGCCAACTCCGACAACGTCCTGCGCTGCGGCCTGACCCCCAAGCACGTCGACGTCCCCGAACTCCTGCGCGTCGTCCGCTTCGAGGCGAGCGACCCCGGAGTGCTGCGCCCCGAGGCGTCCCCCGACGGCGAGGAGGTCTACGAGACCCCCATCGACGAATTCCGGCTGTCCCGGTACGTCCTCCCGGCGGGCACAGGCGTCCACGACCTCACCCTCGACACCCCGCAGATCCTGCTCTGCACGGCCGGTGCGGTGCAGGCCGGCGAGTTCGAACTGGCCCCCGGCCAGTCGGTGTTCGTCCCCGCCGGCGACAAGGCCGAGGTGTCCGGAGTCGGCACGGTCTTCCGGGCCACTGTGATCGTATGACCGGGCCTGTGGATACCTGACGCGCCGTCGCCGGGCAGGGCTGCAAGAATGGCCCACCGGCAAAGGACGGGCAAAGACGGCCGGACGACCCATCCGGGCGGATGCCCGGGGCAGACGTCCGACGTGGGCGTCCGACCTGGACATCCGGCACAGACGTACGAAGGCGAAGGGACACCGCGAACACATGAGCGCGTCAGGCGGCACCAGGGCGATCGTGGCGGCACTCGGCGCCAACCTCGCGATCGCGGCATCGAAGTTCGTGGCGTTCGCCTTCAGCGGCTCGTCCTCGATGCTCGCCGAGGGCGTCCACTCCCTCGCCGACTCCGGCAACCAGGCCCTCCTGCTGATCGGCGGCAAGAAGGCCCAGCGCGAGGCCACCCCGCAGCACCCCTTCGGCTACGGCCGCGAGCGGTACATCTACGCCTTCCTCGTCTCGATCGTCCTCTTCTCCGTCGGCGGCATGTTCGCCGTCTACGAGGGCTACGAGAAGATCAAGCACCCGCACGAGATCGAGCACTGGTACTGGCCGGTGGGCGTCCTCGTCTTCGCGATCATCGCCGAGGGCTTCTCGTTCCGCACGGCCATCAAGGAGTCGAACGAACTGCGCGGCACGCACTCCTGGTCGCAGTTCATCCGCCGCGCCAAGGCCCCCGAGCTGCCGGTCGTCCTCCTGGAGGACTTCGGCGCGCTCATCGGCCTCGTCCTCGCCCTCGGCGGTGTCGGCCTGGCCCTGCTCACCGACGACGGCATCTGGGACGGCATCGGCACCCTCTGCATCGGCATCCTGCTCATCCTGATCGCCCTGGTCCTGGCCGCCGAGACCAAGTCACTGCTGCTCGGCGAGTCCGCCGGCATCGAGGACGTCCAGAAGATCGAGGCCGCCATCGTCGACGGCCAGACCGTCACCGGCATCATCCACATGCGCACCCTCCACCTCGGCCCCGAGGAACTGCTCGTCGCCGCCAAGATCGCCGTCCAGCACGACGACACGGCCACCGAGGTCGCCACCGCGATCGACGCCGCCGAGTCCCGCATCCGCGAGGCCGTCCCGATCGCCCGCGTCATCTACCTCGAACCCGACATCTACAGCGAGTCCGAAGCCACCAAGGGCCCCGACCGCGAAGCCACCCCCGGCGGCCCGGCCCAGCACCCCGCCGAGCACTGACTCCCCGACCTCCTACGACAACGGGGCCCGCCGCGACGTTCGACGGACCCTCCCCGTCCCGCTATCCCTGCTGCACGTGCCACGGCGCCACCGGGGCCGCCCTCCGGCGCCGTACGACGAACGCGGCGATGCCCAGTCCGATCCCGACCACGGCCAGGACGACACCGCCGATGACGGCCGACCCGATGCCGACGGCAGTCGTACGGTCGTCGGTCACCCGCCCCCGGACGGCGGACTCGGCCACCGTCCCGTCGTGATCGCTCGCGAAGAAACGCGAGTCCATCGCGTTCGCACGGTTGTCACCGAGCAGGAACAGCCGTCCCTTCGGGACCTTCACGTCGTACGTCTTGCGCACCGTCGACATCACCTCGGTCGACATACGGCTCCGACAGCGGCTTCCCGTTCACGGTGATCCGCGCACCCGTGCCCGAGCCCGAGCAGCACACCACTTCGTCGCCGCCCACCCCGACGACCCGCTGCATCACATTCGCCGAGAACCCATAGCGATCCGGCGCCGAGAACAGCACCACATCACCGCGGCGCACCTCCCCGCCGCCCACCTTCTCGAAGACGATCCGGTCACCCGGTTTGTACGTCGGCGACATGCTCTGGCTGCTGATGGTGGAACTCCCGTACGAGTTCCGCGCGTACACGAGGGAGCCGAGCGCCAGCACCACCCCCAACAGCCCCACGACCACAGCCGCGACCCCAAGTCCCCGCCCCTTGCCCGACATCGTTTCCCTCCCCACGCGGCACTTCCGCGGCGCAGAGGGTAGCGGGCGTCCGTGAACGGACTGTGCGTACTCGCGACCCACCCCAGCCACGAGCCCGCCACCGCTGCCCGACTTCGCTCAGCACGCTGGGGGCACGGCCGCCGCGGCGGCCGCACCGCCTGCCGCGTGCAGGGGCGCGGAAAGCACCTGCTCGATCGGCCGCTCTGGACGGCGGATGCCCGCAGAGGCCCCCGATCTCCCCCGCATCCCGCAACATCCACCGCCCGACTCAACGAGGCGAACATTCCTGATCGCCTACGTCCGCACCTTTCCGTCCGACGTGCGTACGCACCCCGTTGGTGCGCCCCCGGAGGCCCGCTCCGGCGCCGGGCGCCCGCTCGGTTCGGCTGGAACTGACCGGAGCGGACTGGGGACCGCCGGTCCTACCGGTGTAACTTGGAACTGAGCCAGACGTCGCTGCTGATGGCGGTCGGGCGGTCCCACCGCGGACCGACCGAGGGAGAGAGGGCCTCCGACGGACTGCGCTGCGCGTACGCGGGCATGCCTGTGTCCTCCTTGGGGCACCCCTGTGTCCGCCGCCGCGCAGACCAGCCGTACCCACCTCGCCCCAACCCCGAGGAGTACCTCGCAATGACGACTGTCGACAACCGACAGGACTTCAAGGTCGCCGATCTCTCCCTGGCCGAGTTCGGCCGCAAGGAGATCACCCTCGCCGAGCACGAGATGCCCGGCCTGATGTCGATCCGCCGGGAGTTCGCCGCCAGCCAGCCGCTGGCCGGCGCCCGCATCATGGGCTCACTGCACATGACCGTGCAGACCGCCGTCCTGATCGAGACCCTGGTCGCCCTGGGCGCCGAGGTCCGCTGGGTGTCCTGCAACATCTTCTCCACCCAGGACCACGCCGCCGCCGCCATCGCCGTCGGCCCGAACGGCACGCCCGAGAACCCCCAGGGCATCCCGGTCTTCGCCTGGAAGGGCGAGACCCTGGAGGAGTACTGGTGGTGCACGGAGCAGGCGCTGACCTGGCCGAACACCCCCACCGGCGGCCCGAACATGATCCTGGACGACGGCGGCGACGCCACCATGCTCGTCCACAAGGGCGTCGAGTACGAGAAGGACGGCAAGGTCCCCTCCCTCGACACCGCCGAGTCCGACGAGCACCGCGTCGTCCTCCAGGTCCTGCAGCGCACCATCAGCGAGGGCTCGCAGAAGTGGACCCAGCTCGCCTCGGAGATCCGCGGCGTGACCGAGGAGACCACGACCGGTGTGCACCGTCTCTACGAGATGCACCGTGACGGCACCCTCCTGTTCCCGGCGATCAACGTGAACGACGCCGTCACCAAGTCGAAGTTCGACAACAAGTACGGCTGCCGCCACTCCCTGATCGACGGCATCAACCGTGCCACCGACGTCCTCATCGGCGGCAAGACCGCGGTCGTCTGCGGTTACGGCGACGTGGGCAAGGGCTGCGCGGAGTCCCTGCGCGGACAGGGCGCCCGCGTGATCATCACCGAGATCGACCCGATCTGCGCGCTGCAGGCGGCGATGGACGGCTACCAGGTCACGACGCTGGACGAGGTCATCGACAAGGCCGACATCTTCGTCACCACGACCGGCAACAAGGACATCATCATGGCCGCGGACATGGCCAAGATGAAGCACCAGGCGATCGTCGGCAACATCGGCCACTTCGACAACGAGATCGACATGGCCGGCCTCGCGCAGATCCCGGGCATCGTCAAGGACGAGGTCAAGCCGCAGGTCCACACCTGGACGTTCCCCGACGGCAAGGTCCTCATCGTGCTGTCCGAGGGCCGCCTGCTGAACCTGGGCAACGCCACCGGTCACCCCTCGTTCGTGATGTCCAACTCCTTCGCGGACCAGACCCTGGCCCAGATCGAGCTGTTCACCAAGCCCGAGGAGTACCCGACCGACGTCTACGTGCTGCCCAAGCACCTCGACGAGAAGGTCGCCCGCCTCCACCTGGACGCGCTCGGCGTGAAGCTCACCACGCTCCGTCCCGAGCAGGCCGCGTACATCGGCGTAGAGGTCGACGGCCCGTACAAGTCGGACCACTACCGCTACTGAGCCGACGACCCCGCCCGCTGTGACCGCGTCCGTGCACTGACACGGTCACAGCGGCAGGTCCTCAGCAGCAGATCCTCCGAGGCAGGCCCCCGCACCCCCGTGCTGGGGGCCTGCCCCTTTGGTTCCGCCGGCCGGACCGGCCCGTCAAGACCCAGGACTCCAATGCCCCGCGGCCGCTATTCGCTCCACGATCCGCACGATCACACCCCTTTCGCAGACGAGCACTTCCAGTGCGCCCCCGGCCCGTCCGGCTGGCGCTACGTCTCTCAACTCACCGCCCCCTCCGGCGATCACCACAACTCCGTCGACCTCACCCTCGACGAACTGGGCCGCCCCATCCGTCTCGAACTCCACGCGGCGAACTGGCAGGTGCGCGGGGCCGCCCTCGACGGCGTCACCTGGGTCCGCACCGACCCCACCGGCACCGATGCCGCCGAAGGCAATGTCCGCGCCCACGCCTTCACCGGCACCTCCCCCGCATTCCTCATCGCCACCACCCGTCTCCTGCGCCTCACACCTCCCTCCGCCGCGACCCGAGTCCGCCTGGTCGCCTTCACGGATCCGGTCCTCGCCCCGCGCACCGTGGACCAGTCCTGGGCTCTGCTGAAAAGAGAAACACACGGCACTGACAACGGCCCTCTGACCGTGGACGAATACCAGGTCACAGCCCTGGACACGGGCGAGCAGCACGCCGTACACATCGCCGGCGACGTCGTGCTCGTGGCACCCGGCATCGAGCTGGAGGAGCTGGAGTCGCCGCCGTCCGTCTTCGGCTGAGCGACGCCGCCCACCTCCGGCCGGTGAGGGGCGCGGCCGACAGATTCAGGCGGGCGGCGCGAATCCGGTGGACGGCCGAGGATCGGCGGGAGATGCCTCCTGCGGCGGCGGAGGCTGCGGGCCGGGCGCGGGTGGGACCGGTTCCGCTCCAGTGCCGCCCGCGGCGGACGAAGCGGGAGCGGCTGGGGCCGACCAGGAAACGGGAGCAGTCGCGGGGGCAGAGCCGGAAGGCTGAGGGGGAGCCGAAGGCTGAGAAGCCGACGACGGTTGAAGCGCCGAGTTGCCGAACGCGCCTGGCACACCGGCCCCAGGCCTGAACCTCCCGGCCGGTGCGCCCCCGAACGCCTGAGACGGCGAATAGGCGCCCGCCCTGCCGTTGCCGAAGGCTCGCCGCGCATCCCGCGCCTGGCGCTCCTGCACCACCGCCGCCAGATACGCGGCCGGCGGAACACCCTGCGGCGCCGGGGCTCCCGTACGGGCCACGAGATCCGTAGCGAGCCGTTCGGCCATCGCCCAACCCACCTGCGGATCCAGCTGCTGCATCCGCGTCAGGTACTGCCGGATGGCCAGCCACAACCCATCGGGAACAGCGGACAGATCAAGCTCGGCGAAACGTCCCGTCAGCCAGACCGGCGGAGGCGGCACGAAGGACGTCTGTCCGGCGGGCACCCTTTCCCGTACGACCAAAGTGCCCGCGAACACATCCCCGAGTCGTCGGCCACGCGCCGAAACGAGCGAGGCGATACAGGCGACGGTCCCGAACGTCATCAGGATCTCGATCACACCGATCGCACCCCGCACCAGCGCGTGCCGGAACCGGATCGGCCCACCGTCGTCCCGCACCACTCGCAGCCCGAACGCCAGCTTCCCGAGCGAACGCCCATGGCTCAGCGTCTCCACCGCTATGGGAGCGCCCACCAGCACCAGCAAGAAGGCCGCGATCGACAGCGCGATCTGCGCCGCTTCGTCCAAAGAGGCCGTGGCGAACATCAAAGCCACGCTCACACCGATGTAGGCGGCCATGGCCACGATCAGATCGAGCAACACCGCCAGCGCCCTGCTGGGCAGCCTCGCGGGGCGCAACTCCAGCGCCACCGCCTCGCCCGTCACCAGCTCACTCACGCCTGCCGCCCTTCCCCTGCCCTGCCCCTGGAACAGCCAGTCTGCCAAGCTGAGGGCACATCGCGCCCCAGTACGACAAGCTGATCCCCAACGAGCAGTCGACGAGCAGCCGAGGAGCAGGCAACCAGATGGACCTCGACGTCTTCGTCTCGGCCCACCGAGCAGAGTGGGACCGCCTCGACGCGCTGCTCCGCCGCCAGCGTCGCCTCAACGGCGCCGAGGCCGACGAACTCGTCGCCCTCTACCAGCGGACCGCGACCCATCTCTCCCTGGTCCAGTCCAGCGCCCCGGACCCTCAACTCACGGGCCGGCTCAGCCAACTCGTGGCACGCGCGCGTAGTGCGGTGACAGGAACCCGGCGTGCCTCCTGGCGTGATGTCACGCACTTCCTGGGACACAGTTTTCCGGCCGCCGTCTACAGGGCACGCCATTGGTGGGTCCCCACCGCGCTGCTGTCGACGGTGGTCGCGATCCTCCTGGGGTGGTGGATAGGCACCCACCCCGAAGTACAGGCATCCATCGCAGCTCCGAGCCAACTGCGTCAACTCACCCGTCCCGGCGGCGAGTACGAGACCTACTACTCAAGCCATCCGGCAGCGGCCTTCTCGGCGCAGGTGTGGACGAACAACGCCCAGGCCGCAGCGATGTGCCTGGTCCTGGGAATCTTCCTGGGCCTACCGGTCCTCTGGATCCTCTTTGAGAACATGCTCAACCTCGGCGTCGGTATCGGCCTGATGTCATCGGCCGGCCGGCTCGACACGTTCCTCGGCCTGATCCTCCCGCACGGCCTGCTCGAACTGACGGCAGTCTTCGTAGCGGCGGGTACGGGCATGCGCCTCGGCTGGACCCTCGTCGACCCCGGCCCACGCTCGCGCCGCGCGGCCCTCGCCGAAGAGGGCCGAGCAGCCGTGGGCATGGCCATCGGCCTGGCCCTTGTCCTGTTCGTCTCCGGCGCCATCGAAGGCTTCGTCACCCCGTCGGGCCTCCCCACTTGGGCCCGCGTTGGCATCGGCATCATCGCGGAGGGCGCCTTCCTGTCGTACGTCTACGTCCTGGGCGGTCGTGCCGTACGCGCCGGTGAGACAGGCGACGTCGAAGCATCCGAACGCAGCTCAACCGTCCCTACGGCTGCCTGATGTGCGGGCACTCCCGCTGAGCTGCTAGTCTCCTCTTCGCCCCAAAGGAGCCGTTGACACGGACCGGTCGGGGAGGTAGATTCGAACAGTTGCCTAGAACTGGATCTGGTCCGGTCGGCAACAGCGAGTGTCTGTCTGCTTCTGGGAACTTCGATTCCAAAGAAGCCACACTCCCGATGAATCGGAAAAGAGCGGCCGGTAAGACCGGCCCGAAACTTCTGATAAAGTCGGAGTCGCCGGAAAGGGAAACGCGGAAGCGGGAACCTGGAAAGCACCGAGGAAATCGGGACCGGAAACGGTCTGATAGAGTCGGAAGCGCAAGACCGAAGGGAAAAGCCCGGAGGAAAGCCCGAGAGGGTGAGTACAAAGGAAGCGTCCGTTCCTTGAGAACTCAACAGCGTGCCAAAAATCAACGCCAGATATGTTGA
>NZ_JBITGV010000009.1:0-382026 GCF_044457385.1 Streptomyces sp. NPDC050548
CAGCCCACTGATCGTCAGAAAGATCCCCTCGCCCCACATCGCGATCATCACGGCGCAGCCCGAATGATGAAGCCCACTTCTAAAACACGCCCTAGGCCTCCAAGTGGGACTGCACAGTGGGCCCGTAGCGGTCCACGATGACGTCCGTCGCGGTCTCGCGCAGTCGGGTGCCGCGCGCGATGCCGTACATCACGCCGAGGCCGAGGACGGTGGAGACGGCCAGTTCGGCGCGCAGGCCTGCGTCGGGACCGGGGAGCCTTTCGGCGAGGCGGTCGACCACCTGGGCGCGGAAGTTGACGCGCAGGATGTCACCTTGGTCGCCCTGCAGGGGCGCGAAGGCGATGCGCAGCAGCGGGTCGGCGCCCCGCTCGCGCTGGCTGACCAGGACGTGCCGGACCATGTGGCGGCCGAGTTCGTCGAGCGGGGCGTCCAGCAGGGCCTCCGCGTCCGCCTCGAAGGACATCACGCGGGCGAAGAGGGCTTCCTTGTTGCCGAAGTACTTGAGGATCAACGGGGCGCTGACACCGGCGCGTTCGGCCACGGACTTGAGGGTGATGTCGGCGTGCGCGTTCCGGGCGAGGAGGTAGCGGGCCGCCCTGAGGATGGCGGCCTTGGTCGCCTCGGCGTCCCGGCGTGCGGGCGGGGACGGGGACGCGGTGGGTGGGGTGCTCACGGCCCTCATGCTCCCTCCAGCGCCTCGTCCCGCGCGCCCCGGGTACGGCCGTCCGTGCCCCGCGCCTTGCCGGGCGTGGCGTCGCCGGGGATGGTGAGCGCCGTCGCGCAGGCGATCAGGGCGACCACGGCGGCGATGCCGAAGGCCATCAGGTATCCGTGCAGCGTGGGCAGCGGGCGTCCGCCGATCAGGCTGGTGTGGTGCACCAGTACGGCGGCCACCACGGCGCTGGAGACGGCCTGGCCGATGGTGCGCATCAGGACGTTGACGCCGTTGGCGGACGCGGTCTGGCCGGCCGGGACGGCGCGCAGGATGAGCGTGGGCAGCGCCGAATAGGCGAAGGTGGTGCCGGTGGCCACGACGGTGGCGCCGAGGATGATCGTCCACAGGTCGTGGCTGTCGGCGATGCGCACCACATAGCCGAGCGCGATGATCGCGGCCCCGATGGCGAG
Organism: Streptomyces sp. NPDC050548; assembly: GCF_044457385.1. Taxonomy (NCBI): domain Bacteria; kingdom Bacillati; phylum Actinomycetota; class Actinomycetes; order Kitasatosporales; family Streptomycetaceae; genus Streptomyces; species Streptomyces sp. NPDC050548. The sequence goes on from NZ_JBITGV010000009.1 coordinate 1,126, forward strand.
CGTGATCCGCGGGCCACGGGCCGCCGAGATCCGGGCCGAGACGGGTGAGAGCAGCAGCATGGTGATGCCGCCGGGCAGCAGGCACAGGCCGGTCTCGACGATCGACAGTCCGAGCCCGTACCCGGTGGCCTTTGGCGCCTGCACCAGCTGGGCGGTGACGAGGGAGTTGGCGTAGAACGCGAAGCCGGTCAGCAGAGCGGCCACATGGGACAGGCCCACCCGGGGCCGGGACACCAACCGCAGGTCCACCAGGGGCAGTTGGGTGCGCAGCTGCTGCCACCACCAGACAGCGAGTACGACGATCGCGCCGAGGAACAGCGCCAGGATCCGCGGGCTGCCCCATCCCCACTGGCCGCCCTGGGACACGCCGAGGAGCAGGCACACCAGGCCGGCGGCCAGTCCGAGCGCGCCGAGAACGTCGAAGCGGCCGGGTTCCCGGACGGGCGACTCGCGCACCGCCCACCAGATCGCCGAGACGCCGATCGCGCCGAGGGCACCGGTCGCCCAGAACATGACGTGCCAGTTGGAGTACTGGACGATCAGCGCGGCGAGGGGCAGTCCGAGCGCGGCGCCGATGCCGACGGTGGAACTCATCAGCGCCACCGCGCTGCCCCTGCGTTCCGGGGGCAGTTCGTCGCGCAGAATGCTGATCGACAGGGGTACGACGGCGGAGGCGGCGCCCTGGAGGGCGCGGGCCGTGATGAGCACGCGGATGTCGGAGGACAGGGCGCACATGACCGAGCCGACGGTCATCAGGCTCAGGGCGCCCGTCAGCACCCGCCGCTTGCCGTACATGTCACCGGCCCGGCCGAGTACGGGGGTGAGGACGGCGCCGGAGAGGAGGGTCGCCGTGACCATCCAGGAGACGGCGCCCGCGGAGGAGTGGGTCAGCCTGGGCAGGGACGGCAGCAGCGGAACGACCACGGTCTGCATGACCGCCATCAGGATCCCGCCGAAAGCCAGCACCGGGACGGTGAGCCGGTCCCGCAAGGGTGCCCGCCCGGTGGTGCCGGGCGGTTCGGGTATCGGTACGGGCTGGCCCATGGGCACTCCAGCGGACACGTAAAGAAGGTGAATGGCTATTCACCCTATCCGGTGAATAGCCATTCACCCAATGCGCTCGGGAGCCGGACGCCCCTCCTTCCGGGAGCCGGGCGCCCTACTTGCGGGAGGCGAGCGCCCTGGCGTGGACGGTGCGTGCCACCCTGGGACCGAGCCAGCGCTTGAACCGGCGCAGCGCCTCCAGCCGTCCGGCCGCCTTGTCGATGCCGTAGTAGACCTGCGGCGGGACGTACGGCAGCAGCGGTGAGTGGCGCTGGCCGAGCAGGGCGAACATGCGGTGCGGGGGCAGGTGGATGTAGCGCTGAAGGTTCTCGTACCACTGGGCGCTGTAGCGGGCCGCGCTCTGGATGGACAACAGGGCGGATTTACGGCGCTGTTCGTAGGCGGCGAGGGCCTGCGGCAGTTCGGTGTGGTCGCGCAGGGAGTCGGCGAGCGCGATGGCGTCCTCCAGGGCGAGGGTGGTGCCGGCGCCGATGGAGTAGTGGGTGGTGTGGGCGGCGTCGCCGAGCAGGACGAGGTTGCCGCGGTGCCAGGTGCGGTTGGTGAGGGTACGGAAGTTGAGCCACTGGGCGCTGCCGTCGGCGGAGGCGCGGCCGATCAGGGAGTGGCCGTCGAGGAGGTCGGCGAAGAGTTTCTCCAGGAGGGCGAGTCCGTCGGCCTCGGCGGCGGTGTCGAGGCCGAGGCCGGACCAGGTCTCGGGGGCGCACTCGATGACGCAGGTGCTGCCCTCGGGGCCGAACGCGTAGCCGTAGCACCAGATCCAGCCGTGGTCGGTCTCCACGAAGGCGAAGGTGAAGGAGCCGAAGACCTTGCTGGTGCCGAGCCAGATGTACTGGTTGCGGCCGGGCTTGAGTTCGGCGCCGAAGTCGTCGGCGTGGCGGGTGCGCAGCGCGCTGTTGACGCCGTCGGCGGCCACGATCAGATCCGCGTCGGGCAGGTCGTCGGCGGTGATGTCGTGGTCGAACTCCAGCCGTACGCCCAGGGATCTGGCCCGTTCGGCGAGGACCTTGAGGAGGCGGTGGCGGCCGATGCCGTGGCCCTCGTCGCCGGGCTGGGTGGTCGTGAGGTCCCGGATGCGGGCGACACCGTCGCTCCAGCGCACCGAGTGCTCGTCGATGGCCTGCGCCGACTCGGGGTCGTACTCCCGCAGTTGGTCGAGCAGTCCGCGCCAGTACGTGACGCCCCAGCCGTAGGTCGAGCCCTCGGGGTTGCGCTCGTAGACGGTGATGTCGTGGGACGGGTCCTGCCGCTTCAGCAGGATCGAGAGATACAGACCGGCGGGCCCGCCTCCGACACAGGCGACCTTCACGCGCACACCCCTGGGTTTTACTCAAAGTGGTCAAGTGGATCCGCAGAGTAGCAGGATGGGGCGGCGTGGAATTCGCGTCACCCCGCACAGGACCGATGAGAGGACCGGGACGGCTCAGACGTCCTTGTCGATCAGACGTCCTTGTCGAGGTGGCGGCGGAGTTTCGCGATGAGTGCCGGGATCTCGCGGCGGAAGGCGGCTTCGTCGAGGCCGTCGTCGGCCACCACGGCGAGCAGCGCGCGGTCTCCGACGGCCGTCACGATGACATGGCCCGTGCTGCCCCGCGCGATGATCTCGCGGAGCTGTCCCGCGCCGCCGTGATCGGCGAGCCGGTGGCCGAGTGCGAGGCCCGCCGCCGCGAGGGCGGCCATGGACTCGGGATGGGTCTTGTTCGCGTCGCCGGCCACGACGAGCCCGTCACTGGTGGCCAGGGTGGATTCGGTGACTCCCATTACGTTGTCCCGCAGGGCGATGAGGAGGTCGGTCACGGGGTCGCTCATGGCGTCTTCTTCCTGTTGCTTGCAGGCGGTGGGACAACGAGGCGGGAGCGGGCCGGGTCGCGGTTTCAGCCGGAATCGGCACGAACGGGCGAGGCGGGACGGGTCGTTCAGTCGTGGGCCGAAGCTCCGGTGCGGAGTTCCGACCGGGTTCGCGGCGCGGGAGCGGGGCGCGGTGGACGGAGGTGCGGAGGGCGCACTGCGGGCCGCCGTGCTGGGCCTGATGTCCGCCGAGGATGCGTGCCGTCCGCGTGGGCCAGGACCTCCCGGTGTCGGGCGGGCAGCCTGGCGGCGGGCACCGAGCGGACGCGGGTGCGGGCGAGGGCGGCGGCCGAACCGGGTTCCCCGGCAAGGAGGTTGATCCGCCGGGACACCTCGTCGAGAAGTCGCTCGGGGGGTGACGCCGGCGTTGCGGTACAGCGCCGGTACGAGTTCGGCGGCGAGGTGTTCGTGGGTGGTGCCGGAAGCCCGGACCTCCGAGCACGCCTCCTCGCTGATCCGGCCCGATCTGAGCGAGGTGCCGGTGACGCGCACGGTCCCGGAGGGCCGCCAACAGCGCCGGAACGTTGCGGGAGTCGGCGAGCGGTTCCTCGGTGCAGGCCTGGGTCATACCAGCAACTCGTGGGCGTGCCCGTGCAGTTCGCGCAGCGCCCAGGTGAGGTTGGTGCGCTCGCGGTCGACGGTCGCGAACAGCAGCAAGGGGTCGCCCCGCCGCGGGAGTTGGAGCGTCACGAGTGGCGGGTGTCGGTGGTCACGACGACGCTCTCCAACTCCCCCGGCGCACCGGCGTGGTTGAGGCGGGTGCGGGCGATCTCCGCCATTTCACGGGGTCTCGGCGCGGCCATGTCCGCCGAGACCGGTCCGGCTATTAAGTGCTACCTCTGCGAGTCCGAATTCCCGAACAGCGCACGACCGTTAAAGCGGAGGGACCGTAATTGTCTAGTCCACCTTCCCGGTACTGCACTCCGGGTGCCCCCAGCCCTGGCCGTTCTTGCTGATCGGTTCACCGGCCGCATAAGCGCGCCCGCACAGACAGCGGCCGGGGAACTTCGCCTTGATGGTGCGGGAGGACGAACTCGCGCCCTTCCGTGCCGACTTGGCACCGGCCGGACGGGCGGACTTCTTCGGGGTGTCGGGCGAAGGCGGCGGTTCCGGGGAACCGAGTTCGCTGCCCGCGGGCTCCTGGACGATGGCAGCCTGGCTGGCGGCGCGGTCGGCGAAGTCGTTCAGCGGGTCGCCGTCGACCTGGTGGGCGGGGACGTAGCGGAACTCGACCGAGCGGCCGTCGAGCAGTTCGTCGATGCGGACGACCAGTTCCTGGTTGGCGACCGGCTTGCCGCCGGACGTCTTCCAGCCGTTGCGCTTCCAGCCGGGCAGCCAGGTGGTGACCGCCTTCATGGCGTACTGCGAGTCCATCCGGATCTCCAGCGGTACGTCCGGTGCGGTCGCCGTCAACAGGCGCTCCAGCGCGGTGAGTTCGGCGACGTTGTTGGTCGCCTTGCCGAGCGGTCCGGCCTCCCAGCGGGCCGGGCTCTCCTCGTCGTCCGACACGACCCAGGCCCAGGCCGCGGGCCCGGGATTTCCTTTCGAAGCCCCGTCGCAGGCGGCCACCACACGTTCACGCATGTGCCCGATCATGCCATGACCGCACCGCGCGCTCGGCGCCGCCCCGGACCGGCGGAACGTCCGGCAGCGGTGCCGCGACCCGGCCGCGCGCCCCGTCCGGGAATCGGACCGCTCGGCCCTCTACGCTGCGCGCATGACCTCGCGACACGAGCAGTGGGCCCGGCTGCGTCACCTGTTGTGGCTGCCTCCGCGCCCCCACGGTGAACAACCGCGCGAGCGGGTCGTCGGCCCGCTCGAACTCTTCTACGACCTCGTCGTGGTCGTCCTCGTCGCCCAGGCCGCCCACCACCTGGCCGGGGATCTCGACTGGCACGGGGTGGGTCTGTTCGCCGCGGTGTTCGCGCTGGTGTGGATCGCGTGGCTCAACGGCAGCCTGCACCACGAACTGCACGGGCACGAGGACGCCCGCGGCCGGAGCATGTTCCTGCTGCAGATCCTGGTGCTGGTGCCGCTGGGCGCGTTCATCCCGGAGGCGGGCGACGCGCGCGGTGCCGCGTTCGCCGTGGACGCGGGGGTGTTGTTCGCGGTTCTGGCACTGCTGTGGCTGCTTGCCTCGCGGGGCGACTCCCCCGAATTCCGGCGCCCCAGCGCGCTGTTCGTGACGGGGACGGCCCTGTGCTCGGTGGTCCTGGCCGCGAGCGCCGCGCTGCCCGCCGACGCCCGGGTGCTGACGTGGGGCGCGCTGGCCGTCGTCTATCTGCTGGGGTTCGTGTTCGTGCTCGCCAGGGCCATTCCGGAACGGGTGGTCGGGTTCAGCGTGACCGACGCGCTCGCCGAGCGGTTCGGGCTGCTCATCATCATCGTGCTCGGCGAGAACGTGACCGGCGTGGTCGACGGGCTGTCCCACGAGCCGACCAACGCGCTCACCCTCGCCGTCGGACTGGTCGCCGTCGTGGTCGGCTTCGGCGGCTGGTGGACGTACTTCGACTTCGCCGGGCACCGGCTGCCGCGGCCCACGCGGGCGAGCGCCCTCCAGTGGATGATGATCCACCTGCCGCTCACGGCCGCGGTGGCCGCCATGGGTGCCGCGATGGTGAGCCTGGTCGAGCACGCCCACGACGGCCGGACTCCGGCGGCCACGGCCTGGGTGCTCTGCGGGGGCACGGCCGTCGTGCTCTGCGCGACGATGGTGCTCGCGTCGTCCCTGCGCGTGTGGAGCGAGGACCTCGGCCTCTACCGGCCGCTGGCCCGGACCTGCGTCGCCATGGCCGTCGTGTGCCTGGCCCTGGGCGCGCTGCGTCCGGCTCCCCTGCTCCTGGGCATCGGCCTCGTGGTCGTGCTCGGGGTGCCCTGGGGACTGGCCGTGGCACACCGCCTGTCCCACCAGGAGGAACCGGCGGTGTGACCGCCTACGGGTGTCAGGGCGTCGAGGGGCGGGTCTCGGTCCAGTCGACCATCAGCCGGCGTTCGGCGAAGTACCAGTCGCCGTCCAGCTTGGTGAACTCGTCGAGGTAGCGGATGGACGCGATCATGAGGGTGCGCTGCCCGGACTCGTCGACCGAGACATGGTGGGCCAGGCAGTAGCTCTCGCCGCTCGCCCGTTCGCCGTCCAGGGTGATGGTGCTCTGGCCGTTGAAGTGCGTGGTGGCCCGGTAGACGTTGAGATTGTCGAAGACCGGGGCCAGCGACTCGCGGCCGTGCAGCTCCTGCGTCGGCTCCGCAGCGGTGGCGTCCATGAAGACCAGGAAACGGGTGTCCTCGGCGAAGAGGGCCATCTGCCCCTTGGCGTCCCGCCGGTCCGCGCAGTGCGCGTAGGCGTCGATCAGCTCGCGGACGGCCAGCCGGTCGGCGGCCTCCTGGGGTGAGATCGCGGTGTGCGAGGCCATGACCGTTCCTTTCGCCGCACTATTTGACATGTGTATAAAATCACTCGTCATGGCAGAGTGCAACGTGAACCCGAGGAGGGCGGAGCGCTGAACCAGCGGATCGATCCACGCGTCACCCGCACGACGCGGGCCTTCGAGGAGGCCGTCGTGGAGCTCGCCGCGCAGCGGTCCGTCTCCCGGATCTCCGTCGCCGAGCTGGCCGACCGCGCCGGGGTCACCCGCGCCACGTTCTACAACCGCTACAGCTCCCCGCTGGACCTGCTCATCCAGGTGCTCCAGGCCGATCTGGAGCGCGGCCACCGCCAGGAGGCCGAGGCCCGCGCACAGGGCGGGCACTCGGCCGCCGCACTGCTCCGGCTGGCCACGGCGGGGGTCGCCGACCACGTCGAGCGGTATCTGCCGGTCTACCGGAACGCCCTCGCGGATCCGGCGGACAGCGGTGTGTACGACGCGCTCGTGCGCCACTTCGGCGACTACACGCTGTCGTTCATGGCCGACGGCGACCGTCCGGGGCTGCCCGCGGCCAATCGCCGGATCGTCGCGCAGTTCCTGGCCCACGGCTTCGCGGGCGCCATCAGGGCATGGCTGGAGGACCCGGCGGTCACCAAGGACGACATGGTCGACGCGGCCGTGGCCTGCGCCCCCGCCTGGTGGACGGCCGAGAGCCGCTGACCGACGGCCCGCCCGGTCAGACGTCCGTCATCTGCGGCATGTCTCCCTGGGTGGTGGTCATGTCGATCACCGAGAACGAGGCGCCCTGCGGGTCGCTGAGGGCCGCGAACCGCCCGAAGGGGCTGTCCATGGGGTCGAAGCGGAGGATCCCGCCGAGCTTGGTGGCCTTGGCGACGGCGTCGTCGCAGTTGTCCACCGCGAAGTACACGTTGACGTACGACGGCACCTCGGGCGAGAACTCGTCGCCCATCGCCATCCGTCCGATGACCGTGTCCTCGCCGACGTTGTAGACGCGGTAGTCGACACCAGGGTCGTCCATGCTCTTCGCCGAGTACGGGAAGACCGCCGAGAAGAAGCCGTCCGCCTTCGCGGGCTCGCGGGTGAAGACCTCGGCCCAGGCGTACGCGCCGGCCACGCCCGATGCCTCGAAGCCCTCGTGGGTGCCGCCCTGCCAGACGCCGAACACGGCGCCGCTGGGCTCACGGGCCAGGCACATCGTGCCGAACTCGCCGACCTGCATCGGCTCCATCAGCACCTCGCCGCCGTTCTCCCGGATCTTCGCCGCGGTCGCCGCGGCGTCCGGCGAGGCGAGGTAGAGGCACCACTGCGACTGCCCCTCCTGGCCGGGCATCGGCGGTACGACGGCGGCCACGGCCTTTCCGTCGACGTAGGCCTGCGTGTAGTTGCCGTACTCCGACGACGCCTCGCCGAAGGTCCAGCCGAGGACGTCGCCGTAGAAACTCTTGGCTCCCTCGACGTCGCCGAACATCGCGTCGGCCCAACAGGGGGTTCCTTCAGGTTGTACGGCCATGGCTGCGGCCCTCTCCGGTAGGTCGGGTTGGCTGGATCAGGTTGTCCGAAAACTCACGCTAGTCACCAGGCGTGCGGGGCGCGCGCCGAACGCCCGAATCGCCCGCCACCGCGCCCGCGCGCCCCGTGCGCCGGGGCACGGACACGATCCCCGGCCGTCCCCGACTCGATCAGTGGTTTACGAACCCCAGGACGCGAAGCCGCCCCTTGCGCGCGGTTACCGGTGCTTGGCAGGACTGTTTGGCTTGTACACCGACGACGCGCTCACCCTTGTTCACCTCCCGGGAGGGAATGTGTCCACTCCGGAAAGCGTCAACGGACCGGCCACCGACGACTCCGCCCCCGAGCCGGCCGACAACGGACCACTCACCAGTCTCAGCACCGTCGCGGCCCGGCAACTCGCCACGACCACCAAGTCCGAACCGCAGATGCAGGCCATCACCTCGCGCTGGCTGCTGAAGATGCTGCCCTGGGTGGACGTCAAGGGCGGCGCCTACCGGGTCAACCGGCGGCTCCAGCTCAGCGTCGGCCGCGGCCGGGTGCGGTTCGAGCAGAACGGCGCCGACGACATCAAGGTCATCCCCCAGACGCTCACCGAACTGCCCGTGCTGCGCGGGTACTCCGACACGGAGGTCCTGAAGGAGATCGCCACCCGGTTCCGGGTCCGGGAAGTGCGGGCGGGCCAGGTCCTGTTCGAGGCCGGACAGCCCGTCACCGAGGCCTACCTGGTCGCCCACGGCCGCTTCACCCGCTACGCCGCGGGACCCTACGACGAGGAGGAGATCCTCGGAGTCGTCACCGACGGCGACCAGATGGGGGACGAGGCCATAGGGCAGTCCGACCCGCTGTGGCTGAGTTCCGTGCGCGCCGAGACCGCGGGCGTGCTGCTCGTCCTGCCCTGGGACGTCGTCTCCGAATTCACCGACCGCGTACCGTCGTTGGCCGCCCATCTGGAGGCGTACGCCGAGCGGCAGCAACTGCCGATGAACCGCAAGGGCGAGGCCGATGTGCCGGTGCAGGCCGGCCATGTGGGCGAGCCGACGCTGCCAGGCGGCTTCGTCGACTACGAACTCGCCCCGCGCGAGTACGAGTTGTCCCTCACCCAGACCGTGCTGCGGGTGCACACCAGGGTCGCCGACCTCTACAACGATCCGATGGACCAGACCCAGCAGCAACTGCGGCTCACCATCGAGGAGATCCGCGAGCGGCAGGAGTGGGAGCTGGTCAACAACCGGGAGTTCGGGCTGCTGCCCACCATCGACTACACCCAGCGCATCAGCACCTTCACCGGCCCGCCGACCCCGGACGACCTCGACGAACTGCTCGCCATGCGCCGCAAGACCAAGCTCTTCCTCGCCCACCCGAAGGCGATCGCGGCCTTCTTCCGGCAGTGCAACCGGCGCGGTCTGGTACCGGGCACGGCGAGCGTCGACGGGCACGAGATCCCCGCCTGGCGCGGGGTGCCGTTCTTCCCGTGCAGCAAGATCCCGATCTCCCCGCAGCACACCAGCAGCATCATCGCGCTGCGCACCGGTGAGGCCGACCAGGGTGTCGTCGGCCTGTTCCAGACCGGTATCCCCGAGGAGTACCAGCCCGGTCTGAACGTCCGCTTCATGGGCATCGACTCGGCCGCGATCATCCGCTACCTGGTCACCGCGTACTACTCGATGGCCATCCTGGTCCCCGACGCGGCGGGAATCCTGGAGAACGTACAGATCGGCAGGACCGCCGAGTGACGGCCTGGAGAAACTCATGACCACCTCCCTCTCGCTGCCCGGCCCGCCGAATCTGGCGGGCACACTGCGGGCCCGGCGCACCGGGGCGATCCCCGGACTCACCTACCGGCCCGCGGCGCCCGCCGACCCGGAGAAGGCCGCGGAACTGGACCGCAGACTGGAGGCGTGGGCGCGCGGCCTCGATCTGTTCCCGGCCGCGTGGGGCGGGGACTTCGCCGGGTTCCAGTTCGGCCGGGCCGTGGTGCTCCAGCACCCAGGGGCGCTCGACCTCGAACGGCTCACCGCGGCAGGCAAGTTGCTGCTCGCCGAGAACATCGTCGACAACTGCTACTGCGAGGAGGACGAGGGGAAGGGCGGCGCGCACCGGGGGCTGGGCGGACGGCTGATCTTCGCGCAGTCGGCGCTCGACCCGTTCCACTCCACCCCCGAACTGGAAGAGGAGTGGCGGCACGGTGTCCAGGCCGACGGCCCGCTGCGCTCGTACCACTTCGCGATCCAGGACTACGCCCTCCTCGCCACCCCCAGCCAGACCGACCGGATCGTGCACGACCTGGCCCGGCTGCACCTCGGCTATCTCGCCGAGGCCGCGTGGGCCGAGATCCGGTACAAGCCGCGGGTCTGGGAGTACCTGATGATGCGGCAGTTCAACAACTTCCGGCCCTGTCTGTCGATCGTGGACGCGGTCGACGGCTACGAACTGCCCGAACAGGTCTACGCCCGGCCCGAGATCCAGCGGGTCACGGCCCTGGCCTGCAACGCCACCACCATCGTCAACGACCTGTACTCCTTCACCAAGGAGCTGGCGAGCGACCCGGACCACCTCAACCTCCCGCAGGTCGTCGCCGCCGACGAGCGGTGCGGGCTGAAGGCCGCCTATCTGAAATCCGTCGGGATCCACAACCGGATCATGGACGCCTTCGAGGAGGAGTCCGCCGCGCTGTCCGCCGCCTCGCCCCTCGTCGCGCGCTACACCGAGGGCCTGGCCGCCTGGGTGTCCGGCAACCACGAGTGGCACGCGACCAACACCCACCGCTACCACCTGCCCAACTACTGGTAAGAGTCCGGTCCCTGACGTCTCGTCAGACGCACCACGCTAGGAGTCACCGTTGACCACCACCGACGCCGGCACCACAGCACCACCGGTGCCGACCCAGTCCACGTACCAGAGCCGTGTCGCGGACTACTGGAACGCCGAAGAGAACCCGGTCAACCTCGCCCTCGGACAGCTCGACGACCTGTACCACCACCACTACGGAATCGGCGGGGCCGACGAATCCGTACTGGAGGACCCCGACCCCGTACGGCGCCGGGAGCGGCTCACCGCCGAACTCCACCGCCTGGAACACGCCCAGGCCGAGCTCCTCGCCTCCCACCTCGGCCGACTCACCCCGGACGACCGGGTGTTCGACGCCGGCTGCGGGCGCGGCGGGGGCAGTGTGGTGGCGCATCTGCGCCACGGCTGCCGGGCCGACGGGGTCACCATCTCCGCCAAGCAGGCCGAGTTCGCCAACGAGCGGGCCCGCGCCCGGGGCATCGACGGCAAGGTGCGCTACCACCACCGCAACATGCTCGACACCGGCTTCCTCACAGGAGAGTTCGCCGCGTCCTGGAACAACGAGTCCACGATGTACGTCGAGTTGGACCTGCTGTTCGCCGAGCACGCCCGGCTGCTGCGCCGCGGCGGACGCTATGTGGTGATCACCGGCTGCTACAACGACACCTACGGCCGGGCCTCGCGCGAGGTGTCCCTCATCAACGCCCACTACATCTGCGACATCCATCCCAGGTCGGAGTACTTCCGGGCGATGGCCCGCAACCGGCTGGTGCCCGTCCACGTCCAGGACCTCACCCAGGACACGATCCCCTACTGGGCGCTGCGCAGCCGGGCCGACCATCTGGTCACGGGGATCGAGGACACCTTCCTGAGCGCCTACCACAACGGCAGTTTCCAGTATCTGCTGATCGCGGCCGACCGGGTCTGAGTCTCAGCGGCCGGCGATCCTGGAGGCCGCCTCCGGGAGGCCGGGCGCCGGATCGAGTACGTCCAGCGTGCCGTGCGCCCGCAACAGGCGCACGGTGCGCGGGGCGCACACCACGGCGAAGCCCGCCTCGTGCTCCCGCACCCGGCGGCGGAAACGCAGCACCAGGTTGAGTCCGGTGGAGTCGATGAACGTCGTACGGCGCAGATCGACGACATAGGCGGGCGCGCGCAGGGCGACGACGGAGTCCAGCCACTCACGCAGCGGAGTCGCGGTCGCCAGATCGATGTCGCCGTGCAGGTCGACGACCAGCAGGCTGTCCCTGGCGCCCAGCAGGGCGTGGCCGCCGGGCGCCGGCCAGGCCGCCGCGGTCACCGGCTCCAGGCTGTTCTCGTGCAAGGTGTTCCGTCCCCGTTCCGTGCCTGTCGCGCCCGGGCGCGCGATCCGGCGCGGGTCCGTGCGGCGGCTTCGACATCCCCGCACCGTACGAGCCCGCGCCGGAACTCCCCCCGAGCGGCTCCCCCTTGAACCGTGGGTGCCTACTGTTCTACCTTCGCCACATGGTCGGGGCATCAACGCCCGCTCATCAGCGACACAACGAGCGGGCCGAGGTCGGGCCAGGTGATGCGGGATGCGTCCGCACCTGGCACTGATCGAGGACGAACCCGATTTCGCACTGATGTGCCGTTCCTACCTGGAGCACGAGGGATTCACCGTCACCTGGGCCATGGACGCCCGCGCCGGAAAGTCCGTCCTGCACGAGAGCCGCATCGATCTCGCCGTCCTCGACCTGGGCCTCCCGGACGGCAGCGGCCTGGAACTCCTGCGGGCGCTCCGCTCCACCAGCCGGCTTCCGGTCATCATCGTCACCGGCCGGGGCGCGGAGGCCGACCGGGTGGCGGGACTGGAGATCGGCGCCGACGACTACCTCGTCAAGCCGTTCTCACAGCGGGAGTTGGTGGCGCGCATCCGGGCGGTGCTGCGCAGGTCGCAGCCACCGGAGGTCCCGGCGGTGATCCAGGTCGGCTCGCTGCGGATCGACACGGCCGCCCGCCAGGCGTCCGCCGACGGCGTCTTCCTCACCCTGCGCCCCAAGGAGTACGCCCTGCTGGAGATGCTCGGCGAGGCGCCCGGCCGGGTGTTCTCCACCGAGCAGGTCCTCGACCGGATCTGGGGTGCTTCCTGGCAGCAGCCCGCCACCGTGATCGAGCACGTGTACCGCCTGCGCGGCAAGCTCGCGGCACTCCCCACGCCCGCACCCCGGATCACCACGGTCCGCGGCTACGGCTACCGCCTCGACCCCTGAGAGCCGCCATGCCGCCCCTCGCCACCCCCGACTTCCGGCTGCTCTTCGACTCCTCGCTCTCCCCGCTGCTGGTGCTCAGCCCCGACTTCACCATCGTCGAGGTCAACCGCGCGTATCTCGCGGCCACCCGTACGGAACGCACGATCGTCGGGCAACGGATCTTCGACGTCTTCCCCGACAACCCCGACGACCCTTCGGCGGACGGGGTGGCCAATCTGCGCCGCTCGCTGGAGTCGGTGGCGGCCACGGGCCGCAAGGACACCATGGCCCTGCAGCGCTACGACATCCCGACCGGCGAGGCGGGCGGCTTCGCCGAGCGGTACTGGAGCCCCGTCAACTCCCCCGTCCTGGACGCCGAGGGACGAGTCACGCACATCATCCACCGGGTGGAGGACGTCACGGACTTCGTGCATCTGCGCCGGGTCGGCCGGGAGCAGGAACGGGCCGCCGCCGAGGCGCAGATGCGGGCCGAGGGCATGGAGATCGACCTGTTCGTACGGGCCCGGGAGATCCGCGAGGTCAACGAGCAACTGAGCCGCGCGAATGCCGAACTGGACGCGGCGGGACGGCAGTTGAGGGAGGAGCAGCGGGCCAAGGACCGGTTCGTCGCCACGCTCTCGCACGAACTGCGCAACCCGCTCGCCGCCGCCTGCGCGGCCGTGGAACTGCTCGCGCTGGATCTGCCCGACGGCGGCCTTCCCGCACTGGCCGTCCTGGAGCGGCAGTTGGGCACGCTGGTGCGGATGAGCAACGATCTCCTCGACGGCACACGGGCGTTGACCGGCCGCCTTGAGCTGGTGTCCGAACGGGTCGACGTACGCTCCGTGGTCGAGAGCGCCTGCGCCGACATCCGGAGCCTGTTCGGACACGAGGAGCGCACCCTCCGACTGGCCTTGCCGGACACACCCGTTGTGGTCGACGGGGACCGCCTGCGGCTGGCGCAGGTGCTGACGAACCTGCTGTCCAACGCGCTCAAGTACACCCCGCCCGGCGGCAGTACGGAGGTCCGGCTCACGGTCGGGGACGAACAGGCCCGGCTGACCGTGCGGGACGACGGCATAGGCTTCGAACCCGCCCAGGCCGAGGACCTGTTCGGGCTGTTCATGCGGGCGGCTCCGGCGGGCCCGAACACACCCGAGGGGCTCGGGCTGGGACTCGCGGTCGCCCGGACGGTGGTCGAGCTGCACGGCGGCCGGATCGGCGCGCACAGCGAAGGGCCGGGCAGGGGCGCGACGTTCACGGTCCTCCTGCCGCGCGCCGACGAGACGGCTCCGGAGCCGGTACGGCCGTCCACGCCCCCTCGCGCCCGGCGCCGACTGGCCATCCTGATCGTGGAGGACAACACCGACCTGGCCGCGACCTACCGCACCCTCCTGGAACGCCAGGGCCACCATGTCACCGCCGTGCACACCGGCGCCGACGCGCTCACCGCGACCGAGGCCGACGTCTTCGACGTGGTCCTGTGCGACCTGGGGCTGCCCGACACCGACGGCTACACGGTGGCCCGTACGGTACGGTCCCGGCCGCACGGTGACCGGCCACGTCTGATCGCGGTCTCCGGCTTCAGCCGGGGCACCGACCGCTCGCTGTCCCGGACGGCCGGCTTCGACGCCCACCTCGCCAAGCCGCTGCCGCTGACGGATCTGCTCGACCTGCTGGAGCGTCTGGAGTAGCGGGGCGTCTTCCCCCTTCACCCTGCCTGTGCTTGCCTGGGGAGCCGTTTTCCGGTGCCCGGGGCGGGAGTCGCCGTATGCGGAAGCCGTGGATCGTGGGTGTGCTGCTGGCCGGAGTGCTGCTCGGCGCGTGCACGGACCCGGCGTCCGGACCCGCGGTCACCCCACCGACGCCTTCGGTGCCGACCGCCACACACCGACAAGTCCCCGTCGCCCCGGTGAAGTCGGCGCCCCGTGTGCTGTATCTCGGAGACTCCCTCGCGATGGAGAGCCAGCGGGTGCTCGGGCAGGAACTCCGCGGCACGCTCGACGCGACGTACACGAGTGCCCCGTACTCGGGGACCACACTGTGCGACTACCTGGAGGGCACCGGGGCGCGTTCCCTGGTGCCGGACGGCGACAAGGCGGCGGCGCTGGTGCGCGCGCTGCAGCCGGACTTCGTGGTCCTGCAGTTCTGGGGCAACGCGTGGGGCTACACGCCCTGCATGGACGGGATCACCTACGACGCCGACCGGCAGACGTATCTGCGGCGGTACGCCTCCGACATCAGGAAGCTCACCGCGCAGATCGCGACCGCCGGAGGTGCCCAACGGCCCACCGTCGTCTGGGTGTTGCAGGGGCCGGACCCGATCACCCCCGAGCGCGTCCGGGCGGTGAACGCGCTCTACGGGACATCGGCCAGGTCCACGGGCGACATCGTCGCCGACGCCGGCAAGGCCGTGAGCCCCGCCGGCGCCCGCTACACCTGGACCCAGTACCTCCCGTGCACCGCCTACGAGCGCGCCCACCCCGACTACTGCACCCAGCCCGGCAACGGCCGTACGACCCTGCACCGGGACGACGACTACCTGCACTTCTGCCTGGCACCGACGACCTCGACGCCCAGGCCGTGTCCGGTCCGCTCCCCCGGCATCCTGCGCATGGCCCGGGAGATCACCCGCGTGATCGGCTCCCGAGCTCGGTCTCGATCAGCCGGTTGAGGTGACGACGGGCGTCCTCGGTGCTCAACGGCGGTGCCTGGCGCAGCCGTTGCAGGGCGAGGCCGTCGGCGAGGGCGGCGAAGCGGACCGTGAAGCCGTCGAGGTCGTCGGAGCGGAACTCGCCGTCGGCGACGCCCCGTTCGGCCAGCGCGCGGATCTGCTGGTGCCAGCTCTCGTAGCGCCGGGCCTGACCGCTGCTGAAGGCCTCGTCAGTGCCCTGTTCGCCCGCGTTCCAGTAGTCGAACCACATCCGCCAGTGCCGGTCGGTGTCCTCGGTGAACAGCGCGTCGACCAGCAGCCGCAGCGCCTCCGCCCCGCTGGTCGCCTGCTCGGCGGCCTCGTGCAACTCGGCGTAGTAGCGCTCGATGTGCAGCACCATCGCCTCGGAGAGGATCTCCTGCACACTCCCGAAGTGGTACGTGACGGTACCGACGGAGACCCCGGCGGCAGCGGCCACGTCCCGCACACCGACCGAGGCGTAGCCGCGTTCCGCTATCAGCGGGACGGCCGCCTCGACGATCAACCGGCGCCGCACCTCGGTGGGCTGCCGGGTGCGGTCGGCGGCGGCGACGGCACGGCGCGGTGCCTTGGCGGCCTGCGAGGGCTTGGCGGCCGTCATCCCGACGTCCTCGGGGTGGTGCGGTGCCATGCGCGCTTGGCCACTGTCTCTCCGTTCGCCCGTGCTTCGACGCGACTGTCCATGACGAAGTCCGCGGCCGTGGCGCGCAGCTCCGTCCACGCCATGATCTCAGCGTCGTAGTCGTCCCCGCGCCGCAACCGGATCCGCCACTCCGACACGGCGTGCGCCGACAGCGGGTCGTCGCTCCGGATGCGGTACGTCTCCCGCGCGCTCTCTTCGTAGCGCAGCCCGTCCGGATATGTCCGCGAGCCTCCGTAGTTGGGGTCGACCTCCAGCGTCCACTCCCCCTTGGCGACATCGTGCGTGACCAGCCGCTCGGGGGTCGGCTCGGCGGGCCGGTCGTACGTCACGTCGAGCGGGACCGCCTGCTCGGGCTCCTCGAAGCGGATCGGCGGCTCCGATCCCCTTTCGCGCACGGGCAGTTGTACGACGCTCTCGGCCGGGACGACCCGCAGCTCGCCGCGCTCGCCGTGCGGCCACACCCACGGCCAGTAGGTCTCGGAGACGGCGAGGCGGATCCGGTGGCCGGGCGGGATCGCGTACCCGATGCCGGTCAGCTCGAACTCGACGTCCTCGTACGTCCCCGGTGTCCACTCGACGGCCCGGTCCCGGCCGTGCCTGCTCAGCAGGTTGAGCACGCCACGGGTGACGAGCGTGGACGAGCCGTCCGGGGCGACATCGCACAGCCGGGCGACGACATGAGCGCGCGGGGTGGCGCTGTCGAGACGGAGCCGGACGCGCGGCCGGCCGAGGATCTCGACGCGTTCGGTGAGCGGCTCGGAGTCGAAGCAGACCGAACGGCCGTCCTCCTCACGCTGGTCCGGCGGCAGATCGCTCGCGTTCCCGAAGGGGAAGAAGCGCCCGGCGTCGAGACCGGTGTGCTGCGGGGACCGTACGAGGACGGGCTCAGTGCCTGCGCCGAGCGGCCTTGAGTCCCAACCGACCTTCGGGCTGGGCCAGTTGACATCACCCACCCAACGGCCGGGCAGTACGTCGTACGACGTCGCCGGCGGAACCGGGTCCGTGATCCAGGCCCGGAGCAGGGGCTCCCCCATCACCCCCGTGTCGATGCCCTTGAGGTGCTGGTCCCACCAACGCAGCGTCTCCTGGAGGAAGCCGATCGCGGGGCCCGGCGGCAGTCCCCGGTCGGGGTACTGGTGCGACCAGGGGCCGACGATCCCCCGGACGCGGTCGCCGGGCAAGTGCTCGACGAGCCGCAGGACGGTGTCCCGATACGGGTCGTTCCAGCCGCCGACCGCGAGGACGGCCGCGTCGATCGCGGTGTAGTCCTCGCAGACGCTGCCGTGCTTCCAGTAGTCGTCGCGCTGTTGGTGGTCGAGCCAGGCGTGCAGAAAGGGTTCGAGGGCGTCGAGGCGTTCGCGCCACATCGGCAGCCAGCGGTCCGCGCCGACGCTCGCCGGGTCCGGCGGGCGGGCCGCGAAGGCGAGCATGGTGCCGGCCCAGGCGAGCATGTCGATGCCGAGGACCGCGCCGCCCGTGTAGTGGACGTCGTTGTCGTAGCGGTCGTCGGTCGAGCAGACGGTGACGATCGCCTTGAGCGGTTCGGGGGCGAGCGCGGCGATCTGGAGGGAGTTGAAGCCGCCCCAGGAGATCCCGAACATACCGACCTTGCCGGTGCACCAGGGCTGCGCGGCAAGCCAGTTGACGACATCCACACCGTCCGCGAGTTCCTGCGCGTCGTACTCGTCGCCGGGCAGGCCCTCACTGTCGCCGTGCCCTCGGATGTCGACGCGCACGGAGGCATAGCCGTGCCCGGCGTACCAGGGGTGGCGCTGCGCATCCCGGGGCGCGGTCCAGTCGCTCTTGCGGTACGGCAGGTATTCGAGCAGCGCGGGCACCGGGTCCGACTCTGCGTCATCTGGCCGCCAGACGCGGGCGTGCAGCCGGGTCCTTCCGTCCCGGGTGGGGATCCAGACGTCCTCACGGACGACCTGGCGGTCGAACTGCTTGCGGTACTTCACAAAGCTCCTTCTGCCACAGGGGCGTTGAGGGGTCGCCAGCGTCGGACACGGTGGCCGTCGTCGCCTTGGTCGGTCCAGATGTCGTCGCCGTCCGCCGCGTCGGCCCAGTCGGCGGTGTCGTCGACGTAGGGCTGTGCGTCGGGGTCGGGTTCGAGGGCGGCGGCCATGAGCTGGCGGGTGTAGGGGTGCCGGGGGTCGGCGAACACGGCATCCGTCGGGCCCTCCTCCACGACGACTCCGTGGCGCAGGACCACGACCCGGTCCGCGATCCCTCGTACGACGGCCAGGTCGTGGCTGATGAACAGGCAGGCGAGGTCGCGCTCGCGACGGAGGTCGTCGAGGAGGCGGAGTACGTCCGCCTGCACCGACACATCCAGGGCGGTGGTGATCTCGTCGGCGATCAGGACGTCCGGCTCGCCCGCCAACGCCCGTGCGATGCCGATGCGTTGACGCTGACCGCCGGAGAGCTGCGCGGGCAGGCGATCGGCGAGGGCCGGGTCGAGCCGTACGTCGGCGATGAGCTGTCGGGCCCGCTCGGCCACCTCCGTGCGGTCGGTCGCCGTGCCGAAGAAGCGCAGGGGGTGGCGGACCGCGTCGCCCACGGAGCGGCGCGGGTTGAGCGAGGTGTCCGCGTTCTGGAAGACGAGCTGCACCCGGCGCCGCAGGGACAGCGGCCGTTGCTGCGCCGGACGGGCCAGGTCGCCGTCCTCGTGCCGCATGGTGCCGCCGGACGGGGTGCGCAGTCCGGCCAGGGTCCACGCGAGGGTGGACTTGCCGCTGCCCGACTCCCCGACGAGGGCGAGGACTTCGCCGCGCCGGACGTCGAAGGAGACGCCGTGCACTGCGCGCGTACTGCCGTAGTCGATGGTCACGTCCTGCGCGGAGACGGCAACGGGAGCGTCGGCGGGCACCACGGCCTTGGGCCTGACCTCCCGCTCCCCTGCCTCGCCGACGACCGCGAGACCGGCGTCGTCGAGGCGCGGAACGCTCGCCAACAGGCGGCGGGTGTAAGGGTCTTGTGGCTGGGTGAAGAGCTGCCTGGTGGGCGCCGATTCGACCACCCGGCCCGACCGCAGGACGGTCACCTCGTCGGCCATGTGGGCGACGACCCCGAGGTCGTGGCTCACCAGCACGGCGGCCAGGCCGAGTTCGTCGCTCAGAGCCGCGATCAGATCGAGGACGCTGCGCTGGGTGACGACGTCCAGGCCGGTCGTCGGTTCGTCGAGGACCAGGACCTTGGGGCGGGCCGCGATGGCCATGGCGATGGCGACGCGCTGCTGCTGGCCGCCGGAGAGTTCGTGCGGGTAACGGCGGGCCAGGTCGGCGGGGTTGGGCAACCGGACCTGTTCGAGGAGTTCCACGACGGGGACCTCGCCGCCGGCCTCCGCGATCTGGCGTCCGATGCGCATGGAGGGGGTGAGGGCGTGGCCGGCGTTCTGCCCGACCATGGCGACCGTGCCGCCGCGCAGCCGCCGCAAGTCCCGTGCGGGCAGGGCGAATACGTCGGAGCCGGACACCTGGACCGATCCTCCGGTGATCCGGGAGCCGTGGCGCAGATGCCCGAGGAGGGTCGCGGCGACGGTCGACTTGCCGCTGCCGGATTCCCCGACGAGCGCGTGTGTCCGGCCCTCGGAGACGTCCAGCGACACCTCGTGCACGACGGGCACGTCCCGGCCGCCCGAACGGTAGGCCACGGACAGGGAGTGGACGGAAACGATCGGGGTCATCAGGAGCCCTCCCTGATCCGGTCGACGCCCCACGCCTTGGACAGGCCGTCGGCCGCGAGGTTGAGTCCGACCACGAGGGTGGCCAGGGCGATGATGGGCGCGATGCTCGCCATCGGGACGACGGTGATGGCGGTGCGGTTCTCGGCGACCATCAGTCCCCAGTCGGGAGTCGGCGGGTCGGCGCCGAAGCCGAGGAAGGACAGCGAGGAGATCAGCAGCACGACCCAGGAGGCCCGCATCGCGAACTCCACGCACACCACGTCCGTGATGTTCGGCAGGATCTCCCGGCGCAGGATCGACCAGGTGCTCTCGCCTCGGGCGCGGGCCGCGGTCACGTAGTCGGCGGGGACGACCGCGAGGGCGGCGCCGCGTACGACGCGGACGACCTGCGGGACGTAGGTGATCGCGACGGCGAGGACGATGACCGCAGGGCCGGTGCCGAGGGCGGTCACCACGACGAGCAGGGCGAGGATCGACGGTACGGAGAGGACCGCGTCCAGGATCCGGCCCAGTACGTCGTCGAACCAGCCGCCGCGCAGTGCCGCCGCGCAGCCGATGACCGTGCCCAGGGCGACGGTGAGGAGGGTGGCGGCGAGGGAGACGCCGAGGGCGTACCGGCCGCCGTAGAGGACGCGGGCGAGGACGTCGCGGCCGTACTGGTCGGTGCCGGCCCAGTGGCTCCAACTGGAGCCGAGCAAGGCGTGGTTGGCGTCGTTCGCGATCGGGTCGTAGGAGGTGAGCAGCGGGGCCAGCAGGGCGATCACGACGTGTACGGCGACGATCGCGAGGCCGATGAGCGCCGTGCGGGAGCTGGTCAGGGTGCGCCAGGCGCGGACGGTGCGGGCGCCGCGGACGGTGGTCGGCGGGGCGGTGGCGAGCGTGGTCATCGGGTCCTCCCTCGGGTGCGGAGCCTGGGGTTGAGGGCCATGGTGGCCAGGTCGGCGGCGAGGTTGCAGACGACGTAGACGACCGCGCTGATCAGGGCGATGGCCTGGATGGTGGGCAGGTCGCGGTTCTGCACGGAGGAGAGCATCAGCTTGCCGATGCCGGGGTAGTTGAAGACGTTCTCGACCACCGCGACCCCGCCCACCAGCCACGCCACGTTGAGCGCGATGACGTGCAGGGTGGGCAGCAGGGCGCTCGGCAGGGCGTGCCGGGTGACGACCCGCCAGGTGGAGAGGCCCTTGAGGCGGGCGGTGGTGACGTACTCGGTGGCCATCACGTCGATGACGGAGGTGCGGGCCATGCGGACGATGTACGCGGCCATCACCACGGCGAGAGCGAGGGCGGGAAGCCATACGGCGGGCAGGAGTTGGCCGACCGTGGCGTCCGGGCCGTAGAGGACGACCGCCGGGAACCACGGGAGGGCGACCGAGAAGCACAGGACGAGGACGGTGGCGACGACGAACTCGGGGACGCTCATGCCGACGAGGCTGACCGTGGAGATGAGGTGGTCGGGCCAGCGGTCGCGGTACAGGCCCGCGAGGATGCCGAGGACGATCGAGCCGGTGACCGCGAAGAGGACCGTGACGAGGGCGATCAGGGCCGAGTTGCCGAGGTACATGGACACTTCGCCGCCGACCGCCTTGCCGGAGACAAGAGATGTGCCGAAGTCGCCGTGGAGCGCGCCTCCCACCCAGTCGAAGTACCGCTCCCAGGCGGGCTGATCGAGCTTGAGCTTGGTGCGCAGGGCGGCCACCGCGTCCGGGGTCGCGTCCTTGCCGAGGATCTGCGTCGCGACGTCGCCCGGCAGGGCCTGGACGGCGAGGAAGACGAGGACGGAGGACAGGAAGAGGGTGCCAACTGCGGCTGCTATGCGGCGGGTTATGAAGGAGAGCATGGTCAGGCTCCCTTCAGGCCGATGCCCAGGTAGTCGAACTCGAAGCCGTGCTCGGCGTATCCGCGCACCTTGCGGGAGATGCCGACGAGCCGGTCGGCGAACATCGGGGTCATCGCCCCGCCCCTCTCGATCACCAACGTCTGTGCCTCGCCGTACAGTTCGCGCCGCTTGGTCTCGTCCAGCTCGGCGCGGGCCCGGTCGAGGACCGCGTCGAAGCCCTTGTCGGACCAGGCGGTCTCGTTGTACGAGGAGCCGCTGCGGAAGATCTGGGTGAAGAGCTGGTCGACGGGACGGCCCGTGAACCAGTAGGTCGCCATCAGCGGCTTCTTCATCCAGATCTGCGTGTAGTAGGAGTCCGCCGAGGCCGTCTTGACCTTGATACGGATGCCGGCCCGCTTCGCGGAGTCCTGGTAGGCGAGTGCCATCGGCGTGAACAGCGGGTCGTAGGAGGAGGTGTAGAGGTCCATCGCCAGGCCCTCGTGGCCCGCCTGCTTGAGCAGGTACTTCGCCTTCTCCGGGTCGTGCTTGGGGTGCGCGGAGATGTAGGCCGGGTCACTGGGCGGCACCGGGTTGTCCCAGCCGGCCGTGCCCGCGCCCTGGAGGGCGACCTGCACGACGTGCTCGGGGTCGTAGGCGAGCTTCATCGCCTGGCGGACGCGGACGTCGGTGAAGGGCTTCTCGGTGGTGAGCATCGGGAGGACGTACCACTGGGCGTTCTTCACGCGGGCGATGGTGGCCCGGTCCGAGGCGGCGACCACGCGGGCCGTCGCGAAGTCGAGGTTGGTCTGGGAGAGCAGGTCGACTTGGCCTGCCAGCAAGGCGTTTGAGCGGGCCGACATGTCGGCGACCGAGTAGAAGTCGATCGTGTCGAGTACCGGGCGGCCCGCCCAGTGGTCGGTGTACGCGGTGACGCGGCCGGGGCCAGCCGGGGCGAACGACTCCAGCTTGAAGGGGCCGGTGCCGATGCCGGTGCGGCCGATGGACTTCGCGCTGCCGTCGGGGATGACGTAGCAGTTGTAGTGCGTCAGCAGGCTCGGGAACTCGGCGTTCGGGGTCTTGAGCGGGACGACGAGGGTGTGGGCGTCGGGTGTGCCCAGCTTCGCCGGGTCGATGAGCGGGGCGAGGACCGCGGCCTGCGGAGAGGCCGTCGCCTTGTCGAGGATGTGGCGGAGTGTGTAGGCGGCGTCGGCGGAGGTGAAGGCGCGGCCGTTGTGGAAGGCGACGTCCTTGCGGAGGCGGAAGGTCCAGGTGCGGGCCTTGGCGTCGGGCTCCCAGGACTCGGCGAGGTCGGGGGCCAGCTCACCGTTCGTGCCGATGCGGACGAGCCGGTTGTAGAGCGCGCCCAGGTACTCGTACGCGGAGAGTGAGCTGGCCGGATCGAGGGTCTCGGCGTCGGAGGCGGGCGGCCGGGCGATGCGCAGCGTCCCGCCGCGGTCGGGGGCGCCCTTCGCGGCGGCGGCCGGCAGGACGGGGGCGGCCTCCGCCCCGGCACAGCCGGTCAGCAGCCAGGACCCGCCGAGTGCCGCCGCCGAGGCGAGGCCCGCGGTGAGCACCGACCGGCGGCCCGGGTGGTGGATGTCGGACATGTACCGACCGTCCTTGTCGCTATTCGTTCAGCTATTCGTTCAGCGGAACGATTGAGTGAAGTGCGTGAACGATAACGAGGGGATGGTTTCCCGCCAACCCTTTGGGCGCGGAAATTAACGTCCGAAACGCACTGGTTACCGGGAGGCGTCGCGCAGGGGGCGGCTCAGCCGGTGATCTCGCGGGCCCAGGGCAGCAGTGCCCGCTCCGCGAGGACGACGGCGTAGAAGAGGAGCACGCTCATGGCGCTGAGCAGGGCCATCGCGGCGAACGCGAGGGGTGTGTCGGCGTTGCCGCCGGAGGCCACGATCACGTAGCCGAGGCCCTGGTCGCCGCCCGCGAACTCGCCGACGACCGCACCCACGACGGCGAGGGTCACGCCGAGGCGCAGGCCGACGAAGACCTGGGGCAGGGCCCAGGGGATGCGGAGTTTTCGGTAGGTCTGCCAGCGGGACGCGGTAAGGGAGTGGGCCAGCTCGGTCAGCTCCAGGGGGACGGACGTCAGCCCTGCCATCGTCGACACGACGACCGGGAACCAGGCGAGCAGCGCCACCATGAACACCTTCGGGGCCGTGCCGAAGCCGAGCCAGACCACGAGGAGCGGTGCCACCGCGATCTTCGGTACGGCGTTGACGGCGACCAGCAACGGCATGACCGCGCGTTCCACGCCCCGGGACGCGGTGAGCAGCACGGCGGTCACGAGTCCCGCGCCGACGGCCAGGCCGAAGCCGACGGCCGTCTCGGTGAACGTCTGCCAGCTCTGACGCAGCAGATAGCCGGGCAGCCGGCCGAAGGCGTCGACGACATCGGGCGGCGCGGGCAGCAGGAACGGCCGGATGTCGAAGACGACGGTCACCAGCCACCACCCGGCGAGCGCGCACACGGCCGCCAGGACCGGCGGTCCCGCCGACAGGACGCGTCTCACGCCGGTGGCCAGTGCCGTCGGTACGCCTCTCACACCGGGGGCCTGCGGCCGATGGTCGAGTAGGTGAAGTGGCCGCGCACCAGCAGCCGGGGGTCGGCCACCAGCCGGTCCAGCTCGGCGAGTTGGGCCTCCGTCATGCCGGCCGCGAGGAAGTCCTCGCGTGCCTGCGCGATGTTCGCGGCGATCAGCAGCGCGCCCGCGGTACCGCCCGGCCAGGAGCGGGAGTGGATCACGGTGTCCACGTCGGTCAGGCCCGCTTCCAGCATGGCGGCGGGTACCCGTCCGGCCCAGGTGGGGTCGTTGCCGTGGGCGGGCAGCACGCGTTCGACCAGCAACTCGTGGTAGAGATCGACCAGTTCGGCGGCCTGCGGGGTGGGGGCCGCGAGCACCAGCTTGCGGAAGGTCGTCTCGAAGTCCTCCAGCACCAGCGCGCCGCCGGGCGCGAGGGCCGCCGCGAGCCTCCGGAGCACGGCCTCCCGTCCGGGCAGATGCAGCAGCACCAGCCGGGCGTGGATCACGTCCCAGGGGCCGTCCGGCACCGGTTCGCTCTCCAGGTCGTGCACCAGCACGTCGTACGGCGGACTCGCGGGCAGATGGCGGGTGTTGACGTCGGTCGCCAGCACCCGTCCCGTCGGTCCCGTCGCACGGGCGAGCCACGCGGCGATGCTGCCGCCCCCGGCGCCGGTCTCCAGGCAGCGCAGGCCGGTCAGATCGCCGAGGGAGGACAGCCGCGCGATGGTGAACTCGTCGAGGATCGCCGGGAGTTGGCCGTGCCGGTCGGCGGCTTCGGGATGGTCGTTGTCGAAGACGTACGAGAGCGGGGTCTCCATGGCCGTCAACTCGCCTTCATGGCGGCGAAGTCGACGACGTCCTGGGGTGTCATCCCCGGCTGAATGACACCGGCCTTCTCCAGGCTGGTGAGGGCGCCTCGCATCCGCGCCTCGGTGATCACGCCGATGTTCGCGTCGCCCTCGGCCGTCACGGCCGGTGTCATGAGCTTGATCTCCTGGGTCGCCGCCGCGGCGTCCGTCTCCGGGTGCTTGGCGTGCAGCAACTTCCCCGCCTCGTCCGGGTGTTGGATCGTGTATTTCAGCCCCTTGAGAAGGGCGGTGCGGAAGCGCTTGACCAGGTCGGGTTGCTTGGCGGCGATGGTGGCCGTGGTGACCGTCGCGTTACCGAACAGGTCGGGCAGATAAGTGCTGTAGGGAAACACGACGACGTGCTTCGACCGGGCCTGCACGGTGGCCTTCTCGATGGTGGGCCGGCCGATCAGGAAGGTGCTGAGCGCGTCGGCCTTTCCGCTCGCGAGGGCCGGGCCCAACTGGACGGGCTGGACGGCGATCCAGTGGATTCCGGCGGTGTCGATACCGGCGAGCTTGGCGTAGCCGGGGAACAGCAGCTGGTTCACGGAGTTGGCGGCGGCGGCGATCTTCTTGCCCGTGAGGTCCTTCGGGGTGCTGATGCCCGAGCCCTGCATCGCCATGATGGAGACGAGGGTGCGCTGGTGGATGGCGAGCACGGCGCGGAAGTCGCGATAGGCCGAGGAGTTCTTGGCTCCGGCGGAAATCATCGCGCCCGTCAGGTCGAGACTGGTGAACTGGGCCTTTCCGGAAGCGAGGGCCTTGAGGTTCTCTCCGGCGGCCTTTCCGAGTTCGATCTTCACGTCGATTCCGGCCTGCCGGAAATAGCCCTTCTGCTCGGCCACCCAGGCGAAGGCGTCCCGTCCCGCCGCACCGAAGGCGGTGACATAGGTGAGCTGATCCTTGGCCGAACTCGTGCTCCTGGAAGGGGAGTTGGAGCCACAGGCTACGGCGGCCAGCAGTGTGGCCGCCGCGCACAAAACCGTCGCCGTACGGTGTGAGCGGATCATGCGACCTTCCCTGAGGGGAATGGGTGGGGGGAACTGCAGAAGTCGGTGGGGGGTTTGTCGCCGGGGTCGCGATCCGGCAAATCGTACGCGTGCATGTCACAATCCAGCAGAGCGATTTTCGGTATTCCGCGCACGGCGGCCGACGGGAGTCGACGCGTGATCCAATTACGGGGTGTGTCCAAGGAGTTCGCACATCGGCGCGGCCGTGTCGAAGCGCTTCAGGGCATCGATCTGGAAGCCGGTGACGGCGAGTTCGTGGCGGTCGTCGGGCGTTCCGGCTGTGGGAAGTCGACGCTGCTGCGGCTCATCGCAGGGCTGGCGCCGCCGACCCGGGGCGAGGTCCTCATGGGCGGCCGTGCCGTCACCGGGCCGCGCCACGACTGCGCCGTCCTCTTCCAGCGGCCGGCGCTGCTGCCGTGGCGGTCCGTGCTCGACAATGTGCTGCTGCCTGCGGAGATCTCGGGCGATCGGCGCGACGCCTCGCGGAAACGGGCGCTGGGACTGATCGAGGCGATGGGTCTCGACGGCTTCCAGCGGCGGCTGCCGCACGAGCTGTCCGGCGGGATGCAGCAGCGGGTGGCGCTGTGCCGGTCGCTGATGCAGCGCCCTCGGGTGCTGCTGATGGACGAGCCGTTCTCCGCGCTCGACGCGCTCACCCGGGACGAGTTGTGCGCCGAGTTGCAGCGCACGCACCGCGAGCATCCGTCCACCATCGTCCTCGTCACCCACTCCGTCGACGAGGCGGTCATGCTGGCCGACCGGGTGGTGGTGCTCACGCCCCGCCCCGGCCGGATCCGTACGGTCCTCGACATCACCCTCCCCCGGCCGCGCACGCGCGCCAGGGCCGAGCAGGCGGAGCAACTGGCCCGGCGGGCCGCCGAGTTGCACGCGCTGCTGCTGGACAGCGACACCTGACCCCCAGCCTCATCGTCAACTACCGTCCCTCCACGCCCTGTTGACATCACACAGCGGACGCCTAGCGTGTCCAGCGCACAGCATGTCGCACGACATTCGGGATCTCGAACCGGAGTGGAGCGGTGGAGGGACACCGCCGCCCCGACTCCAACTCCTCGACATGCGAAGGACATTGGTGATGACCCCACCCCTGGGCAGACGTCAGCTGCTCGCGGCCGCAGGTGCCACCTCGGCCGCCCTCACCCTCACCGGCACGGACGGCACGGCGCAGGCCGCCACGGACCGCGCCGCCGACGGACCCACCGCGGTCCGCCCCTTCCCGCTCACCGCCGTGACCCTGCTGGACAGCCCGTTCCGGGACAACCAGCGCCGCAACTCGGCCTATCTGCGCTTCGTCGACCTCGACCGGCTGCTGCACACCTTCCGGACCAACGTCCGCCTGCCCAGCAGCGCGCGGCCCTGCGGCGGCTGGGAGGGGCCCGACGTGGAACTGCGCGGCCACTCCACCGGCCATCTGCTCTCCGGACTCGCGCTCGCGTACGCCAACACCGGTGACACGGTCCTGCGCGACAAGGGCCGGACCCTGGTCGCCGAGCTGGCGAAGTGTCAGGCGGCCTCGCCCGCCGCGGGTTTCCGCACCGGATATCTGTCGGCGTTCCCGGAGAGCTTCTTCGACCGGCTGGAGGCCGGGACCGGGGTGTGGGCGCCGTACTACACGATCCACAAGATCATGGCGGGACTGGTCGAGCAGTACCGGCTGACCGGGAACGAGCAGGCTCTCGACGTGGTGCTCCGGCAGGCGCGCTGGGTCGACGCGCGGACAGCGGGACTGTCGTACGAGCGGATGCAGCGGGTGCTGGAGACGGAGTTCGGCGGGATGAACGACGTGCTCGCCGATCTGCACGCCCTCACCGGGAACACCGCCTGGCTCGATGTCGCCGAACGCTTCACGCACGCCCGGGTGTTCGACCCGCTGGCGGAGGGCGAGGACCGGCTCGCCGGGCTGCACGCCAACACGCAGATCCCGAAGATGGTCGGCGCGCTGCGACTGTGGGAGGAGGGGCTGCCCGAGCGGTACCGCACGATCGGCGCCAACTTCTGGGAGATCGTCACCGGCCACCACTCGTACGTCATCGGCGGCAACAGCAACGGCGAGGCGTTCCACGAACCGGACGTGGTGGCAGGGCAGTTGTCGGACAACACCTGCGAGAACTGCAACAGCTACAACATGCTGAAGCTGACCCGGCTGCTGCACTTCCACACCCCGGACCGCGTCGGCTTGCTCGACTTCTACGAACGGGCCCTGTTCAACCAGCTGTTGGGCGAGCAGGACCCGGACTCCGAGCACGGCTTCAACATCTACTACACCGGTCTGGCGCCGGGATCGGCAAAGCGCCAGCCGTCGTTCATGGGCGCGGATCCGGGCGTGTACTCCACGGACTACGACAACTTCTCCTGCGACCACGGCACCGGCATGGAGACCCAGGCCAAGTTCGCCGACACGATCTACACGCACGACGAACACGCCCTGCTGGTCAACCTGTTCATCCCCTCGCAAGTGGTCTGGCGCGAGCGGGGGATCACCTGGCGGCAGACCACCGGCTTCCCCGACCGCTCCACCACCGCCCTGACGGTCATCGCGGGCCGGGCCGCGCACCGGCTGCGCGTCCGCGTCCCGTCCTGGGCCTCCGGCGCCCGCGCCGCCCTCAACGGCCGTGCGCTGCCCGACCGTCCGAAGCCGGGCACCTGGCTCACCCTGGAGCGGACCTGGCGCGCGGGCGACCGCGTCGAGGTGTCCCTGCCGATGCGTACGGTCGTCGAGCCGACCCCCGACGACCCCGATGTGCAGGCCGTGCTGCACGGTCCGGTGGTGCTGGCCGGGGCGTTCGGCGACCGAGCCGATCCCTGGCTGTCACGCCTGGACGTCGACTCCGTACGGCAGTTGTCGTCGGACCCGCTGCGCTTCACCGCCCGCGCGGACGACACGGACGTGACTCTGCTGCCGATCGCCCGCGTCCACCACCAGCACTACTCGGTGTACTGGCTGACCGGTGAACCCCCGCCCGCTCCCCCGGAGTTCGCCGCCTGGCACCGCTTCGACGAGACCTCGGGCACGACGGCGGCCGACGCGACGGGCAACGGCCGTACGGCCCAACTGATCGGTGGAGCAACGTGGTTGGCGGACGGCCTGGTCGGTGGCGCGGTTGCCCTGGACGGAGTCGACGGTCATGTCGCCCTCGCCGAGGACCTGTTGGCGGGTGCGTCGGCGTACTCGCTCGCCACGTGGGTCCGGCTGGACGGTCGCCCCGGCACCTGGAGCCGGATCTTCGACCTCGGCACCGGCGTCACCGCCAACATGTTCCTGACCCCGCTCAGCGGCGACGGCACCCTGCGATACGCGATCACCGCGGGCGGGGCGGGCGCCGAGCAGCGCATCGACGCCGAGCCACTGCCGACCGACCGCTGGGTGCACGTGGCGGTGGCCTACGGCGACGGGACCGCCGTCCTGTACGTGGACGGCGCGGAAGCGGGCCGGAACGCGGCCGTCACCGTGGAGCCGCGCCGCTTCGGCAACCACGTCCGGGCCGGATACGTCGGCCGGTCGCAGTACGCCGATCCGTACCTGAAGGGCGCGGTCGACGACTTCCGGGTCTACGGCAGGGCGCTGAGCGCCGCCGAGGTGGCGACGCTGGCGCGACCGACATAACCGGCTCACTCCCCCGCGAAGGCCTTCTCCAGCGCGGCGAGGTCGAACTTGCCCATCGCCATGAAGGACTCCGTCGCCCGGGCGACCTTCGCGGGGTCCGGGTCGGTGATCATCTCGATCAGCCGGGTGGGGACGACCTGCCAGGACAGGCCGAACTTGTCCTTGAGCCAGCCACAGGGGCCGGGCTCGCCGCCGCCTTCGAGCAGCTTGGCCCAGTAGTAGTCGATGTCCTCCTGGTTCTCGCACGGGATCTGGAAGGAGACCGCCTCGGTGAACTTGAACATCGGGCCGCCGTTCAGCGCGACGAACTTCTGGCCGAAGGCCGTGAACTCGACGGTGAGCACCGAGCCCGCCGGCTGCGGGGCGCCCTCGCCGTAGTGGCTGATACGGCCGATGCTGGAGTTCTTGAAGATCGACACGTACAGGTGGGCGGCTTCCTCGGCCTGGCCGTCGAACCAGAGACACGTGGTGAATCCGTCGGTGGTCATGCGTTCCTCCATGGGCTCCTGGGGCGTCGAACACGGACATCTGTATCGACCGATCGTCCCCCTGAAACTCATCGGTCGGGGGGCCGGATAATCCAGGTGGCCCATCCGCCGCCCGGAACTAGGCTCGCTCTCCATGACGTATCCGCAGGCAGACAGCGTCCACCCGTTCCGCATCGACATCCCGCAGGCCGACCTCGACGATCTGCACGCCCGGCTCGACCGCGTCCGCTGGCCCGACGAGCTGCCCGGCACGGGCTGGGCGGACGGCGTGCCGGCGGACTATCTGCGGGAGCTGGTGCGGTACTGGCGGCACGACTACGACTGGCGGGCGGCCGAGGCCGAGCTGAACGCGTGGCCGCAGTTCACGACCACCATCGACGGGTCGAACGTCCACTTCGCGCACATCCGCTCCCCGGAACCGGACGCCACCCCGTTGATCATCACCCACGGCTGGCCGGGCTCGATCGTCGAATTCGTCGACATCGTGGGCCTGTTGACCGATCCGGCGGCCCACGGCGGCGACCCGGCCGACGCCTTCCACGTGGTCGTGCCGAGCATTCCTGGCTTCGGCCTGTCCGGGCCGCCCGCGGACACCGGCTGGGAGGCGGGCCGCATCGCCGACGCCTGGGCCGAGCTGATGCACCGCCTCGGCTACGAGCGGTTCGGCGCGCAGGGCGGCGACTGGGGCGCGGCAATCTCCCGCGAGCTGGGCCGCGCCCACCCCGACCGGGTCATCGGCGTCCATCTCAACCTGTTGCCGGGCGCCCAGGCCCTCACCGAGCCCACCCCCGAGGAACTGGACGCGCTCGCCCCGGAGGAGCGGGCGGACACCCTGGAGTCCTGGCGCCGCTGGACCGCCTGGTCGCACGAAGGCACCGGATACGCCGTCCTCCACGCCACCCGCCCGCAGACACTGGCCTACGGCCTCACGGACTCGCCGGTCGGTCAACTCGCCTGGATCGTCGAGAAGTTCAGGGAGTGGACCGACTCGGAGGAACTGCCGGAGGAGGCCGTGGACCGGGACCGGCTGCTGACCGACGTGATGCTGTACTGGCTGACGGGGACCGCCGGTTCGGCCGCCCGGATCTACTACGAGCGGGCCCACGCCACCGGTGCTCGGGCCGCCGCGCCCGCCCTCCCGTCCACCACCCCCACCGCGCTCGCCGTCTTCCCCGCCGAGATCCAGATCCCGCTGCGCCACAAGGCGGAACGGACCGAGAACATCGTCCGCTGGACGAAGCTCGACCGGGGCGGTCACTTCGCCGCCATGGAGGAACCGGACCTGCTGGCCGAGGACGTACGGGCCTTCTTCCGGCAGCTGCGTGAGAAGGGCTCAGAGTGACCCCTCTGCCCACGGCGAATCTGCTACGGGCCTAGAAACCCGCAGTTCGGGCGCTTGCCGGTCGACAGTGGAGACACCACAGAGCCTCGACAAGGAGTGCCGATGTCTTCACTCACGGCCGGCTTCGCGCCGGCCCTCATGCCCCGCGCCGAGGAGGGCGACACCCCGCCCTCCCGCTTCGACGACCACCTGGCCGCGCAGCTCCTCGCCCAGCGGATCGTCCTCCTCGGCACCCAGGTCGACGAGGTCTCCGCGAACCGGGTCTGCGCCCAGCTCCTGCTCCTGTCGGCCGAGGACCCGCGCACGGACATCAGCCTGTACGTCAACAGCCCCGGCGGCTCGGTGACGGCGGGCCTCGCGATCTACGACACGATGCAGCTGATCCCGAACGACGTCTCGACGCTGGCGATGGGTTTCGCGGCGAGCATGGGCCAGTTCCTGCTGACCGTCGGCGCGCCCGGCAAGCGGTACGCCCTCCCCCACGCGCGGGTCATGATGCACCAGCCCTCGGCGGGCATCGGCGGCACCACGGCCGACATCGAGATCCAGGCGGAGAACCTGGATCACACGAAGAAGACCATCGAACGCCTCACCGCCCAGCACACCGGCCAGAGCGAGGAGACCATCTCCCGCGACGGCGACCGCGACCGCTGGTTCACGGCCGAACAGGCCAAGGAGTACGGCATGGTGGACCAGGTCGTCGCCTCACTGGCCGACGTGCGCCCGGCCGCCTCGAAGCGACGGATGGGGCTCTGACATGGGTACGTACACGATTCCGAACGTCGTCGAGCGCACCCCGCAGGGCGAGCGGTCCTACGACGTGTTCAGCCGGTTGCTGTCCGAGCGGATCATCTTCCTCGGCACCGAGATCGACGACGGGGTCGCCAACGTCGTCATCGCGCAACTCCTCCATCTGGAGTCGGCGTCCCCGGAGAGCGAGATCGCGATCTACATCAACTCCCCCGGCGGCTCGTTCACTTCACTCATGGCGATCTACGACACCATGACGTACGTACAGGCCCCGATCTCGACGTTCTGCGTCGGTCAGGCGGCTTCGACGGCGGCCGTACTCCTCGCGGGCGGCGACCCGGGACGGCGGTTCGTCCTGGAGCACGCGCGCGTGCTGCTGGGCCAGCCGGCGAGCGGCGGGCAGCGCGGCATGGTCTCCGATCTCGCGCTCCAGGCCAAGGAGATGGTGCGGATCCGCTCCCAGGTCGAGGAGGTGCTGTCGCGGCACACGCACCACGACATCGCGACCCTGCGCGCCGACATGGACCGCGACAAGGTGTTCACCGCGCCGGAGGCCGTGGCGTACGGCCTCGCCGACGAGGTGGTCAGCCGGCGCCTCGTCAGGGCCTGAGCGACACCGTCAGGCGGCGACCAGGGACAGCTGCCCGTTGTACGGCGAACTCATCCTGCCCTGACGCCTGTTGCGGTACTGGGTGAACTCGTTCCGGGTCAGCGACAGCAGGTCGCCGAGGTCGAGACCGAGGGCGTGGGCGGCGGCTGCGAGGACCTCCGAGGAGGCCTCCTTGCGGCCCCGCTCCACCTCCGAGAGATACGGCATGGAGATACGGGCGGCGTCGGCCACATCCTTCAACGTGCGTTCCTGAGCGAGGCGTTCACGTCGTAGGACGTCACCGACCAGGTCGCGCCACAGGGGTTCCTTGGGCGCGGGAACCGTGGGCTCCGGCAGGTGAGGGGCCGGCTCGTGCGGGCGCAGGGGGATCACGCGGGCTTGGTTCGGCGCTTGGTTGCTCACCCCCTCAGACTAAAAGGGTTGGACGCGAGGGCAAGGGATCAGCATTCTGCCCTGGGTGGAATCGCCGATCCGAAGGGTGCGGGAACGGTGCTGCGCGACACGTTCGACACTGCGGCCGAGCGGTACGACCGGGCCCGCCCCCGGTATCCGCGCCCTCTGGTGGAGGAACTGGCCCGAGTGACGGACCTCGGCCCGGACAGCCGGGTGCTGGAGATCGCCCCCGGGACCGGTCAACTCACCGTCCCACTGGCCGAGTTCGGCTGCCGGCTCACCGCCGTGGAGCTGGGGCCGTCCCTGGCGGCGGTGGCCCGGCGCAACCTGAGCGCCTTCCCCCGGGCCGACGTGGACGTGGCGGACTTCGAGCGGTGGGAACTGCCTGACGAACTCTTCGACCTGGTGGCGATCGCGACGGCGTTCCACTGGTTCGATCCCGCGATGTTCCTGGCGAAGGCGGCGTCCGCCCTGCGCCCCGGCGGACGGCTCGCGGTCATCACCACGCACCATGTGGCGGGCGGCACCCAGGAGTTCTTCGACCGGATGCAGCGCTGCTACGAACGCTGGGACCCGGCCACCCCGCCCGGCTTCCGAAGTCCCGCCGAGGACGAAACTGCCACGGACACCGGCGAGTTCGAGCGCTCCGAGCACTTCGACGACGTCACTGTGTGGCGCGGTGCGCAGGAGATCACGTACACGACCGACGAGTACCTCGACGTCGTGCTCACGTACTCGGGCCATCTCGCATTGGACGAGCCCTCGCGCCAGGGCCTCCTGGCCTGCCTCCGGGAGCTGCTGGAGACACGGCACGGCGGCCGGGTCACCAAGCGGTACTTCCACGAGTTGATCACGGCCACCCGCACCGGGACCTAACCGCTCAGCTCCACCACGGCCCTGACCTGCTTGCCGACCGGTACCCGTTCGACCGTCACGCGGGCGGCCAGGGCGTTCACGATCTCCAGACCGTGCCGGCCGATCCGCTCGGGGTCGCGGGCGAAGAGCCGGGGCAGGGCGACGCTGCTGTCGCAGACGGAGACCGTCACCGACGCGTCCGTGCCCTCCAGTTCCAGGATGTACGGGCCGTTGCTGTGCCGGTCCGCGTTGGTGACCAACTCGCTCACCACCAGCAGCAGTTCACCTTCGGACCGGTCATCGATCGTGGCGCACCACTCGGTTCTGAGCTGCTCAAGGAACTGGTGCGTGAAGTGCCGGGCATCGGAGATGCAGCCCGGTTCCCCGGTGTAGTGCGCCGCCCGCCTCAGCGGTTCCACGGGCACGTCGAAACGAGTCGGTATCACTACCCCGTCCCGGTGGTCGATCATGCGTGTCTCTCTCGAAGGCGGGCGCCGGCTGTTGCTGTCGCACCAGTGCTCGTACCCAGCCCCACGCCGGGCAGTCCCCCTAGAAGAGTGACGGTGAACTCGTCACCGGGGAAACCGGCGCGCTGAAGCTCGACACCGAAGCCGACGCGGACGTCGTCGTCGCACTGGAGGCGATCGATTCGGGCGCGGAGGACGAGGCCGACGAGGCTGCCGACGACTCGGTCGACGGCGGCTCGGAGGACGGCGATTCCGAACTCGGGGACGACGAGGACGGAGCGGACGGCGACGACGGGGAGCTCGACGTCGGCGGGCACGGGCTCGTGGACGCACCGGGCGTGCCCGGAATGCCTGGAGTGCCGGGGGCCGTGGAGGCGCAGGCCGACGGGGAGTTGGAGGACGGCGAGGTCGGCGGGGACACGGTCACCGAGGGGCTGGCCGGATTCAGCGGCGGCGGGGTCCGGTGGTCGTGCCGGCCCGTGTCGCCGTGGTGGCGGCCGAACCAGTGCCCGTTGTGGGGGTCGTAGATCACGAAGATGTTGATGACCTGCGGTGCGGGCGTGACCACCACGACGTTCTGCGGCCGGTACGACGACCAGGTGTCGCCGGTCGGCTTCGGGGTGGTCTGCTGGGCGACGGGCGGCGACAGCGGGTTGCCGCAGGCGCAGCGGACGCGGGGCACTCCGTGGCTGTCGACGAGGACGGCGGTACCGGCCTGGAGGACGGCCTGATAGCTGGTGGCGACGCCGTCGCGGTAGCCGTGGTTGGTGACGCGGGTGTCCATGCGCAGCTGTACGGGGGTGAGGGAGCGCAGATAGGCGGGGACTCCGGCGGGCTGGACGCCGACGACGGACGCGAACGCCCTGTTCTTCGCCGGGTTCGCCTGGAGCGCCTTGATCTGCTTCTCCACGTCACAGCTGGCGACGTTCTGGGTGCCGCCGTAGAGGCCGGGGGCGCCGCCGTCGACACCGCGCACGGCGTTCGCCGGTTCCGACGCGGTGGGCGAGGCGGAGACGGGCGGGGCGGAACTCTCGCTCGCCGTGGACTCCGTGAACGGGTCGGGACCGGTCTTGGCCGCGGCCTGCAGAAAGACCTCGCCCTTGCTCGCGGTCTTGGTCGAGCCGCCGTCGGAGCGGGTGAAGACGAGGCCCAGCACCACGGCGGCCACCACGACCGCGGTGAGGATCGCGACGCGTGGCACCGACTTCCACCAGGGGCGGTGCGGCTCCGGCGCGCCCGCACCACCGCTGCCCGAGGGCTGCGAGGGCGGGCCCGAAGGCGGCTGGGAGGGTCCCGACAGCGGGCCGGAGGGCGGTCCGGTGGGGCGGCCTGAAGACGGAGGTTCGACGCTCACGAGTTCTTCTTCCCGACGCGGTTGTCAGCGGCATTCGTAATGATTCACGCCGCTTTATCCACAACGAACCCATTGTGTGCTCCGGTCCCCGTCCGCCCGCAAGCCGACGCGGACGGCCCTCCCGGCGGGCGCGCTCCCCCGGCGCTGCTTAGCGTGGCAGGCGTGACCCCCCGAACCCCCTCTGACCAGGCAGTAGCCCGCCACGGCTGGGTACAGGCCCTGAGCGCGGTACTGGCCGGGCTGCTCACCATGGGCGTGGTCGCCGCGCTGGGCCTGTGGGCGGCGGGCGCGACGGGCCTCCCGGACGGCGCGTTCCCCCGGGTCGTCACGGCGACCGTGGTGACGGCCGTCGGCGGCACCGTGAAGCTCTCCGGCAACGCGGGCGCACTGGCCGACACAAAGGCGGGCCTGACGGTCATCCCCCTCTCGGTGACCCTGGCCGGCGCCCTGACAACCGCTGCCGCGTTCCTACGGCCCCTGCGGCACCGCGCGGTCGCCTCGGCCGCGGAGCTGGCCGGCTGGGCCGCCCGTATCGGCGTCCTGTGGCTGCTCGGCCTGATCGGACTGGCCCTCGGCGCGCGCCAGAAGTTCTCGATCTCCCTCGGCAGCGGGACGCTCGGCGACATCGGCGACCTGATCGGCGCCTCGCCCGAGGTCGGCTTCGAGGCGGACGTGCCGCAGACGGTGCTGTTCGGCCTGCTGTGGCTGGCCGGGGTACTGGTGCTGGCCCTCCTGGTGTCGCCGGGCGCACCGCTCCCGGCCGCGCTGCTGCGCTTCCACGCCTCCGTCCGCCCGGCCGCGTACGCCGTGGTGGCCCTGCTCCTGGCCTACGTCGCGCTCGGCGTCGTCGTCGCCCTGCTCACCGCGGCGACACGCGGGAACGTCACCCAGACCTTCGCCCTGATCCTGCTCGGCATGCCGAACCTCGTCTGGCTCGCCCTCACGATCGGCCTGGGCGCCACCTGGAACGGCCGGGTCGACGGCCCCTTC
Organism: Streptomyces sp. NPDC050548; assembly: GCF_044457385.1. Classification (NCBI taxonomy): domain Bacteria; kingdom Bacillati; phylum Actinomycetota; class Actinomycetes; order Kitasatosporales; family Streptomycetaceae; genus Streptomyces; species Streptomyces sp. NPDC050548. Next base: position 38,041 of record NZ_JBITGV010000009.1, read on the forward strand.
GGCCTGCCCATGCCCCACCTGCTGGACGAGGTCCTGCGCACCCCGGACATCTCCACCCTCAACCTGCACTCCCTCGCCGCGTTCGACGGCAGGGTGTGGTGGCTCCTGGTGGTGAACGCGGTCCTGCTCCTGTCCGCCGCGTTCCTGATGGCCGCCCGCTCCCCGGCCCACACCCGCGCCTGGCAGCACGCCGTCCACCTGGCGGTCGCCTTCGCCCTCGCGGTCCTGATGATCTGCCTGGTCGGCCGTATCTCCGCCCACTACGGCCTCTCCCTCCTCGGCATCGGCGACGTGGGCGGCGGACTCTCCGGCGACCTGTTCCTGAAGCCCGAGTTGTGGTCGGCGGTGGGGCTGGCGTTGCTCTGGGGCTTCGTCGCGGGCTTCCTGGGGGCGCTCTTGGCGAAGCCGGTACGCCGCCACGGCGAGATCGAAATCCCCGAGCAGTCGCAGCGCCCGGCATGAGAGTGTGCGCCCAGCCGAGGAAAGGGCAGACATGGCGCTGACTCTCGAAGACCGCCTGGCCATAACGGAGTTGATCGCACTGCACGGCCACCTGGTCGACGAGGGCGAACTGGACCGTCTGGACGCGGTGTTCACCGAGGATGTCGAGTACGACCTCACGGACTTCGGCCAGGGCACGGTAACCGGCCTTGCCGAACTCGTGGGCGCGTCCTTGGCGTTGGGAGCCGGGAACCCCGTCGCACATCACGTCACGAACGTGGTGATCGAGGAAGCGACGGAGGAACGGGTCCAGGCCCGCTCGAAGGGCCTGGGAATCCGGACGGACGGCTCGTGCGGTTCGGTGACGTACGAGGACACTGTGGTGCGCACGGGGGTCGGCTGGCGGATCTCGCATCGCAAGGTGTCGGCACGGCGAGTGCCACTGAATGGGACGCGCAGCGTCCCTCCAGGGGCGCCGGGAACTGCGCGCCCAGCCACAACGAACCCGCAGACGACTTAGGTCAGTTACCGCCTCTGAACACCGGCACAGCCCACGCCGGCGGCGCAACCACTGCCACCTCGGTAGCCGCATGCCCGGCAACCTCACCCCGCAACTCCGTCACAAACGCCAGACACGACTCGTACCGATCGTCCGGACTCTTCGCCAACGCCTTCGCGAACACGGCGTCGACATGCCCAGGCAGATCAGGCCGGGACTCGGTGACCGCCGGAGGCATGTCGTACTGGTGCGCCCACAGCAACGCCATGTCGTCGTCCCGCCGGAACGGCGGACGCCCCGCAAGGCTCTCGTACGCGACACAGGCGAGCCCGTACACGTCACAGCGCCCGTCGACAGGCCGCCCGGAGATCTGCTCGGGCGCCACGTAGTCGAGAGTCCCGACGAACTGCCCGACCGTCGTGAACCCGGTCAGCGAAAGGGACTTCTTCGTCAGACCGAAGTCGGTCAGGTACACATGCTCGGGATGGTCGTCGTCGGTGCCGCGCGCCACGAGGATGTTGCCGGGCTTCACGTCCCGGTGGACCAGCCCGTGTTCGTGCGCGGCATCCAGCGCGGACGCGACCTGGCCGATGATGCGCACGGCCGTCGACAGTCCCAACGGGCCCGCCCGGTCCAGGAGATGGCGCAGGTCGCTGCCGGAGACGTAGCGCATGGCGATGTACAGGACGCCGTCCGTCTCGCCCGCCTCGAAGACCGGCACGATGTGCGGGTGGTCGATCGCGGCGGCGACCCGGGACTCGTGGGTGAAGCGTTTGCGGAAGGTGTCGTTGCGGGCGAGTTCCGGAGCGAGCAGTTTGAGGGCGACCGTGCGGTCCAGGCGCAGGTCGTGGGCGCGGTAGACGACCGCCATGCCGCCGCGGCCGATCTCGTCCTCGATGCGGTAACCGGCGATCTGCTTGCCGATCAGTTCGGAGGGGCGCCCGGAGAAGAGGCTCGCGTCACGGGCCATCGGGGCTCACGACCTGGGTGGGGGCGTGGCCGGGGTCGGCCGGTTCGGCGCGGGGTCCGTCGTCGGTGGCGTAGGTGCTGAGCCGGGTGCCGTCGCCGTAGACCCAGCGTTCGTGGTCGGCGTCGTAGAGCCAGACGGAGGCGCCGTCGACGACCACTCCGATGCGCAGGCCCTTGGTGCGGGCCTCGAAGGACGCGCCGTCGAGAGCGCCGCTCGCGAGTTCCTCCACGGCGGCGCGGTAGCGGGCGAGGGCCTGTTCGGCGCGGGCGAGGAGCGGGCGTGGGTCGGCGGTGCGGGCCTGCGGGGCGCCGGCGGCGGGCGGGTCCTGGGAGACGGAGATGAGGTGGCGGCCGTCGACCCAGGCGGACCAGCCGTTGGAGCACAGGGTGTGGGCCCAGTCGCCGCGCCGTTCGAGGAGTTGCACGGGCAGCAGCGCGTCGAGCGGCACGGTGGGGCGGGCGGGGTCCGGGGACTCCCAGGCGGGCATCCCGTGTTCGGGGACGACGTGCGTGGGCCGGAAGCCGGGGGTGGTCGTCATCGTGGCGTCCTATTTCCGCATCACGGCGGGTTCGTGCCGGCGCAGCAGCCGGGACACCAGGAAGCCGAAGAGCAGCGACAGCACGACGAGCATGCCCATGTTGAGCAGCCAGGCCCCGGCCGAGTGCCGGAACAGCGGATCGCCGGTCAGCTCGCCCGGCACGATGCGGGCCAGCCCGATGGTGCCGGCCATGCCGCCGAGCGCCCACCGCGAGGGCACGAGCCAGGAGAGCTGTTCCAGGCCGGGTACGCCGTGCAGTTTCAACAGGGCCCCGCAGAACACCACTTGGACGATGGCGAGCAGCACGAGCAACGGCATCGTCACCTCCTCCTTGCGCACCAGCGCGGAGACCAGCAGGCCGAGCATCATCGCCGTGAACGCCAACAGGGCGACGGCCACAGTGATTTCGATCAGGGGTGGCATCAACACCCCTTTTCCGCGGGGTGCGTTGAGGTCGACGCCGAACAGGCCGACCAGGGTGAGCACCACGGCCTGTGCCACGGTGATCGCGCCCAGCACGACGACCTTGGAGAGCAGGTACGCCGATCTGGACAGGCCGACGGCTCTCTCGCGCCGGTAGATCGCGCGTTCCTTGACGAGTTCGCGCACGGCGTTGGCCGCGCCGGTCAGCACACCGCCGACACAGAGGATGAGCAGCGCGTTCATCGCCGTCTCCCGCGTCAGGGTGCTCCCGGCGAGCGCGCGGGCCATCGCGCCCATGACGAACGGCAGCGCGATCATGATGGCGAGGAAGGTCCGGTCGGCGGCGAGGGCGGCGGCGTAACGCCGTACCAGCGTGCCGAGTTGGGCGCTGCGGCTGCGGGGCCGGGGCGGCGGGGCCACGGCGACCGGGCCGGAGCCGAGCAGATGGGGCTGCGCGGTGGAGTTGCGGATGTACTGGCGCTGGAAGGGGGATTCCCTGAACTCCCCTGCCCAGTCCCGGTCTTGATCGCGCTCGAAGGACTCGAAGGCCTCCGGCCAGTGCTCGAAGCCGAAGAACGCGAGGGCGTCTCCGGGCGGCCCGTAGTAGGCGACCCTGCCGCCGGGCGCGAGCACCAGGAGACGGTCGCAGACGTCGAGGCTGAGGACGCTGTGGGTGACGACGATGACGGTGCGGCCGTCGTCGGCCAGGCCCCGCAGCATGTGCATCACCGAGCGGTCCATGCCGGGGTCGAGGCCGGAGGTCGGTTCGTCGAGGAAGAGCAGCGACGGCTTGGTCAGCAGCTCCAGGGCCACGCTGACGCGCTTGCGCTGGCCGCCGGAGAGGCTGTGCACGGGCTGCTCGGCCCGCTGCTGGAGGCCCAGTTCGCGGACTACCTCCTCGACCCGGGCCTGCCGTTCGGCCTTCGCCGTGTCCTGGGGGAAGCGCAGTTCGGCCGCGTAGGACAGGGCGCTGTGCACGGTCAGCTGGGCGTGCAGGATGTCGTCCTGCGGGACGAGGCCGATGCGCTGGCGCAGTTCGGCGTAGTCGCGGTAGAGGTCGCGGCCGTCGTACAGGACGGTGCCGCGATCGGCGGGGCGCTGGCCGGTGAGCGCGTTGAGGAGGGTGGACTTGCCGGCGCCGCTGGGTCCGACGACGGCGAGCAGGCATTTCTCGCCGACCGGGAACGACACCTGGTCGAGCAGGACCTTGCGGCCGTGGTCGACGGCGACCGTGAGGTCCTGGACGTCGAGGGAGACCTCGCCGGTGTCGACGTACTCCTGCAGCTGGTCGCCGACGAGACAGAACGCGGAGTGTCCGATGCCGACGATGTCGCCCGGGCCCATGGGGGCACGGGTGACGGGCTGGCCGTTGAGGTAGGTGCCGTTGTGGCTGCCGAGGTCGACGATCTCGTACGTCCCGTCCGGCATGGCCCGGAGTTCGGCGTGACGGCGGGAGACGATCAGATCGTCCACGACGAGGTCGTTGTCGGCGGCCCGGCCGATGCGGACCGTGCGGGCGGGCAGCGGCCGTACGGTGGTCGGCTGCCGGAAGGTGCCGGTGAAGGCGGGCATCGACACGGCCGAGGGGCGTTCCGGGGCCGGGGCCGGGCGGTCGGCCAGGGTGACGCACGGGCCGTCGGCCGCGCTGCCGAAGCGGATCACGCTGCCGGGGCCGACGCCCCACTGCTGGACGCGGCGGCCGTCGGCGTAGGTGCCGTTCGTGCTGTGTTCGTCCTCCAGCGTCCAGTGGTCGGCGTCGGGCCGCAGTACCGCGTGGTGCCAGGAGACCCGGGCGTCGTCGATGACGATGTCGCTCAGCGGGTCGCGCCCCACGTGGTAGTCGCGGCTGGGGGTCATGACCGTGGAGCCCGACTCCGTCTCCAGGAGGAGTTCGGGCGCGGTCGGCGCCATCGGCCGCTCTGGCATGCCCCGAATTCTACCGATTGGTTCACCCATGCGCCCGGCCAGCGGTCAGGGCTGTGCGACGGGCGACACGTGTCAGGCGACAGGGACGACGAGCGCGGGAACGGTCCGCTGCATACGGAGGGCGTCCACCGATTCGGCGAGCAGCTCGTACTCGGTGGTCTCGTCACTGATGGCGATCTGCACCAGCCGGCCGGCCGCCAACTCGTAGGCGACCTGCTCCTGATGGCCGACGTCTCGGGCCCAGGTGCGTAACGCCTTCGGCACGTCGGGCGCCGTGTCGGCGACCGGTACCAGTGCCCCCCGGGGGAAGCGCGGGTTCTCCGGCTGCGGGTCGAGCCGGTCGGCCATCCACACCGCGCGGTCCCGTAACCACCACAGGGCGAGCGCCAGTGTGGGGGCGCGGTAGGTGCCCAGAGGCACGCCGACGCGCTGTCCGTCGCAGGTACCGTACGCGGTGACATGGCACAGGAATTCGTCGTGCACGTTCACTCCCCCGTCGCGTGTCTCGAATGCCGGTCGGGCCTCGCTTTCGATGCGGCTCTGGCTGGCGGCTCGGGTGGCTCAGGTGGTGCGCACGATGGCGGATTCGCATCGTGAAGTTGTGCTCTAGCAGACGAGTATGTTCACTCCTGAAACACTGTCACCACGACTTTTTAGCCAGTCTCTTGGCATATTCACAGCCCCTTGTGGCCGAAAAGCTTCGGGATCCCTTTTGTGGCGATCTCCGGCGGCCATTACCCGAGGGGTAATCGACCCTCCGCGCGGCCCCCGGCATGGTGGAACCACCGGGTCGGCAGGCACCCAGATCCGGTCCCTGACCAGTACGAACGACCTCGACGGAGGCTGATTCACCATGTCCGAGAACACCGATCGATACGAGAATGCCGTCGCCCGCTACTTCGAGGCCTGGAACGCGGGCGAGCCGGAGGCACTGGCGAAGGCGGTGGCCGCCGCCTGGTCCGTCGAGGGTACTTATACCGACCCATTGGCGACAGTCACCGGCCACACGGAGATCGCCGGACTGATCGCCGGGGCGCACACGCAGTTCCCGGGGTTCGCCTTCCGTCCCCTCGGGACCGTCGACGGGCACCACGACACCGCGCGGTTCGCGTGGGAGTTGGTGAGCGAGGCCGACGGTTCGGCGCCCGTCGCCGGCTTCGACGTGATCACGCTGGACGCGGACGGCCGTATCAACTCCGTGCTCGGTTTCCTCGACCGGGTGCCCGCCGGGGCCTGAAGGCCGGTGTCCACGATGAGTTTCCCCGCCCGGGGCGGTCTTTCGTACGACAGGCCACCCCGAGCGGAGGACATCATGAGCACCGGCATCCCGTTGGACGAGGAATTCACCGCCGTATTGATCAAAAGCCCCAACGACGCCGGCTGGACCTACCTCGTCTGGCCCGAGTCCGTCGCGTTCTTCGGCACCCGAGGCCTGGTGAAGGTACGCGGCACGATCGACGGTCACCCTTTCCGCAGCTCCTTCATGGCTCTCGGGGACGGCACCCACAAACTGCCCGTGAAGGCCGATCTCCGCAAGGCCGTCGGAAAAGGCGAGGGAGACCGCGTGACCGTACGGCTCGAAGAGCGGCTCAGCTCCTCGCCAGGGCCTCTTCGCGGTACCGCCTCGGTGCCACCCCGACCGCGCGTTTGAAGGCGTTGCTGAAGGCGCTCTCGGAGGTGTAGCCGACGGACCGGGCGAGGGCGCCGACCGGGGCGGCGTCCTGGCGGAGGGCGCGGGCGGCGAGGTTCATGCGCCAGTTCAGCAGATACGTCAGGGGCGGCACTCCGGCCGCTTCCTTGAACCGTACGGCGAACGTGGTGCGGGACATCGCCGCCGCCCGGGCCAGCTCCTCCAGCTGCCAGGGGTGGGCCGGGTCGCCGTGCATCAGACGCAGGGCTGGAGCGAGCCGCTCGTCGGCGAGGGCGCGCAGCCAGCCCGGCGGCAGCCCGTCCGACTCGGCCAGGCAGACCCGCAGCACCTGGACGAACATCAGCTGGGCGAGCTGCGCCGACACGAACTCGACTCCGGCCCTGCGCGTCCGCATCTCGGCCGCCAACTGCCCGATGAGCCACCGCAGTACACCGGCCTCGGGCGAGTCGGCCCGGACGTGGACCAGCTCCGGCAGCGCCCGGCGCAGCAGGTCGCCGCGGTCCCGGCTCAGGTCGATGTGTCCGGACACGCAGGCGACGTCCACCGCCTCGCCCTGCCCGAGGCGCCCCATCCGCGTCTCCGGGTCCATCACGACGTCGTCGGAGTCGGTCGGCTCGACACCGGGCCGGCTGCACAGCGTGTACGGCTGTCCGCCGTCGGAGATCACGACGTCCCCCTCGGCGAGTCGCAGAGGTTCGCCGCCGTCGTCCCGGACCAACAGGCAGCTGCCCTGCAGCACGGCGTTCACCTTCAGCCGGTCGCGTCCGCGCAGCTGGATGGCCCAGTCGCCGCCCGCCGTGAACCCGCCGGAGAAGACACTGCGGGCATCGGCGACAGCGAGGGCGTCGGACAGGGGATCCACGGTCATGCTCGAACTATCACGCAAGTAATGCGGATTCTCAAGCATTCATCGTACGGATCGGTCGACCTACGGTGATCTCACCAACTCAAGCTGACGAGGAGAGCGCAGAGATGACCACCACCGCACAGCAGCCCCTGAACTCCGGCTTCGGCGCCGCGTCCACCGCCGAGGAGGTGATCAAGGGCATCGACCTCACCGGCAAGGTCGCGATCGTCACGGGCGGCTACTCCGGCATCGGCCTGGAGACGGCCCGGGTGCTGCGCGCCGCCGGCGCCGAGATCGTCGTACCGGCGAGGGACGTGGAGCGGGCCCGGACGGCGCTGCTGGCCGTGCCCGGGGCCGAGGTCGAGTATCTGGACCTGCTGGACCCGGCGTCCATCGACACCTTCGCGGAGAAGTTCCTCGCCTCCGGGCGCCCGCTGCACCTCCTGGTCAACAACGCCGGGATCATGGCGACCCCACTGGCCCGGGACGCGCGCGGCTACGAGGCGCAGTTCGCCATCAACCACCTGGGGCACTTCCAGCTCACCACCCGGCTGTGGCCGGCGCTGGTCGCGGCGAAGGGCGCGCGAGTCGTCGTCCTGTCCTCGCGGGGCATCCGCTTCGCCGGCGTCGACTTCGACGACCTGCACTTCGAGCACCGCACCTACGAGCCGTTCCTCGCCTACGGCCAGTCCAAGACCGCCAACGCCCTCTTCGCCGTCGAGGTGGACCGGCGCGGCAAGGAGCACGGCATCCGCGCCTTCGCCGTGCACCCGGGCTTGATCATCGACACCGGCCTTGTCAAGCACATCGACCCGGCGATGCTTCAAGCCGCGGGCGCGCTCGACAGCGCGGGCGAGCCGATCCGTGACCCGGAGCGGCAGATGAAGACCGTGCAGCAGGGCGCGGCCACCACCGTCTGGGCCGCGACCAGTCCGCGCCTCGACGGTCTCGGCGGGGTCTACTGCGAGAACGTCGACATCACCCCGCTGGTGACCCCCGAGAACGAGACCGCCTGGGCCACCGGGGACACGATCCCGGGGGTGCTCCTCCGTGCGGTGGACCCGGAGGCGGCGGCCCGTCTCTGGGAGGTCAGCGAGCGGCTGGTCGCCTAGCGGTTACGGCCTGACGATCGCGTCGATGCGGGCCAGTTCCTCGGCGTCGAAGTCCAGGTTGCGGGTGGCCGCGACGCTGTCCTCGATCTGCTGCGGACTGCTCGCACCGACCAGGGCCGAGGTCACCCGCCCGCCGCGCAGCACCCACGCCAGGGCCAGCTGCGCGAGGGTCTGACCGCGCCCCTTGGCGATGTCGTCGAGGGCACGCAACTGCCCGACCAGGTCCTCGGTGACCGCGTCCGAGTTCAGGAACGGGCTGTCGCTCGCCGCCCGGGAACCCTCCGGGATGCCGTCGAGGTAGCGGGAGCTGAGCAGCCCCTGCTCCAGCGGGGAGAAGACGATGGAGCCGACCTGGAGCTCGTCGAGGGCGTCGAGCAGGCCCTCGTCCTCGGGGCGGCGGTCGAGCATCGAGTAGCGCGGCTGGTGGATCAGGAGCGGGGTGCCCAGGTCGCCCAGGATGCGCGCGGCCTCGCGGGTCTGCTCCGCCGAGTAGTTGGAGATGCCGACGTAGAGCGCCTTGCCCTGTTGGACCGCCGAGTGCAGGGCGCCCATCGTCTCCTCAAGGGGAGTCTCCGGGTCGGGGCGGTGCGAGTAGAAGACGTCGACGTAGTCCAGGCCCATGCGCGTGAGGCTCTGGTCGAGCGAGGACAGCAGGTACTTGCGCGAACCCCACTCGCCGTAGGGGCCGGGCCACATCAGATAGCCGGCCTTGGTGGAGATCACCAGCTCGTCGCGGTACGACCCGAAGTCCGCCTTCAGCGCCTCGCCGAGGGCGGACTCGGCGGCGCCGGGCGGCGGGCCGTAGTTGTTCGCCAGGTCGAAGTGGGTGACGCCGAGGTCGAAGGCGCGGCGCAGGATCGCTCGCTGGGTGTCGACCGGGCGGTCGGGCCCGAAGTTGTGCCACAGGCCGAGCGAGATCGCGGGGAGTTTCAGACCGCTGCGTCCGGTGCGCCGGTAGGGCAGGTCCGCGTAGCGGTCGGGGTGTGCGGTGTACAACGCGACTCCAGAGGGGTTGGCACACGGGATACCGGTTCCAGGGAACCGTCGTCCACTCTGTCCGACCTGCGGGCAGTGGTCCAACAGAAGAATCCGATGGAATTCAGCGGTTACGCTTCTCAATCATGGAGCTGCGTCATCTTCAGCATTTCATCGCCGTCGCCGAGGACCACCACTTCACCCGCGCGGCCGAGCGGCTGATGGTGTCCCAGTCCGGTCTGTCGGCGTCGATCCGGGCCCTGGAGCGGGAGTTGCAGACCCCGCTGTTCGTGCGCACCACCCGCCGGGTCACGCTCACGGAGGCCGGCCGGGCCCTGCTGGGCGAGGCGGAACGGATCCTCGCGCAGGTACGGTCGGCGCACGAGGCGGTGGCCGCGGTGCAGGGTGTGCTGCGCGGCACCCTCTCCCTGGGCACCGAGCAGTGCATCGCCGGGGTGCATGTGGCGGGGCTGCTCGCCGCGTTCCGGCGTCGGCATCCCGACGTGGAGATCCGGCTCCGGCAGGCGGGCTCCGGGGCGCTGGCCGAGGAGGTCGCGGCCGGGCGCCTCGACCTGGCCTTCGCCTACCGCACCCAGGCGGACACCGACCAGCTGCGCTCGGTGTCGCTCACCAGCGAGCCGATGACCGTGCTGTGCCATCCCAGCCACCGGCTCGCGGAGACCGGCGCGGCTGTGACGCCGGACGACCTCGGCGGCGAGGTCTTCGTCGACTTCCACCCCGACTGGGCCTCGCGCCGCACGACCGACGCCGTCTTCACCGCCGCGGGCGTACGGCGGACCGTCGCGCTGGAGGTCAACGACGTGCACAGCCTCCTCGACCTGATCGACGAGAACCTCGGGATCGCCGTGGTCCCCCAGCACTTCCGCCACAAGCGCGAGCCCCTCACCGCCCTCCCCCTCAAGGGAACCGGCGAGGAGGTGTACGAGACGGTGGCCCTGCTCCCGCCCCCGCAGGCGACCAGCCCGGCGGCCCGCGCCCTGATGACCCTGCTGGAAACCGGGACTCCGGCCGCATGAACGACGGCGATGCGCGATGGTGGTCGTATGCATGCCAACGACATCCTCATTGACGCGTACGGCCGTATCCAGGAAGAAGTCCACGCCGCCGTCGACGGCCTGACACCGGACCAGCTGCACACGCGCGTGGCCGCCGACGCCAACTCCATCGCCTGGCTGGTCTGGCATCTCACCCGCGTCCAGGACGACCATGTCGCCGACGCCTCGGGCCTCGACCAGGTGTGGCTGACCCAGGGCTGGGAGAAGCGCTTCGGCCTCGATCTGCCGGCCCGGGACACCGGATACGGCCACACCTCCTCGCAGGTCGGCAAGGTGCGCGTCGAGTCGGCCGGGCAGCTGACCGGGTACTACGACGCCGTCCACGAGCAGACCCTGGAGTATCTGCGCGGGCTGACCCCGGAGGACTACGAGCGGATCGTGGACGAGCGCTGGGACCCGCCGGTCAGCCTGGGCGTGCGACTGGTCAGCGTCCTGTCCGACGATCTGGAGCACGTCGGACAGGCGCAGTACGTGCGGGGGCTGCTTCAGAGCGCGGAGGCGTAGCCCGGCAGGACGACGTCCTCGATGAGGGCCTTGCGCTCGTCGTACGGGATGAACGCGCTCTTGAGGGCGTTCACGGTGACCGTGCGCAGGTCCTCGGCCGTCCAGCCCGCCTCCTCGACCAGGAGGGACATCTCGCGGGTCATCGTCGTACCGGACACCAGTCGGTTGTCGGTGTTGAGGGTGACGCGGAAGCCCAGGTCCTTCAGGGCGGTGATGGGGTGTTCGGCGATCGAAGTGGCCGCGCCCGTCTGGAGGTTGGAGGTCGGGCACATCTCCAGGGCGATCCGGCGGTCGCGGACCCAGCCGGCGAGGCGGCCGAGCTTGCCGTCGACGATGTCCTCGGTGATGCGGACGCCGTGCCCGATGCGCTGGGCGCCGCACACCTGGAGCGCCTGGTGGATGCTGGGCAGGCCGTGCGCCTCGCCGGCGTGGATGGTGAACGGGACGCTCTCGCCGCGCAGGCGCTCGAAGGCCGCGAGGTGGTCGGCGGGCGGGAAGCCGTCCTCGGCGCCGGCGATGTCGAAGCCGACGACACCGGCGTCCCGGAAGGCCACCGCGAGGTCGGCCGCCTCGCCGACCCGGTCGAACATCCGCATCCCGCACAGCAGGGTCCGCACCTGGACCGGGGTTCCGGCTGCGGCGGCCTTCGCCATACCGGCCGCGAGGCCTTCCTGGACGGTCTCGACGACCTCGGCGAGCGTGAGTCCGCCGTTGGTGTTCAGCTCCGGGGCGTAGCGCACCTCGCCGTAGACGACGCCGTCGGCGGCGAGGTCCAGGACGTACTCCTCGGCGACGCGCAGGAGGCCCTCGCGGTTCTGCATGACGGCGAGGGTGTGCTCGAAGGTGGCGATGTAGCGCACCAGGTCACCGGAGTTGGCGGCGTCGAAGTACCAGGCGGCCAGCTCGTCCGGGTCGGTGGTGGGCAGGGTGTGCCCGACCGTCTCCGCGAGTTCCACCACGGTGGCGGGGCGCAGTCCGCCGTCGAGGTGGTCGTGCAGCACGGCCTTGGGGAGCCGGCGGAGCGTGTCGGCGTCTATGCGCGTAGATGACATGTGCGGTCGTTCCTCGGTCGTTCGGTGAGCGGGGTCGGGCGGTACGGGTTTCAGGCGGCGGGCTGGAGCAGGTCCCAGCGGTTGCCGTACAGGTCCTGGAAGACGGCGACGGAACCGTACTCCTCGTGGCGCGGCTCCTCCAGGAAGGTCACGCCCGCGGCGAGCATCCGGGCGTGGTCGCGGGCGAAGTCCTCGGTGTGCAGGAAGAAGCCGACGCGCCCGCCGGTCTGGTCACCGATCCGGCCGCGCTGGTCCTCGCCCTTGGCGCGGGCGAGCAGCAGACCGGTGCCGGAACTGTCCGTGCCGGGCGGCGTCACGACGACCCAGCGGGAGTCGTCGGGGCGGGGCGTGTCCTCGACGAGGCGGAAGCCCAGGGCTTCGGTGTAGAAGCGGATCGCCTCGTCGTAGTCGTCGACGACGAGGGTGACCAGGGCGATACGGCTCATCGGGGGTCTCCGTGCGGTTCCGTTCAGCGGGATATCGACAGGCGAGGTTATACGTAAAACGTGACTCGCGCCAGTCAAGCACCGGAACCCCGGGCCCCTCCCCTCACCCGGCCTCCTCGCCCTGCGCCACCTCCACCCGGTGGTGGACGTCGATCATCTCGGTGGCCGCGGCGGCGAAGGAGAGCGTCGCGCAGGCGATCAGCAGGGCGGCGAGTCCGCAGGCTGCGGTGCGGTGGGTGCCGCGCGGGGCCGCGAGGAGCGCCTTGACGCGCTGTGGGACCGGGCCTGTCGTGGCGCCGGGGACGAAGTCCGGGCGCCGGGAGCGGGCCGACTGTCCGGCGAGGGCCGCGCGGGCGATGGCCCGGGCGATCAGGCGCCGGTCGCCCACTGCGATGGCGGCGGCCTCGTCGGCCGCGCGTTCGGCGGCCAGCCGGATCGCGTCGCGGACCGGACCGAGCGCGGGATGGCAGCGCGCGGCGAGTTCGGCGGCCACGAGGAAGTAGTGGTGGCCGCCCGCGTTGTGCGCCCGCTCGTGCGCGAACAGTGCCTCGCGCTCGGCGGCGTCGAGGCTGCGCAGCATCCCGGTGGTGACGACGATGCGGTGCGGTCGCCCGGGCAGGGCGTAGGCGTCCGGGTGCGGGGAGTCGAGCACGCACAGGTCACCCGCGACGGGCGCAGTCGCGGCCTGCGCGCGGGCGACGCGGAAGGCACGCGACTCGCGCAGCGCCCACCGGGTCACCGTCCAGGCGCACACGGTCAGGGCCCCGGCGGACAGCACGGCCGCCGGCGGGACGAGACCGCCGTAGGAGGTGCGCAGTGGGTGGATCAGTTCGCCGAGTGCCGCGAACAGCGGGAGTCGGAGCAGGCCGGTAAGGACGAACGCGCCGAGGGCGGTGAGGGTACAGCCGGCCGCGATCACCGCAGAGCCGGTGAGCAGCCACAGGGCGGTGACCGGCGTGAGCCGCTCCAGGGCGCGCCGGGCCATGGGCCGTAGCGCGAACGGCAGCACGAGCGGGAGGAGCAGCGGGGCGATCATCGGTCACCGGATTTCATCGCACCCAGGATCCCACGCGCCACCGCGCCTCACGCCTGCTCACCGGATTCGAGGAGGTCGCGCAGGACGCGTTCGTCGTCGGGGCTGAGCTGGGCGACGAAGCGGGCGAGGACGGTCTCCCGGTCGCCGTCGCGGTCGAGTTCGGTGTGCATACGGCGGGCGGTGAGGCCCTGCGCGTCCTGGACCGGGAAGTAGGCGTAGCCGCGGCCCTGGCGCCTGCGGTCGACGACGCCCTTGTCGTGCAGCCGGGTCAGGATCGTCGTCACCGTGGTGCGGGCCAGGCCCGTGCCGAGGCTCAGCTGCACCTCTCCGGGGGTCTGCGGGGCGCCGGCGGCCCAGAGGGCGGCCATGACGGTGGCCTCCAGCTCACCCGCCGGTCGGCGTTCGTCCTTCGCGTCGGCCATGGGAACGATCCTCACCCCGTCCTCGTCATACAGTCCAGCAGACCGTCTACAGAATTGTAGTCATCAGGGTGCCGTATCGTCACGGCACCCGAGTGCCCGTTCCCGCGTGCCCCCTGCGGAAGGAGGTCGAGGCCGCCCCGGCACTCCCCCATCGAGCACCGCCGTACAGGAGTTGGGCGTCATGTCCTCCGAGCTGCCGAAGTCGACCGGAGCCCCGGCCCACCAGAACGTCACCTTTCCCAGCGCCGGGGGCACCGCTCACGGCTATCTCGCGCTGCCGCCGTCCGGGAGCGGGCCGGGTGTGATCGTCATCCAGGAGTGGTGGGGTCTGACCGACCACATCGCCAATGTGGCCGACCGGCTCGCGCAGGAGGGCTTCGTCGCGTTCGCCCCAGACCTGTACGGCGGGAACGTGGCGCACGACAGCGACGAGGCCCTGCGGATGATGCTGGCGCTCCCCGTCGCCCGCGGTGTCGAACTGCTCTCCGGCGCGGTCGACCACCTGCTGTCGCTGCCCGAGGTCACCTCGGACACGGTCGGCGCGGTCGGCTTCTGCATGGGCGGCGGCTTCGTTCTCTACCTGGCCGCGGCCGACCCGCGGGTCAGCGCTGCGGTGCCGTTCTACGGCGTGATCCAGGGCGAGTTCCCCGACTTCTCCGGGCTGAAGGCGCAAATCCTGGGCCACTACGGCGAGTTGGACGAGAGCATCCCCACGAAGAGCCTCGACGCCCTGCGCGAGACCGTCGAGCGGCAGTCCGGCATCACCGCGGACCTGCGCCTCTACCCGGCGAACCACGCCTTCTTCAACGACGGCCGCCCGGTCTACGACGCCGACTCCGCGACCCGCGCCTGGGCGAGCACGGTGCCTTTCCTGCACGCCCAACTGGGCTGACCCCACGGCGACTTCGCACACGCCGCACGGCAGTGAGGCCACGGCGCCTCGGTCCGAGGTCCTACCGCCCCGGCCCGAGGTGCGCGAGCTGCCCCAACACCATCTGATGCTGGACGGAGTCATGCTGGTGCGAGCAGCCCAGCCGTGGCTCAACCGGCCTTGCTGTGCAGCTCGTTGAGTCCGGCCAGTTCGTCGTCGGTCAGGTGGATCGCGCCGGCCGCCACGTTCTCGGCGAGGTGGTCGGGGTTGCCCGTGCCGGGGATGGCGAGGACGTGCGGGCCCTGGGCCAGGGTCCAGGCCAGGCGGATCTGGGCGGGGCTGGTGCCGTGGGCCTCCGCGACGGCCAGGACCTCGTCGTCGTGGGCGGTGGTCGCGCTTCTCGCCCCGCCCGCGCCCGCGATGGCGAAGAACGGCACGAACGCGATGCCCTGTTCGCCGCAGATCCGCAGCATGTCGTCGGTCTCGGCCTGGTAGGAGTCGAGCGCGAACCGGTTCTGGACGCTCACCACCCGGGCGATCTCCTGCGCCTCGGCGAGGTGCCCGGGCTCGACGTCGGAGAGCGCGAGGTGCCGGACCAGGCCCTCCTCCTGGAGTTCGGCGAGCGCGCCGAAGTGTTCGGCGATCGAGTCCTGGCCCATCCGGCGCAGATAGACCACGTCCAGCTGGTCGCGCCCGAGCTGGCGCAGATTCTCCTCGACATGCCCGCGCAGGTCGTCGGGGCGTGCCGAACTGCTCCATTCCCCCGAGTAGTTGCGGAAGGGCCCGACCTTCGTGGCGATCACGAGGTCGTCCGAGTAGGGCGCGAGCGCGGTGTTGATGAGTTCGTTGGCCGACCGCAGCGACGAGAAGTAGAAGGCGGCCGTGTCGATGTGGTTCACACCCAGCTCAACCGCCTTGCGCAGCACGGCGATCGAGCGGTCACGGTCGCTCGGCGTACCGAGGTTGAAGGCGGCGCTGCCCGTCAGCCGCATCGCGCCGAAGCCGAGGCGGTTGACGGTCAGGTCGCCGAGTTTCCAGGTGCCCGCGGCTGCGGCGGTGATCTTCGCTGAGGTCATCAGCGGAGTTTCGCACACACGCGCGCCGCAGCCGCCCGCACTTTACGGATACGTGTAGGTGTTCAGGCTGTCGACGGCCGACGCGGGGTTGCCGAGGTCGTAGCGGTCCACGGCGAGGAAGTTGGGCTTCTTGCGGGCGGCCGGCTGGCAGAACCGCCGGGCCCGGTCCAGGACCTTGGTGTTGTCGGTCTGGGCCGTCCCGGCGATGGTGGCATCACGGAAGTGGTTCATGACGAACAGCGGCCGGAACCCCGAATACGTCTGCGTGAGCGGCACGTTGAGGTCGCTGCCGTACCAGCGGCTGTAGCAGGACCAGTCGGAGGAGCCTGCGCCGGAGCCCATGGACCAGTAGTTCTCGACGGTCCACTCGCGCTGGTACATCACGCCGAAGCTGTCCCGGGTCAGTCCGGCGGACTGGTCGGAGGCGCGGCTGTGGTCGGTGAAGATCAGCAGGCGGTGGTTGGCGGCGATCAGGTCGGCCATCTTCGGCCAGCCGTTCTGCTGCACACCGGTCTGGTCGGGGCGGTACAGCACGTCGTACAGGCCGTTGACACGGGCGAGTTCGCCGCGCAGGACGGTCGGGTCGACGTAGTCCTCCAGGAAGACGGTGACGAACTGGTCGGTGTGCGCCTTGAGGAAGTCCACGATGCGCTGGAGGTCGACATTCAGGGCGACCGGGCTGCTGACCAGGGTGCAGCTGTCGTGGCAGAGGATCGCGCCGTCGGAGGTCTGGTGGATGTCCAGCATGAACCCCCGTACACCGTCAGAGAGTTGCTGGTTGATGCCCCGGGCCTGGTTGGGGAAGAAGTTCACGAAGGGCGGGGCGAAGCCGCCGTCGACCCCGTTGGCGTAGGCGTTGTGCGCGGTGAGGAACGTGACCTGGTCCAGGGTGCGTTGATCCTGGGCGGGGATCGGCCTGGTGGGTGAGCTGATCGGGGTCAGGTACCAGGACGCGAGCCCGCCGGAGGAGCCGATGGCCAGCTGGGCCGGGTAGTTGGCGCCGGAGGGCTTGGCGGCGACGGTCAAGTAGCTTGCCGTGCCCGGGACTTGGAGCGTGTACTGGTCACCGCCGGTCGCGGTGATCTGCCAGGCGGCGTCGGCGCTCGTGCAGGCGACGGTCTTCGCCTGGGCACCCGAGCGGCCGAGGCAGCTGCCTGCCGTGTCGGTGCTCTCCAGGACGTACGAGGATCCGCTCGCCTTGAGGTTCCACTGCTGGTGGTCCTCGTCGCCCTTGGGGTTGTGCTGCTCCACCGCTCCCCCCTTGTCGGCCGCGTTGAGGCCGGTGGTGGCGCTCTGGACGTAGTAGGTGCCGGGCGCCGGGACCGCGTCGGCGGCGCCGGCCGGTGGAGAGACGAGCGTCGCGGCCAGCGCCGCGGTGATGGCGAGCAGGGCGTGGGGGGTTCGCATGGGTGCCCTTCGGGTTGAGTGGTCAGGCTCATGACACCGGAAAGGTGATCGGGCCACACCCAAGCGTCTTTGGTCTCGACCAGTCAAGAGGCAGGAACGGTCCGCGGAATGAACGCCGCAGGACGGTCACCGGTCAGCGCGATTTCCTCAACTCCCGCCAGGCCACGTAGTGATCGACGAGGGTCTCCTCCAACGGCCGGTAGTGGATGCCCAGTTCCTCCACTCCGCGCCGGTTGTCGACCGCGAACCTGATCCCGAGGTGTTTGCGGATGTAGTCCTGGGTGAGCCCGAACGCGGGTCCCAGGATGCGCACCGGCCAGTGCGGGAGGCCGTGTCCGGGCAGCCGGTAGTTGCGCGGGAAGTGCTGCCGCAGGGCGCGTGACATGTCGAGGAAGGACGCCATCCGGCTCGCGGCGACGATGTAACGGCCGTGCGCGTCGGGGCGTTCGGCCGCCGCGATGTGCGCGCTCGCGACGTCCCGCACGTCGGCCACGGTGAAGCTGAAGTCGGGTGCCCCGTAGAAGAAGTAGCCCTTGAAGAGTTCGTCGAGGAGGAACAGGCTGCCGGAGTCCGAGGCCGGGGTCAGTGAAGGCCCCAGGATCAGGCCGGGGTTGACGGAGACCATGCGCCAGCGGTCCTGGGCGTGTGCCGCGTCCCAGGCGGCGCGTTCGGCGACGGTCTTGGCGTAGTGGTACGGGTTGTTCTCGACCGTGCTGGTGGTGTTGACGTAGTCCTCGGAGAGGATCTCGTCCTTCATCTCCCGTACGTCGGCGTAGTCGCCGAAGATCGCGCCGACCGTCGAGGTGAACACCAACTTCTCGGCGGTGGGCGTGCGTTCGATGCCGGCGAGGACGTTCCGGGTGCCGGTGAGCGCGGGGTCGACGACATCCCTCTGACCGTCCTTGATCTTCTCCGGCATGAGGAACGGCGAGGCCACATGGAACACGATCCGGCAGCCGTCCATCGCCGCGTCGAAGGAGCCCTCCGCCATCAGATCGGCCTCGAACAGCTCAAGGGCGCCCGGGAATCGGTCCTGCATCGCCCGCAGCGGTGCGACCTTCGCCTCGTTGCCGAGGGACCGCACGGTGGTGTGCACCCGGTAGCCGCGCTCCAGCAGTTGCCGGACCAGATGACTGCCGACGAATCCGCTGCCGCCGGTCACCAACACCGTCTCGCCACCGACACTCATCCCTGGCTCCGATCACCCGTGACGTCCAGCGCGCACGCTACAACGGTGATCGGTCCCGGGTCAGCGGTTCGGGCGCTACGACTCTCAACTCCCGGTTCCCGTATAGGCGGCCGTGGTCCGGTCGGCGGACGCGCGGGCCACCGCCTCGTCCTCGCCACTCGCGACGTTGGCCGCGTACCAGGCCTCGCTGCTCAGGGTGACGAAGCGGCGGCCCTCCTCGGACGCCAGCCAGGCCATGGCGTCCTTGGGCTTCACAGGACTGGCGCCCGACAGATTGCCGCCGAGCCCCAGGAGGATCGAGTCCCAGCCGACACCCACCGCGCCGGGCCCGAACTCGGCCCACTTGGTGTCGTCGACATGGGCGATGTGCTCCAACTCGAAGCGCGTCCCGTCGCCCTCGGGCGTCAACCGCAGCTCGATCCAGCTGACTTCACCGCCGTACTCCCAGGTGGCGAAGAAGCTGTTGGGCGGGTCGCAGCGCTCGACGGTGCCGCCCGCGTTGCCCTGCAACTGGTACTTGCCGCCCACCCGCAGTTCGCCGGTGACCGGCAGGAACCAGCGCGGGATGCGCTCGGGGTCGGTACAGGCGTCCCAGACGTCGGCGACCGGTGAGTCGTAGGACTGGGCGATGGTGATCACGCGGGCCTCGCCCGCCCGGAAGTCGCGGCGGCCGACGCGGCGGCTCACGGAGTTGATTTGATGGGTGACGTCGATCATGGGGTGCTCCTCGGGGTGTCGTCACCGGCCTCGCGGAGCCGGCGCTCACGCTTACCCCGGGCCAACTCGGTTGCCAGGGCGTCCAGATGCGGGGTCCAGTAGCGGCGGAACCGGTCGAGCCAGGCGTCGATGTCCCGCAGCGGCTCGGAGTTGACCGCGTACAGGCGGCGGGTGCCGTCCGGCCGTACCGTCGCGAATCCGTTCTCCCGCAGCACCTTCAGATGCTGGGAGACCGCGGGCTGCGATATCCCGAACTCCCGCCGGACGACGTCACTGACCGTCCCGGCGGGCTGCTCGCCCTCGGCGAGCAGCTCCAGGATGCGGCGGCGCACGGGGTCTCCGAGCACATCGAAAGCGTGCATGAGCACCAAAATATCACCGGTCGCTTATATAAGCGACCGGTGATACATGAGATGGCGGGTCAGGCCAGCGGCTTCTCCAGCAGCGCCTTGCGGTGACTGAACGTCTCAATGGAGTAGCGGCCGTGGTAGTTGCCCATGCCGCTCTCGCCCACGCCGCCGAACGGCAGGTCGGAGACGGTGAGGTGGGCGAGCGGGAGGCCGTAGCCGACCGCGCCGGAGGAGGTCTCGGCGGCGATCCGGGCGCGCGTGTCGTCGGAGTCGGTGAAGACGTACAGGGCGAGGGGCTTGTCGCGGTCGTTGATGAAGTCGATCGCCGCGTCGATCCCGGGGACGGTGACGATCGGCAGGATCGGGCCGAAGATCTCCTCCGCCATGACGGGCGCCTTCGGGTCCACGTCGGCGAGCACGGTCGGCGCGATGTACTTGTCCGTACGGTCGCTGCGCCCGCCGACCACCACCCGGCCGGAGTCGAGCAGCCCGGCGAGCCGGTCGAAGTGGCGCTCGTTGACGATCCGGCCGTACTCGCCGGAGGTCTGCGGGTCGGCGCCGTAGACCTTCTCGACCGCGGTCACCAGCAGGGGTTCGAGCGCGGCGGCGGTCTCCGGGTCGGTGAGGACGTAGTCGGGGGCGACGCAGGTCTGGCCGGCGTTGAGGAACTTGCCGCGCGCCAACCGGTCGGCCACGACAGCGAGATCGGCGTCGCGGTCGACGAACGCCGGTGACTTGCCCCCGAGTTCGAGGGCGACCGGCGTCAAGTGCTCGGCGGCGGCGCGCAGGACGATGCGGCCGACGACGCCGTTGCCGGTGTAGAAGATGTGGTCGAAGTGCTCGGCGAGCAGGGCAGTGGTCTCCGGGATGCCGCCCTCGACGACGGCGACCGCGTCGGTGTCGAGGTAGGCGGGCAGCAGCCGGGCGATGGCGGCGGAGGTGGCCGGGGCCAGCTCGCTGGGCTTGACGACGACCGCGTTGCCCGAGGCCAGCGCGCCGACGACCGGGGTCAGCAGCAACTGGACCGGGTAGTTCCAGGGGGCGATCACGAGGACGACGCCGAGCGGGTCGTACTGCGTCCAGGCCGTGGCGTCCGTGCCGAGGTGGGCCGGTACGGGGGCCGACTCGGGGCGCAGCCACTCTTCGAGGTGGTCGAGGGTGTGGTCGATCTCGCGGATCGTGAAGCCGATCTCGGTGCGCTGGGACTCGGCGGCGCTCTTGCCGAGGTCGGCGCGGAGGGCTGCGGCGAGGTCGTCGCCGTGCTCCGTGAGCAGGTCGCGCAGGCGGTGGAGCTGGGCGGTGCGCCACTCGACGGGCTTGGTGCGGCCGGTGCGGAAAGTGGCGCGCAGTCGGGCCACGATGTCGGCGGGCTGCTCGGGACTGGGCTGGTTCACGGTGCCTCGCTGCTGGTGCGTGGGAGTTCTCTACGGTCAGGTGTATATAGCAACCATTCATACACCGGGGAAAATTCCGGTGGGACCATGGTCACCCGCCACGTGAGGGCTGTCACATCCGTACGAGTTCCCGGCAGCGGCGTTCCAGGTACCCGCGCTCAGCCGCGCTCTCCGTGCGGGCGAGGGCCGCCTCGTACGCCGCCACCGCCTCCGTGTGCCGGTCCAGGCGGCGCAGCAGATCGGCGCGCACCGCGTGCAGCACGTGGTAGTCGTCGAGGTCCAGCGCGTCCACGAGGTCGAGGGCCTTGCGCGGGCCGTCCACCTCGGCGACGGCGACGGCCCGGTTCAGGGCGACGACCGGGCTCGGCGCGAGCGCCATGAGCTGGTCGTAGAGCTGGAGGATCTGTCCCCAGTCCGTCGCGTCCGCGGTCGACGCGTCGCTGTGCACGGCGTTGATGGCGGCCTGGATCTGGTAGGGCCCGGGGTTGTTCAGGCGCAGGCACCGCCGGACGAGTGACTGGCCGTCGGCGATCAGCTCGCGGTCCCACCGGTCGCGGTCCTGTTCGGGCAGCGGTACCAGCTCGCCGTTCGCGCCCTCGCGGGCGGTCCGGCGCGACTCGATGAGCAGCATCAGCGCGAGCAGGCCGGTGACCTCGGGTTCGTCCGGCATCAGCTCGGAGAGGAGGCAGCCGAGGCGCAAAGCTTCGGCGCACAGTTCGGGCGAGTCGGTGTAGCCCTCGTTGAAGATCAGGTAGACGACGGCCAGCACGCCCTTGAGCCGGTCGGGGAGGTCGGCGTCGCGGGGCACCCGGTACGGAATTTTCGCGTCGCGGATCTTGGCCTTGGCGCGGACCAGGCGCTGGGCCATCGTCGGCTCCGGCACCAGGAAGGCGCGGGCGATCCGGGCGGTGGTGAGCCCACCGAGCAGCCGCAGGGTGAGCGCGACCTGTGCCTGGGTGGCGAGCGCCGGGTGGCAGCAGGTGAAGATCAGACGGAGCCGGTCGTCGCGCACGGGTCCCTCCTCGGCGGGCTCGTCGGACGCGTACAGCAGGGCGGCCTCCGTGTGCCGGGCCTCCCTGGAGGACTCGCGGCGCAGCCGGTCGATCGCGCGGTTGCGGGCGGTCGTGATGATCCATCCGGCCGGACTCGGCGGCACACCGGTCTCCGGCCATTTCTGTACGGCCGTGGTGAAGGCGTCCTGGACCGCTTCCTCGGCGAGGTCGATGTCGCCGAGGAAGCGGACCAGGACGGAGACCGCGCGCCCGTACTCGGTACGGAAGACGGCCTCGATGTCGGTGTCGAACGACATCAGTCCTCGGACGTGTTCATGAAGGGGCGCACCTCCACGGGCAGGGTGGTGGCCCAGGTCGCCCGCTTGCCCCACTCCAGGGCGGCGTCCAGGTCGGCCGCCTTGATCAGGCAGAGCCCGCCCAGATACTCCTTGCCCTCGGCGTACGGGCCGTCGGTGATCAGCACGTCGCCGTCCTTGGGGCGCAGCACGGTCGCCGTCTCCGGCCCGTGCAGTCCGCCGGCGAAGACCCAGGCGCCGGCGGCCTGGAGTTCGTCGTGGAAAACATCCAGCTTGCGGCGGATCTCCGCCATCTCCTCGGGCGAGGGCATCTGTCCGTCGGTCGGCGTGATCACACTGAGCAGGTAGTGCTGCATGCTGTCCTCCATGGCGCAGGGGGTTCTCGGAGTCCCTTGGGGGATCTCTCACCTCCTACACGAACGCCGTGCTCCCGGATCGACAGCACGCCTCAGGAAACCGGCAGGATTTTCTCCGCGGGTGCCTCGGTGGGCGTTTCCGCGGGCTCCTGGTCCAGGGCCGCGGCGAGTCTCGCCAGCAGTCGTACGAGGTCGCCCTGGTCGCCGATCGCGTCGAGCAGCCGGGTCTGGTCGGTGAGGAGGCGGTGCGCGGCGCGCTGGTGGAGGGTGCGGCCCCGGGCGGTGAGGTGGAGCAGGACGCGGCGGCGGTCGGCACTGTCGGGGCGGCGGTAGACGAGGTTGTCGGCGACCATCCGGTCCACCAGCTTGGTCAGGCTCGGCGCGGGCATCAGGGCCTGGTCGGCGATCTCGGTCATCGGATGTCCCTTGCCGTCCGCGATGATCGACAGGACGCGCCACTGCTCGACCGAGCAGTCCTCCTCGGCCAGTACGGCGGCCATGCGCAGGCCCAGTCGCCGCTCGGCATGACTCAGCAGGTGGGCGAGGCCCGGCGACGGTACGGACGACATTGCCGCTGTCCTTCCGGTAGGTCTACTGTGCGGTTCAGATTACGAGCCTCTGCGAGGGCGCCGGGGCCGGGCCCGGTTTCCGTGCCCTCATGCCCTCACGGAGGTGGTCTGGTGCGTTCCCTGCCGCCCGGGCGGATCAGCGGCCCGGTCAGGACCCTGGTGGTGGCGCTGGTCGTCCCGCTGCGAGGTCCTGCGGGTGTCTTCGGCCCGTCCTGCGAACTGGCCGCGCAGCTCGCCGTGGAGGAACTCAACGCCACCGGCGGGGTGTTGGGCCGCGAGGTCCGGCTCATCGTGGTGGACGGCGGCGCCCCGGCGGAGCAAGTGGCCGCCGAGGTCGAGGTGTTGGTGTCGATGCGCGCGGTCGACGCGGTGATCGGCTGGCACACCTCGGCGGTCCGCAAGGCGCTGGTGCCGCGCATCGCGGGCCGGGTGCCGTACGTCTACACCGCGCAGTACGAGGGTGGGGAGCGCACCCCCGGCGTGTTCCTGACCGGTGAGACCGACGCGGCCCAACTCCTGCCCGCTATGCGCCTGTTGGCGGAGGAGACGGGTGCGCGGCGCTGGTGCACGGTGGGCAACGACTACGTGTGGCCGAGGGTGACAGCCCGGGCCGCGCGCCGCTACGCCCGGGAGTGCGGCGGCCGGGTGCGCGACGAGATCTTCGTCCCGCTGGGCACGTACGAGTTCGGTCCGGTGCTGCGCCGCGTCGAGCGGTGCGAGGCGGACGCCGTACTGATGCTGCTGGTCGGCGACGACGCGGCGCGCTTCAACAGGGCGTTCGCCGCCCACGGGTTGCACCAGCGCTGTCTGCGGCTGAGCACGCACATGGACGAGAACATCCTGCTGGCCACCGGCGCGGAGGCCACCGAGGGGCTGTGGGCGGCGGCCGGCTACTTCGAGACCCTCGCCACCGCCGAAAGCCTTGATTTCAGCGGGCGTTACGCGGCGCGCTTCGGCGTGGAGGCACCCGTCGTGGGGAGCCTCGGCGAGTCGTGCTTCGAAGGCGTACGACTGCTGGCGGCACTGGCCGAGCGGGCCCGGTCGCTCGACGTGGGCGCCATGTGCGCGCTCGGCGGCACGGTTTCCTACGAGGGCCCGAGAGGCGTACTGCGCCTGCACGGCAATCACCTCCGCCAACGGCTGTATCTGGCGCGGGCGGACGCCTTCGACTTCGACATCGTCGCCCAACTCTGACTCCCCCCACCTGCAAGGATCAAGGCTACCTTCCCGCAGGAATAGTTTCCACAGGAAGTATCAATTAAATCTACGCGCGTCGCCAAAAGAATTTTGAAAGGTCTCCCATTTAAAGCGTCCGAAACGGCCGGGAAACAATTCGGCGTGACTCTTCCGTCCAACTCCCCCGGGCCGTCCGGGAGGTGACCCACACCCGTGGAAGAGGGAAGTGTCGTGACGGAGATCGTCGACAAAGAGGCGCCGGCAACGGCTGCCGGACGGACCTACAACGACTGGGCGCAGAACGACACGCTGGAGGACTACTCGCTGCGCTACGCGCCGAAGTCCTTCCGGCGCTGGACGCCGTACGTGGTGGCCACCACCGCGCTCGGCGGCATCGCGTACCTCGCCGACTTCGCCATCGGCGGCTCGATCGCGATCTCGAACGGCTTCTCCAGCGCCATGGTGGCGATCCTGGCGGCGGCGGTGACGATCTTCCTCACCGGCATCCCGATCTCGTACTACTCGGCCAAGTACTCGATCGACATGGACCTGTTGACCCGGGGAGCCGGCTTCGGCTACCTCGGCTCGACCCTCACGTCGGTCATCTACGCCAGCTTCACCTTCATCTTCTTCGCCCTCGAAGGCTCGATCATGGCCCAGGCGCTCGACCTGGGCCTCCACATCCCGCTCGCCGTCGGCTACTTGATCTGCTCGCTGATCATCCTGCCGCTGGTGATCTACGGCATGACGGCGCTCTCCAAGATGCAGGTGTGGACGCAGCCGGTGTGGCTGGTGCTGATGGTCGCGCCGTTCGTGTCCATCGCGATCCAGGACCCGGGCAAGTTCTCGCAGTTCACGCACTTCGCGGGCAACTCCCCCACCGGGTCCAGCATCAGCATGCTCGGGGTCGGCGCGGGCGCCGGTGTGGCCCTGTCGCTGATCGCGCAGATCGGTGAGCAGGTCGACTATCTGCGCTTCATGCCCGACAAGACCCCGCAGAACGCGAAGAAGTGGTGGGGCGCGGTGCTCTCCGCCGGTCCCGGCTGGGTGATCCTCGGTGCGGCCAAGCAGATGGGCGGCGCGTTCCTCGCCTTCTACATCGCCGGCAGCGTGGGCCTGGCCAAGGCCAACGAGCCCATCCAGCAGTACGTGTCCGGCTTCAAGACCTTCGCCGCTCCGGTCGCCCTGGGCCTGGCCACGTTCTTCGTGATCCTGTCCCAGATAAAGATCAACTCGACGAACGCGTACTCCGGTTCGCTGTCCTGGTCGAACTTCTTCTCCCGCCTGACACACCGTCACCCGGGCCGCGTGGTCTACATCTTCCTCAACGTCGGCATCGCCCTGGCCCTGATGGAGGGCGGCGTCTTCGGCTTCCTCAACACTGTGCTCGGCTTCTACTCCAACGTGGCGATCGCCTGGATCGGCGCGGTGGTCGCCGACCTCGTCATCAACAAGCCGCTCAAACTCAGCCCGTCCTACATCGAGTTCAAGCGCGCCCACCTCTACAACTTCAACCCGGTCGGCTTCGGCTCGATGCTCATCGCCTCGGCCGTCTCCATCGCCGCGTACTTCGAGGCGTTCGGCGACTACGGCAAGGCGTACTCCCCCTTCATCGCCCTGTTCCTGGCGATGGTGCTCTCGCCCCTGTTCGCATACCTCACCAAGGGCAAGTACTACATCGCCCGCCTCGACGACCTGGAGGAGCCGCTGCTCGGCCCCGACGGGCTGCCCTCGGCCGTGGAGCTGACCTGCACGGTCTGCAAGACGGACTTCGAGCGCCCGGACGTGGCGAACTGCCCCTTCCACTCGGGCGCGATCTGCTCCCTCTGCTGCAGCCTGGAGAAGGACTGCCACGACTCCTGCAAGAGCGGCCCCGGCGCCACAGGCCCGGTCGACCTCGCGATGCCCGCCGTACGCTCGGCGGACTGACCAGCGCGTCCCCACCGCTCCGGCCCGCGTCCCGCGACACGGGCTGGAGCGTCGCGCGTGACCGGCCCTGCCCATCGGGAGAATCACCCGCATGACCTCCCACGTTCTCGTCACCCGCGCCCGACGACTGGCTGGCGACCTCCTCGCCCCGCACGCCGAACAGGTCGACCAGGAGGGCGTCCCGGCAAGCCACATCGAGGCGATCAAGGAGTCCGGCCTGCTGGGCGTCAGCGCCCCAGTGGCCTACGGCGGGTCGGCGGCACCCGGCGCGGTGGCGCGGGAGACGGCGGAGATCCTGGCCGGGGCGTGCTGCTCCACGTGGTTCGTGCAGACGCAGCACCACACGCCCGTCCTGACGCTGGCGAAGAGCGAACTGCCGGTGCGGGAAAGCCTGTTGGGCCCCCTCTCGCGAGGTGAGCTGATGTCCGGGGTGGCGTACGCGCATCTGCGGGCGTATCCCCGGATCCCGGTGCGGGTGTCGCGGGAGCGGGGCGGCTGGCGGTTCGACGGGACGGTGCCCTGGTACACGGGCTGGGCCCTGAACGACGTGATGCTGCTCGCGGGGGTGACGGACGCGGACGAGGCGTTGTTCGCGTTCACGGAGGCGCGGGAGCAACCCGGCTTGCGC
Organism: Streptomyces sp. NPDC050548; assembly: GCF_044457385.1. Classification (NCBI taxonomy): domain Bacteria; kingdom Bacillati; phylum Actinomycetota; class Actinomycetes; order Kitasatosporales; family Streptomycetaceae; genus Streptomyces; species Streptomyces sp. NPDC050548. The sequence goes on from NZ_JBITGV010000009.1 coordinate 64,930, forward strand.
CCCTCAACCCCTATGCGGTTGGCGGCACTTACCGCTTCCCGGACCGTATCGCTGGAGCTGGACGGCCTGTGGCTCCCCGAGGAGGCGGTGGCCCTGCGCGCGCCGTACGCGGAGTGGGCGAAGGCGGACCGCCCGAAGCCGACGAACGCGTCACCGGCGGTGTTCGGAGTCGCGGCCGCGGCGCTCGCCCTGCTGGACGACGACACCGCCGACCCGCTCCGCACCCGCCTCGACGAGGTACGCGAACAGGCCTACGCCCTGGCCGAACACCCGGTACCGCACGAGCACTTGGCCGAGCGGCTGGCCCTCAGGACACAGGCGTACGAGGTGCTGATGACGGCCACGACGGCGGCCGTGGTGGCCGGCGGCGGCAGATCCCTGTCCTTGACGAGCAGGGCCCAACGCCTCGCGCGCGAGGCCCTGTTCCTGCTGGTTCAGGGCCAGACGGCGGAGTCGAGAGCGGCCCACTTGAAGGCGCTGGCCGACGCGTAATTCGCTTGACCCGGTCGCGGAGCGGCGCTGCACTGTGGCGGGGCATCACGGGACGTGGTGCCGGTATCCCCGGGGAGGCAGCGACAGTGGTGGAGATCCGTCCCACGACCGACGAGGACCTCGACGTGTTCGTCGACACGCTCCATGCCGCCTTCGGGCTCTTCCCGGAGACCCCGACCGACGGGGGTGGTCTCTGGTGGTCGGCGCTCGAAATGGACCGCTGCCTGCTCGCCACGACGGCGGGCGGCCGGCCCGTCGGGACCGCCGGCGCGCACTCCTTCGAGCTCACGCTGCCCGGGGAGATCGTCGTCCCGGTCGGCGGGGTGACCGCCGTCGGCGTCCTGCCCTCGCACCGGCGTCAGGGTGTGCTCAGCGCGATGATGCGCCACCAGCTCACCGAGCTGCGGTCCCGCGGGGAGGCCCTCTCCGTGCTGCTGGCCTCCGAGGCCCTGATCTACCGCAGGTTCGGCTACGGACCGGCGACCTACACCCAGCGCCTGACGGTGCCGCGCCATCGGGCCGCCCTCACTCCGCCCCGGGCGCGCGACACGGCCGGCGGCCCGGCGTCCGACTCGGCTTCCGGCTCGGTCGAGTTGCTGCCCCACGCCAAGTGCGGCGACATCCTGGAAGAGGTCTACGACCGCTACCGCCGCGCACAGCCCGGCGCGCTGTCCCGGCCGCACCGTTGGTGGGCCCTGCGCGCGGGGCAGCCCCCGATCTCGCCGAAGCCGCGCTATGTCGCCGTCCACCGAGACGCCGACGGGGTCCCGGACGGCTACGCCAGCTATGCGCTCGGCGAATCCAAAACCCTGACCGTGGACGAGACGATCGCCACCGATGACGCCGTCTTCACGGCTCTGGCCCGGTTCGTGCTCGGCCACGACCTGGTCGATCAGGTGGTGTTCAAGCACTTCCCGCCCGGCCATCCGCTGCGCTGGCAGCTCACGGACTTCCGCGCCGGAGAGGTGAGCGGCGACACCGACTGGCTCTGGGTACGGCTGCTGGACGTCCCGCGTGCGCTGACCGGGCGCGGCTGGTCGACGGACGGGGAGCTGGTCCTCGCCGTCGACGACCCGTTCCTCGACGAGCACGGCCGGTACCTGCTCACCGTCCGGGACGGCAAGGCCGACTGCGTCCTCACGGGCCGGGAGCCCGATCTGTCCATGGACATCAGCGACTTGGGCTCGGTCTACCTCGGCGGCACCGCCCCGAGCACGCTCGTGCGCGCCGGACACGTCCGGGCCCACCGCCCGGGCGCGGCCGCTCTCGCCGACGCGCTCTTCCGGGCCGATCGCTCCCCGCACTGTCTGCACTGGTTCTGACCGGGGCTCAGCCCGCGAACGGCACCTGTGCCTGAGCGGGCCGCTGCCCGCCGACGGGGTGCCGCCAGACTCCCTCCGCGGCCAGCCTCGGCAGCACCCCTTCCCCGAACCAGTACGCCTCCTCCAGGTGCGGATACCCGGACAGCACGAACTCCTCGATGCCCAGGGCCGCGTACTCCTTGATCCGCTCGGCGACCTCTTCGTGGCTGCCGACCAGAGCCGTTCCCGCGCCACCCCGGACCAGCCCGATCCCGGCCCACAGGTTGGGGTGGATCTCCAGCCCGTCCCGGCTGCCCCCGTGCAGCGCCAGCATCCGCTGCTGTCCCTCGGACTCGCTCCGGGCGAGCCCGGCCTGTACGGACTTCACGGTCTCGGAGTCGAACCCTTCGAGCAGCCGGTTCGCCTCGGCCCAGGCCTCCGCCGACGTGTCACGCGTGATGACATGCAGCCGGATACCGAAGCGAAGCGTCCGTCCCTCCTTCGCCGCCAGCCCCCTGATCCACGCGATCTTCTCGGCGACCTGGGCGGGCGGCTCGCCCCAAGTGAGGTACACGTCCACGTACTTGGCCGCGATCTCGCCCGCGATGGGCGACGATCCCCCGAAGTACACCTCGGGCACCGGCTCCGGCAGCCGCGCCAGCTTCGCGTCCTCGACCCGGAGATGCTCGCCGGCCAGGTCGACGGTCTTGCCGTCCCACAACTGCCGGACGATTTCGAGGAATTCGCCGGTACGGCGGTAACGGTCGTCCTTGTCGAGGAAGTCCCCGTAGGCCCGCTGCTCGTGGCTCTCGCCGCCGGTGACGACGTTGAGCAACAGCCGTCCGCCGGAGTGCCGTTGGAACGTGGACGCCATCTGCGCGGCGAGCGTCGGGGAGACGAAGCCGGGCCGGAACGCGACCAGGAACTTCAGGCGTTCGGTGTGCTGGCTGACCATCGCGGTGGTCAGCCACGCGTCCTCGCACCAGGCGCCGGTGGGTGTGAGGGCGCCCACGAATCCCAGGTCCTCCGCCGCGCGGGCGATCTGGCTCAGATAGGCGACCGTCGGCGGCCGGTCCCGTCCGGAAGCGGTGGCGGGCGTGCCGTGACCGCCGCCGACGACATGACGGCTGTCCCCGTTGGTGGGGAGGAACCAGTGGAAGGTGAGGGACACGTGGGGTCTCCGTTCCGGACTGTCCTGAAGGTGGGTTAGAGGAGGCCGTGGCGGGGCGGTTTGGTGCCGTTGAGCACGTACCTGCCGATGTGCTGGATCTTCCAGCGCGCCGGGTCGTGCAGGGTGTGGGTGCGGGCGTCGCGCCAATGGCGGTGCAGGTTCAGCGAGTTGAGGGCCGAGCGGGTGCCCGACACCTCGAACAAGGCGGCCGCCACCTCCACGGCCGTCTGTGCCGCGTGCACCTTGGCCGCCGCCACCGCGATGGAGGCCTCGGCCGCCGAGTCGTCGGTGAGGTCGGCGCGCGCCGCGTCCACGGCCCGGGCCGCCTGGATCAGCAGGGCCTCGGACGCCCGTACCTGGATGGCGAGTTCACCGAACCGCTGGATCAGCAGCGGGTCCTCGGCCGCGGTCTCCAGCCCGCTCTCGAACCACGGGCGGCTCTTCGTCCGTACGAACTCGGCGGCTTCCGCCAGCGCTCCGCCGGCGATTCCGGCATCGATGGCCGCGTGCAGCAACTGGGCCACGGCGCCGTGGAGTTGGGGGCCCTCGAAGGTGAGGTGGTGGGGCAGGACCCGGTCCGCCGGGACGGAGACCGCCTCCAGGCGGACCGTGCCGCTGGCCGTCGTGCGCTGGCCCATTCCGTCCCAGTCGTCGACGACCATGACGCCCTCGGCGTCGCTCGGGACGTAGGCGACATGCAGGTTGTCGTTCTCGGTACGGGCGAGGACGGGGATCCAGTCGGCGAAGAGGGCGCCGGTGGAGTAGTGCTTGACGCCGGTCAGTTCGTAGGAGCCGTCGGGCTGAAGTGTCAGCCGGGTGCGGATGTCCTGGACGTGTTTGGTGCCGGCCTCCGACTGGGCGTTGCCGAAGCGGCGGCCCGCAAGAAGTTCGGTGAAGAAGAACTTGCGCTGGTCCGGGGTGCCCTGACGGCGAATCACATTGACGTAGGCGAAGTGGCTCTGCGGGATCTGGGCGAGGCTGCCGTCGGCGGAGCCGAGCAGGCGGAAGATCTCGGCGAGGGTCTGAGAGCTCACATCGGCGCCGCCGTACTCGGCGGGCACGGTGACGGCGAGCAGCCCCGAGTCGGAGAGCCGGTCCAATTCGGCGCGCGGGAGCCTGCGTTCGCTGTCGCGGGCGGAGGCTCCGGCACGGAACTCGTCGGCGAGCGCGGCGGCCAGGACGAGGGCCTCGGCGTCGTCGGCGATCACATGAGCGGTCGCACGGGCGGGCTCTTGGGCGGTCATGGTGGTCAGCTCGCCGCCGCCAGGAGCGGGGTGCGGCCGAGGACCGCCGAGAACTGGTCCACCACCTGAGTAAGTGCCTCCGTGGTGCCCGGGGCGACGGTGAGCGAGCCGTCCTCGTGGGCGGTGATGTCCTTGTCGAGGGTGAACCAGCCCTGGACTATGTGCGCGGCACCCATGGAGTTGAGCACCGGGCGGAGCGCGTAGTCGATGGCCAGCACATGCGCGGTGGACCCGCCGGTGGCGAGCGGCAGCACGGTCTTGCCGGTGAGGGCGTACTGCGGGAGCAGGTCGAGCAGCGCCTTGAGGACTCCGGAGTAGGAGGCCTTGTAGACGGGAGTGCCTACGACCACTCCGTCGGCGAGGGCGAACAGTTCGGTCGCCTCGACGATGGCCGGGTGGCGGAAGTCCGCGCCCAGCAGGGCCTCGGCGGGGATGGTGCGCACGTCGAGCGGGATCACCTCGTGTCCTTGGGCGATCAGCCGCTTGTCCAGATGGCGCAGGAGCCGGTTGGTGCGGGAGGAGGCGGAAGGGCTGCCGGAGACGGACAGGACGGTGGCCATGGGTCCTCTTTCTGGTCTGCTGCGGTGGCGGTCAGGCGTGCACGGAGACGGACTCGGCCTCGGCGTCGGGGAGTCGGGCCTCCAGTTCACGGACCAGGGGCAGTACCCGCTTGCCGAAGTACTCGACCTCCTCGTGGTAGTGCAGGAAGCCCAGCAGGAGAAGGTCGACGCCCAGCTTCCGGTAGGCGACGATCCGTTCGGCGATCTGCTCCGGCGTGCCGATGAGCCCCGTACGGAAGCCGTCGTTGTACTGCACCAGGTCCTCGAACGTGGAGTCCTGCCACATGCCCTTGCCGTCGGCCGAGGACTGCCCGGCCTGCTTCACCGCGGCCCCGAAGCCTTCCACTGCCTCGCGGTCGGCCTTGGCGACGATCTCGCGGAGCGTGTCGCGGGCCTCGGCCTCGGTGTCGCGGGCGACGAGGAAGCCGTTGAGGCCGAACTTCGGTGCGGTGCGGCCGACTTGGGCCGCCGAGTGGCGTACGTCGGCGATCTGCTCGGTGACGCCGTCGAAGTCCTTTCCGTTGGAGAAGTACCAGTCGGAGACTCGGCCCGCCATCGCGCGGGCGGCCGTGGAGTTGCCGCCCTGGAAGATCTCCGGGTGCGGTCGCTCAAGGGTGTTGAGGGGCTTGGGCTTGAGGGAGAAGTCTCGCAACCGGTAGAAGTCTCCGGCGAGTTCGGTGTGGTCCTCGGTCCAGATCTGGCGCAGCGCCTGGATGAACTCCTCTGAGCGGCGGTACCGCTCGTCGTGCTCCAACCAGGGTTCGCCGAGTGCGGTGAACTCGCCCTTGAACCAGCCGGACACGACGTTGACGGCGAAGCGGCCGCCCGACAAGTGGTCGGCGGTGGCGCCGAGTTTGGCGAGGACGCCGGGGTGCCACAGGCCGGGGTGGACGGCGGCGATGACCTTCAGGCGCTGGGTGGCGAGGAGGAGGGCGAGGCTGAAGCTGGTCGACTCGTGCTGGAACTCGGCGCCGTAACTGGCCATGTAGCGGACCTGGCTGAGCGCGTACTCGAAGCCGTTGTTCTCGGCGAGGACGGCGAGTTCGCGGTTGTACTCGTAGCTCCAGTCGGTGCGTTGCTCGATCTTGCTGGTGACGAGTCCCCCGCTGACGTTGGGGACCCAGTAGGCGAATTTCACGGGCGCTGCGGACACAGGGAACTCCTGTTGCGGAATATGTTTCCGGGCACGCCGAATCCGGCCGGCGCGATATCCGGCGAATGTCGGGCGGGGGCGGAAAGAGAGCGGCGGATCGGGAAGGAGAAGAGGGAGATCAGGCCGCGGTGCAACAGGAGGCACTGGAGACGCGCGCGAGGTCGACGTGGCGTCGCCGCGTGAGGTCCAGTCGCATCTTCATGTCGTCGATCGTGGCAGTTGTCCGCGAGGACCGTCAAGGAAAACCCGACCGGTCTCGTATCGCGGACCATTGAATTTCACGAAGGTGTGACAGGGAAACCCTTGAACGGCCCGGGAAATCGGCCGCATTCTGCGGGCATGCGGACCGAACAGCTGGAATACATCGCGGCCGTGACCCGGCTCGGCTCGCTGCGCCGGGCCGCCGAGGAACTGCGCCTGTCGCAGCCCGCGTTGAGCGAGACCGTGCGCAATCTCGAACGCGAACTCGGGGTCGACCTCCTGGAGCGCAAAAGGACCGGCGCGACGATGAGCACGGCGGGCCGGGAGCTGCTGCCGAAGATCGTCGATGTGCTGGACGCGGTGGACCGCCTGCGGGCGGCGGCCGGCGAGCGGCACCGGATCAGTCGCATGGTGCGGGTGGGCACGGTGAACGCGGCGACCGTGCCGCTGCTGCTGCCCGTCGTCCGGGAGTTCCGCGCCTCGCATCCGCTCACCCAGGTCGAGGTGGTCGGCGCGCAGCAGACCGACATCCATCGGGCGCTGGCGGAGGGCGGCATCGATCTCGGCCTGGTCAATCACCTCGACGGTGACGACATGCCGGCCGACTTCGAGTCCACCGAGCTGCTGTCCGGACTGCCGGTGGTGTGCGTGCGTCCCGACAGCCCGCTGGCGGCCCGGCCGACCGTCACTGTGGACAACCTCCTCACCGAGCCGCTGATCGGTATGCGCTCCGGCTATGTGATGCACCGCTATGTCCACCGGCTGCTCAATGGGCGGGGACCGGCCTTCGCCTACTCGACCGATGGCGCCGAGATGGGCAAGCTCATGGTCGCGGAAGGGCTGGGAGTGACGGTCCTGCCCGACTTCAGCGTGATCGGGGACCCGCTGGAACGGCTCGGTGCGATCACCTACCGGCCGATCGCGGGCGACACCGCCCGGGTGCTGCTGATGCTGCGCCGCCGCCGTGCGGAGTCCGTGCCGCAGGCGGCCGGAGATCTGTACGAGGCGTTCGTGTGCCGGGCGCGCGAGCTGAGCGGGACACAAGGCTGAGGCCGGTGCGCCGTGTGGTCAGTCCTCGTCGCCGGCCGGGACCACCACGAGGAACGCGTCGGACTTCAGGTCCATGACGACACTGGCGGGCAGACCCTCGGCGCGGCGCCGGGCCGCGAACTCCTCGGCGGGCCATGATCCGCGCGGGGCTCCCGCCGGAAACCGCTCCAACACCTTGGCGACCATGTCCGCAGACACCTCCAGATCCGACTTCGGCTCCCCACGGGGACCGTCGTAATCGTGCGTCTGCCCCCGATCGGCGTGGACACGCACGTCACCGGGGCGCCGAGGGGCCGTAGGCCGGTCGGGTGACAGCCGCATCCGCCGGGGGTGCCCGGCCGGAAGTACCTCACGGCCGCCTTTTCCCGTCTCCCGGAGTGCGCACCATGAATGTCTCGGTCGTCCTGTTCACCTCGGACCTGCGTCTGCACGACCACCCCGCGCTGCGGGCCGCCGACGGGGCCCGCCAGGTGGTCCCCCTGTTCGTGCGCGACCGGGGTGTGGCGGACGCCGGGTTCGCCGCGCCCAACCGGCTGGCGTTCCTGGCCGACTGTCTGCGCGATCTCGACGCGGGACTGCGCGAGCGGGGCGGCCGGCTGGTGGTCCGGTCCGGTGACGTCGTCGACGAGGTGCGCAAGGTGGCCGCCGAGACCGACGCGGACGAGGTGCACATGGCGGGCGACGTCAGCGGTTACGCGCAGCAACGCGAGCAGCGGCTGCGGCGGGCGCTTGAGGCGGAGGGGCGACGGCTGCACGTCCACGACACCGTGACCACGGCCGTCGCCCCCGGCGCCGTGACCCCCGCCTCCTCCGACCACTTCGCGGTCTTCACGCCGTACTTCCGGCAGTGGTCCGGGGTCCACCTGCGCGCCCCGCTCGCCGCGCCGCGTACCGTGCGGGTCCCGGAGGGTGTCGGTTCCGAGGAGTTGCCGTCCCGCGCCGGTGTCGCGGGCCTTTCGCCGGGCCTGGCGACCGGCGGGGAGTCGGAGGGCCGCAGGGAGTTGAGCCGTTGGCTGCGCGGCGGGATCGCCGCGTACGAGGACATCCACGACGACCTCGCCGGGGACGCCACCTCCCGCCTCTCCCCGCACCTGCACTTCGGCACCCTCTCCCCCGTCGAACTCGTCCACCGGGCACGGCGGTTGGCCGGACCGGGCGCCGAGGCGTTCGTACGACAGCTCGCCTGGCGGGACTTCCACCGCCAGGTCCTGGCGGCCAGGCCGGTGGCCGCGAGCGCCGACTACCGTACGAAACACGACCGTTGGCGCTCCGAGACCACGGCCCGTGCGGACATCGCGGCCTGGAAGGAGGGCCGTACCGGCTATCCGCTGATCGACGCGGCGATGCGCCAACTGCGCCACGAGGGCTGGATGCACAACCGGGGACGGCTGCTGACGGCGAGCTTCCTCACCAAGACGCTCTACGTGGACTGGCGGATCGGCGCCCGGTACTTCCTCGACCTCCTGGTCGACGGCGATGTGGCGAACAACCAGCTCAACTGGCAGTGGATGGCGGGCACCGGCACCGACTCGCGCCCCAACCGCGTGCTCAATCCCGTCACTCAGGCCAAGCGGCACGACCCGGACGGCGTGTACGTCCGCCGCTGGGTGCCCGAACTCGCCGAGCTGGACGGGCCGTTGGTGCACGAGCCGTGGAAACTCAAGGGACTTGAGCGGGTCGCGCTCGGCGACTACCCGGATCCGATCGTCGAACTCGCCGACGGGCTGGCGCGGTTCAGGCGAGGACGGTCAGGTGACTGAGGCCCCGTACGACCCCGACAGAAGGTCCACGGCATCGGTGAGCGTCGCCGGCCGTACCGCGCCCCGCGCCGAAGTGCCGGACCAGCCGGGACCGGCCAGCACCACCGAGGGCTGTCGTCGCGCCCCCTTCACTCCCCAGCGGAGGTCGGCGAGGTGCCGGGCCAGCGGCGGGCTCGCCGTGGAGCGCGACTGTGCCCACAGGACGACGGCCGCGGGTCCCAGCCTCCGCACCGCCGCGGTGAGTGCCTCGGCGGGCACGGCGGCGCCGAACATCCTTGTGGGCAGGGCGAGTTCACCCAGTGCGGCATTGAGCGCCTCGATCGGCAGGGTGTGCTGCTCGCCGGGTACGCAGGCCAGGACTACGGGCGGGGCGTCCGTCTGGCGTCCTGGAGCCGGGGTGTTCCGGCGCAGGGCGGTGGAGACCTGCCAGGACAGCAGATGCTCGACCTCGACGTAACGGTCCCCGGACGAGGCCCACTTGCGCCCCACCGCGTGCAGGGTCGGCACCATCACCTCCTGCCAGGAGACGACGATGCCGTACCGGTCGACGGCGTCGGCGAGTTGGCGTTCGACGGCCGGTGCGTCGAGCCGGACGGCGGCACGGGCGAGGCCCCGGCACTCCTGGCGCACATCGCCGAGGGGCAGGGGGCCGGCCGCCCTTGAACGGCCGAGGGCCCGCGCCGGACGCTCCGTCTGCGCACCCGCAGCCTCTCTCGCCGTGTGGGCAGCCTCGGCAGGGGGTACGCCCGACGAGGTCAGCCGGCACATCTCCTCCAGCAGCGCCACGTCACGTGGGGTCCAGCGCCGGTGCCGGCCCTCGGCGCGGACGGCGGGCCCGATGCCGTAGCGGCGCTCCCAGGACCTCAGGGTGGTGGGTGCCACGCCCAGCCTGCGGGCCAACGCGCCGGTGGTCAGGGGGAGTTCGGCGGCGGACCGGTTCGGTCCGACCCGGTCGGCGGGCAACTCGCTCATCCAGTGACTATACGACGCAGAATCGACGCGAGTTGATGGGCTTGATCCCCGGCTCCCAGGATGGACGAACCGGGGCATGTCCCGGCAGACATCCCCCACCGCCGTGGCGCCGAGGACTCGACGCGGGCGGTCGCCGTCCGACGTGAGGAGCCGTCGTCATGGGCCCGCAGCACAGCGCCGTCCGTCCGAGCCCGGTGGCGGAGTCGCGCACCGACGAGGAACTGGCCGGCGGGCTGAGGGCGGGCGACGAGGACTGTCTGGCCGCCGTGTACCACCGCTGGTCACCCCTCGTGCACATGCTGGCCCAGCGCTCGTTGGGCGACGTCAAGGAGGCCGAGGACGTGACCCAGCAGGTGTTTCTCGGGGTGTGGCGCGGGTGGCCGGGTTTTTGTCCCGAGCGCGGGACGATCGGCGCCTGGATCGTCGGCATCACGAGGCGCAGGATCGCGGACGCGCTGTCCGCCCGGACCCGCCGTCTGCACCTCGTGGCCGCCGCCGGGGCCGCCCTGACCGTCGACGAGCCCGCCGCCCACCGGCCCGACGCCGTTCTCGACCGTGTCCTCGTCCTGCGTGAACTGGCCCGGCTGCCCGCGCCCCAGCAGCGGGTGCTGCGGCTGACGTACTTCGAGGACCTCACCCAGACCCAGATCGCGCGGCGCACCGGCTGGCCGCTGGGCACGGTCAAGAGCCATGCCCGGCGCGGGCTCCACCAGCTGCGCCGCGGTCTCCGGCACGACGAACCGGCCGACCACTACACATAAAGGATTAATAAGAGCAGAATGGGGTGAAGCGGCTCTTACCGCACACCGCACCAGACGCGGTCAGGCCAGCCAAGTCAAAGGAGACGAGTCATGGCCAACGTCTCGCACACCAGAGGTGACATAGCGAGCCACCCTGATGTCTCCGAAATGCAGGCGCGCTACGCCCGCATGCTCGATGGACGCGATGTGGCGCTCGTGGACGGACCGGTGTTCCTGCTCGGTCTGTACTGCGCCGTGTCCCCGTGGATACTCCACTACACGACGAGCCAGCCGGCGCTCGTGCCGCACAACCTGATCATCGGCATCGCGATCGGCCTGCTGGCCCTCGGGTTCACCAGGGCACCGGAGCGCATGTACGGCCTCAGCTGGGCAATGAGCGCCCTGGGTGTCTGGATGATCGTCTCGCCGTGGATCGTCGGCGACAACCCCGACAAGGGCGTCATCCTGAACAACGTCATCATCGGCGGGCTGGCCGTGCTCCTGGGCATCGTGTGTGCCGCCACGGCGGCGCGGAGCACTCCCAAGCCGTAGGACCTCGACGAGCCCCGGAGGAGCCACGCCCCCTTCAGTGGTCGCCCGGCACCAGCCACGGCGACTGCGGGAGGGGGCTGCCGGTTTCGAGGACCGACTTCAGGTTGGACAGCACGGCCGGCCAGCCGCCGGACACGTCGGACAGCTCGCCCTCGTCGGCGAGGTCCTCGTGGGTGACGGTGAGGCGCACGATGTCCTCGTGCCGCCGGATGTCGTAGGTGACGCGGGAGTACGTGTCCTCCTCGCCCTCGTTCTCCGGCGAGGTCCAGGTGGTCACCAGGCGGTTCGGACGGTCGCTCTCGACCACGGTCCCGACGACGTCGGCGATACCGGAACCGTCGATGCGCACATGTTCCCAACGCGAACCCTGCCGCCAGTCGGACACATTGCTGTGCCCCCAGTACGCGGCGGTCAGATCGGCGTCGGTGAGGGCGTCCCAGACCTTCTCGGGAGTGCTCGCGATGTAGGTGACGTAGACGAATGTCGGCTTGTCGGTCATGGCTTCCTCGGCTCGTCGCTTCAGGTCTCCGAGCGCGCGCAGGCGCGGGCGCTCGAACTTGTCGATCCAGCGCTGCTGTATCTCGTGCAGCGGGACCGGATTGAGGTAGTGCAGCTTCTCCCGCCCGCGCCGCACCGTGCTGACCAGGTTGGCGGCCTCCAGGACGGCCAGATGCTGGGTCACCGACTGACGGGTCATGTCGATGCGCCCGCACAGCTCCCCGAGCGTCTGCCCGTTGTGCTCGTGCAGCCGGTCCAGCAGCCGCCTGCGGGTCTCGTCGGCCAGCGCCTTGAAGACCGCGTCCATCCCTGGGTCATGTTCGGATCGCACACTCAACGTTATGCAGGCAATTACCTGCACGTCAAGGCGAACGGCTTCCGCTTCGTCCGACGCATGCGGTTCTACGGCGTTCAGCCCAGGAACGCGCCCAGCTCGCGGCGGTGCGCGGCCACCCAGTCGCGGGCGGCCCGGATCTCCTCCACGACACCGCTCGCCAGCAGTCCTGCCATGCCCCGCTCGCCCCGTTCAGCACCCGCCTCGATGCCTCGTCGGCACCGGTCCTGCCACCACAGGACGGTGTCGACGAGCCGGCCGCTGTCGTCGAGGCCGTACGCCTCGCAGATCAGCGCGATCCGGCGGGCGGTCTCGCGCACATCGGTGACGGCCGGGCCGAGGTCCAGGTACTGCCAGCAGAGGTGGGCGACATCGTGGACGCGCTCGCCGGGGGCGGCGAGATCCCAGTCGACGAAGGCCAGCGGGCGCCACGCGCTGTCGTACACGGTGTTCTTGGGGGCCAGGTCGTTGTGGCACACGACATCCTGGTCGCCTGCCTCCGGTGTGCCGTGCGTCAGGTCGTGGAAGTCGCGGACGAGGCGGGCGACGCGGACCAGGCTGTCGTCGGAGCGGGCGGCGGACCGTTCCTCGGGAACGACGGCCGCCCGCCCCTCGATGTACCGGAAAACCTCCCGCCCTCGCTCGTCCGTACCGAGGAGTCGCGGCGCCCCGGCCCACCCCCGCCGCTCGAACAGCGCGAGCAACTCGGTGACGTACGGCGACCGTTCGGAGGGAGTACGGCGTACGGTCTCCCCGACCCGTACGACCTCGTTGACCGCGCCTCCGCCGAGCACCGACTCCTCCACGCGACCCACCTTCCCCAATTCGTGCGACCGCACGAGTATCTCCGGGGGCGCTGCTTGCGTGGAGGTGCCGACCGCGACAGAGCGGGGCGGGGCAACAGCCGTCAGGTACCGGCCGGTTCAGGCACCGTCTCCGTGAGGTACTCCTCCGTGATCTCCTTCGGGCCGAACGGCCACACCTTCTCGAAGCGGGCCCAGATCACGAACGCGACGCAGCCCAGGGCGAGCCAGGCGAGGGACCATTCGATGGGGTGGCGGCCCGGGGAGTTCTTGTCGGCGTAGCCGTAGATCACGCACCAGCCGACGAAGGCGACGATGCTCGGCACCGGGTAGAGCCACATGCGGTAGGGGCGGCGCAGGGTCGGCTGGCGTTTGCGCAGGACCGTCAGGGCGATGATCTGGGCCAGTGCCTGGACGATGACCATGACGGTGGTGAGGAGTTGGATCAGGGTCGCGAGGTCGGTGTGGCGGCCGATGAGGAAGCCGATCGCCGTGATCACGCCCATGGTGGCCAGGCCGAGCATCGGGAAGCGGTGCTTGGGGTGGAGCTTGGCGTACGGGCGGAAGAAGACGCGTTCGCGGGCCGCGTCGTAGGGCACCCGGGAGCCGCCGAGAAGGCCGGTGAAGACCGAGGCGAAGGCGGTGATCAGGATCAGGACGGTGACCGTGTCGGCGGCTCCCTTGCCCCAGGTCTTCTCCAGGACCGCCGAGGCCACGGAGGTGGAGGCGATGTCGTCCGGGTTGATCATCCGGTGCCAGTCGATGACGCCCAGCGTGCCGATCTGGAGCAGCAGATAGATCGCCATGATGCCGACGATCGAGAAGAGGATGGAGCGCGGCAGCGTGCGGCCGGGGTCCTTGATCTCGGCGCCCATGTAGGCGGTGGTGTTGTAGCCGAGGTAGTCGTAGATGCCGATGGTGAGGCCGCCGGCGAAGCCGAGCCAGAAGTGGTCGCTGCCCAGGTCGAAGGCGTGCGCGGGGTAGGTGAAGGCGAGGTGGCCGCTGAAGTGGGTGGCGGCGGCCAGGATCACCAGGAACACCGAGGCGATCATCACCGTCCACATCACGGCGGTGATGCGGGCGATGTTCTCGATACCGCGCCAGAGGAGGAGGACCACCAGGGCGATCACGCCCAAGCCGATGAGGTCGCCCGACGTCTTGCCCAAGTCCGGTGCCAGATAGCCGAGATACTGCACGAAGCCGACCACGCCGGTGGACATGATCAGCGGGATGAAGAGCATCGCCGTCCACACGAACAGGAACGGCATCAGCCGGCCCGTGCGGTACTGGAAGGCCTGGCGGAGATAGACGTAGCTGCCGCCGGAGCCGGGCATCGCGGCGCCCATCTCGGCCCACACGAGCCCGTCGGCGAGGGCGAGGATCGCGCCCGCGACGAAGCCGATGACCGCCTGCGGGCCACCGAACGCGGCGACCATGAGCGGGATGGTCACGAACGGCCCGATGCCGCACATCTGGCTCATGTTGATGGCGGTGGCCTGGAAGAGGCCGACGCGGCGGACGAAGCCGCCTTCTGGGGGCGGACTACCGGACATGGGGGCTCCTGAGGGGGTGCGTGACGCGAGGGAAGCGGGGTGCGGCGTGCGGGCCGGTATCCGGTGGCTGACTGGGCGATAAAGTTAAGGAGCCTTACTAGACTCGTCAAGAGGGTGTCCCCGATGAGTGAGAATGGTGCGATGCCCGCCAGCGACGCCGTAGAGCAGCACGAACAGCCCTGGAGCCGGCAGCGGCTGCGGAGCGTCAACGAGCGGCTGCTGCTCGACCGGCTGCGCACCGCCGGTGCCGCCTCGCGCGCCCAACTCGCCCGCGACACCGGCCTGTCGAAGCCCACGGTCTCCAGCGCGCTCGCCGCGCTCGCGGAGGCGGGACTGGTCCACGAGGTCGGCACCCGGGCCCCCGAACGCGGCCGGACCGCCGTGCTCTACGCCCCCGATCCGGCCGCCGGCTACGCGCTCGGGATCGACGTCGGGCGCAGCTGGCTGCGGGTCGCGGTGGCCGATCTGGACGGCGAGGTGGTGGCCCGCGCGGACGTCCGCAACCGGGCCCGCAGCTCGGGCGCCATGGCCGAGCTGGTGGTCGCCACCGCGCACCAGGTCGTCGCCAATTCGGCGGTCGAACCAGCCGCGGTGGTGCACGCCGTGGTGGGCACGCCGGGTGTGTACGACGAGCAGCGGCGGCGCGTGCGGTACGCGATGCATCTGCCGGGCTGGGGCCGGGCCGGGCTGTTCGACCGGATGCGGGAAGACCTGGGCGTCCCGCTGGAGGTGCACAACGACGCCAATCTCGCGGCGCTCGGCGAGTACACGTACGGCGTCGGCGCGGGCAGCCGATTGTTCGCGTACATCATGATCGGCACCGGGCTGGGCATGGGCGTGGTCAGCGAGGGGCGGCTGTTCACGGGGGCGCACGGCGGGGCCGGGGAGATCGGGTTCCTGCCGTGGCCCGGGCAGCAGAAGCCGGAGACGCTGGAGGACGCCGTGTCCGGGGTGGCCGTCGTCGAGGCGGCCCGCATGTTCGGCATGAGCGGACAGCAGCTCACCGCGAAGGCGGTGTTCGACGCGGCCCGGCAGGGAAATCCCGCCGCGGTCAAGGCGGTTGAACTGGAGGGCGAGCGGATCGCGCACACGGTGGCCGCCGCCGCGGCCGTGCTCGATCCGGACCTGGTCGTCCTGGGCGGCGGGGTCGGGCACAGCGTGGATCTGCTGCTCCGTCCGGTGCGGGAGAACCTGCGCGCGCTGACCCCGCTGCGGCCGAAGATCGTGCCGAGCGCACTGGGCGAGGACGCGGTGCTGCTGGGCGCGGTGGCCACCGCCCTGGGCACGGCCCGGGACCTCGTCTTCGAGCGCCGTTCGGCGTCCTGAACACCTGCGCCCACCAGCACCGCCCGGCGTCCTGAACAACTCACCCACGGCCAACAGTCATTGACACACCCCATCCTCCGGCCTACCTTCTGTCGCAGTTAGTAAAGTTTCCTAACTTGACGAGGCTGGAGTCCCCCGTGTTCCACCGCCCCGCCGTCCACCCCCTCCTCAGGGGCCGTCTCACCACGGCCGCGATCGCCCTCGGTCTGCTGGGCACCCTCACCACCAGCGCCTGGGCGGGAGCCCGGGAGCCGTCCCCGCAGCGGCGCGCGCAGACCCCGGTGACCGCCGTACGCCCGACGGCCGGGGCCGCCACCCCGCTGTCCGGCTACGCGATCCAGTCGTCCGCCAAGGTCACCGACTCCCCCGCGGCCGTCTCCTCCCCCGGCTATCGCGCGACCGGCTGGTACCCGGCCGGCGCGCGCTCGACGGTCCTCGCGGCCCTGATCGCCGACGGCGTGTACGCCGACCCCTTCTACTCGACCAACCAGCAGAAGATCCCGAAGGCCGACTTCCAGGTCCCGTGGTGGTACCGCAGCGACTTCACGGTCGCCGACCGCACCAAGCGCACCTACCTCGACTTCAGCGGGGTGATCTCGGCGGCCGACGTCTACGTCAACGGCAAGCAGATCGCCAAGGCGGCCGACGTCAACGGCGCCTACACACACCACGAGTTGGACGTCACCTCGCTCGTCCGCTCCGGCACGAACACGGTGGCCTTCCGCATCCGGCCGAACGACCCGAACAAGAACCTCACCATGGGCTGGATCGACTGGCTCCAGCCACCGCCCGACCAGAACATGGGCATCGTCCGTGACGTCCTCGTCCGCCGCGGCGGCCCGGTCGCCCTGCGCGACGCACATGTGGTGACCAAGCTGGCCGTCCCGTCCCTCGCCACCGCCGACCTGACGGTCAAGGCGCAGGCGCGCAACGACACGAACGCGCCCGTCACCACGCAGGTCAGCGGCAGCATCGACAGCCGGACCTTCGCCACGACCGTCTCCCTCGCCGCACACCAGACGAAGACCGTCACCTTCGGCGTCCGTCTGAACTCCCCGAAGGTCTGGTGGCCGGCAGGCATGGGCGGCCAGCCGCTCTACGGCCTCGACCTCACCGCCTCCGTCAACGGCGCCCCCTCCGACACCGCGCACCAGACCTTCGGCATCCGCGACGTGCAGGCCCCGCTGAACTCGGACGGCGACCGCCAGTACCGCATCAACGGCCGCAAGTTGCTGATCAAGGGCGGCGGTTGGTCGCCCGACGAGTTCCTCCGTTGGGACCGGACCTACGTCGAGGACCGCCTGAAGTACGCCCTCGACCTCGGCCTGAACACCATCCGCCTGGAAGGGCACATCGAGCCGGACGAGTTCTTCGACCTGGCCGACCGCTACGGCATCCTGACCCTCCCCGGCTGGGAGTGCTGCGACAAGTGGGAGGGCCAGGTCAACGGGGACGAGACCGGCGAGAAATGGACCGCCGCCGACTATCCGGTCGCCAAGGCGTCGATGGCCGCCGAGGCCGCCCGGCTGCGCGACCACCCGAGCGTGATCTCCTTCCTCATCGGCAGCGACTTCGCCCCCGACGCGAGGATCGAGAAGACCTACCTCGACGCGCTGAAGGCGGCCGACTGGAAGACCCCGGTGGTCGCCGCCGCCTCCGACAACTCCTCGCCGGTCAGCGGCAGTTCGGGCATGAAGATGACCGGCCCCTACGACTGGATCCCGCCGAACTACTGGTACGCCAAACGCGAGGGCGGCGCCACCGGCTTCAACTCCGAGACCAGCGCGGGCCCCGACATCCCCACCCTCGACACCCTGCGCCGCATGATGACCCCGGCCGAACTCGCCACCCTCTGGAAAGACCCGACCGCCAAGCAGTACCACCGCTCCCCGTCCCCGGTCTTCAACACCCTCAAGCTCTACGACAACGCCCTCACCGGCCGCTACGGCCCGCCGACGAGCCTCACCGACTACGTCCGCAAGGCCCAGCTCGCCCAGTACGAGAACGTCCGCGCCCAGTTCGAGGCCTACGAGCGCAACGCCACCGACGCCTCGAAACCGGCGACCGGAGTCGTCCACTGGATGTTCAACAGCGGATGGACCTCGCTGCACTGGCAGTTGATGGACCGTTACCTCGACCAGGGCGGCGCCTACTTCGGCGTGAAGAAGGCGAACGAGCCGCTGCACATCCAGTACTCCTACGACAACCGCTCGGTCGTCGTGGTGAACAACCGGAACGCGCCCGCCTCGCAACTCACGGCGCGGGCAACGCTGTTCAACACCGACGGCACGCAGAAGTACGACAAGAAGGTGGCCGGGGTGACGGTCTCCTGCGGCGGCGCACACAGCACCGCGCTCACCCTGCCCTCCTCGGTGACCGGTCTGTCGACGACGTACCTGGTGCGGCTGACGCTGACCGACGCGACCGGCAAGGAGGTGAGCCGGAACGTCTACTGGCTGTCCGCCAAGCCCGACACGCTCGACTGGGCGCACACCGACTGGTACTACACGCCGACGACGAGCTACGCCGACCTCAAGGGGCTCAACTCGATGGCGCAGGTGCCGGTTTCGGCGACGGCGTCGACCGCAGCGGGCAAGGACGGCACCTCGACCACGACGGTCACGGTGCACAACTCCGGGAAGGGGAAGACTCCTTCGCTCCTCACCGACGTCCATCTCGTCGACTCGGCGGGCAAGCCGGTGCTGCCGGTGACGTGGTCCGACAACGAAGTGAGCCTGTGGCCCGGGGAGTCGAAGACGCTGACGGTGACCTACCGGACGTCCGAGCTGCACGGCTCGGCGCCCCGGGTGCGGGTCTCCGGCTGGAACACGCCGGAGCGGACCTTCCCAGCGGCGTGAACACCTGTGGGGCCCGGCCGCCGCCGGGCCCCACAGGTCGTCTTCAGCTGACGTTGAGCGCGGTGTCGTCGATGACGAACGACGTCTGGAGGGTGGACCCTTCGACGCCGCTGAACTTGATGGTGGCGGTGGTGCCGGCCAGGGAGGAGACGTCGAAGGACTTGAGGACGTATCCGGAGGCCGCGTTGAGGTTCGAGTACGTGGCCAGGGTGGTGGATCCGGCGGTGACGGTGAGCTTGTCGTACGCCGTGCTGGTGGTGGTCTCCGCGGTGTCGACGTGCAGATAGAAGCTGAGGGTGGCGGAGCAGCCGGACGGGATGGTCACCGACTGGGACAGTGTGTCGGTGTGGGCCGTTCCGTAACCGTCGAGCCAGGCCTTGTAGGAGCCGGTGCGGGCGGCCTCGCTGGTGGAGCTGGTGATGACGCCGCTGCTGGCGGTCCAGGTGGTGTTGCCGGACTCGAAGCCCGGGTTGCCGAGCAGCTGGGCGGCGGTGCAGGTGCCCCCGCCGCCGCCTCCGCCACCACCGGTGCTGCCGTCGCCGGCCAGCCACGCGGTCGCGTTGAGGGCGAGGGCGGCGTTGGTGGCGCCGGTGTCGTTCCAGCCGTCGTAGAGCGTGTTGCCGGACTGGCCGGTGCCGTCGTCGATGGGTGAGCTGTCGCCCCAGAAGGCGACGCGACCGCTGCCGAAGGTGCTGGTGGCGAAGAACGCGCCGGTGTTGCCGGAGTAACCGCTGCGGTACACAAGGCCCTTGACGTTCGCGTTGTCGGCGGGCTTCAGCGTGGCCGTGGTGCCGTCGGCGATCAGGCTCTTGGTGACCGTGCCGAAGGCGCCGTTGAGGACCGCGTTGCTGCTGTCGCTGATCGCGGCGGGGTAGCCGGAGCTGATGTCGAGGGTGTCGATGGAGAAGCCGAACGGGTCGGTCGAGTCGACGCTGTTGTTCGTCATCAGGTCGTTGAGGATCTCGACCGCGTCCTCGCCGTCGCTGTTGCGGTCGGCGCCGGTGTGGTCGGAGATCATGAAGAGGCCGCCACCGTTCTGGACGAACGTCATGATCGCGGTCTTCTCGGCCGTCGTGAACAGCGTGTTGGGCTCCGGCAGGACCAGCGTGTCGAAGTTCGACAGGTCGGTCGTCGACGAACCGCCGTACGTGAGCGCGCTGGTGGCGGTCTTCAGGCTGTAACTGCCGGTCTTCTGCAGGGCTACGCCCCACGACGACAGTGCCCCGGTCCAGTCCGTCTCCGAGGACGGGGAGGAGTCCTGGGCCAGCGGGTCGGGCTTGCTGGTGGAGATGATCCAGTCCGCGTTGCCCGCCTCCTCGGCGTGGCCGTCGTCGAACAGGATGCGGTGCGTGGTGGCCGCGTGCGCGGGCGTGGCCGTGGTGGTGACCTGGAGGGCCGCCCCCGTGACGAAAAGTCCCAGGCCGGCGAGGGCGGTGGTGAGTCTGCGGCGGGATCTTCTGGATCCAAGCATCCGGCGAACCTCCGTGAGGGGATGGGAAAGGTGCGGTGCGGGCGCCTGATCTGCGCGCGTAGAACGGTAGTCGGGGAGTTCTACACGCGTTGAACGATTGAAAGGTACATGGCATGAAGGGGTCGTGAACAGAAAGTCGCGGCAATAACAGCCGACAGAACTCCTCGGAGTGACTCGGCCCGCAGCGGGCACAAGGTGAGAGCGAGGACATCGACAAAGAGGGGCGGAGATGGAGATCTCGGGCATCATCAGTGCCATCATCATCGGCATCATCATTGGCGTGTTGGGACGGCTGGTCGTTCCGGGCCGCCAGCACATAGGCGTCGTCCTGACGATCGTGGTCGGCATCGTGGCCGCGCTCCTCGGCGCGGCGATCGCCTCGGGCCTGGGGGTCGCCGACACGAAGGGCATCGACTGGATCGAGTGGCTCATCCAGATCGGCCTGGCGGCCGTGGGCATCGCCGCACTGGACCGGACAAGGGTGCGCCGCTGAGCGGGGGACGGGAATTGCGTTGCGGGTGAGACCGGGCGGCGGCAAGCTACTGCGAGCCCGCCGCCCGGACCCCCGCTTCGCGTATCCCTCCCGGAGATCCCTTGTCATCACGCCTCATCCCGCTCGTCGATCCGGAGTCCGGACCGTCGAGCCGTCGTCTCGTCTGGCTCGCCCAGGACAGTGACGGCATACCCGTCGGGTCGGCTTCGCTGCGCCTGTTCCTCAAGGAGGGGCAGGCGCATCTCGGTGAACTGGAGCTCTCGGTGCACGCCGCCGAACGCCGACAGGGCATCGGCACCCGCCTGTTGGAGGCCGCGACGGCCGCCGCCCGCGCGGAGGGCCGTCGCTCGATCGTCGCCCAGGCCCAACAGGGTTCACCCGCCGACGAGTTCCTGCCGGCCCGCGGCTTCCGTCCGGTGCTGACCCTGACATACGCCCGGCTGTCGCTGGCCGACGCGGACCTCACAGCGATCGGCTCACGTGCCCAACGCCCGCACCCCGGCTACGAGTTGACGGAATGGGACGGCACGGTCCCGGCCGAACTCGCCCGTTCCTACGCCGAGTCGCGCAGCGCGATGGACGACATGCCGATGCAGGACACCGACTACGGCACCGTCGCATGGGATGTCGAACGACTGGTCGCGGCGGCAGAGGCGGTCGCGCGCCGAGGGGAGCTGCTGCACACCGTCGCCGCCGTGGACACGACCGACGGCCGGGTCGTCGGCTTCTCCGAACTGGTCGTACCGGGCGACGGGCGCGGCGACGCGCAGCACTACGGTACGGCCGTGCTGCCCGCCCATCGTGGCCGCGGTCTCGCCCGCTGGATGAAGGCCGCCTCGATCCACCGGGCACGCCAACTCCACCCGCTGCTGGCCGGGTTGCTCACGGACACGGCGGACGACAACGAGCCCATGCGAGCGGTGAACGACGCGCTCGGCTATGTGCCGACGCATCGGGCGGTGGAGTACCAGCTCGACCTGTAGGTGTCTACGGCTCGTACACGTACGGCGTGGTCGTGGTGAGCGGGGCGAGGCCGAGGCGTTCCAGGATGGGGCGGCTCTGGTCGGAGGCGTCGACCTGGACGTAGCGGTAGCCGCGGTCGGCCGCGATGCGGGCGCGGTGGGCGACCAGGGCGCGGTAGATGCCGCGGCCCCGCCGGCTCTCCACCGTGCCGCCGCCCCACAGGCCGGCGAACGGGGTGCCGGGGACCAGTTCCATCCGCGCCGCGCTCACCGGTTCGTCCCCGGCGAGGGCGACCACGGCGACCACCGTGTCCGGATCGGCGGCGAGCTGGGCGAGCAGGCTGGAGCGCAGCCGGGAGCTGTCCGTGCCGAAGGCCTTCTCGTGGACGTCCGCCACGAGGTCGACGGTCGCGCGGTCGGTGGCGGGCAACAGGCGGATGCCGTCCGGCAGTTCGGCGTCGAGTGCGAGTTCGGCGATCGCGCCGATCATCAGGGTCTCCCGCGGTTCGGGGGTGAAACCGGCCGCCGTCAGCCGCTGCCCGAGATCCGTCGGCAGATCGTGGCCGTAGAGCTTCCACTCGAAATCACGGCCGAGTCCGGTGAAGTACGCGATCTGTTCGGCGATCGCCGCGTCGGCGTCGGTCTCGTCCAGGTCCGTCCACAGGATGCCGTTCCAGCCGTCCGCGTCGGCGACCTGGCGGACCACTCCCCCGGTCCGCTCCACACGGGCACCCGGCCCGTCGGGTCGAGCGCCTTCGCGCAGGTCGCGGTCGTGAAGGGCGAGCACCTCGGCATGATCCATGCGTCCACTTCAACATCCGGGGGCGAGCCCGGCAACGGGATTATGCGCGTAGGGCGTGGTGCCGGTGCCGGGGCGCTCCTTCCTACTCCGCGTCGTCGAAGTAGTGGCCCGCTTCGAGGTCGGCCAGCAGACCCACCTCCACCGGCTGCCACCCCGTCTGCTTCTGTGTCAGCGCGCTCGACGCAGGGCAGTCGAACGAGGCGACGAGGCCCAGGAAACCGAAGTGCGCGACCGCTTCCTCGGGCGTCACGCTGCCCGTCGGGACGTCGAGACGGGCGGCGATGATCTCTGCTATCTCCCTGAGCGGCAGCCCCTCGTCGCCGACCGCGTGGTACTGCGCGCCCGCCGGGGCCGACTCCAGGGCCCATCGGTACAGCCGGGCCGCGTCGAGACGATGCACGGCGGGCCACCGGTTGGTGCCGTCGCCGACGTACGCCGACAGGCCCTTCTGGCGGGCGACGGCGATCAGCCCCGCGACGAATCCCTTGTCGCCCGTGCCGTGCACGGACCGGGGCAACCGGACGACCGACGACCGTACCCCGCGCTCCGCGAGGGCGACCGCCGCGATCTCGGACGGCTGCCGGACCGCCGCGAACGACTCCGGGTCGACCGCGTCCTCCTCCGTCGCCACCCGCCCCTGGTCGAGCCCGGGGGTGCCTGAGGTCACCACGAAGGGCTTGTCGGTGCCCGCGAGCGCGTCACCGATCGCCTCGATCGCGCGCAGGTCGGTGGCGCAGTTGGCGGCGAAGTCGGTGAAGTCGTGGATGAACGCCAGATGGCAGACCCCGTCCGCCGCCTCGGCGCCGCTGCGCAGGCTGTCGAGGTCGTCGAGCGAACCCCGGTGCACGGCGGCGCCCGCGGCCGTCAGCGCCTCGGCGGACGCGTCGGAGCGGGCCAGACCGGTGACCGTGTGCCCTGCGTCGAGCAGTTCACGGACCACGGCGGAGCCGATGAATCCGGTCGCGCCGGTGACGAATACTCGCATGCTGCGTTCCTTCGATGGGTGAGTGTCGAACTGGGTCGTGCTGTGCTTCCATCGTGGTCGGGGCATCCGTTCCGGGTCCAAAGCCTGTTTCGCATGAGGCAATGCGGATCAGGCATCACCACTGTTCAGCGGCCCTATCGGCCCAGATGTGCGGCGCATGTGGCAGTACGCTTGGGGCATGACGGACCTGCCTCCCGCGCCCGATCTCGAACTGCGTCTCGTGCGGTACTTCATCGCCGTCGCCGAGCAGCGTCACTTCGGTCGCGCAGCCGAGTCTCTGCACATCACCCAGCCGTCCCTGAGCCGTCAAGTCCGGCGCCTGGAGGAGCAGTTGGGGGCCCGACTGCTGGACCGCACCCCGCAGGGCACTCGGCTCACGGAGGCCGGGGAGGTCTTTCTGCCGCGCGCCAAGGGGCTGTTGCGCGCCACCGCCCAGGCCGCCGCCGAGACCCGCGCCGCTGCGGAACCCAGCCGACTCACCGTCGGGTACATGGCGAACCTGTTCGTGACCCCGGCGGTGCGCGAGGTACGGCGCCGGCATCCGGACGCCGATGTGCACGTCGTGCATCTGGCCTACGACGATGTACGCGCCGCCCTGTTGGAGCGGCGAGTGGACGCGGTGGTGGCCCGACTGCCGTTCTCCACCGATGAGTTGGAGGTCACGATCCTCTACGGCGAGCCGCGCGTCCTGCTCGTGCCGCTCGATCACCGGCTGGCCGGCAAGGAGTCCGTGACCGTGGACGACATCGCCGACGAGCCCGTTCCGCAGCTCCCCGGCGCGGACCCGGCGTGGGCCGCCTTCTGGCGTATCGATCCCCGGCCCGACGGCCGGCCCGCGCCCGGTGGTCCGGTGATCCGGGCCCTGGCGGACAAGTTCGAGTTCGTCGCCGACGGACGGGCCGTGGCCATCGCGGCCGGCATCCGCCCCGGGCAGACGCTCCGCCCCGACATCGTCGCGATACCTCTGCACGGCGTCGAGCCGAGTCATGTCGCCCTCGCGACCCGGGCAGGCGAGCACAACCGACTGCTCTCCGCGTTCCGGAAGGCGGCCCACGCACTCCTCAGGGCTCCGGCCGATGCGGACGAACACCCGGACGGCGCCCACTAGTTGAGGCCCTCTACGCTTGTCCCGCATGACCTTGGACAACATCGCACTGCGACCGGTGGACGAAGCCGGCCTGACCGTCATGGAGCGCTTCCTCGGCGACCCGGAGGCCGCGTCGGAGTTCCAGTGGTACGGCTGGAGCGACGTCCGGCGCTGGCGACGGCAGTGGTCCGAGGATCGTCTGCTCGGCGGTGACCGGTCGTATCTGATGGTGCTCCGGGCCGAGGAGCCCGTGGGGTTCGTCGCCTGGCGGAAGGTCGCCCCGACGCCGACCTGCCACTACTGGAACATGGGCATCACCCTGCTGCCCGAGGCACGCGGACAGGGTGTCGGGACCGAGGCGCAACGGCAGTTGGTGCGCTATCTGTTCGCGCACACCCTGGTGATGCGCGTCGAGGCGGACACGGAGTCGGAGAACATCGCCGAGCAACGCGCCCTGGAGAAGGCCGGGTTCACCCGGGAGGGCGTCCTGCGCAGCGTCGCGTACCGGGACGGGCGGTGGCGGGACGGGGTGCGGTACAGCATCCTGCGCGGCGAACTCCCCTGATCCATCAAGCCGGTTCGAACGGCGGAGGCCCCACCGGTCGCCTGCCCGGTGGGGCCTTCCGTCCTGGCGCGGGTGCCCGGGTCAGCGGCCCGCGCCGGGGCGGAAGCGCCGGTACAGCGCGGCGCCGCCCAGGACGAGCGCCGCGCCGGCGGCGGCGGCCGGGACCAGGTCGTCCGTGCCCGTGTGGGCCAGTGAGGCCGCGGCGGCGGGCGGGGCGGGGTACCCCCGCACCTCCGTAACGGGCGCCGGATGCGGCTTCGGCGGCGCGGGAGTCGGTGCCGACGGTTCGGGCGTCGGCCGCGCCGGGTGGTGGGGGTGGTCGCCGGAAGTGTTCTCCGACCGGTTGCCCACGACGGGATTGCCGACACCCACGACATTCACGGAATTGCCGGTGACATTCACCGGGAGATGGATCGGGAGCTGCACTCCGTTTCCGGTCAGCACACCGGGCGAGTCCTTTACGCCGCCGTGCGCCGAGGCGCCTCCGCGTGGCCCGGCGGGGTTCTTCGCGCCGCCGCCCTCATTGACGCAACTGTTGCCCGCGGCGGGATTGAGCAGCCCCACCACGTTCACGGTGTTCCCGCACACGTTCACCGGTACGTGCACCGGGAGCTGGATCGTGTTGCCGGAGACCACCCCCGGCGAACCGGCCGCCGAGCCGTCCGCGGCGGAGTCGGCGAACGCCGGCAGCGCGGCGGCCATCGCACCGGACGCGGCGGCGACGGCGATCATCCCGTTTCGGGTAACCCGTTTCATAGGTTCCCTGCCTTCCAGACTTGGTCGCGGGCGGTCACCCGCACCGAATAAAACGTGGGCGCACCATCCGAGTTATGGCTTATCGGCCTTTCACTCCATCGAGCGTCACGGTTATCGAACTACTCGTAACAACGCCGCTCCAACACCCCCGGCCAATCGGAAAACCATTAGTCGGAAAACCCCTTATGCCTATTGAAGGGGCGCAGAATACGGCACCGATCGCCGCTCCGCCCGCCAGGAGGCGGGCCCCGTGAGGCCCGTTTATCGTGATCGAGGGCGCTGGTCACAGCGCGTCCTTGGAGGCATTGATGCTGGCCAGGCTGTCATCGCGGCCCGCGTTCCGGCGCTGCGCGTTCACCGGGGTCCTCACGCTGGCACTGCTCGGCGCGGGGCTGCCCACGCTCGCCACGGCCGACAACGGGCCGCGGCCCGACCTCTCCCGGTTCTACCGGCAGAAGGTGAAGTGGGCCGCGTGCAAGGACCCGGACGCACCCAAGGATCTGCAGTGCGGAAAGGTCACCGTCCCGCTCGACTACGCGAAGCCCGGCGGAGCCACGCTCGATCTCGCGCTCGCCCGCTACCGGGCGACCGGGAAGTCCCGGGGTTCCGTGTTGCTGAACTTCGGCGGTCCCGGCGGTGCCGGCGTCAGTGAACTCGCCTCGGACGGCAAGGAGTTCATGGATCTGACGAACGGCTACGACGTCGTCACCTTCGATCCGCGCGGTGTCGGCCAGTCCTCGCCCGTCAGTTGTGGCGCGGGCGCCGACCAGGGCTCGGCCGCCACGGACGAGGAACCGGCGGACATCGACAGCAGCGATCCGAAGGTCGTCCTCAAGCAGTTGCGGAAGGCTGCGGCCGTCTGCGCCAAGTACTCCGGCCCGGTCCTGCCCCACATAGGCACGGTCAACGCCTCCCGGGACCTGGACGTGATGCGCCAGGCCCTCGGCGACAAGAAGCTCAACTACCTCGGCTTCTCCTACGGAACGCGGCTCGGCGCGGTCTACGCGGCCCAATTCCCGAAGAAGGTGGGCCGGTTGGTGCTCGACGGAGTCGACACGCTCACCGAGCCGCTGTCCGAGCAGGGCAGGGCGGGCGCCGAGGGACAGCAGACGGCGCTGGAGGACTTCCTCAACTGGTGTGTGCAGGACATCGCCTGTCCTTTCGGCACGGACGCACGGTCGGCGCCGGACCGGGTCGTAGGGCTCGTCGACTCGCTCGACCAGGATCCGGTGCAGACGGACTTCGGCGACACCTTCTCCGGCCAGGACCTGGTGGGCGCCATCAGTCAGGCGCTGTACAGCAAGCAGTTGTGGCCGTCGCTGGAGCGTGCCATCGCCTCGCTGGTGGAGGACGGTGACACGCGCGCCGTGATGGCGTTCTCGTCCGGCGGGTCCGGGCTGCCCGGACTGCGGAGCGGTGGCGAGGAGTCGGGCGGCGGGCTCGTCGACGCGCAGAACGTCCCGCTCGACAACCTCCCGGCCGCGCTGATGGCCATCAACTGCGCCGACGACCCCGACCGCCCCACCGCCGAGCGGATCACCAAGGACCTGGCCGGACTGCGCGCCGAGTACCAGGCCGCGTCACCGGTCTTCGGCCGCTACCGGCTCACCGAGGTCCTGATGTGCTACGGCCGCCCCAAGGGCACCGACTACATCCGCGACGACGTGAAGAACGTGGACACGTCGAAGATGCTGCTCGTCGGCACCCGGGGCGACCCGGCGACGCCGTACCGCTGGACCGTGGAGACGGCACACCGGCTCGGCTCCTCGGCCGTGGTGCTCGACAACAAGGGTGAGGGCCACACCGGTTACGCGTCGTCCAAGTGTGTGCACACCAAGGTCAACGACTTCCTGCTGTACGGCTCGCTGCCGCCCAGCGGGAGCTCCTGCCAGCCGGACACCTCACCCTCAGGCGAGTGAGATCTCGGGCTTGTAGAGGTCGAGCCAGAGCGCCAGGTCGAGGGCGCGTTCCAGGCCGCGCCGGCCCGCCTGGGTGCTGATGGGGGCGTCGCGGTGGGCGATGCGGCGGAGCCTGTCGCGGTCCACGAGGTCGAAGACCGGGTGGGAGGGGCGGGCGAGCAGGTCCTTGGCGTGGTCCTGGAGGGCGACCGCGTACTTGGGGTCCTGGGTGGACGGGTACGGGCTCTTGACCCGGTCGTACACGGATTTCGGGAGGACGTCCGCGGTGGCCTCCCGGAGCAGGGTCTTCTCCCGGCCGTCGTAGGACTTGAGGGACCAGGGCGTGTTGTAGACGTACTCGACGAGCCGGTGGTCGCAGAACGGCACCCTGACCTCCAGTCCGACCGCCATGCTCGCGCGGTCCTTGCGGTCGAGCAGGATGCGCACGAAGCGGGTGAGGTGGAGGTGGCAGATGCGCCGCATGCCGTACTCGAAGTCGCTCTCGCCGTCGAGGCGTTGGACACCCGCGACGGCGGTGCGGTAGCCGTCCGCGATGTACGACGGCGTGTCCAGTGCCTCGGTCAGGTCCGTGCGCAGGACGTCGGAGTCGTCCCCGAAGTCCCGGCCGAAGCGCACCAGCCAGGGGAAGGTGGCGGCGCGCCGGGCCTCCTCGTCGAAGAACTGCTGGTAGCCGCCGAACACCTCGTCGGCGGACTCTCCGGACAGGGCGACGGTGGACTGGTCGCGGATGGCGCGGAACAACAGGTACAGCGAGGAGTCCATGTCGCCGAAGCCCATGGGGAGATCGCGGGCGCGGATCGTCTTCGCCCGTACGTCGAGATCGGCCAGGGCGTGCGCGTCGAGCACGATGTCCTGGTGGTCGGTGCCCGAGGCGCGGGCCACGTCGTGGACGTACGGCGTGTCGGGGGTGCCGCGGAGCTGGTCGGCGACGAAGTTCTCGCTCTGGCCGACGAAGTCGACGGCGAAACTGCGCACCTTCTCGCCGTGCACACCGAGTTGGCGGGCGGCGATGGCGGTCATGGCGGAGGAGTCGAGGCCGCCGGAGAGCAGGGTGCAGCGGGGCACGTCGGCGACGAGCTGGCGGCGCACGATGTCGTCCAGGAGGGTGCGGACGGTCGCGACGGTGGTGTCGCGGTCGTCGGTGTGCGGGCGGGTCTCCAACTGCCAGTAGGTACGGCGGCGCAGGCCCGCGCGGTCGACGGTGACGACGGTGCCGGGCTCGACCTCGAACATGCCGTCCCAGATGGCGTGTTGGGGTGTCTTGATCATGGTGAAGAGTTCCCGCAGGCCGTCCAGAGTGACCCTGGCGCGGGCGAGCGGGTTGGCGAGGATCGCTTTGGGCTCGGAGCCGAAGAGGACGCCGTCGGAGGTGGGGTGGCAGTAGAAGGGCTTGATGCCCATGCGGTCCCGGATCATGACGAGTTGATCGCGACGGCCGTCCCAGATCGCGAAGGCGTACATGCCGTTGAGGCGTTCGGCGACGGCGTCGCCCCATTCGAGATAGCCGCGCAGGACGACCTCGGTGTCGGAGTCGGTGGTGAACCGGTGTCCCCTGTCGGCGAGTTGGCGGCGCAGTTCGGTGAAGTTGTAGGTCTCCCCCGAGTAGACGAGGGCGACCGTGCCGTCCGCCGTGTCGGCGGTCATGGGCTGGTGCCCGCCGGGCAGGTCGATGATCGCGAGCCGGCGGTGTCCGAGGGCGGCGGGGCCCTGTGCCCAGACGCCCCGGTCGTCCGGGCCGCGGCAGGCCATCGTCTCGGTCATTGCATCCAATGTCGCGGCCTCGGTGCGCAGTTCACGGTCGAAGGAGACCCATCCGGTGATGCCGCACATGCGTTACCTCCCGCGTCCGGCCGGCCGGGGAGTCCCGGATCACCTGCGTGTTTCCGAGTGTGGGGAACCCCCGGCCGAACCAGTTGTATCTAGCACCTACATGTCGAGCGTGGGGCACACCCATGAAGCCGGTCAACATGTCCGTAACCTGAACGGCCGCGCCACCCCACCGCTTTCGGCCGTGCTTTGCGTCCGCGAGATCCGCCGACCGGCGTCCCACCGGGCGGTGCTCGTCAGGAACCGGCCACGGGCAAAGAGTTCACCAACATCCCTGGTTCGCCCGGCAGTTCAGAACTCCACCGGGTCGCGCACGATCGGGCAGGTCATGCAGTGGCCGCCGCCCCGGCCGCGCCCCAACTCGGCGCCGACGATCGTGATGACCTCGACGCCGGCCTTGCGCAGCAGGGTGTTGGTCTGGGTGTTGCGGTCGTAGGTGAAGACCACGCCCGGTTCCAGCGCGACCGCATTGTTGCCGCTGTCCCACTGCTGGCGCTCGGAGGCGTAGATGTCACCGCCCGTCTCGACGACCCGCAGCTCGGGCAGGCCGAGCGCCTTGGCGACGACGTCGGTGAAGGGGGTCGGGCCCTCGTCGACGATGTCGAGGCCGGGTCCCTTGGTGCCGGGGCGCAGGGAGAAGGTGTGGACGGCGTCCATGATCGCCGGGTACAGGGTGACCAGATCGCGATCGGCGAAGGTGAAGACGGTGTCGAGGTGCATCGCGGAGCGCAGCTTCGGCATACCGGCCACGACGACGTGCTCCGCGGCGCCCAGGTCGAAGAGCGCCTTGGCGACCTGGGTGATGGCCTGGCGCGAGGTGCGTTCGCTCATGCCCATGAGGACTACGCCGTTGCCGACGGGCATGATGTCGCCGCCCTCGAACGTGGCCTGCCCCCAGTCGAGTTCGGGGTCGCCCCACCAGACGAGGGAACCCGCGAAGTCCGGGTGGAAGGTGTAGATCGCCTTCATCAGCAGGGTCTCGTCGTGCCGGGCGGGCCAGTAGAGCGGGTTGAGGGTGAGGCCGCCGTAGAGCCAGCAGGTCGTGTCGCGGGTGTAGAGGGTGTTGGGCAGCGGCGGCATCAGGTACTCGCGGACACCGGTCGACTCGCGGGCGAGGGCGACGTAGTCGGAGCGGTAGTCGTCCGGGAGGTCGGTGGTGGCGAGGCCGCCGATCAAGTACTTGGCCAGTTCGGCCGGTTCGAGGCTCTCCAGGTAGGCGCGGGTCGCGTCGATGAGGCCCAGGCCGACCTCGTTGGCGACGATCTTCCGGTCCAGGAGCCAGTCCTTGGCCGCGGGGATCGTCATGGTCTGGGCGAGCAGTTCGTGCAACTCGACGACGTCCACGCCGCGTTCGCGGAGTTTGTTGACGAAGTCGGCGTGGTCGCGCTGGGCGTTCTCGACCCACATCACGTCGTCGAAGAGCAGGTCGTCGGAGTTGGTCGGGGTGAGCCTGCGATGGGCCAGGCCCGGTGCGCAGACCAGCACCTTGCGCAGTCGGCCGACCTCGGAGTGGACGCCGTACTCATGTCGGTCCACGGTGTCTGGGTTGGTCACGGTGCGCACACCTTTCCGGAGGTCGAAGGCGGGGTCAGAGGCTGATCCAGCCCGCTGCCAGGGCGACGACGCCGACAACGGCACCACCGGCCGAGACGGCGAGGATCACCAGTTCGCGGGCCGAGAAGGGCGAACGCCCCTGCTCCCTGCGGGCCTTGACGAACAGGAAGGTGGCGGGCGCGTAGATGATGAACGAGACGAGGAGGTACTTGAAGCCGGCCGCGTAGATCAGGAACGCGGTGTAGACGGTGGCGAGCCCGGCGATCACCAACTCGCCTCGCCCGCCCCGGTTTTCGGCGACCGCGATCTTCACGGCGAAGCCCGCCGCCAGCAGGAACGGGATCAGCGTCAGCGAACTGGTCAGGTCCAGCGCGAAGTTGAAGGCGTCGTCGGAGAAGTAGGTGACGACCAGCACGACTTGGCTGAGCAGGGTGGTCATCACCAGGGCGGGCACGGGCACGTCGGCCGCCGTGGACTTCTTCAGGAAGCGCGGCATGTCGTCGTCCTTGGCGGCGACGAACAGCACCTCGGCGGCCATCAACGTCCAGGCGAGATAGGCGCCCAGCACCGAGACGATCAACCCGACGCTGACGAAGACCTTCCCCCAGGTGCCCACCGCGTACTCCAGCACTCCCGCCATGGAGGGCTGCCGCAGTTCGGCGATCTCACCCATCGGCATCAGGCCGTACGACACGATCGTGACCGACGCGAAGACGGCGAAGACGCTGAGGAAGCCGAGGACGGTGGCGCGGCCGACGTCCTCGCGGCGGCGGGCGTGCCGGGAGTAGACGCTGGCGCCCTCGACGCCCAGGAACACGAAGACGGTGGCCAGCATGGTGCCCTTGACCTGCTGGAACAGGGAGCCCGCGTAGTCCGCGCCGCCGAAGTTCTCGGCGAAGACATGGGGCTTGAGGTAGAAGAGCGCGAGGACGACGAAGACGAGGATCGGCACGACCTTGGCGACGGTGACGATCCGGTTGATCGCCGCCGCCTCCTTCACTCCGCGGCTGATCAGCAGGAAGAAGAGCCACAGTCCGGCCGAGGAGAGGACCACCGCGAGGACGGTGTCGCCCTCGCCGAGGGAGGGTGCGATGGTGCCGATCGTCGACATGATCAGCACCCAGTACGTCACGTTGCCGACGCAGGCGCTGGCCCAGTAGCCGAACGCGGCGAAGAAGCCGAGGTACTCGCCGAAACCGGCCTTGGCGTAGGCGTAGACACCGGCGTCGAGGTCGGGTCTGCGGACGGCGAGGGTCTGGAAGACGAAGGCCAGCATCAGCATTCCGGTACCGGCGACGGCCCAGGCGATGAGGGCGCCGGCCACGCCCGTCTCCTGCGCGAATCTGCGCGGGAGCGAGAACACTCCGGCCCCGACCATGGAGCCGACCACCATGGTGGTCAGCGTCGGCAGGGTCAGCTTGGCGGCCGTGGTCCGGGTGTCGGCAGTGGCGGCTTGCGTCACTCGTGGGACGTTAGCAACCATTTGCCCCAATTGCCTGGCGGGCTTCCCCCATATGCCCCATCCGCCGATCGGCCCTATCGTGCTGTTATGGAGCACGCACTGAGTCCCGCCACCCTGACCGAACTGCGGCGCCCGCGCCCCTACCCCGCGGTCTCCGTGCTCACCCCGACACATCGTCGCGAGCCCGACAACGCCCAGGATCCGGTCCGGCTGCGCAATGTGCTGGCCGAGGCCAAGAAGCAGCTGGAGGCCGATCCCGCGGTCCCCCGGGACCGGCGGATCGACGTCGTCCGCCAGCTCGACCAGGCCCTCGCCGAGATCGATCTCGCACACACCGAGGACGGTCTGGTGATCTTCGCCGCGCCGGGCGAGCACCAGGTGTGGTCCCTCGCCAGATCGGTGCCGGAACGTGTGGTGCTCTCCGACACCTTCCTCACCCGCAACCTCGTCTCCGCGCAGGCCTCCGAGCGGCCGTTCTGGGTGCTCTCGGTCTCCGCGGACTGCGTCACGCTGTGGAACGGCGGTGTCGACCGGGTCACCGAGGCCCACACCGGCGGCTTCCCGCTGACCCGCGACCACCGGGACAACTTCGACGCCGAGCGCCAGGAGCGCATCGGCGACATCCCGAGCACCTTCCGCGACGAGGACACCCGGCACTTCCTGCGCGAGGCCGACACCGCGATGGGCCGGATCCTGCGCGAGCACCGGCGCCCGCTCTACATCACCGGCGAGCAGGCGGCCCTCTCGGCACTCGACGAGGTGGGCAGCGCCACCAAGGGCGCGGCGCACATCCCCCACGGCGGTCTCGCCCACGGCACACCCGACGCGGTGTGGCAGGCGGTACGGCCACTGGTCGACGCCGAGGCCCGGAACAACACCGTCACGGTGACCCGGGAACTCGAATCGGCGCGCGGGCGCAAGGAGTTCGCGGCCGGCGTGGACGAGGTCTGGCAGAACGCCCGCGAGGGCCGGGTCCGGCTGCTGGCCGTCGAGGAGAACTACCGCGTCACGGTCCGCGACGACCACGGCGACCATCTGGTCCCGGCCGGGAGCGGCGACCTCGACGCCCGCGAGGACATCGTGGACGAGATCGTCGAACAGTGCCTGGAGACCGGCGCCGAGGTCCGCTTCGTCCCCGACGGCACGTTGAACGACGCGGCCGGCATCGCGGGCGTACTGCGCTACTGAGGCCGTCTGTTCGTCCCCGAGGTCGCCTCTCCCCCGCGGCGTACGCTACGGCGTGATCGTCGACGTAGAGGGAGAGCACACGTGGGTGACCTGCTGGGCGTGGCCGTGCTGGGTGCGGGACACATGGGAGCCGACCACATACGACGCCTCGACCAGGTGGTGAGCGGAGCGAGGGTGGCCGCGGTGGCCGACCCGGACACCGAGCGCGCCAAGGAGGCGGCGGCCGGTCTGGAAGCGGTCTCGGTGCACGAGGACGCCGTGGCCGCGCTGGACGCCCCCGGTGTCGAGGCGGTGCTCATCGCCTCGCCGGGTCCCGCGCACGAGGAGGCGCTGCTCGCGGCCTTCGCGCGCGGGCTGCCGGTGCTGTGCGAGAAGCCGATGGTCCCCGACTCCACCGGAGCGCTGCGGGTGGTGGAGGCCGAGGCGCGGCTCGGGCGGCGGCTGGCGCAGATCGGGTTCATGCGGCGCTACGACACCGAGTACCAGCACCTCAAGTCCCTTCTGGACAGCGGCCGGTTGGGACGCCCGCTGATCCTGCACTGCACCCACCGCAATGTGTCCTCACCGCCCTACTTCACGTCGGCGATGCTCATCGACAGTTCGGTCTCGCACGAGATCGACGCGGCCCGCTGGCTGCTCGGTCAGGAACTCACGGCGGTGACGGTGCTCAGCCCTCGCTCGTCGGCGAATGCCCCGGAGGGGCTGATCGACCCGCAGCTCGTGCTCTTCGAGACCGAGGGCGGCGCCCTGGTCGACGTCGAGGTCTTCGTCAACTCCGGCTTCGGCTACCAGGTGCGCTGCGAGGCCGTGTGCGAGGCGGGCAGTGCCCGGATCGGCGAGGACCGCACGATGGTCGTCACCACGCACGGCAGCGCGCACGAGGACGTCCCGCTGGACTATCTCGTGCGGTTCGCGGACGCCTACGACCGTGAGGTGCAGTCCTGGGTGGACGCCACCCGGCAGGGTCGGGTCACCGGCCCGAGCGCCTGGGACGGCTACGCGTCCTCCGTGGTCGCCGAGGCCGGGGTCCGGGCGCTGGAGAGCGGCGGCCGGGTGACCGTCGAACTCGCCCCGCGCCCGGAGCTGTACGCCGACGTCAGCCGCTGACGCTGGCCGCGCCCGACTCCAGGTGACCGGTGAACCGGCGCGACCAGGTCGCGTCGGAGTCGACGGTGACCGTGAAGTCGTACCAACCACCTTGGTAGGCAACGGCGTTGAAGAAGTCCTCCGTCGATCCGCCCGCGGCGACCGGGTGGGTCCACGGTCCGTCGCCGCGGTAGTGGTTGGAGGTGATGGTGAACTTCACGGCTACGGAGCCCGAGTTGACCATCTTGAAGTAGATCGCGAGCTTGCCGGTGCCCGACTCGACCGCGTAACGGGTGCTCACCTCAACGGACTTGCCCGCCTTCGTCGCGTCGCCCTGGAAGCGGCGCAGGAAGCGGTTGGGGCCGACCATGGAGAGGTCGTACTTGCCGCTGCCGTAGCCCGTACCGATGTTGAAGTAGTCGGAGGCGGTGCCGCCCGGGTCGATCGTGTACTGCCAGGGCGTGGTGTCGCGGTAGGCGTTGGGGTGGATGGAGAGATGGGCGGCGCTCTTGGCGGCGCCGCCCTGGTTGGCCATGGCGAACCAGGCGAGGATCTTGCCGCTCGACCCGAACTCCAGGTGATCCAGGTACCCGTTGGGCTGGTAGGGCAGCGCGCGGGCGGGCCGGGTGCCGGTCTCCTGCGTCGGCAGGGCGTTGTTCGTCGGCACCGGGTTGGGCAGCGGGCCGCAGGTGGAGATGCCGATGACGCTGGTCGCAGGCAACGACACCGCGCCGTAGACCGGATCGGCGAAGTCGAAGACTCCGGTCAGGTCGCCGCTGACCTTGCGGCGCCAGGTGCTGATGTTGGGGCAGGCGGCGGGTGTGCCGAGGGCGGTGGTCCAGGCCTCCAGGAAGCGGAGGACCGAGGTGTGCTCGAAGACCTCGGAGGAGACCCAACCGCCGCGAGTCCAGGGCGAGATGACGATCATCGGGACACGGAAGCCGAAGCCGTAGGGGACGCCGTTGAGGAACTCGCCGTCCGTGCCGGCGGGCGGGACGGGTGGCGGGACGTGGTCGAAGTAGCCGTCGTTCTCGTCGTAGTTGAGGAACAGGACGGTCGAGTCGAAGACGTCCGGGTCGGCGGCGAGGGCCTGGTAGACGAGGCCGATGAAGTGCGCGCCGTCGCCGGGCGGGGCGTAGGGGTGCTCGGAGAAGGCCTGGTTGGGGACGACCCAGGAGACCTGCGGGAGGGTGCCCGCGAGGACGTCGGCCTTGATGGCGGCGGCGATGTCGTCGGGGGTCGAGCCGGTGGTGGCCGGGACGGAGGACATCCCGCGGTCGTAAAGGGGGCTGCCCGCCTTGGAGTTGGCGAAGTTCTTGAAGTAGGCGCAGGCGTTGTCGCCGTAGTTGTCGGCCGCGTTCTGGTAGACCTTCCAGGTCACTCCGGCGTTCTGCAGTGCCTCGGCGTAGTTCTGCCAGGTCAGGCCGGACTCGTCACCGCCGTCGTAGCTGGCGGAGTCGACCTTGCCGCTCCACAGATAGGTGCGGTTGGGGCCGGTCGCGCTGAGGGTGGAGCAGAAGTAGGCGTCGCAGACGGTGTAGTTGTCGGCGAGCGCGTAGTGGAAGGGGATGTCGGCGCGGTCGAGGTAGCCGAGCGAGCGGATGTTGCCGACGCCGGAGACCCAGTTGTCGAGGCGGCCCTTGTTCCACGCGGAGTGCTGCGAGGACCAGGAGTGCGGCAGGTCGCCGTTGCACTGCGCGAGGGTCTCGCCGTCCTTGCCGCCCGCGGCCGGGGTGGCGCTGAGCTTCCAGGGGTACTGACGGCCGCCGCCGTTGGGCTGGTTGAAGACCGGGTAGCCGCCGCTGAGGGTGATGCCGCTGCGGTCGTCGAAGCCGCGGACGCCTTTGAGGCGCCCGAAGTAGTGGTCGAAGCTGCGGTTCTCCTGCATGAGGATCACCACGTGTTTCACGTCCGAGATCGTGCCGGTCGCCGTCCGCGTCCGCTGCGCGGCGATCGCGGGTCGTACTCCGGTGCCCGTCGCCATGCCCGCCGCCATGGTGGCACCGAGCCCCACGAAGCCTCTTCGGCTGATCGGTGTCATGCGCTCCGCCCTCGTCACAGGCGTGCCCGAGCGGCACACCGCGCGCAAGGGTGCACGGGGTGATCGCCAAGGTCCATACCGGGGCGGTTAGATGGAGGTGAACAAAAGTCAAAGCCGCTGTCCTGACGCCGAGTTCGCCGTCCTGACGTCGAATTGGCCTCAGACGCTCCCGAACAGGGCGCTCAGCCCCCGGTCGACGACCGCGTCCATGTCCTCCTGTCCGGTGGCCACCACCTCGTAGGTCCGCAGCAGGAAGCGGCGCAGCGCCGGGGTGTGGAAGTGGAGCAGGGCGAGTCCGAACGGCGAGTGGAACTCCAGGACCGTACGGGCCAGGCCGCACGGCCACAGGTGCACGTCCCCGCTGCCGGCCGGGCGCCGCAGCCCCTCCTCCAACAGCGCCCGGGCGAAGGTCCAGGTGACCCCGTCACCGTCGAGGGACACCTCGGGTGGGAAGTCGAGGTGCACGGCCAGGGGGTCCGAGGTGAGATAGCGAAGCGTGGCCGACACGGGAATCTCGGTGTCGTCCGCCGTGATCAGCCGGGCTCGGGTGGGCTGTTCGAGGGTGATGTCCATGGTCGGTCTCCGCTATGGGTGAGGTCGGCCGAATAGCCGTGTACATGTACGACCTCGCAGGTGCCCGTTGCATTACGCCGAAGCTCGAATGAGTTGACGTGACCTGCATCACACCACCGCCGCGCCGCCCCCTTCGAGGGTCACGTCCCCGGCGTCGAGCGCGGCGAGACGGAGAGCGGACGCCACCCGGGTGACCGCCTCGGAGGGCGCCCCCGGAAGCCGCGCCAGCAGGAGTCGCCGCTGCTCCTGGGGTCCGCCGCGCACCGGCAGGACGCGAACGCCCGGCGGGACGGCGGGGGCGAGGGAGGCCGACACGGTCGTCAACCCGCAGCCCGCCGCGACCAGTTGGAGCTTGGCCAGCCAGTCGCGGGCGGTGTGGGCGATCTCGGGCCGTTCGTCGAGGCCGGGCCACACACCCATGAGCCGGTCCTCGCCGGAGGAGGAACCGGCGATCCAGCGCTGCCCGCGCAGGTCGGCCACGTCGACGAAGTCGGCGCGGGCCAGCGGATGGGTGGCGGGCACCGCGAGGTACAACGGGCGTTCGGTGAGGGTGCGCAGGATCAGCGGGGGTGATTCGGTGTCCGGCGGCCGGAACGGGGGCGCCGACGCCAGCAGGGCCAGATCGAGGCTGCCCGCCCGCAGGGCACGCACCAGTGCGGGGGTGCCGCCCTCCCGGCTGACGACATTCAGGTCGGGGTCGCTGCGGCGCAGGGCGAGCAGGACGCGGGGCAGCAGGGCCGCTCCGGCGCTGGGCAGCCAGCCCAGGCGGACGGTCGCGGCCTCGGTGGGCAGCCCGGACAGTTCGCGGGCAGTGGTGTCGATCTCGTCGAGCACGACCGTCGCCCTGCGCAGGACGATGCGGCCGGCCGGGGTCAGCCGTACGCCGTCGCGGCGCCGTTCCAGCAGTTCCGTCCCCGCGGCCCGCTCGATCGCGGCGATCTGCCGGGACACCGCCGACTGGGTGTAGCCCAGCGACACGGCGGCGGCCGTGAAGGTCCCCTGCTCGGCGACCGCGCGGAAGACGCGCAGGGCGGTGAGTGACACATCCGTGAAGTCCATGACGATTACGCATACCAGCTGTGCGTGACTTTCGTTGGACGCATGAATGTGATCGTTCCTACCGTGGAGGCATGAACGCTCCACGCATCGCCCTCGTCACGGGCGCCAACCAGGGACTCGGCCGCGCCCTCGTCGAAGGACTCGCGGCCCGCATGAGCCCCGACGACACCGTCCTGCTCACCGGCCGCGACGACCGGCGGGTCACCGACGCGGCCCGCGAGGTGGCCGGCCTGCCCGGCACCCGCAGCCGGGTGGAGGGCCGCGTCCTCGACGTCACCGACACCGACGCCATCGCCCACCTCGCCGACGAACTCCGGCAGCGCCACGGCGGGGTCGACATCGTGATCTCCAACGCCGTGACCCGCATGCTCCCCGGGGAGTCGCAGTCCGAGCGCGCCGACGAGTTCATCGACGTCTCCAACACCGCCACCCACGCGATGCTGCGCTCCTTCGGGCCGATCCTCCGCCCGGGCGGCCGGTTCCTCGTCGTGGCCAGCAGCCTCGGCACCCTCGGTCATCTCGACCCCGCGCTGCACGACCTGTTCGACGGCGCGAGCCTGGACCAGGTCGAGTACGCCGTCGAGTCCTGGCGCAGCGCCGTCCACCACCGGACCACGGCCGAGGCGGGCTGGCCGCTCTGGCTGAACGTGCCCTCGAAGGTGGCCCAGGTCGCCGCCGTCCGCGCGGTCGCCGCGGAGCGCCGCCAGGACGACCTGGCGAGCGACACCCTGGTCGCGTCCGTGTGCCCCGGCATGGTGGACACGGCCACCTCCCGCCCCTGGTTCGACGACTTCAGCCAGGCCAAGTCCCCGGCCGAGGCGGCCACGGCCGTGCTCGACCTCGTCCTCGCGGAGCACGTCGATCCCGCGCTCTACGGCGAACTGGTGCGCTTCGGCGCGGCCCTGGACTGGCACTCCGGCAAACCGCTGGTCGAGCAGGACCTGAAGCTCACCCCCTGACTTCCCGCCAACTGCCGCGCCTGCGCGACGAGTCGGAAACGGGGACACCCCGCCCTGGACCGCACGGGCCGGTGCCCGACGCTCACCCCAGTCCGGGCAGGCTCCGCAACTCTCCTGTCCGCAGCACCCGGGCCAGCAGCAGGAACAGCACGGCCATCGCCGTACCGCCCGCCGCCAGCGAGAGCGCCGGTGCCCAACTGTCCGCCGCCAGGCCCTGGTTGCAGACGCGGGCGAGGAGCCACCCGGCGCCTCCGGCGGCGGTGGCGGCCACGGTCAGTTTCGCGTAGGTGCGGCAGATCCGCCGTCCGTCGAGCAGTCCCGCCGTACGGCGCCGCAGGCGCAGCGCGGTCAGCAGCAGACCGATCCCGTACGACACGGCGTAGGCGCCGGCCATTCCGGTGACCGCCCAGCGCGCGGGGAGCAGGAAGTGGCAGGCCACGGCCAGCGCGATGTTGATGCCCGAGATCAACACGGCCATCCGGAACGGCGTTCGGGTGTCCTCGAAGGCGTAGAAGCCGCGCAGCAGGAGGTACTGGGCGGAGAAGGGGATCAGGCCGAGGCCGAAGGCCTGCAGCATGTGGCCCAGAGGGGCGGTGGTCGCGGCGTCGGCGGAGCCGTGGGCGAACAGGAGTTGGGCCGTCTGCGGGCCGAAGGCGAGGAAGAAGAAGGCGGCGGGGACGATGACGACACCGCTGACCCGCAGTGCGCGGGACAGATCGGCGCGCAGGTCGTCGAGGCGGTGCTCGGTCGCCGCCCGGCTCATGCGCGGAAGCAGCGCGGTCACCAGGGAGACGGTGACGATCGACTGGGGCAGCATCCAGATCTGCTGGGCGTAGCTGTAGGCGGTGTACCCGACGCCGTCGCGGGGCCGGGCCGCGTCGGCGGCGGAGGCCAGACGGGTCACCACCGTGCTCGCCGCCAGGTTGGTCAGCACGAACAGCAGTGTCCAGCGGGCCGCGTTGACGCTTTTGCGGAGCCCGGTGCCGCGCCAGTCGAAGCGTGGCCTGAACCGGAACCCGGCCGCCATCGCATAGGGAATCAGGGCGAGCGCCTGGACGGCGAGGGCGAGTGTCGTGCCGATGCCGAGTAGCCGGACCTGGGCGCCCGTGATGTCCGACACCTGTTCCGGCACGGTCAGCAGGCCCAGGTAGAGGCCGAACATGGTGATCAGGACGACGTTGTTGAGGACCGGGGTCCACATCATCGCGCCGAACCGGTCCCGGGCGTTGAGGACTTGGCCGAAGATGCTGAAGACGCCGTAGAGGAAGATCTGCGGAAGCAGGAACCGGGCGAAGACGACGGTCAGTCGGAACGCGTCGTGCGTGGCGGGGGTGTCGTGCTGGTAGACGCTGATGATCTCGGGGGCGGCCCAGGTGGCCAGCGCGGTGCCCACGCCGAGGACGCACAGCACGAGGGTGACCAGTCGCTGCTCGAACGCGGCGCCGCCGTCGGGGTGTTCGGTCCTGGCC
The DNA here is from genome assembly GCF_044457385.1 of Streptomyces sp. NPDC050548. Classification (NCBI taxonomy): domain Bacteria; kingdom Bacillati; phylum Actinomycetota; class Actinomycetes; order Kitasatosporales; family Streptomycetaceae; genus Streptomyces; species Streptomyces sp. NPDC050548. The sequence goes on from NZ_JBITGV010000009.1 coordinate 105,756, forward strand.
CGGACCAACTGGGGTACCAGGACGGAGTTCAGGGCGCCGCCGATCAACAGGAAGTACAGGCTGGTCGGCACCGTGTTGGCCTGGTTGTAGGTGGTGGCCAGCAGTCCGGTGCCCAAAGCCGCGGCCTGAAGTACCTGACGTATCAGGCCGGTTGCGCGCGAGACCAGGGTTCCCGCCGCCATCAGCGCGGACGAACGCAGCAGTCCGCCCCCGCCTTCCGCCTTCTTCCGCGCGGCATGTCTGCGTCGGGTGTCCGAACGCTGTAACTCCTCGGGCTCTGTCTCCTCGATCATGGACACAATCTACGACGCCCGGTTGACGGCTCCGGCCGCGCCCACGTGGTGCGGGCGCGGCCGGGACCGTCAGGGACGGTCAGTCACACGGGCTGTGGGTCAGGGGGTCAGCTGCCACTGGTCGATGTAGCCGACGTCGATCGCCGCGTGGTCCTGGACCCGCAACTTCCAGGTGCCGTTGACCGGTTGGGCGGAGGCGTCGACGGTGAAGGTCTGGTCGATGTTGTCGGTGGAGCCGCCCGCGCGGTTCGACAGGGAGTAGACGGTGCCGTTCGGCCCGACGAGGTCGACGGTCAGGTCGCCCCGGTACGTGTGGATGATCTTGACGTACACCTGGGTGGTGGACGAGGCGTTGCCGTCGCGGCCGGTGACCGTGATCGGGGACTCCACGGCGGCGGCGTTGTCGGGGATGTCCACCCGGCTGCTGTTGGCGTAGATGTTCGCCACCCGCCAGGTGAAGGAGGCGGTGGCGCTCGCGCCGGTGTCGTCGGTGACGGTCACCGTGACGTCACTGCTCCCGAGGGTGGTCGGGATGCCGGAGATCAGACCGGTGCTGTCGATGGAGAGTCCGTCGGGCAGTCCCGTGGCCGAATAGGTCAGCCCCGCACCGGAGTTGGTGGTGTACGCGCTCATCTGGAGGGACACGGACTGGCCGACTCCGCTGATCTGGGCGGAGATCGGGGCCACGTTGACGCCGAGCGCGATCCGGCTGCCGACGTTGATCGCCGCCCACGCGTCGGCCACGGCGAGGTACGTCGGGCTGTACGCGCCGAACAGGTCCGCCGCGGCCTGGAGGGTCGCGGTGCGCGCTCCGGCGTAGTTGGTGGACGAGGTCATGTACGTGGTGAGCGCCCGGTACCAGACCTTCTGGGCGTTGTCGATGCCGATGCCGGCGACGGGCACGCCGTCGTAGGTGGGGCTGTCGTAGGAGACGCCGTTGACGGTCTTCGCGCCGCTGCCCTCGGACAGGAGGTAGAAGAGGTGGTTCGCCGGGCCGGAGGAGTAGTGGACGTCGACGCTGCCGAGCGTCGAGCTCCAGTAGTCGCGGGACGCGCCGTCCTTGGAGGGCTTGTCCATGTAACGCAGCGGTGTGCCGTTGCCGTTGATGTCGATCTTCTCGCCGACCAGGTAGTCGGGGACGTCGGCCGGCAGGTTCTCGTGGAACTCCACGGCGGCGGCGAAGATGTCCGAGGTGGCCTCGTTGAGACCGCCCGACTCACCGGAGTAGGTGAGGCCGGCGGTCGCCGCGGTGACGCCGTGGGTCATCTCGTGCGCGGCCACGTCCAGCGCGGTCAGCGGGTGGGTGTTGCCCGAGCCGTCGCCGTAGGTCATGCAGAAGCAGGTGTCGGACCAGAACGCGTTGACGTAGTTGCTGCCGTAGTGGGCTCGGCTGTAGGCGGCCACACCGTCGTTGCGTATGCCGTTGCGGCCGAAAACGTCCTTGTAGTAGTCCCAGGTGGCCGCGGCGCCGAACGCGACGTCCACGCCCGCGGTCTGGCGGTTGCTCGCGGTGCCGTCGCCCCAGACATCGTTGTCATCCGTAAACAGGGTGCCGGTGCCCGAGGTGCCCTGGTTCAGGTCGTAGGTCTTGTGTCCGGCGCGGTCGCCGTCGACGAGCTGGTACGTCGAGGTCGCCGGGTCGAGCGTGGTGCTGAGCGGGACCGATCCGTTGAACTGGCCGGTGCCGGTGCCCGTTTCGATGCCCTGGTACTGGAAGACGGCCTTGCCCGAGTCGGCGTCGGTGATCACGTGGAGTTCACTGGGGGTGCCGTCGTCCTGGAAGCCGCCGACCACCGCCTCCCAGGCGAGGACGGGCTTGGCTCCGGCGGCCCAGACGACGAGGCGCGGGGCGCCGTCGAGCTTGGCCTGCTCGCCGCCCTTCTTGGCCGCGGCCACGAGCGCCTTGGCCTTCACCGTCGCCGACGTCACGTTCGGGGTGATGTCCGCCAGCTTCAGGTCCGCCTTCGCGGCCTTCGTCACCGTGAGGCGGCCGCTCTTCGCGTGGACGACCAGGTCGCCGCCGAGGACGGGCAGTCCGGCGTACGTCCGCTCGTAGCGGGTGTGGGTGGTGCCGTCGGCGTCCTGCGTGACGTCCTTTACGACGAGCTTCTCCTTGGCCCCGAGGCCGAGGGTCTTCGCCGTGCTCCTGACGGCCGCGCCCGCGCTCTTGAGGAGGGCTGCGTGCTTCGCCGCCGTCAGCGTGGCCGGGGCGGCTCCGGCCCGGGGGGTGGCCAGGATCTTCGCCGGGGAGTGGCCGCCGCCGGGAACGGCGGAGGCGGCGCCGGTCTGCATACCGGCGGCCAGCAGGGTGCCGACCGCGGTGAGCACGAGGGCGGCGGTGTATCTGGGGTGGTGCGGATAACGGTCATGCCGGGTCAAGGCGTTCTCCTTATGTGGGGTGGTCGGACTCGGTGGAGTCCTGGAGAGCGGGTCGGGCCGGGGTACGGCCGTCCGGCGGCGCGCGGGTGCGAGGAGGAAGGGTGAGGAGGAAGTGAACGCTCGGTGAGCGTGGTGCACAGCAGCGTGGCATCACGCCCACAGAATTGTCATGGCTATAACAAAGCAACGGCTCAAAATGGCTGTTACGTACTGCGGATCACTCACCTGGGCAGCACTTTTCGGCCTCACACCGGACGTCGGCGCCGCATGCGAACACCAGGCCCTCGAACAGCTGGTTGAATGTCGACCCGAGGGGGTATCCAATCCCTCAACTCACGTACGGCGTCTACGACTTGCCTCACCAGGACAGCTACGCCACGAGCACGGCACGTCCTGTCCGTGAAGACGCTGGCATATGCCAGAAGCACCACCGGATCGGGTGTTGCCAAATCCCTTACAGGGCGTCGCGGGCTGTGCGAAAGTCGTAACCGGTCCCTCCATCCGCCTTGGTCGAACCGTCCCCGCATCGGAGTGCGTCATGCCGTCCCATCTCTCTGCGGACCGCCCAGCCGCCCAGCCGCCCGCGCGCGGCTCGGTCGACGCGCTGATATCGCAGGCCCGGCGGCTCATGGGCGACGTGGACGCCGTACGGCGGGACGCCCAGCACGACGGTTCGGATCCCCGGGAGCGGTGGCAGCGGGCCTTGTGCGATCTGGCCCTGCATCAACTCAACGACGTCGACGAGCACTTGGCCCAGCTGCGGGACGGCCCGCCGCCCGTGCCGGCGGCCGTCGAGGCGCCGCTCGCACCGACTGCCGTACCGGAGGCGCCCCGACCCGACTCGCTGCTCAGCCGGGTCGGCAGTGCCGAGTGGAATCTGCTGACGGACGCGGTGAGTTGGTCCGGTGAGCTGTACCAGATCCTCGGCCGTGATCCGGCCGCTCCCCCGCTCACCCTCGACGAACTGCCGTCGCTGGTCCTGGACGAGGACCGGCCGAGTCTGACCGCGATGGTCACGGACTGCCTGGTCGACGCCAAACCCATCGACGGCGAGTTCCGCGTCGTCCGGCCCGACGGCGCCGTACGGACCGTGCACATGATGGGCGAGCCCGTGCTCGACGCCGACGGCGGCACCGCCTCGATGTGGGCCGTGCTGCGGGACGTCAGCGAACTGCGCCGCAGCCAGCGGACGGTGCGCGAGACCCGTGACTCGCTGCAGCGCCACCGGCACCACGCGCAGACCGAGCGCCGGCTCGCGGTCGAGCTGCAGGAGGCTGTGCTGCCGCCGTGGCGCGGCACCCTGCGGCTCCCGCACCAGGGGCCGGAGACACTGGACCTGGCCGCCCGCTATCTGCCGTCCTCGACGAACGCGCTGATCGGCGGCGACTGGTACGACGCGCTCCAACTCTCCGACGGCGCCACCCTGTTGAGCGTCGGCGACCTCACCGGACACGGTGTCGCCGTCACCTCGGGCATGGCGATGCTGCTCGGCGCCCTGCGCGGCATGGCGATGGCGGGCACCGAGCCCGGCCAACTCATGTCCTTGCTCAACCAGTTACTGGACGCCACCGTGCAACCGGCCCTGGGCAGCGCGGTGTGCTGCCGGTACCGGCCCGAGACCCGCACCCTGACCTGGGCGCAGGCAGGACACCCCGCCCCGCTGCTGTTCCGCGGCGGGACGGGGCGCATGCTGAGCGCACCGGACGGCGTCCTGCTCGGCGCCACCTCGGGAGCGTCCTACGGACAGGCCGAGGAGAGCCTCGAAGCGGGCGACGTGCTCGTGCTGCACACGGACGGACTGGTGCCCGGGCACAGCGGAGCGACCGCCGTCGACCAACTCCTCGACCTGGCCCCGCGGTTCGGCGAGGCACGCACCGCACAGGACTGTGTGCGGATGGTCATGGAGGAGTTCGGCGACTCCGCGCGCGAGGACGACGCCTGCGTGCTGGTCGCCAGGATCAGCTAGGGCAGTTGGATCAGTTACGCCTGGGCGCTGTTGCCGTTCCTGATCCTCGCGCTCCTCGGCTGTGTCTTCGGCAGCGCGAGCTTGATCTCCTCCCGCAGCTCGTGGATCTTCGGGTAGTTGGAGTACTGGGCGGTGAGCCGGTACATCTCGCGCAGCCGGTCCCAGGTGCGGTGGGAGGAGTTCGATCCCATCGACGCCAGGGCCAACCGCGCGTACCTGTCCGCCTGTTCGGGGTCGTCCGCGATGAAACACGCGGAGGCCATCGACAGGAAGTCGAAGATCTTCGACCGCTGCCGTCCGTCAACGCGCAGCGCCAGCGCCTTCTCCGCGAAGTACTGGGCGTGCACGGCCGCTCCCGGCTCGTGCTCGGCCAGCGTGCGGTAGGCCAGGGCCTGCATGCCGTAGAGGTCCTCCTCCTTGAACGTCTGCATCCAGCTGGGGGGCGGTACGTCGCCGCGGTCGGAGACGAAGAGGTCCTCCGCCTGGCCGAGGGTGCGGCGCATGGCCTGGCCCTTGCCCATCGACGCCTGTGCCCAGGCCTCGATGGTGTAGAGCATCGCCCGGGTGCGGGGCAGCACCTGGTCGCCGGAACCGGTCTTGGCGAGTTTCATGAGATCGAGCGCGTCGTCGGGCCGGCCGAGGTGCACCATCTGGCGAGCCGCCCGGGAGAGCGCCTCCCCGGCGCGGGGCCGGTCGCCGCCCTCACGGGCCGCGTGGGCGGCGATGACGAAGTACTTCTGGGCCGTGGGCTCCAGGCCGACGTCGTGCGACATCCAGCCCGCGAGCACGGCGAGATTGGCGGCGACGCCCCACAGGCGCCGCTGCAGATCGGCGGGGTGCCGGTAGGCGAGCATGCCGCCCACCTCGTTGAGCTGTCCCACCACGGCCTTGCGCTGCAGCCCGCCGCCGCGGGCCGCGTCCCAGGCTCGGAACACCTGGACGGACTCCTCCAGTTCCTCGATCTCCTGCGACCCGATGGGGGCGGCCTCATAGCGGTCGAACCCAGCGGGGTCGGCGTGCAGGGGATCGTCGAACCGGGGAGCGTCGGCGGAAAGAGTCGGATCGGAGTGCAGCCATGCGTACATGGCGCTGCTGAGTGCGGAGCCTGCGGCGAGCGCGGCGCCCGCGCCCACCAAGCCGCGTCGGTTGAGCATGAGGTCCATTCCCGTGAATTCGGTGAGGACCGCAGCTGTCCGTTCGGGCGCCCACGGCACACCGTCGGGATGTTCCACACTCCCGTCGTCGGGCCGTTTCCCCACACGCCCGTGCCGGACCAGACCGAGGTCCTCGATGGTCACGACACGGCCGAGACGCTCGGTGAACAGAGCCGCCAGCACCCGCGGCACCGGATCGCGCGGGATCTCTCCCATGTCGATCCAACGCCGTACCCGCGAGGTGTCGGTCGAGAGCTGAGGGTGGCCCATGGCCGCCGCCTGCCGGTTGACCAGCCGCGCGAGTTCGCCCTTGGACCAGCCGGCCAGGCCGAACAGGTCCGAGAGACGGGAGTTGGGTTGTCCGTTCACGTCAAGCCCCCAGGTTCTCGGCTGACTTGAACATAGCCCGGTGCGCTGTGCCGGGCGACTATTCGCCATGGTTCGCCAGGGTGCGCCACATGGTGTGCCAGTGCGCATCCGGTGTCAGGTAGGAACGCGCCACCCCGACCCGGTCACCGAGGGACATTCCCCAGGATGGACCCACGGGACCGGGCCGGGTAGCGCGCTTGCTTGGACAGGCACTGCAGGCACACGAAGGGATCTGTCTCTCCCATGTACACAGCATCGTCCTCCGTGTCCGCCCCGCCCCGGTCGCTGCACCCCCGCCCGGGCGCCGGCGGCCCCTACCTCGACCCGGCGCGCCCGGCGGCCGGCCCCGTGCTCGGTGCGGGCAGGCCGCGGCGCGTTCCGGGGCTCGGCACCCAACCGCTCAGCGGGAGACTCGACTTGTCCGGCCCTCAGGGCGCCCAGCTGCGTACGGCGATCGCGTCGGTGCACCGGATCTGCCCGGAGTTCGCTCCGGTGCAGGTGCTACGCCGCAACGGGCGCTCCGTGCTCCTGGTCGGAACGACCGGACGCAGCACGGCCGTAGCGAAGTGTTTACTGGACCACTCCCCCGTGTGGGCCGAGCGGATCCGGCACGAGATAGCGGCATACCGCTCGTTCGTCCGGCACCGCCCCCCGGTGCGGGTGCCGCGGCTGATCGCGGCGGACCCGGACAACTGCACGCTCGTCATCGAGCGGATGCCGGGCCGGGTGGCGGCGCTGCACCGGCACCCGGCGGAGGCCCCGCCGCGGGCGGACATCAGGGCGGCGCTCGGCGCGATCTGCCGGCTCAACGCCTGGCGGCCGCCGGCGGGCACCTTCGACGCCCCGCTGGACTACGCGGCCCGTATCTCGCGCTTTCACGAGCTGGGGCTGCTCACCGACCGGGACATGGGCGACCTGCAGAAGCTGCTGCACGGCATCGCGCACTCGGCGGGCCGACAGGGCATGGGCCAGTTCTGTCACGGTGACGCCCTGCTGTCCAACATCCTCCTCTCGCCGGCCGGTCCAGTGCTGGTGGACTGGGAGCACGCGGGCTGGTACCTGCCGGGCTACGACCTCGCCACACTGTGGGCGGTCCTCGGGGACGCGCCCGTGGCCCGGCGGCAGATCAGTCAGATCGCGCAGTCGGCGGGACCGGCGTCGCGTGACGCGTTCCTGGTGAACCTGATGCTGGTGCTGACCCGGGAGATCCGCACCTACGAGATGGCCGTGCAGCGTTCGATGCACGACACGACCCCGGCGGCACCGGGTGCTGCCCACCCGGGTGCTGCGCCGTCCGGCGAGGAACAACGGCTGCTGCTGCGGCGGCTGCACGACGACTGCCAGTTGGCCCGCCGGGCCGTGCGTGCGGCGGTCGGCACTCGCTGACGGGGATGACGGTCCGCGGTGCGCCCTGCAGCGGCGCACCGCGGACCTTCGTGTGTCTCAGCCACATGTGCGTCCCCACACATGACTCGCCCATTGGTGTAGTCCACTGACGCCCCGCAGGCCCGAAAGCCGCCGCCACGAAACTCCTCGCACCCCCTGGTGACAAGGGAAATCACCTCCCTCTGGGCATGATTGACGGATCGTCGGCCAGCCGGTACCACTGACGCACGCCCGGCCCCGAACGGATCGTCACACCCCACCGTCCCAGGAGGCTGCATTGCGAGGATCCTCGACCGACCCCACCCGCACTCCCGGGCACAGACGCGCGCGCGGAGCCGCCGGCGCGCTCGCCACCGCCGCCCTGCTGCTGCCCCTGCTGGGCGCGGCCCCCGCCGAGAATGCCACCGACTCCGCCGCCTCCACCCTCCAGCGGGCGTTCGCGTCGGCGTCCGCCGAGTACCACGTGCCGCCGACGGTGCTGCTGGCCGTCTCCTACCTCCAGTCCCGCTGGGACACCCACGGCGGAGCGCCGAGCGTGACCGGCGGCTACGGCCCGATGCACCTCACGGACGCGCGTACCGCGCTCGCCACCACGGAGCACCTGAGCGAAGGCACCGAGGACCCGCGCGGCGACAGCGCCCGCGCGGCCCTGCACCCCACCGCGCAGATCCCGGCGAACTCCCAACTCCCGCCCCGCCTGCGGACGTTGACGAAGGCGGCCGAGCTGACCGGACTCCCGGCCGCCGACCTCCGTAGCGACGAGACCGCGAACGTCGCGGGCGGCGCCGCGCTGCTGGCCGACGCGCAGCGGGGCCTGGGCGAGCCGCTGAGCACGGACCCGGCCGAGTGGTACGGCGCGATCGCGCGCTTCTCCGGCGCGGACGACACCGCGACGGCAGCCGCCTACGCCAATGATGTCTACGACGTCATCCACACCGGCGAGCAGCGCACCACGGACGCCGGGCAGCAGGTCGCCCTGGCCGCGCAGCCCGAACTCACCCCCGACACAGCGCAGTTGGCGGAAACCGGACTGCGCACCGTCTCCACCGACGGCACGGAGTGTCCGAAGAAGGTGTCCTGCGAGTGGATCCCGGCGCCGTACGCCCAGTTCGGGGACAACGACTACGGCAACCACGACCTGGGCGACCGGCCCGCGTCGCAGAGCATCAAGTACATCGTCATCCATGACACCGAAGGCCAGTGGGAGGGCGTCCTGAACCTGGTCCAGGATCCCACCTATGTGTCGTGGAACTACACGATCCGCTCCAGTGACGGTCTGATCGCCCAGCATGTGAAGGCCAAGGACGTGGCCTGGCACGCGGGCAACTGGTACATCAACGCCAAGTCGATCGGCATCGAGCACGAGGGCTTCCTCGCCGCGCCGGACTCCTGGTACACGGAGGCGATGTACCGCTCGTCGGCCCGCCTGGTGAAGTACCTGACGAAGAAGTACGGCATCCCGCTGGACCGGCAGCACATCCTCGGCCACGACAACGTGCCCGGGCCGACCACGTCCACGGTCCCCGGGATGCACACGGACCCGGGCCCGTACTGGGACTGGGCGCACTACTTCGCCCTGCTGGGCCACCCCTTCGAGCAGACCGGCAAGAAGAGCGGCGGCATGGTGACGATCCGCCCCGACTACACCGCCAACCAGCCGGTGTACACGGGCTGCGTCACCAAGGGCGTGCCCTGCGCGGTGCACGGTTCGAGCGAGGTACGCCTGTACTCGGGGCCCGGCGAGGCCTACCCCCTGATCAAGGACATCGGCCTCGGCACGACCCCGACCACTGGGGTGAACGACCTCTCCTCGCGGGTGTCCACCGGCCAGCAGTACGCGGTGGCGGATCGTTCCGGCGACTGGACCGCGATCTGGTACCTGGGCCAGGAGGCCTGGTTCAAGAACCCGAAGAAGCACCCGACGGCGGTCGGGGCGGCCGGCTGGGTGATCACGCCGAAGGACGGTGTGGACAGCGTCCCCGTGTACGGCCGCGCCTACCCGGAGGCCTCGGCCTATCCGGCGGGAGTGCCCGTCCAGGCGGTGTCCCCGCTGCCGTACACCCTGCCCAAGGGCCAGAAGTACGTGGTCGGCGCCAAGGTGCCCGGTGAGTACTACTACGCGGTCACCTTCACCACCGACTCGCACAAGGTCGTCGTAGGAAAGGATCTCTACTACGAGATCCAGTACGGGCACCGGGTGGAGTTCGTCCGGGCCGCCGACGTGACGCTGGAGCGGTCGGGCCGGTAGCCGGGCCTCAGCCCTGCTGGAACAGTTCCGCCGGGAGCGGTTTCAGCAGGGCGTAGAGGTCGTCCGTGATGGGGCGGTCCCAGGCGGCGATGGTGACCAGCACGTTGTCACTGCGGTCGAACTGCACGCAGGAGATCCGGCTCTCGGACAGCTTGAGGCGGCGCACGATCAGCAGGTTGTCGCCCTGCATCACCGGCATGTCCTCGGTGCCTACGACGGTCACCTCCTCGTCGTTCTCCAGCGCGAGGAGCAGCTGCGCGACCTCGAAGGGGACCTCGTCCTCGGCGACGTCACGGGCCGGGGAGCCCTCCGGGAGGTTGCCGATGACCATCGCGGGGCCCCGGCCGCCGAACAGGTCGTACCGCAGGAACACGCCCTGGCAGGTGCCGTCGGGGGCGGGCAGCAGACCGGCGCCGAGGTTGCCGGGCCAGTCGCCCGGGTCCATGGCCAGCACATCGAATTCGGGGCCGGCGGGGGTGGCGCTGCGGCGGCGGAGGAACGACATGGAGACATGGTACGGGGTGCCGTCCGGCGGTGGAGCCGTGGTTGGGTGCGGGTTCGTTGTCTGGTGCGGGTGCGTTGGGGCTGGGCGCGCCCACGCGGCGGAGCCGCATATCGACACAGCCCCGCGCCCCTAGGGGGTTCAGCCTTGCGTCGGTTTGATCAGCGCTGTTTCTAGGCCCGTCCTGTCTGTGCCCAGTTTTTGGTAGGCCGATGAGAGGAGGCGTACTGCCGACTGGTCGTCCGTGTCTAGTTCTACGGCGATCTCGTGGTCGGTGCTGCCGTGGGCGGCCAGGGTTGCCGCTGTGCGTTCGTCGGTGGTGAGGGTGTCTGTTTCGGGGCTGTGGAGGCGGCGGGGGCGTAGGCCGGCGGCGGCGAGTTCGGCTCGGGTGGTGTCGGCGAGGCCGTCGGCGCCGCACTGGACGGCCGCGTCGAGGCCTCGGTAGAGGTAGTCGGCGGCTTCCCTGGAGCGGCCGGTGCGGCGGAGTTCGGTGCCGAGGGCCACCAGTGCGCAGGCCAACTCGTAGGCGGCCGGGGAGCGTTCGAGGTGGGCGACGGACTCTTCCAGGAGCTTGACGCGGGCCGAGCCGGAGGAGACCTCGGCGGCGACGCGCAGGGCCTGGCCGATGGCGGACGGGGTGCCGAACTGGCGGGCGCGGGCGACCGCTTCGTGGGCGGTGGCGACGGCGCGTTCGGGGGTCTCGTGGCGCTCGGCGCGGGCCAGGTGGAGCTGCCAGGGGCACCAGGCGGGGTTGCGGATCCCGCGCGGGTCGAGGCGGCGGCCCGCGGAGGCCAGTTCTTCGGCGGCTTCCTTGGTGAGGCCGCGGGCCAGCAGCAGTTCGCCGTACACGGTCTGGGCGTCCGGGAAGACCACGGCGGCCGGGAAGGGCTCCGCGAAGGCGTGGTCCTCGGCGAGCTGCGCGGCCTCCGCGACCCGGCCGCGGGCGAGGAGGACCTCGATGAGGATGCCGGTGCCGTACCAGTAGACGGGGGTGCCGGGGCCGACCCGCTCGGCGAGGCGCAGGCCCGCGCGGGCGAAGTCCTCGGCCTCGGCGAGCCGGCCGCGCCGGTAACGGAGGTAGCCGAGGAAGGTGTAGCCGAAGGCCAAGTGGGCGCCGCGCCAGCCCTGTTGCTCGAAGTCGGCGATGCCGGTGGCGAAGAGTTCCTCGGCGCGGCCCGGCCGGTCGCAGTACATGTGGGCGAGGGCGACCAGCACCGGTACTTCGAAGCCGCGGTCGGCCTCCGCCCAGCCGAGGCCACCGTTGAGTGCGCGCTCGGCATGGTGGAGGGCCACATGTGCGGGTTCACCACGGAGTACGGCGTCCCAGGTGCGCAGGCCGATGATGTACCGCTCGGTGAGGTCGCGGCCCTTGAGGCGGTCGGCGAGTTTGGTGAGGCGGCGGGAGCGCGAGGGGTGGTCGGGTTCGTCGGCGCGGAAGGCGTCCCACATGAACTGCTCGGAGAGCATGCGGAGTTTGACCCGGGCGTCGCCGGTGACGCGGATCTCGCGGGCGAGGGTGTCGGAGGCCTCGGCGAGGCGGTCGCTGTGGGCGAGGACCTGGGAGAGCCGGTAGACGATGTTCTGCCGCAGGCCCGCGTCGCTGATCGGCTCTTCGAGGGCGGCCCGCAGATGGTTGACGGTGGTCGCCGGTTCGGTGAGCAGGGAGGCGCTGCCCAGTTCGTAGAGGACGGCGGCCCGGTCGTCGAAGGGCGGGGGTTCGCGCAGGGCGCGGGCGAGGTAGCTGCGGGCGGTGTCCGGGGCGCCGGCGCGGAGGGTTTCGCCGGCTGCCGCGCGGAGTTGCTGGACGACCCAGTTGTCGCCGTCGGGGTGGGTCTCCATGAGGTGGCGGGCGGCGGCGGAGGGGCCCTGGCCGTCGTTGATGACGCACCAGGCGGCCTGGCCGTGCAGGGCCACGCGGACGCCGGAGGGGATGGCCCGGTAGACGGCGGTGGCGATGAGCGGGTGGACGAATTCGAGGGTGCCCGCGACGGTCGGCGTGCTGGTGAGGATGCGGGCGCCGCGCAGCGCCTCGGCGGCGTCGGCGGCTTCCTCGTGGCCGAGTCCGGCGACGGCGGCGGCGAGCGCCGGACGGGTCTCGGTGCCGAGGACCGCGCAGGCCCAGGCGAAGCGGACGGTGGAGGTGCCGAGGCGTTCGAGGCGGGTGAGGAGGCCGGTGCCCTTGACGGCGGCGGCGAGATCGCGCAGCAGGTAGGCCCCGGACTCGGTGGGGGTCAGGCCTCGGTCGTGGATCTTGGCGGTGAGTTCCACGGTCTCGAACGGGTTCCCGGCGGTGACCGCCCAGCACTCCCGGCAGAACGCGTCGTCGGCGTGCTCGCCGAGCGTCTCGCGCACCAGGCCGGCGACGGCGTCGACGCTGAGCGGTTCCAGGTCGAGGGGACGACCGCCGGCCCGGCCGGGCAGTCCCCTGAACGACTCGGCGTGGTCCGGGAGTTCGTCGGGGCGGTACGCGACGACGACCAGGAGCGGGAGTTGCTCGGCGCGGGGCGCGAACGCGGCCAGCCAGCCCAGGGATTCGGGATCGGCCCAGTGCGCGTCGTCGAGGACGAGGACCATCGGGGCGCGCTTCACCGCGAGGTGGGTGAGCACCCAGTCGAGGCCGTCGCGCAGGCCCTGCTGGTCGGGCGGGGAGCCTTCGGTGGGGGCGCACAGACCGAGGGCGGGGCCGACGATGTCGTACCAACTCCCCAGCGCGGTGCGGAGATCGGCGTCGGCGGAGCCCGCGAACTGCGGTTGCAGCAGTTGGCGGGCGACGTGGAAGGCGACGCGCTGTTCCTGGTCGCCGCCTCGCGCGGACAGCACGGTGCAGCCCTGTGCGGTGGCACGGCGGCGCACCTCGGTGAGAAGGGTGGTCTTGCCGATGCCGGCCCGTCCCGCGAAGGCGAGCAGGGCGCCACGGGGCCGGTGTCCCGGCTCGGCGCCGTCCGTGCGCAGGCCGGTCAACTCACCCAACGCGTCGTCCACGGCGGAGAGTTCACTCTCCCGTTCGAAGAGCGTCCTGTTGCCGCGCGCGCTCCGCTGTCCCATCCCCATACCCCCTGCCACGGCGGGCACGTCCGCGCGGGGAGCGAACGCATACCGTGAGCTACAGGGACCTCAGCGTACGCTTTCCGAGGGTGCGGCGACCTGTTAGTCGACAAAGGCGTACTGGCCAGTTTTCCCGGGGGCGCGGTCCGGTTTTCCCGGGGTCGGTCGCGGTCCGGAGCGATCTCACTCCTCCAAGGCCTGCGGCGGCACCACCGCGACCGGGCTCGCCGCGTGCAGCAGGACCGCCTGGGTGACCGAGCCGAGCAGCCGGGCCGGGGCCAGCAGGCGGCGGCGATGGCGGCCGACGACGACCAGGTCCGCGTCCTTGGAGGCGGCGACCAGGTGGCTGGCCGCGTCGCCCGGTGCGACGTACGGCTCGACGCGGACGTCCGGGTGGTCCTTGCGGTGCGGGGCGAAGAGGGCTTCGGTGAGGATGCGGGCCTCGTTCTCGATGGCGTCCTGGTCGATGACCGGCGGGACGAGTTCACCGGCGGATGCCCAGTTCTGCGGCGGCCACGGGTAGGCGGCGACGACCTGGAGGCGGGCTCCGCGCAGGGCGGCCTCGGCGAAGGCGAAGGCGAGGGTGGTGTCGTCGGGGCTGTCCACGTGCAGGCCGACGACCACCCGGGGTCCGGGCTCGGCCGGTGGCGCGTCGTGCACCTCTCGTCCGGGCCGCGGCACCACGACGACAGGGCAGTCGGCGTCGCGGGCGGCGGCCATGCCGTTGGAGCCGAGCAGCAGGCTGGCGAAGCCGCCGCGGCCACGGGAACCGAGCACCAACAGCTGTGCGCCGGAACCGAGTTCGGGCAGTACGGCACCCGGTGCGCCCTGCAGCCCGACGTACTCCATGACCGGTCGGTCGGGGCGCCCGTCGAGGTAGGTGCGGACCTGGCCGAGCACTTGGTCCTCGTCCGGTTCGGGCGGTCCGGCGACCAGGCCGCCGGGCGGTGTCCAGGCGGCGGCGTACTGCCACACATGAACGACCCGCAGCGGCGCCCCGCGTCCACGCGCGGCATCGAGGGCCCAGTCCAGGGCGCGCAGGCTGTCGTCCGAACCGTCGACCGCCGCGATGACCGGCAGAATGCTCATGCGTTCCTGACCTCCGGGATGACGGGACCTTCCCCTCCGGGGCCAGCCTGGCTCAGGCGTCGGCTCCGGAAGGGCACTCAAGGTCGCGTGTCCGGAAAAACAGGTGGGACACCCTCCGGATCAGGTGAAACGCCCTTCAGGTCAGGTCGAACTCCCCTTCCCGCGCCCCCGACACGAACGCGCCCCATTCCGCGGGCGTGAAGATCAAGGAAGGGCTTTCCGGGCGGCCGCTGTTGCGCATCGCGATGAATCCCTCGACAAAGGCGATCTGGACATCCCCCAGTCCACGGCTCCCTGAATGCCACTCGGCGTCACTGAGGTCCAGCTCCGGCTTGTCCCAGCCCGTAAGCGGGTGCTGCTGGATGGTGCTCTCGGCCACGTCCGTGCTCCTCCCGGTTCGTCGTCCGCGGCCAGCCTAGCGATCGGTTTCTGATGCCAACAGGCCACGTGAGGGGGACCTTTCAGGAGGCGGGCGGTTCGCTGCCCACGAGCCACATCGAGAAGAACTGGGATCCGCCGCCGTAGGCGTGTCCGAGAACCCGTCGGGCCCCTTCCACCTGGTGTTCTCCGGCCTGACCGCGCACCTGAAGGGCGGCCTCCGCGAAGCGGATCATGCCGGAGGCGCCGATCGGATTGGTCGAGAGCACCCCTCCTGACATGTTCACGGGAAGGTCGCCGTCCAGCTCGGTCACCCCCGACTCGGTGAGTTTCCAGCCCTCACCCTCGTCGGCGAATCCGAGGTTCTCCAGCCACATGGGCTCGTACCACGAGAACGGCACATACATCTCGACGGCGTCGATGTCCCGGCGCGGGTCGGCGATCCCCGCCTGCCGGTAGACATCGGCCGCACAGTCCTTGCCGGCCTGTGGCGACACACAGTCCTTGCCGGCGAACAGTGTGGGCTCGCTCCGCATGGCGCCCCCGTGCATCCAGGCCGCCGGACGTGGTGCCCGGGCCGCGCCCGCCCGGTCGGTGAGGACCATCGCGCAGGCGCCGTCCGAGGAGGGGCAGGTCTCCGAGTACCGGATCGGGTCCCACAGCATCGGCGAGGCCTGGACCTTCTCCAGGGTGATGTCGTGCTCGTGGAGATGCGCGTACGGGTTCTTCAGCGCGTTGCGCCGGTCCTTGTACGCCACCAGGGAGCCGACCGTGTCGGGCGCTCCGGTGCGCCGCATGTAGGCACGCACATGGGGCGCGAAGAAGCCGCCCGCGCCCGCCAGCAGCGGCTGCTGGAAGGGGATCGGCAGGGACAGCCCCCACATGGCGTTCGACTCGGACTGCTTCTCGAAGGCGAGGGTGAGGACGGTGCCGTGCACACGGGCCGCGACGAGGTTGGCGGCGACAAGGGCCGTCGACCCACCCACCGAACCGGCGGTGTGCACCCGCAACATGGGTTTCCCCACGGCGCCCAGCGCGTCCGCGAGATACAGCTCGGGCATCATGACGCCCTCGAAGAAGTCGGGCGCCTTCCCGATGACGACGGCGTCGATGTCGGCCCACGTCAACTCGGCGTCGTCCAGGGCCCGTTGAGCGGCCTCTCGCACAAGCCCGGCGATGGACACATCGCGCCGCGCGGCGACATGCTTGGTCTGGCCGATCCCTACGACGGCCACGGGCTCCTTGCTCATCGCGGATCCCCTTCGAGTACGGCGACCAGGTTCTGTTGCAGACAGGGGCCGGAGGTGGCGTGGGCGAGGGCCCGGTCGGACTCGCCCCGGTGGATACGGGCGGCGGCCTCGCCGATCCGGATGAGCCCGGCGGCCATGACGGGGTTCGCGGCGAGGGCTCCCCCGGACGGGTTGACGCGCACATCGTCCCCGAGACGCAGCGCCTTGCGCAGGACGACCTCCTGCGCGGTGAACGGCGCGTGCAACTCGGCGGTGTCGACGGGCCGTTCAAAAGCCCCGGCCTTCTCGGCAGCGAGCCGCGTGGACGGCGAGTCGGTCAACTCCCTTACGCCCAGGCCATGTGCCTCGATGCGGTGGTCAATGCCCCTGATCCAGGCAGGCCGTTCACACAGTTCACGGGCCCGGTCCCCGGCCGCGAGGATGACGGCGGCGGCTCCGTCCCCGATCGGCGGACAGTCACCGGTACGCAGCGGCCGTACGACATAGTCCCCCTGCGGCACCGAACCCCGCACCTGGGCATGGGAGTTGGCGCCGGCGTCGGTCCGGCTGCGGGCGGCCACGGCGGCGAGCGCGGGCTCGTCCGTGTCACCGGCGTCGATGAGGGCCTGCGCCTGGAGGGCGGCGAGGGCGACGGAGTCCGGCCACAGGGGCGCCACGTAGTACGGGTCGAGCTGCCGGGTCAGGACGTCGCGTACGGAGCCGGGGGACGACTTGCCGTAGGAGTAGACGAGCGCGGTGTCGGCGTCGCCGGTGAGGAGTTTGGTCCAGGCCTCGTAGAGCGCCCAGGCGCCGTCCATCTCGACGTGCGACTCGGAGATCGGCGGCCAGGCGCCGACGCCGTCGAGGGCGAGGGTGAACGAGAAGGCGCGGCCGGCGAGGTAGTCGCTGGAGCCGGAGCAGGTGAAGTCGATGTCGGCGGTCTTGAGGCCGGTCTGTTCGAGCACGCCGTGCAGGACCGGCATGAGCATCTCCACCTCGGACAGCTCGTCGGTGGTGCGCCGGTGGTCGGTCTGCGCGAAGGCGACGACGGCGATCTCACGCATCGCGGCAGCTCCAGGCATCACAGCAGCTCCTTGTAGGCGTCGTAGTCGGCGTCGGGCTCACCGGTCGGCCGGTAGTGGTCCGGATAGCGCCCCCCCTCGCTCCACACCGCCTCGACCCGCAGCCCCATCCGCACCTGGTCGTACGGCATGCCGCCGATCCGTCCGTGCAGCGCGAGGTCGGCTCCGTCTAGGGCGATGTGCGCGTAGACGTACGGCACCTCGATGTCGAGGTTCTTCGCCTTGATGTTGACGATGCAGAACGTGGTGACGGTGCCGCGCGGCCCCACTTCGACATGTTCCGCCGTGGCGACACCACAGGTGGGACACGCACCCCTCGGCGGGACGTACACCTTTCGGCAGGAGGGGCAGCGTTCGCCGACGGTGCGCTGTTCGGAGAGCGCGTGGATGTAGTCGGTCTGGGCGCGACCCGGCGAGTAGACGTAGTCGAGGCGGGCGGGAGCCACGATGCCGGTGACCATGTTCTCGAACTCGCCGCTGTGGCAAGCGGGTTGACCCGTCTCATCACTGTCGTACGCCTCGAAGCAGGCGATGTCCGTGATGGCGCCGGTGCGTTCCTCGGCCCACCGGACGCGGACGCGCATGCCGGTGCGGACGGCGTCGGGGCCGGGGGCGTCAAGGGCGTGCAGGAGAGCGGTGTCGGCGCCGTCGAGCCGGACCAGAACCCAGGCGAAGGGTGTGTCGAGGGGCTGCCCGCGCCGGGGTTCGTGATTCCAGGCCCAGGTGGTGACCGTCCCGGTGGCGGCGACCTCGACGAGATCGCGAATCTCCTCGGCGGTGACGGGGTCGTACTCGACGGGAGGGACGAGGGTGCGTCCGTCGCCGGTCTTCACACCGAGAACGACGCGTTCACGCAGCCCGGTGAGAAAGGCACTCTGGACGGGGCCCAGGGAGCGGGTGAACGGAAACTCAAGGACCAGGGGCGCTTTGAGTATTTCGGGCACGACATCTCCTAACTGAACAGTTGGCGCCACGGATCCCTACCTAGGGGCGCGGGGCTGTGTTGCATATGCGGCTCCGCCGCGTGGGCGCGACCAGCCACAACGAACCCGCAGACAAAAACGAACCGCTACGCCCGCTTGTAAACAGGCGGCCGTTTCTCCGCAAAAGCACGCGCCCCCTCCTTCGCATCGGCGGTGTCGAAGATCGGCCACCCCCGCTTGAGCTCGGCGGCCAGCCCGTCCGTCTCGGTCTGCTCCGCGGTCTCATACACCGACGCCTTGACCGCCTCGACAGCCAACGGCCCGCACGCGTTGACGAGTTCGGCGATCTCCAACGCCTTGGCGAGAGCCGTCCCGTCGGGCACGACATGCCCGACAAGACCGATGTCCGCCGCCTCCCGCGCGCTGTACGGACGCCCCGTGAGCAGCATCTCCAACGCATGCGTACGCGGAATCTGCCGCTGGAGACGGACAGTTGAGCCCCCGATGGGAAAGAGCCCGCGCTTGACCTCGAACAGCCCGAAGGTCGCGGACTCACCAGCCACCCGGATATCGGTGCCCTGAAGGATCTCCGTACCGCCGGCCACGCAGTACCCCTCCACCGCGGCGATCACCGGTTTCCGGGGCCGATGGTGCCGCAGCATCGCCTTCCAGTGCAGATCCGGGTCGGCCTTGAGCCGGTCACGGTACTGCTGCCCCTCCATGCCCTTCCCGGCCAGCGCCTTGAGGTCCATGCCCGCGCAGAACGCGTCCCCCGCCCCGGTCAGCACGATCGACCGGATCGAGTCGTCCGCGTCGGCCTCGATCCACCCGTCGTAGAGCCCGACCAGCATCGGCAACGAGAGCGCGTTCTTCGCCTCAGGCCTGTTGAGCGTGAGCACCAACGTGGCGCCTTCGCACCGCACGGTCAGGTGTTCCGTACCGCTCATGGTCGTCCTCCCGTCGCCGTACCGCCTCCGGAACGAGAACAGGTTGCAGGAGCCGCCCTGCCAGTACAAGAGGTTTCTGACACTCAGTCAGATTTCTTCTGCGCGGACCCTTCACAGTTGCCGCGCCCTTTGCTCTGATGACCGGCGAACCGACGTCAGGAGGAGTGGTGGAGTACAACATTGCCGACCTGTTCGAGTCGGTCGTCGACGTGGTCCCGGACCGCGAGGCGCTCGTGTACATCGACCACCCGGGCACGGGCGCGGAACGCCGCCTGACCTACGCGGAGTTGGACGCGGCGGCGAACCGCATCGCCCATCATCTGATCGACACCGGGATCCGCCCGGGTGAGCATCTGGGGCTCCATCTCTACAACGGCGTCGAGTACTTGCAGACGGTGCTGGGCTGCCTGAAGGCGCGGGTCGTGCCGGTCAACGTCAACTACCGGTATGTCGAAGAGGAGTTGGTGTACCTCTACCGGGACGCCGACCTCGTCGCGCTGGTCTTCGACGCGGAGTTCACCGAGCGGGTGGCCGCCGCGCTGCCGCGTGCGGAGAAGCTTCGGCACCTGGTGCGGGTGGGGACACCGGCCCAGGACGCCCCGGCCGTACCGGCCGTGGCCTTCCCCGACGCGGAGGCCACCGGGTCTCCCGAGCGCGGGTTCCCGGCCCGTTCGGGCGACGACCAGTTCATCATCTACACCGGCGGCACGACCGGGATGCCCAAGGGTGTGATGTGGCGCCAGGAGGATCTGTTCTTCTCGGGGCTCGGCGGTGGCGCGCCGACCGGTGAACCCGTCAAGACGCCCGAGGAGTTGGCTGAGCGGGTGGCCACCGGCGGGGCGGGGATCACGTTCTTCCCCACTCCCCCGCTGATGCACGGCACCTCCACGCTCACCGCGTTCATCGGCTTCAACTTCGGCCAACGCATCGTGATCCACCGCAAGTTCGTGCCGGAGGAGGTGCTGCGGACCATCGAGAAGGAGAAGGTCACCAGCATCTCGCTGGTGGGCGACGCGATGCTGCGGCCACTGATCGACGCCCTCAACGGGCCGATGAAGGGCACGGACTGCTCGTCGGTGTTCAGCGTCTCGTCGTCGGGCGCGATCATGTCGGAGACCGTGCGCCGGCAGTTCCAGGAACTGCTACCGAACACGATGCTGCTGAACAACTACGGCTCGTCCGAGTCCGGCTTCAACGGCACGGCGACGGCCGACTCCGGGGCCGGGCAGTCCTTCCGCATCCGGGTCAACTCCCGCACCCAGGTGGTCGATCCGGCCACCAACGAGCCGGTCGCCGTCGGCGAGATCGGGCGGGTCGCCCAGCGCGGCCATGTACCGCTCGGCTACTACAACGACCCGGCGAAGACCGCCGAGACCTTCTTCGAGAAGGACGGCAGGCGGTGGGTGCTGCTCGGTGACATGGCGACCGTGGACGAGGAGGGCGTCGTCACGGTGCTCGGCCGTGGCTCGCAGTGCATCAACACCGGTGGGGAGAAGGTGTATCCGGAGGAGGTCGAGCAGGCGCTCAAGTCGCATCCGGATGTCTACGACGCGTTGGTGGCCGGGGTGCCGGACAAGCGGTGGGGCAATCATGTGGCCGCCGTCGTGGAGTTGCGAGCGGGTGCGGTACGGCCGTCCCTGGACGATATCCAGACGCACTGCCGCTCCCATCTCGCCGGGTACAAGATCCCGCGGCAGTTGGTGATCGCGGAGTCGATCCAACGTTCACCGAGTGGCAAGGCGGACTACCGGTGGGCGCGGGAGGTGGCGGTCGCCGCAGATCAGTGAGTCAACACTGGGTCAACACGCAGGCCGGGTTGAACTGACGGTAGCGTGCGACCGTACCGATGGTGACGGATCTGGTGGCCCGGGCCAGGTACGTCATGCCATCACCGGGCTCAGCACGGAAGGACGTTCGGGTGCCGCTCTTCACTCGCTCTCACCCATTGGCCCAGCAGAAAGCCACCGGGGAGACCGACTCGACAGCGGCGACGGAGGCCGCCGCACCGCCCGAATCACAGGACCCACCCGAGCCGGACGATACGGCTGCGGACACGGCCGAGCAGCTCGAAGCGGCCGACGCGCCCGAGGCGGCCGAGTCTGCGGGCCACGCGGAATCCGCCTCGCCCGACGAGACCTCTGAGCCCGCCGAGCGGTCGTCCCGACTCCCGTCCCGCGCGGGGTGGTTCGGCTGGCGGACTCGTTACCCCCGTACCGCACGTGCCGTGGGGGTGGGCACGACCGTACTGGCCGGTGCGCTGCTGATCGTCGCGCTGCTCGTGCCCGACCGCCTCGACCGGATCACCCTCCAGTCGTTCTTCCGCTTCCCGGTCGAGGCGATCGTCCTCGCGATCGTCCTGCTCGTACTGCCCGCGAAGGCACGGCGGATCGTGGCCGTCGTGCTGGGGGCGTTCGTCGGGCTGTCCACGGTCCTGAAGTGCCTCGACATGGGCTTCTACCAGACCCTGGCGCGGCCGTTCGACCTGGTCTTCGACTGGGTCCTGCTGAGCGACGCGGCGGACTTCCTCAAGGACTCGGTCGGCCGCTCGGGCGAAGTGCTCGCGATCGTCGGGGTGATCCTGGCGCTGATCGCCGTGCTGGCGGGGAGCGCGCTCGCGATGGTGCGGCTGTCGGACGTGATGGCCAGGCACCGCCCCATGGCGGTGCGCACCACACTCGTCCTCGGTGTGGTGTGGATCATGTGCTTCACGCTGAGCTTCCAGGTGGGCGGCGTCACGCTCGCCACGAAGGGCTACAGCACGTTCCTCGCCAACCGGGTGCAGTACGTCCGCGAGGGTCTGGGTGACGCCGACGTCTTCAAGAAGCAGCTCGACGTCGACGCCTTCGCCAAGACCCCGCCGAACCAGCTGCTGACCGGACTCCGCGGCAAGGACGTCCTGTTCACCTTCATCGAGAGCTACGGCCGGGTCGCGCTCGACGACCCGACGATGGCACCGGAGATGGACAAGACGCTCGCGGCGGGCGACGCCCGGCTCAAGGCGGCCGGCTTCGCCTCGCAGAGCGGCTGGCTCAGGTCACCCGTGACGGGCGCCGGCAGCTGGCTCGCCCACTCGACGTTCCTGTCCGGCCTGTGGGTCAAGAACCAGCAGCGGTACCGGACCGTGACCACCAGCACCCGCGCGACCCTCACCAGCTACTTCCAGAAGACCGGTGCCTGGCGCACGGTCGGCATCGTCCCCGGCGTGCGCAAGGCCTGGCCCGAGGGCAAGTACTTCGGCCTCGACAACATCTACGACTCCACGCACCTCGGCTACAACGGCCCGTACTTCAGCTGGACGCCGGTACCGGACCAGTTCAGCCTGGAGTCCTTCGAGAAGCTGGAGTACGGCAAGAAGAACCGCGACCCGATCATGGCGGAGATCATCCTCGCCTCCAGCCACAACCCCTGGTCACCGATCGCCCACACCATCCCCTGGAACCAGCTCGGGGACGGCACGATCTTCAACCAGATCAAGAAGGAGGGCACGAACCCGACGGAGGTCTGGAAGAGCGCGAAGCGCGTGCGCACCGAGTACCGCAAGGCCATCCAGTACTCCGTGGACAGCCTGACCCAGTGGATGCAGCGCTACGGCAACAAGAACACCGTCCTCGTCTTCCTCGGCGACCACCAGCCCGTCCCGACGGTCACCGGAGGCACCTCCGACCGGGATGTGCCGATCACGATCGTCGCGCACGACCCCAAGGTGCTGGACAAGATCTCCAGCTGGGGCTGGACGGACGGGCTCAAGCCGGCGGACAACGCACCGGTGTTGAGCATGGACAAGTTCCGGGACAAGTTCATGACGACGTTCGCGAAGTGACGGTCGCCGTCCGGTGGTCGGTCGGCTCTCCGCTTCCCTCCGCCAGGAACGGCTCCACCGCCGCCAGGAACTCCTCCGGCCGGTTCTCGTGCACGAGATGTCCGGCGTCGACGGTCACCAGACGGGCGTCGGGGATCCGTTCGGCGACCGCGACGACCCGGTCCTGAGGAACCCCGCTGGTGGGACCACCCGCGATCACCAGCGTGGGCATGGTGATCCGCCCCATGTGGTCCCACCACATGGGGTCGGGGAGGTTCGCCCGGACGTCGGTGGCCTCGATCATGGCCCAGTCGAACGGCAGCTTCCCCGCGGGGCGTTCGGTGGGCGGCCTCGGCGGATCGAAGGGAATCGGCGCCGGCACATCCTCCAGGACCAGTCGCCGTACGACGTCGGGTGACTTCTGCGCGAGCAGGTACGCGACGATGCCGCCCAGCGAATGGCCGATGACGTCGACGCGCTCGATGCCGAGAACGGCGAGGAGGGCGCGTATGTCGTCCCGCATCGCCTCGTACGCGTACACGTCGGCCGCGGCTCCCGGCTCGGTGCCGGGCCAGTCACTGCGGCCGTGGCCGCGCAGGTCGGGGGCGTACACGCGGCGCGGGTCGGGTCCGGCGGCGAGCCGTTCGGCGATCTGCGTCCAGTCGGTGCCGTCGGCGCCCCGGCAGTGGAGCAGGAGGGCGGGGGGCGCCTCCTCGGGGCCCCAGGTGTGCAGAGCGAGGGTGATGCCGTTGGCCTCGACGGCGCGGGTCTCGGTGTGCATGGCGGGAACATAACCGCTGGGACGGCGGGCCGTGCACCTACTCTGCCGAGGGCAGAACCGCGCCTCCCGCGTCGAGAAACGCGCCGACATGGCGCACGAACCACCCCGGATCGTCCAGCCACGGGTAGTGACCGGCACCCGGCTGCACCACCGACGTGGCGTTCGGGAGCACGTCGGCGCAGCGGCGGGCGAGTTCGGGCCGGGGGCCGCCGTCGAACTCACCCGCGAGAACCAGGACAGGTGCGGGCAGCCGGCCGAGGGCAGCCCGGAGGGCCGGTGGGTCGAAGGCGCCCTCGGCGAAGTACACGTCGGCGGCCTCGTCGTTGGTCTGTTCGTCGGCGAGCGCGGAGTTCCGTTCGGCGGCGGCGTCCCAACGGCCGTAGAAGAAGGGCTCGAAGACCGGGTCGAAGTCGGCGGTGCCCGCGAGCCAGGCCTCGAATGCCGGGAACGCGTCCTCGAACCACGGTTCGCCCTTCCGCAGCCGGGCGGCGGCGAGCCGTCCCTCGGGCGTGGCCGGCATGCCCAGCGCCCATGGAGTGGCGGTGATCAGTGCCAGGCGCCTCACCCGCTCGGGACGGCGGGCCGCGTACAGCATGGCGAGACTGCCGCCCGCCGAGTGCGCGAGCAGATCCATGTGGTCCAGGCCCAGGTGGGCGCGCAACACCTCGACGTCGTCGACCAGTCGGTCGCAACGGTACGTCCCCTCGTCGGCCGGCACCGCGGAGTCACCGGTGCCCCGGAGATCCAGCAGGATCAGCCGTCGATGCGCGGTCAGCCCGCCCAGGTCCCCGAGGTAGGCGGAAGCCCGCATGGGCCCGCCGGGCAGGACGACCAGCGGCTCGCCCTCACCCCGTACGTGGTAGGCGAGTTGGGTGCCGTCGGCGGCGGTGAAGGTCGGCATGCCCCGATCCTGGCCGTCCACCGCACTCGGCCGCAAAACAATTCTCGGTCACCGCAGGCCCAACAACTCCGCCAGATTGCCGCCGAGCACCCGGTCACGGATCTCGCCGGCCCGGGTGACCCGCTCCACCGTCGTACGGGCTACGACCGGGTCGCCGTAGGGGGCGTCCGAGCCGAAGAAGGTGCGGGTGGGGAGTTCGTGGATGGCCAGGCGGACGGCGAAGACTATGGACGCGGTGGAGAGTTCGAGGTGAAGGTTGGGGGCGGCCCGGGCCAGTTCGATCACGTCCATCCAGTGGGCTCCGCCCAGTTGGCTGATCACCAGCGGCACCTTCGGGTAGCGGGCCGCCAGTTCGGCGAGTGTGCGCAGGTCCTCGGCGGTGGTGGGCGCGGCGCCGTGGATGACGACCGGGAGTCCGGCATGGTCGTGGGCCGCGCGCACAACCGGCTCGATCAGGGCCGACTGGCCTGGTGGCGGGGTGAGTTCACCGATGCCGTACAGCCCGCGGGCGGTCACCTCGCGCTCCACCCGGGCCGCGGTCTCGGCGTCGGGACGGCCGAGCGGGACGGAACCGAAGCCCAGGAAGCGGTCGGGGTGGGCCGTGAGTGCCTGGTCCAGCTCCCGCACGGCCAGGGCGAACGCGTCGTCGCCGGAACCGCCGGCCAACGCCCGTTCCAGTACGCCCATTTCGTGGCGGAGGGAGTCCAGGTCGGTCGCCCGTTCCGGGTGCGCGCGGGTGGGGAACAGCACCGTGCGGTCCACACCCGCGTCGTCGAGCGCCAACAGGTGGGCGTCGAGCGGGTCGTGGACATGGCTGTGGGCGTCGAGAATCATGTGGGTCTCCCTGAGCGTGTCCGCCGCCCGGTGGAATGCGGGCGGCGGGAGCCAGTGTTGAGCCCTGACACCGTGGGAAGGTCAAGGCGGAGAAGAAGGGTGCGTGTCCTTGCTGATCGGAGAGCTGGCCGAGCGGACCGGGACCGGCGAGCGGCTGCTGCGCCACTACGAGCGGGCGGGGCTGCTCCGCCCCGGGCGGTTGCCCAACGGCTACCGGGAGTACGCCGATTCGGACATCGCGGCCGTCCTGCGCATCCGTGCGCTCCTCGCGGCCGGGCTGCCGACCCGGATCATCCGCCGGGTACTTCCCTGCACCACGGACGAGGTCGCCGTACAGCCGTGTCCGGGTGTACTCGACGCGCTGCGCGAGCAGTTGAGCGCCCTGGACCGGCGGGCCGCCCAACTCGACGCGGCCCGCGCGGTGTTGCGGGACACCATCGCCGGGGCGGAGGCCCGCACCGACACCGCTCCGGTCTCGCGGTGAAAGCGCTCAGTCGCCGAGCCGCTCCCGCAACTCCCGCTTCAGGATCTTCCCGCTGGCGTTCCGTGGCAGCTTCTCCACGAACACGACCCGTTTCGGTGCCTTGAAGTGGGCGAGCTTCTCGCGGGCGTGGTCGATGAGTTGGGCCTCGGTGACCTCGCCGCGCGGGACGACGACCGCGGTGACCGCCTCGATCCAGCGGTCGTCGGGGAGGCCGATCACGGCGACCTCGGCGACGCCCTCGTGGGTGTAGAGCGCGTCCTCGACCTGGCGTGAAGCGACCAGTACGCCACCGGAGTTGATGACGTCCTTCACCCGGTCGACGACGGTGAAGAAGCCGTGCACGTCCCGTACCGCCAGGTCGCCGGAGTGGAACCAGCCGTCCCGGAAGGCCGCGGCCGTCTCCTCGGGCTTGTCCCAGTACCCCTCGCACAACTGCGGTGAGCGGTAGACGACTTCGCCCTGTGTGCCGTCGGGCACGTCCTTGCCGTCCTCGTCGACCACGCGCGCGTCCACGAAGAGGACCGGACGGCCGCAGGAGTCCAGCCGGCCCTTGTGCTCGTCGGGGCCCAGGACCGTGGCCAGGGGGCCGATCTCGCTCTGGCCGAAGCAGTTGTAGAAGGCCAGCTTCGGGAGCCGTTCGCGCAGGCGCTCCAGGACGGGCACCGGCATGATCGACGCCCCGTAGTACGCCTTGCGCAGCCCGCTCAGGTCGCGGGTCGCGAAGTCCGGGCGGTTCGCAAGGCCGATCCACACGGTGGGCGGGGCGAACAGGCTGTCCACCCGCCCGGCCTCGATCAGGTCCAACAGCCGGTCGCCGTCGGGCGCGTCGAGGATGAGGTTGGTCGCACCGACCGCCAGATACGGCAGCAGGAACACATGCATCTGCGCCGAGTGGTACAGCGGCAGCGCGTGCGCGGGCCGGTCCCCGGCACTCAGGTCCAGGGCGGTGATCGCGCTCAAGTACTCGTGCACCAGGGCCCGGTGGGTCATCATCGCGCCCTTGGGCAGCGCGGTCGTGCCCGAGGTGTAGAGCAACTGCACCAGGTCCTCGGTACGCGGCTCGGGACCGTCGTACGGCGGCGCGGACGCCAGCCGCTCCAGCAGCGAGCCGTCCGCGTCCCGCAGCGGCAACGTCCTTACGCCTTCCGGCAGTTGAGCGGCGAGGTCCGGGTCCGTGAGCACCAGCGCGCTACCGGACTGGCCGACGATGTACGCGAGGTCGTCGCCGGTGAGGTTCTGGTTGACCGGCACGTGCACGAGGCCCGCGCGGGCGCAGGCGAGGAAGCCGATCAGGTAGGCGTCGGAGTTGTGGCCGTAGGAGCCGACCCGGTCGCCCGGTGCGAGGCCCTGGTCGAGGAGTACGCTCGCCGCGCCGGAGACGGCGTCGTCCAGTTCCTGGTACGTCCAGGAGCGCTCGCCGTAGTCCACCGCCACGCGGGCGGGAGTGCGCCGGGCACTGCGTCGCAGTACCCCGTCAACCGTGCTGCCGTGTCCGGGCGTCATGACACATGATCCTCGGGCCGGCGCCCGGGCGGGTCAAGCCGGGTGGTCGAGGTGGGCCCGGCCCACATGTGCCGGGCCCACACAAGCCGCACGCACACGGGCCGGACTCACATGGGCCGGACGTGCCCCTCCCAGTACGGTTCCCGCAGCCGCCGCTTGTACAGCTTGCCGTTGGGGTCGCGGGGCATCTCGGTGATGAAGTCGATGCTCTTGGGCCGCTTGTAGCCGGCGAGTTGCTCGGCGCAGTGGGCGAGGAGGGCGGCGGCGAGGTCCGGGCCCGGCTCGTACCCCGGGGACGGTTCGACGACGGCCTTGACCTCCTCGCCCCAGTCGTCGTGCGGGATGCCGAAGGCGGCGGCGTCGGCGACGGCGGGGTGGGCGAGGAGCGCGGACTCGATCTCGGCCGGGTAGATGTTGACGCCGCCCGAGATGATCATGTCGATCTTGCGGTCGCGGAGGAAGAGATAGCCGTCCTCGTCGAGGTAGCCGAGGTCGCCGACGGTGAAGAAGTCGCCGATGCGGTTCTTCTTCGTCTTGGCCTCGTCCTTGTGGTAGGCGAAGCCGCCGGTGCTCATCTTCATGTAGACGGTGCCGAGTTCACCGGGCGGGAGCCGGTTGCCGTCGTCGTCGAAGACCGCGAGTTCGCTGATGGGCCAGGCCTTGCCGACGGTGCCGGGTTTCTTCAGCCAGTCCTCGGCGGTCGCGAAGGCGCCACCGCCCTCGCTGGCCGCGTAGTACTCCTCCACGCAGTCGCCCCACCACTCGATCATGGCCCGCTTCACATGGTCGGGGCACGGGGCGGCGCCGTGGATGGCGTGCCGCATGGACGAGACGTCGTAGCGCGCCCGTACGTCCTCGGGGAGGGCCAGGAGCCGGTGGAACTGGGTCGGGACCATATGCGTGTGGGTGCACTTCTCGCGATCGATGAGGCGGAGCATCTCCTCCGGGCTCCACTTGTCCATCAGGACCAGGCGGTGGCCGATGTGCAGGCTGGCGCTCGCGAACTGGAGGACGGCCGTGTGGTAGAGCGGCGAGCAGACCAGGTGCACGTTGTCGTCGAACGGCTTGATGCCGAAGATGCCGAGGAAACCGCCGAGGTACGCCGACTCGGGCGGCTTGCCCGGCAGGGGGCGGCGGATGCCGCGGGGGCGGCCGGTGGTGCCGGAGGTGTAGTTCATGACCCAGCCGAGTGTGCGGTCCGCGGGCGCCGACTCCGGTTGTCCTGCGAGGAGTTCGGGGTACGGCCGGAAGCCCTCGACCGCGCCGACCGCGTACCGGTGGGTGGCGGGGAGGCCGGCCTCGTCGGCGGCCCGGCGGACGGGCTCGGCGAACCGCTCGTGCCCGATGAGCACCTTGGCGCCGGAGTCGGCGACGATCCAGGCGATCTCGGGGGCGACGAAGTGGTGGTTGACCGGGACGAGGTAGAACCCGGCCTGGGTGGCGGCCAGATGGGCCGTGAAGAACTCGACGCCGTTGGGCAGGACGACGGCGAAGGCGTCGCCGCGTTCGAGTCCGGCGGCGCGCAGGCCGTGGACGAGTTGATTGGCGGCGGCGTGCAGGCGGCCGGCCGTCCACTCCTCGCCGTCGGGTGCGACGAGGACCGTACGGTCGGGGTTCTGGGCGGCCTGGGCCCAGAAGCCGGCGGGGGGTGTGCTCTCACCCTGTGTGCTCACTGGCCGCTCCTTCCGGCGATGCGGTTGACGCGGTCGACGGCCTGCTCGAAGCCGCGGGTCAGGTCGTCGAAGACGGCCTGGACACTGCGTTCGCTGTTCATGCGGCCGACGATCTGGCCGACGGGGGTGCCGAGCAGCGGTTCGACCTCGTACTTCTGGATGCGCGAGACGGCCTCGGCGACCAGCAGTCCCTGGAGCGGCATGGGGAGGGTGCCCGGGCCGTCCGGGTCGTCCCAGGCGTCGGTCCACTCGGTGCGCAGTTGGCGGGCCGGTTTCCCGGTCAGGGCGCGGGAGCGGACGGTGTCGCCGGACCCGGCGGCGAGCAGTTTGCGGGTCACGCCGGCCGAGTGCATGTCGGCTTCCGTGGTGGTCAGCCATAGGGAGCCCAGCCACACACCCTGGGCGCCGAGGCTGAGCGCGGCGGCCACCTGCTGTCCGCTGCCGATGCCGCCCGCGGCGAGTACCGGCAACGGGTCGACGGCGTCGACGACTTCGGGCGTCAGCACCATGGTCGCGATCTCGCCCGTGTGTCCGCCCGCCTCGTAGCCCTGGGCCACGACGATGTCGATGCAGCCCTCGGCGTGCTTGCGGGCGTGCCGGGCGCTGCCCGCGAGCGCGGCGACCAGTACGTCCTGGTCGTGGGCGCGGGCGACGACATCGGCAGGTGGGGAGCCCAGCGCGTTGGCGAGCAGCTTGATCGGGTAGTCGAAGGCGACGTCGAGCTGGTTGCGGGCGACCTGTTCCATCCACCCGGTGATCCGCCAGCCGGACGCCTCGCCCTCGGCGAGTTCGGGCACGCCGTACTTGGCCAGGGTCTCGGTGACGAACCGCCGGTGCCCCTCCGGGATCATCGCCTCGACCTCGGCCTCGGTGACGCCCTCCACCTTCTTCGCCGGCATCACGACGTCGAGGCCGTACGGCATCCCCTCGACGTGCGCCTCAAGCCAGTCGAGGTCGCGTTTGAGGTCGTCGGGGGCGGTGTAGCGGACCGCGCCGAGCACTCCGAAACCGCCGGCCCGGCTGATGGCCGCGGCGACGGCGGGAAACGGCGTGAAGCCGAAAATGGCGTGCTCGACTCCCAGTTTGTTGCTCAACTCCGTCTGCATGGGCGCAGAATGCCGCAGTCCTCCGGACGACGGAAGAGCTTTTCTGATGCTCCGTCAGATTTTCCTCATGGGCGACCTCGTCGGGCGGTGAGCACGGGCTGATAGAAGCCGCAGTCCTCCGGCTCGCGCCAACCGACGTCCGTGAAGCCCGCGTCGAGCACGGCGTCGGTCAACTCGCCCCGGGTCAGCGCCCAGTAGGCGGTACGGCGGACCCGCACCTCCCAGCCGTCCCCGTCCGGCACGAGCTGGAAGTGCTCCAGGTCGTAGCGCTCGCCGTCCTCGTGCCAGTGCCACAACTGGAAGGTGACCACGCGTCCTTGGCCGGTCGTCGCCACCTGCGGAGGCGCGGACGCCGGGCGGGCGGCACGGATCGCGTCGTAGTCCCGGACGCTGAGCAGCAGGAGCCCGTCCTCGCGGAGGACCCGGCGCATACCGGACAGTGCCGTGCGCAGGTCGTCGGCCGTGAGCAGGTGCGGCAGCGAGTTGTCGGCGCAGACCACGAGGTCGAAGACGGACGTGCGGAACGGCAGTGCCCGCATGTCGGCGGCGGCCGTGGGAAAGCCGACACGCCGCGCCGCGGACTCCGCGGCGGCGCGCGCGGCGGCCGCCGGACTGAGGTCGCTCCCGACCACCCGGTGTCCGGCCCCCGCCAGTCCGATCGCCTGGGTGCCGATCCCGCAGGAACAGTCCAGCACCTGGTGCGGCCCCGCACCCAGCCGGGCGCGGACGACCGCGTCCAGCGCGAGCGCCTGCCGGGCCATGCTCGCGTCCCAGTCCGGGAAGATCAGGTGGTAGTCGGCGGCGAGCGCGTCGTAGAAGTCCCGGACCGAGGACACCGTCCCCCTCTCCGTCAGCGGCTCTCCAGCCGGACGTGCAGTTCCCGTTCCTGGTCGCCGGAGGTCACCGCGAGGTCGTGGACGGTGAACAGGGAGTCCAGGGTCGTACGGAATTGTTCGACGGCCCAGTAGCCGCCCTGGACGTCCGCGTCGACGGAGGCCGCGAGGCGGGCCGGGGCGCCGGTTGGGCGCTCGTGGGGGTCGGCGATGTCGAAGGTGCCGAGCCAGACCGTGGGGCGGGTGTCGTGGTGGTCGCGGGGCACGTCGTCGGCGCACCGGTCGGAGCCGAAGCACGCGCACAGCGTGTCGAACACGATCCGGGCGTCCTCCTTGCTGCACCCGCTGATCTCCACCGAGACGGCTTCCATGTGCCCCGGCACCATGTGCGCGCCATCCATGTCCGTGTCCGTGTTCATGGCGGTCGCTCCTCTCGTCCACTCCCAGAAAAGCACCACTTCCCCGGCGGGGCACCAGCTCGGTCAGCCCGCGTCGCTCTCCAGCACCGCCATCGCCGCGTTGTGCCCCGGTACCCCGCTCACTCCCCCGCCGCGCACCGCGCCCGCCCCGCACAACAGGATGTTCGCGTGCCGGGTCTCGACTCCCCAGCGGCCGGTGCCGTCCTGGGCGTAGGGCCAGGTCAGTTCGCGGTGGAAGATGTTGCCGCCGGGGAGCCTGAGGTCGCGTTCCAGGTCGAGGGGGGTCTTCGCCTCGATGCAGGGGCGACCGTCGGCGTCGGTGGCGAGGCAGTCCGCGAGCGGTTCGGCGAGGTGGCTGTCCAGCTGGGCGAGGGTGGACTTGAGGAGTTCCTCGCGTACGGCGTCGTTGTCGCGTTCGAAGAGACGGGCCGGGGTGTGGAGGCCGAAGAGGGTGAGGGTCTGGTAGCCGTCCTCGACGAGGTCCCGGCCGAGGATGCTCGGGTCGGTGAGGGAGTGACAGTAGATCTCGGAGGGCGGTGCGGCGGGCAGCGAACCGGCCGCGGCCTGGGCGTGGGCGGCGGCCAGTTGGTCGTAGCCCTCGGCGATGTGGAAGGTGCCGGCGAAGGCCTCGCGCGGGTCGACCGAGGTGTCGCGGAGTCTGGGCAGCCGCTTGAGCAGCATGTTCACCTTGAGCTGGGCGCCCTCGGCGGGGGCGGGCGGTTCGTCGCCGGTGAGGGCGGCCAGTTGCTGCGGGGAGGCGCCGACGAGGACGTGGCGGGCGGCCACGACGCCTTCGGTGTCGGCGGTGCGGTAGGTGATCTCGGCGGCGCGTCCGTCCGTGTCGATACGGACGGCCTCGTGGCCGGTGGCGAGTACGGCGCCGGCCTCGCGCGCGGTGGCGGCCAGGGCGTCGGTGAGGGCGCCCATGCCGCCGACCGGGACGTCCCAGGCGCCGGTGCCGCCGCCGATGACGTGGTAGAGGAAGCAGCGGTTCTGCGCGAGGGAGGGGTCGTGGGCGTCGGCGAAGGTGCCGATGAGGGCGTCGGTGAGGACGACTCCCCGGACCAGGTCGTCGGTGAAGTTCTCCTCGACGGCGACGCCGATCGGCTCCTCGAAGAGCATCCGCCAGGCGGCCTCGTCGTCCACGCGGCGGCGCAGTTCGTCGCGGGTGGGCAGCGGTTCGGTGAGCGTGGGGAAGACCCGCTGCGCGAGGCGGCCGGTCATGCCGTAGAGCCGCTGCCAGGCCGCGTACTCGCTCTCGCCGCCGGTCAGGCGGGCGAAGGCGTCGCGGGTGCGGCGCTCACCGCCCCCGACGAGGAGGCCGGTGGGGCGGCCGTCGCGTTCGACGGGGGTGTACGACGAGATGGTGCGCCCGCGGATACGGAAGTCGAGGCCGAGGTCCCGCACGATCTTCTTGGGCAGCAGGCTGACCAGGTACGAGTACCGGGACAGCCGTGCGTCGACCCCGGCGAACGGGCGCGTCGACACGGCGGCGCCGCCGGTGGTACCGAGCCGCTCCAGCACGAGCACGGAGCGCCCGGCCCGGGCCAGGTAGGCGGCGGCGACCAGGCCGTTGTGGCCACCGCCGACGATGACGGCGTCGTACGTCCGATGTCCGGGTCCCTCGTGTGCAGGCATGGTTCTTCGTAACACGAGGTGATCTAGGTCGGCCAGGGGTGGGGCGGGGTCCCCTGGGGGTGCGGGGGGATGCGGATGGCCGACGGCAGTCGCGGCCGTCCGCGTCCGCGGAAAGTCGCGAGCGTGCTGTCTTCAGCGATCACGGGCGGCGCGGGCTGCTCCGACCCTCGGTGAGTGCCGGGCGCCAGCGTCCAGGGCTGCGCGGTGGCGAAAGGCGGGTGTGGCCGAGGCAGGCCCAGCCAGCCGCATCCACGGAATGACGCGGTCCCGCTGTCGCCAGCACCCACGGGCGGCACGAGCAGCACCGACCATCGGTGAATCCCCGTCGCCCGCGTCCCGGGCTGCGACGGCAGACGCGGGTGTGGCCGACTTGCAGGCGCGGCCATCCGCGGCCGCAGACAGGCACGCGCGCGCTGTCGCCGGCACCCACAGGCGGCGCGGGCCGCTCCGACCCCCGGTGAGTGCCGGGCGCCCGCGTCCAGGGCTGCGGCGGGGGCGGATGGCCGACGGCAGACGCGGACGTTCGCGTCAGCAGACAGGCACGGGCGCCCTGTCGCCGGCACCCACAGGCGGCGCGGGCCGCTCCGACCCCCGGTGAGTGCCGGGCGCCCGCGTCCAGGGCTGCGGTGGCGAAAGGCGGGGTGACCGACTTGAAGGCGCGGCCGTCCGCGTCCGGCGACACGCACGGGCGCCCTGTCGTCCGCGCTCGCGGTCCCACGGGTGGCCCCGGCCGTCAGTGCCCGCCCGACGCCCGACCCTGCCGCAGCACCGCCACCCGGCGGTACAGCTCGACCGCTTC
This sequence comes from Streptomyces sp. NPDC050548, assembly GCF_044457385.1. Classification (NCBI taxonomy): domain Bacteria; kingdom Bacillati; phylum Actinomycetota; class Actinomycetes; order Kitasatosporales; family Streptomycetaceae; genus Streptomyces; species Streptomyces sp. NPDC050548. The sequence goes on from NZ_JBITGV010000009.1 coordinate 139,516, forward strand.
CTGGTTGCGGCCGAGTTGTTCCAGGCAGTGGGCCTCGTCGTTGCGGCTGGCGAGGGTGTCGGGGTGGTCGGGGCCGAGGACGCGCTCGCGGGCGGCGGCGACGCGGCGGTATTCGGTGAGGGCGTCGGTCCAGCGGCCGAGCCAGCCCAGGCCTACGGCGACCTCGCGGCGGCTGACGAGAGTGTCGGGGTGGTCGGGGCCGAGGACGCGCTCGCGGATGGCGCAGACGTCGCGGGACTCGGCGAGGGCCTCCTCCCAGCGGCCGAGGCGGCCGAGGTTGACGCCGAGGCCGTGGCGGGCGCGGAGGGTCTCGGGGTGGGCGGGGCCGTGGACGCGGGTGCGGTCGTCGATCAGGTCGCGGTAGAGCTTGAGGGCGTCGGCGCTGCGGCCGAGGCGGCCGAGGCTGATGCCGATCTCGTAGCGGGCGGCGAGGGTGTCGGCGTGGTCGGGGCCGAGGGCTTGCGCGCGGGCCTCGGCGACCTCGCCGTAGGTCTGGAGTGCCTCCTGCCAGCGGCCCAACTGGCCCAGCGCGTAGGCGACTTCGTAGCGCGTTACCAAGGTGTCGGGGTGACCGGGGCCGAGCACGCGGGCGCGGGCTGCGGCGACCTCGCAGGCCATGCGGTACGAGTCCTCCAGGCGGCCGAGGCGGCTGAGGTTGAAGGCGAGGTTGTGGCGGCAGCGCAGGGTGTCGGGGTGGTCGGGGCCCATGGTGCGTTCGCGGGCGGCGAGGACGGACGTGTACACCTGGTGTGCGTCGAAGTGGCGGCCCAACTGGCCCAGGACGTAGGCCATTTCCTGCCGGGCGGCGAGGGTGTCGGCGTGGTCGGCGCCCAGTGCGCGTTCTCTGGCGCGGGCGACGTGGGTGTACTCGCGCAGGGCTTCGGCGGCGTGGCCGGTGCGGCTGAGGGTGAAGCCGAGTTCGTAGCGGCTGGCGAGGGTGTCGGGGTGGTCCGGGCCGAGGAGGTGGCCGCGTTCGGCGGCGACCGCGCGGTGCACCTCGCCGGCCTCCGCCCAGCGGCCGAGGCGGCCCAGGCTCAGGCCGGCGTTGTGGCGTCCGGCCAGGGCCCTGAGGGCCTCCGGGGGCGGTGCGGACGGTGACTCCGGTGCGGGTTCGGCAACGTGGCCGGTGGCCGGGCGTGCGATCCACTCGCCGGTGAGGCCGGCTCCGGCGTCCGGTGGGGTGGTGCGCAGTCCGGCGCCGGCCGCCTTGTGCCCGGTGGTCATCCCACGTGTCCAGGACGGCAGTCGCGCCTCGCGGGACACCGGTTGGGGCGAGGGCAGTTCGGGTCGCGGGGTCACAACTGTCGGCACGTACAGGGGTGTCGTGCGGCCCATGGTGATGCGGCGGCCCAACTCGCGGGCGTCGTTCGGGCGTTGTTCGGGAAGCTTGGCGAGCAGGTCGAGGATGACCTTCTCCAGGTATTCGGGCAGTTCGGCGCGCTGGTCGCGGGGTGGCCGGGGCGGGGTGTCGCGGTGGCCGATGAGTATGGCCCAGGCGTCGCCGAGGTCGAACGGCGGGGCGCCGGTGGAGAGTTCGTACAGGACGCAGCCGAAGGAGTAGAGGTCGCTGCGCTGGTCGACCTCGGAGCCGCTGATCTGTTCCGGCGACATGTAGTGCGGGGTGCCCATCGCGATGCCGGTGCCGGTCAGCCGGGAGGTGAAGCCGATGTCGGCGCCGAGGCGGGCGATGCCGAAGTCGCAGATCTTCACCGTGCCGTCGGTCAGCCGCATGATGTTCGCGGGCTTCAAGTCCCGGTGCACGATGCCCTGTTGGTGGCAGTAGGCGAGGGCGGAGGCGACCTGCTCGGCGATGTCGACGACGTCACCGACGGGCAGCGGACGCTGCCGGTTGTCCTCCAGGAGCTGGCAGAGGTTGCGGCCGTCGAGGAGTTCCATCACCAGGAAGAGGACGCCGTCGGACTCGCCGAAGTCGTGGACGACGGTCACCCCACGGTGCTGGAGCGCTGCGGCCACCCGGGCCTCGCGCCGGAACCGCTCGCGCAGGACGCGGGTGAACGACTGGTCGTGGTGCGGGTTCAGCGGCTTGAGGCACTTCACGGCGACATGGCGCCCCAGCGACTCGTCCCGCGCCCGCCACACCTCGCCCATGCCGCCGCGCCCGATCAGGTCGAGCAGCCGGTAGCGGCCCTGGATCAGCCTGCTGTCCCCCATTTCCCGCGATCGCCCCCGTCGGTGTTCGTCCCGCCCTCCCCTGGCTCGTCCAGTATGGCGAGCGATCGTCCGACTTTGTACGGGGCCGGCCGGGAGCCGGGGCCGAGCCGTGACATGGCGCGGATGATGTGCTTGGGCGGGAGTTGCCGGCGCACATGTGCGGGAACGCAGCGCAGCAGGGTGCCGGTGGCACGCAGTCGCCGGGTGACGGTGGCGGGCGCGGGGGCCGGTCTGCCGTACAGCTGGTGGGCGTACGGCGGCAGGGAGGCGTACGCCAGGTGTGCCACGCGCCGCCAGAGCAGCTCGCGCGCCGGGACGATGAGGGGGTGCGTCGGCGGACGGAGCAGGAAGTCGTCCACTTCGCGTGCCTCGGGTCCGGCGGCGAGCGAGGGCCTGATCTGCTCGAAGTAGGCGGCGAGTTCGGCCCGGTCGCCCGGTACGGCGGTGGGGTCGAGGCCCACCAGGCGGGCGCTCTCCCGTTGTTCGGCGAGGTAGCGGTCGGCCTGGGCGTCGGTGAGGCGGAAGCCGGAGCGGCGCAGCACGTGCAGATACGAGTCGATCTCGGCGCAGTGCACCCACAGCAGCAGCTCGGGTTCGTCGATTCCGTACCGCTCCCCCGTGTCCGGGTCGGTCGCCCCGAGCATGCTGTGGATCTTCCGCACCCGGGCGCCCGCCTTCTCGGCGGCCTCGGTGGTGCCGTAGGTGAGGGTGCCGACGAAGTTCGCGGTGCGCATGAGCCGGCCCCAGGCGTCACGTCGGAAGTCGGAGTTCTGCATGACGCCGCGGACGGCTCTCGGGTGCAGGGCCTGGAGGTAGAGCGCGCGGACGCCGGCGATCCACATCATGGGATCGTCGTGAACCTGCCATGTCACGGACTCCGGACCGAACAGCCCCGGATCACCCGTCCCAGGGGCACCCATGTCCGCAGGCTAACGCCGTACCCTCGGCATTCCCAGACCGATCCACGAGATGATCTCGCGCTGGATCTCGTTGTTGCCGCCGCCGAAGGTGAAGATCACGGCGGAGCGGTAGCCGCGTTCCAGTTCGCCGTGCAGGACGGCGCCCGCGGAGCCCTCCTTCAGGGCCCCCGCGGCGGCGACGATCTCCATGAGCCAGGCGTAGGCGTCGCGGCGGGCCTCGGAGCCGTAGACCTTGACGGCGGAGGCGTCCTGGGGGGTGAGGGTGCCTTCCTGGACGGCGTTCACCATCTGCCAGTTGAGGAGTTTCATCGCGTCGAGCCTGGCGTGGGTGCGGGCGAGGAGGCGGCGGACCCAGGGGAGGTCGACGACGCGGCGGCCGTCGGCGAGTTTGGTCTCCATGGCCCAGTGCTGGACGTCGTGCAGGGCGCGGATGGCCATGGTGCCGTGGGCGGCGAGGGTGACGCGTTCGTGGTTGAGCTGGTTGGTGATCAGGCGCCAGCCCTGGTTCTCCTTGCCGACCCGGCGGGAGACCGGGACGCGGATGTTCTCGTAGTAGCTGGCGGTGGTGTCGTGCGAGGCGAGGGTGTTGATCACCGTGCAGGTGTAGCCGGGGTCGGCGGTCGGCACCAGGAGCATGGTGATGCCCTTGTGCGGCGGGGCGTCCGGGTCGGTGCGGGTGGCGAGCCACACCCAGTCCGCGGTGTCGCCGTTGGTGGTCCAGATCTTCTGCCCGTCGACGACGTACTCGTCGCCGTCCCGCACGGCCCGGGTCTTCAGCGCGGCCAGGTCCGTGCCGGCCTCGGGCTCGCTGTAGCCGATGGCGAAGTCGATCTCGCCGGAGAGGATCTTGGGGAGGAAGTACGCCTTCTGTTCGTCGGTGCCGAACTGCATGATCGTCGGGCCCACGGTGTTGAGCGCCATCAGCGGCAGCGGTACGCCCGCCTGCGCTGCCTCGTCGAAGAAGATGAACTGCTCCATCGGCGTCAGCCCGCGCCCGCCGTACTCCTCGGGCCAGCCGACACCGAGCCAGCCGTCGGTGCCGAGCCGGCGGACGGTCTCGCGGTAGAAGCGTTTCTGGGCGGCGGGGTCCTCGTAGCGGGAGTAGGCGTGGTCGGGCACCAACTCGGCGAAGTAGGCGCGCAGTTCGGTGCGCAGCCGCTGCTGCTCGGGCGTGTATTCGAGATGCACGGCGCCTCCAGGCTCCCCACTCCGGTCCTGACGGCGCACACCGTAGAACGTGTTCCAGAAATTGGGAATGGCGACGCCGGCGAAGAGGGCGCCCGCGCCCGTCAGTTCAGCGTCGCCAGGAACTCCGTGCAGGCCCGCGCGCAGTCCCGGCAGGCGCGGGCGTCGACCTCCGTGTCCGGCCGCTCGTCGAAGAGCTGTGCGCACTCCAGGCAGACGAGCAGGCACCACTTGGCCTGGAGGCGGAGGGTGGGCTCGTCCTGGAGGTTCCGCTCGGCGAGCATCCGGCAGGTCGCGTCGCAGACCTCCGCGCACCACAGCGCCTTCTGCCGTACGAGTGCCTCGTGGTCGGTGGCGTCCGGATCCGTGCGGCTGACGCGCAGCACGCAGGCCCGCGCGCAGGCGGTGCAGGCCTGGGCGCAGGCGAAGCGGTCCTCCAGAAACCGGACGAGCTCCTGTCGGGTCGTCATCGCTGTCACGAGGTCCGGGTTGCCGCCGTCGGCCGCCACAAACCCAGTGGACGGGTGTCCGGGGGTGCGCGGGCGCCCGGCGATCAGTACGGTGCTGTCCAGGTGTTCGACCTTGGACACGGGAGACCGCGCATGTCATCGAGGGGTTGAGGCGGCATGGCCGGCAAGAAGGCGGCAAAGCTGCCGCGCGAGGCGTACGAGACCGAACTGCTGCGTCTGCAGACGGAGTTGGTGAAGCTCCAGGAGTGGGTGCGGGCCGAGGGCACCCGGCTGGTGATCGTCTTCGAGGGCCGGGACGCGGCGGGCAAGGGCGGCACCATCAAGCGGGTCGCGGAGCACCTCAACCCGCGCGTCGCCCGGATCGCCGCGCTGCCGAAGCCGACCGACCGGCAGCGCACCCAGTGGTACTTCCAGCGGTACGTCGAGCATCTGCCGGCCGCCGGGGAGATCGTGCTGTTCGACCGGTCCTGGTACAACCGGGCCGGTGTCGAGCGGGTGATGGATTTCTGCTCCAAGGAGGAGTACCAGCTGTTCCTGCGCCAGTGCCCGATCTTCGAGCGGATGCTCGTGGAGGACGGGATCGTGCTGCGCAAGTACTGGTTCTCGGTGAGCGACGCCGTGCAGCAGGACCGGTTCCGGCGCCGCCTTGAGGATCCGCTGCGGCGCTGGAAGCTCTCGCCGATGGACCTGGAGTCCATCACCCACTGGGAGGACTACTCGCGGGCCAAGGACGAGATGCTGGTGCACACCGATGTCTCGGAGGCCCCCTGGTACGTCGTCGAGAGCGACGACAAGCGCCGGGCCCGACTGAACATGATCGCCCACCTGCTCGACTCCCTCCCCTACCACGAGGTGTCCCCGCCGGTCCTCGAACTCCCGCCCCGCCCGCCGTCCACCGGCTACCAGCGCCCGCCGCGCGACCTGCAGACCTACGTCCCGGACCACGCGGCGAGCCTCTGAAGCGGGCGGATCGAGGAACACCGTGTCCCACAGCCCGGGCGAGCGCCGCATGGAGTGGCGGCGGCTGACGCCCGGAATCGCCGCGCTGGCCAAGTATCGGCGTGCCTGGCTGCGCGGCGACCTGCTGGCCGGTGTCACGGTCGCCGCGTATCTCGTCCCGCAGGTGATGGCGTACGCCGGGGTCGCCGGGCTGCCCCCGGTGGCCGGACTGTGGGCGATCCTCCCCGCGCTCGCCCTCTACGCGATGCTGGGCTCGTCCCGGCTGCTGTCCGTGGGTCCCGAGTCGACGACCGCGCTGATGACGGCGACCGTGGTGGGCCCCCTCGCGGCCGGCGACCCGGGCAAGTACGCCACCCTCGCCGCCGCCCTCGCGGCCACGGTCGGCCTGCTGTGTGTGGCCGCGTGGGCGGTACGGCTGGGCTTCGTCGCCGATCTCCTCTCCCGCCCCGTGCTGATCGGCTATCTGGCGGGCGTCGCCCTGATCATGATCGTGGACCAGCTGCCCAAGCTCACCGGGGTGCCGACGACCGGCTCGGCCTTCTTCCCCCAACTCTGGTCCTTCGTACGGCACTTGGACCACCTCCACGTGCCCACGCTGCTGTTCGCCGCCGTCGTGCTCGCGTTCCTCTTCACGGTGGCTCGCATGTCCAAGGCGGTGCCCGGTCCCCTGCTGGCCGTGGTGCTGGGCACGGCGGCCGTGGTGATCTTCGATCTCGACGACCGGTACGGCATCAAGGTGATCGGCCATGTCCCCGCAGGGCTCCCCACCGTCGGCCTGCCGGACCTCACCGAGCTGCCCCACCTGGTGCTGCCCGCCCTCGGTGTCCTGCTCGTCGGCTACACCGACTTCATCCTCACCGCCCGCGCCTTCACCGGCGGCGACGAGGACGAGGGCCCCGGTCTCGACGCCGACCAGGAGTTCCTGGCCCTGGGCGCGGCCAACATCGGCGCCGGTGTCCTCCACGGCTTCCCGGTGAGCAGCAGCGCCAGCCGCACCGCGCTGGCCTCCTCGACGGGCGCCCGCAGCCAGGCGTACTCGCTGGTCGCCGGGGCGGTCGTCCTGGCGGTCCTGCTGTTCCTGAGCCCCCTGCTGTCCCGCACCCCCTCGGCGGTGCTCGGCGCCCTGGTCGTCTACGCGGCCGTCCGCATGATCGACCTCACCGGCTTCCACCGCCTCACCACGTTCCGCCGCCGCGAACTCCTCCTCGCCCTGGGTTGCCTGGCCGGAGTCCTCGCCCTGGACATCCTCTACGGCGTGATCGTCGCCGTGGGCCTGTCGGTGGCCGAACTCCTCACCCGCGTCGCCCGCCCGCACGACGCCGTCGAGGGCCTGGTCCCCGGCGTGGCCGGCATGCACGACGTGGACGACTACCCGCAGGCCCGCACCATCCCCGGTCTGCTGGTCTACCGCTACGACTCACCGCTCTTCTTCGCCAACGCGGAGAACTTCCGCCGCCGCGCCCTGGCCGCGGTCGACCAACAGGCGGTCCCCGTACGGTGGTTCGTCCTCAACACCGAGGCCAATGTGGAGGTGGACATCACCGCCCTGGACGCGGTCGACGAACTCCGCCGCGAACTCACCCACCGCGGCGTGGTGTTCGCCCTGGCCCGGGTGAAGCAGGACCTCCGCGACGACCTGGAGGCGTACGGGCTGGTGGACTCGGTCGGCGAGGACCACATCTTCCCCACCCTGCCGACGGCGGTGGCCGCGTACCGGGAGTGGAGCGGCGGGGCCGCCGGTCAGGGTTCGGCGGCCTCGGCGCCGTAGCGGCAGGCGAGTTGGCCGGAAGCGTGCTGCCCGAATCACCGGCGCACAGGTCAATAGGTATAGACCCTTGACTCCAATTCAACACGTCCCCACACTGTCGCACAAACCTCCACGGACAGCTCTGTCGGCTCTGCCGGCTTGCGTTGAGAGCGCTCTCCGAAGCTGTCCTCACCCCCCGCTGGAGAAGGACGACACCGTGCGAAGAACCTTGAGGCACCTCCTGCCCTTGTGGGTCATGGCGCTAGTCGCCGCCCTCTGTTCGGTCGGCGCGCAGCCGGCCCTGGCCGCCGCGGCGGCCACCACCATCACCGTGGACGGCGGCCAGAGCGGCCGGACGTTCGACGGGATCGGCGCGATCAGCGGCGGCGGGGGCAACTCCCGGCTGCTGCGCGACTATCCGGCCGCCCAGCGCTCGCAGATCCTGGACTATCTGTTCAAGCCGGGCTACGGCGCGAACCTGCAGTTGCTGAAGCTGGAGATCGGCGGCGACGCCAACTCCACCGACGGCGCCGAGCCGTCCATCGAGCACACCAAGGGACAGATCAACTGCGACGCGGGCTACGAGTTCTGGCTCGCCGAACAGGCCAAGTCCCGTAACCCGGACCTCAAGTTGTACGGTCTGGCCTGGGCCGCCCCGGGCTGGATCAGCGGCGGGTTCTGGTCCACCGACACCATCGACTACCTGATCTCCTGGCTGGGTTGCGCCAAGCAGCACGGTCTGACGATCAGTTACCTCGGCGGCTGGAACGAGCGGGGCCACGACGTCAACTGGTACATCCAGTTGCGGTCCGCGCTCGACAGCGCCGGATACGGCTCCGTGCAGATCGTGGGCGACGACTCGGGCTGGAGCGTCGCGGACGACATGGCGAGCAACTCCGCCTTCAACAACGCCGTTTCGGTCATCGGCGCCCACTACCCCTGCGCGGGCGGCGACGGCGGCAGCGCAGACACCTGCTCCAGCACCACCACGGCGAAGAACAACGGCAAACCGCTGTGGGCGTCGGAGAACGGCTCCCTCGACATGGACTCCGGCGCCCCGGCGCTGATCCGTTCGATCGTGCGCGGTTATGTGGACGCCCGGATGACCGCTTACCTCAACTGGCCACTGGTCGCGGCCATTTACCCCAACCTGCCGTTCAGCACGGTCGGCCTGGCCACCGCGAACTCGCCCTGGTCCGGCAACTACGCGGTCGGCGAGGACACCTGGGCGACCGCGCAGGTCACCCAATTCGCCCAGCCCGGCTGGAAGTTCGTGGACTCCGCGTCGGGCTATCTCGGCGGCACCGAGTCCAACGGCACCTACGCGACGCTGAAGTCGCCGAACGGGTCCGACTACTCCACGGTCCTGGAGACCACCACCGCGACCGCGGCTCAGACGGTCGACGTGCAGGTGCGCGGCGGTCTGTCCACGGGCGCGGTGCACGTGTGGGCGACCCGGGTGAACAGTCCCAGCCCGGCGACCGACTTCGTGCACACGCAGGACATCACCCCGACCGGCGGCGCGTACTCGCTGACGCTCCAGCCGGGCTGGATCTACACGGTCACCACGACCACCGGCCAGGGCAAGGGCACCGCCACCGCGCCCGCCGCCCACGCCCTCGCGCTGCCGTACAGCGACACCTTCGACAGCTACGCCACCGGCACCGAGGCCACGCATCTCTCCGACATGCAGGGCGCGTTCGAGGCACGTCCGTGCGCCGACGGCCGGTCGGGGCAGTGCGTGCAGCAGGTGACGCCGGTCAAGCCGATCGAGTGGCAGGACGACTCCGACGCCTTTTCGCTGCTCGGCGACCCGACCTGGACCGACTACACCGTCAAGGTCGACGTCAACCTCCAACAGGCGGGCACGGTCGAGCTGTTGGGCCGGGCCAACACCCAGAACCGGCCGCAGAGCCACCAGGCCGCCTATCTGCTCCGGGTGAGCGACACCGGCACCTGGTCCATCGTCAGGAGTTCGGCGGCCGGCACGCTGGCCACCCTGCTCTCCGGAACCCGGGCCGCGCTCGGCACCCACGCCTGGCACACGCTCTCCCTCGGCTTCTCCGGCGACCGGATCACGGCCACCGCCGACGGCACCAACCTCGGTGCCACGGACGACAGTTCGTACTCGGCGGGACAGGTCGGCCTCGGTGTGGTGGGCTACCAGACCGACCAGTTCGACAACCTCTCCGTCACCGCGAACCCGCCGGGCAACCACGCCGGCATCCTCAAGGGCCGCCAGTCCGGCCTGTGCGCCGACGTCCCCGGCGCGAGCCGGACCAACGGCACCCAACTCGCGCTCTGGGACTGCAACGGCACCGCGAACCAGGCCTGGACGCTGACCCCGGCGGGCCAACTCACCGTCTACGACGGCACGAAGTGCCTGGACGTCAAGGGCGGCGCCACCGCCGACGGCACCTCGGTGCAGATCTACGACTGCGACGGCACCGCCGCCGAGAAGTGGACCGTGGACAGCGACGGCTCGGTGGTCAACCCCGCCTCGGGAAAGTGCCTGGACGCCACCGCAGGGGGCACCACCCCGGGCACCCTGCTGGAGCTGTGGACCTGCACCGGCGCCACCAACCAGAGCTGGCTGCGCGGCGCGGTCTCGGCCCCCCTCAAGGGCCAGGAGTCCGGCCGCTGCGTCGACGTCCCCGGCGCCAACCAGGCCAACGGCACCAAGCCCGCCCTGTGGGACTGCAACGGCGGCACCCACCAGACCTGGACCTCGACGGCCACCAACCAGCTGACCGTCTACGACTCCAAGTGCCTTGAGGTCACCGGCGGCGCCACCGCCGACGGCAGCCCGGTGGAGATCTGGGACTGCAACGGCGGCGCCCACCAGCAGTGGCGGGTGCGTTCCGACGGCAGTGTCGTCAACGTCGGCTCCGGCAAGTGCCTGGACGCGGTCGGCCACGGCACGGCCAACAGCACGGCGCTGGAGATCTGGACCTGCACGGGCGGCGCCAACCAGAACTGGCGCCGGTCGTAACCGTCACCGGCCCCCGCCGGGTCGTAGGCCATGGGTCTGTTCCTGGTCTCGACCCGGCGGGGGCTGCTCCCGTGCATGCGGGCGGAGATGGCACGGAACGCGTCCGCTGAGTAGCCTCCGGGGCATGCGGATCTCTGTTTCCTCGGACATGGACGGACCTGTGGCGCGTGCTCTCGTCGCGGAGTTGCGCGAGCGCGGTCACGAGGTGCTGACGCACGGGGCGCTGCGGCCCGGTGACGACCCGCAGTGGGCGGTCTGCTCGGAGGCGGCTGCCCGCGAGGTGGCCGCCGGGACCGCGGACCAGGCGGTCGTGTGCTGCTGGACGGGTACGGGCGCGTCGATCGCCGCGAACAAGGTCGCGGGCGTACGGGCGGCGCTGTGCACGGACGCCTACACGGCGGACGGCGCGCGCCGCTGGAACGACGCCAACGTGCTGGCGCTCGGTCTGCGCCTGACGTCCGAGCCGCTGCTCAAGGAGATCCTCGACGCCTGGTTCACGGCGGAGCCGAGCCCGGACGCCGACGACCGGGAGAACGTGGCCCGTGTCGACCGGCTCGACCTGAACAGGACCTCTCCGTGAGCGAGTTCGCGTACTAGCTAGGGCGCGATGGCCTGCCGGAGTGCCTCGCGGCAGGCCCTGATCGCCGGGTGGGGGCCGCGTCCGCTGCGAACGGCGGTGAACAGGGAGCGGGTGCGATGGCCCTCGGGGAGTTCCCGCAGCGCGACAGCGGGCGGGCTGCCGTTCCACGCGAGGTCCGGCAACAGGGCGGCGGCATGGCCCAGTTCGGCCAGTCGCAGATGCAGCACCAGGTCGGCGGACTCGAAGCGCACATCGGGTTCGAAACCGGCGGTGCGGCAGAGTGCGGTGGCCCAGTGCCGGGCGGGTGAGCCCACGTGTTCCATCACCCAGGGGTGGTCGGCCAGCGCCCGGAGCGCCTCCATCGGGCCGGTGTCCTGGTCGCGGGGTCTCGGGGTGGCCAGGCGCAGTGGGTCCTCGCAGAGGGGTTCGTGTTCGAGTTCGGCGGGCCGGGGGTGCGGGTTGCCCGGGTACTCCTCGGTGATGACGAGGTCGAAGTCGCGGGCGAGGAGGGCGGGCAGCGCCTCGCTCGGCTCGGCCTGGGTGACCTCGACCCGCAGGCGGGGGTGGGCGTCGCGCAGCAGTGTCAGCGCGGTCGGCACCAGGGCGAGGGCCGCGGTCTGGAAGGAGGCGATGCGCAGCGTGCCGGTGAGGTCGGCGAGGGAGGTGGCGATGTCCGCCTCGGCCTCCTCCAGCCGCTTGAGCACGGCCTCGGTGTGCGCGACGAGGATCTCCGCCTGCGGGGTGAGCCGCACCCGGCGCCCCACGGGCACCAGGAGCGGGACGCCGACCTCGGATTCGAGTTGTGAGAGCTGCTGGGAGACGGCCGAGGGGCTGTAGGACAGCGCGGCGGCCACGGCGGCCAGTGTGCCGCGGTGCTTCAGCTCGCGCAGGAGGCGCAGTCGGTGCAGGTCGAACACCACCGGCCTCCATCGGTCAGTTTTTCTGATGAATACTGTTCGAAAACATGCGCTGGACTGATCATACGATTGATCACACGCTGATCATGTGTCCCATACCTCTCTCCTCTCCGGCAGCTCCGCCCCGCGCCGCCTGCCCTGGTACGTCAGATCCGTCGCCCGGACCTGGACCTGTGCGCCGCCTCCGGTAGGGGTGCGGGACTTCCACGCCGGACTGCCCGGCTACGCGCCCACTCCCCTGATCGAACTCCCGTCCCTGGCAGTCGAGTTGGGGGTGGGGCGGGTGTTCGTCAAGGACGAGTCCGCGCGCCTGGGGCTGCCCGCGTTCAAGGCGCTGGGCGCGTCCTGGGCGATCCACCGGGTGCTGGCCGGGCGGACGGACGGCGGCCTGGTACGCCTGGTCACCGCCACCGACGGCAACCATGGCCGGGCCGTGGCCCGGATGGCTCGGCTGTTCGGGCAGCGCGCCCAGGTCTTCGTGCCACGGGGCGTCCACCCGGGGGCCGTGACCGCCATCGAGGACGAGGGCGCGGACGTGGTCCTGGTGCCCGGCTCCTACGACGAGGCCGTGCGCCGGGCGGCCGAGGCGGCGGCGGGCGGGCTGGAGTGCGTGCTCGTGCAGGACACCGGCTGGCCCGGCTACGAGCGGATCCCCGGCTGGATCGTCGAGGGCTACTCCACCCTGTTCGCCGAGGTCGACGAACAGCTGGGCGCCGGGGCGCCGGGCCTGGTGGTGGTCCCGGCGGGTGTGGGCTCGCTCGCGCAGGCCGCCGTCACGCACTACCGCAGCCGCCGGGACGAAGCCGCCGCGACCGCGTTGTTGTCGGTAGAGCCGGTCACCGCGGCCTGTGTACTGGCCGGCCTCGGCCGTGGGGAGCCGGTCAGTGTGCCGACCGGCGACACCACCATGGCCGGCCTCAACTGCGGCACCGTCTCCAGCCTGGCGTGGCCCCTGCTGCGCGACGGTCTGGACGCCGCCGTCGCGGTCACGGACACCGACAGCGCGGACGCCGCCCGCACCCTCGCCGCCGCCGGTGTCTCCGCGGGCCCCTGCGGTGCGGCCTCGCTCGCGGGCGCCCGCGCCGCGCTGACCGGGGAGGGTGCCGTCGGACGCCGTAGAGCCCTGGCCGTCGGTTCCGACTCGACCGTGGTGCTGCTGAGCACCGAGGGCACGGCCGCCAACCCCCACGCGGAGGAGCAGCGATGACGCGGAAGCCCGAAGTACTCGATCCTGTACGGCTGTTGGAGCGGCTGGTCGCGGTCGACTCCGTCAACCCCGGGCTCGCGGCCTCGGGCGCGGGCGAAGGGGCGATCGCCGACCTGTGCGCGGACTGGCTCGGCGCGCGCGGGTTCGAGGTCCACCGGCTGGAGCGGAACCCGGGCCGTCCGTCGCTCGTCGCGATCGCCCGGGGCACCGGTGGCGGCCGTTCGCTGATGCTCAACGGGCATCTCGACACCGTGGGTCTGGGCGGCTACGAGGGCGAGCCGCTCAGCCCCCGGATCGAGGACGGGAGGCTTTACGGGCGGGGAGCCTGCGACATGAAGGGCGGTGTCGCGGCCATGATGATCGCCGCCGCCCGGGCCACCGCGCGGGGCCCGCTGCGCGGGGATGTGCTGCTCGCCTGTGTCGCCGACGAGGAGAACACAAGTGCCGGTACGGAGGAGGTACTTGAGTCCTTCACCGCCGACGCGGCGATCGTCACCGAGCCCAGCCGGCTCCAAGTGATCCTCGCCCACAAGGGGTTCGTCTGGTTCGACGTGATCGTGCACGGGCGGGCCGCCCACGGATCGCAGCCCGGCCTCGGCATCGACGCCATCGCCAAGGCAGGGCATTTCCTCGTGGCCGTCGAGGAGTTGGGCCGCCGCCTCGCCGCTGCCGAAGGGCACCCACGGCTCGGCTCCGGCACCGTGCACGCCTCCGTCATCCACGGCGGCGAGGAGCCCTCGACGTACCCCGCGCAGTGTCGGATCACCCTCGAACGGCGGACCGTGCCAGGCGAGGACGCCGACACCGTCCAGGCGGAGTTGACCGCGATCCTCGACCAACTCGCCGCCACCGTCCCGGACTTCAGCTACGAGCTGCACCGCGGCCTGCACCGCGAACCGTTCGAGGGAGACCCGGACCAGCCCGTCGTCCGCACGCTGCTCCGACACGCACGGTCCGTCCTCGGGCACCCACCGGACGTCCTCGCCGAGCCGTACTGGACCGACTGTGCCCTCCTGGACCGGGCCGGGATCCCCTGTCTGCTCTTCGGAGCCGACGGCGCGGGAGCCCACGAGGCCGTCGAATGGGCCGACATCGCCTCCCTGCACCATCTGACCGACATCCTCACCGACACCATCACGGACTTCTGTTCCTGACGGCCTCACGGGTGCCGCCGTAGACTGCCGCGCGTCGTGGACATGTTCCGGCCGGGCCGACGAGGATCGAGGTGGCGGTGCGATGAGTGCGGTCACCGGCGGTCGGCCCTTCGCGCATCCCGCGCTGTTCTACCGGGGCGAGGAGCAGTACACGGCGGGCACGGTGCCGTTCGTCCGGGAAGGTCTGGCGGCCGGGGAGCCCGTCGCGGTCGCCGTTCCGGGGCCTCGACTCGCCCTGATCAGAGCCGAACTCGGGCCGGGCGCCGACGACGTGCGGTTCCTCGACATGACCGAGGTCGGCCGCAATCCGGGGCGGATCATCCCGGGTGTGCTCCGGGCCTTCGCCGACGCGCACTCCGGCGGCCGGGTGCGGATCATAGGGGAACCGATCTGGCCCGGGCGCTCCGCCGTGGAGTACCCGGCGTGCGTCCAGCACGAGGCGCTGATCAACTCCGCTTTCGAGGACCGTGAGTTGACGATCCTGTGCCCCTACGACGCGGACCACCTGGCACCGCAGGTGCTCGCCGACGCCCGCGCCACTCACCCGCTCGTGATCGACGGACAGGGTCAACTCCCCGCCGGCTCCTACGATCCCGAGCGGATGATCGCCCGCTACAACGTGCCGCTCGTCCACCCGCCGGGCGCGGCTTCCCTCTCGTTCGACACGGGCGAGCTGCCCAAGTCCCGCTGGTTCGCGGTCCAGGAGGCCGAGCGGCTGGGCCTCGCGGGCGTACGGCTCCAGGATCTGGCGCTGGCCGTCGCGGAGTTGACCACCAACAGCGTGGTGCACGGGGGCGGTTCGGGGACGCTGCGGATCTGGGCCGAGGGCGAGCAGATCGTCTGCGAGGTCGAGGACCGCGGCCGGCTCACCGACCCGCTGGCCGGCCGCCGCCCGCCCTCACGCGACCTGCCCGGCGGGCGCGGGCTCCTCCTGGTCCACTCCGTCGCCGACCTCGTGCGGGTGCACACGGCTCCGGAGGGCACGACGATCCGGTTCCATCTCGGCCGGTGACGGTTCAGGTGCGGGCCGCCGGAGGGGTCCAGGCCGCTTCGGCGGCCTGTGCGGTGGGGTGGGTGGAGAAGACCTGGTCCAGGCCGACCGTGTGGAAGATCCGGTCGAGGTGGGCGGGGACCGCGGCCAGGGCGATGTCCGCCCGGGCGGCGAGGGCGTGGTTGCGGGCCGCGAGCAGCGCGGTGATGCCGCTGGAGTCGCAGAAGGTGACCCCGGTCAGGTCGACGACGAGCTGCTGGCCGTCCCGGAGCACGAGTGCGAGCAGGAGTTCGCGCACCTCGGCGCAGTTGTCGTAGTCGAGCTCGCCGGTCAGTTCGACGACGGGGCCCGCGGGCGTGGTCCGGGTCTGTACGGCGAGTTGAGTCACTGCAGCTCTTCGCTGGGCGGTCGGGGCACGTTGATGGCGAGGACGGCGGTGTCGTCGTCGATGCCGGTGCCGAAGGTGTCGAGCAGGTCGCGGATCGCGGCGACGGCGTCCGAGGCGGTGGTGGGGGCCAGCGCCCGGGCGAAGTCGAGGAGGGCCTCGTCCCCGTATCGGTCGCCGTTGCCGGTGCGGGCCTGGCGGGCCTCGGTGACACCGTCCGTGTACAGCAGCAAAGTGTCGCCCGCCGCCAGATGGACGGTGGCGGTGGCGATGTGGGCGTCCGGCAGGACACCGATGAGCTGTCCGCCGGGGGTGTCCACCTGGTCGGCGCTGCCGTCGGCGCGCAGCAGCAGGGCCGGGGGGTGGCCGCCGCTCGCCAGGGTGATACGGAAGCCGCCGTGCTCGCCCTCGGGGGTGAGCAGTCCGAAGACGACCGTGCAGAACCGCGGGTCGTGGCCGTTGTACTCGTGGTTGAGGACGGTGTTGAGATTGCTCAGGACGGCGGCCGGGTCGGGGTCGTAGACGGCGGCGGCGCGCAGGGTGTAGCGGGCCAGTGAGGTGACGGCGGCCGCGGCGGCACCCTTGCCGCACACGTCCCCCAGGAACAGTCCCCAGGTCCCGGCGGAGAGCGGGAAGAGGTCGTAGAAGTCGCCGCCGACCATGTCGGTGGAGGCGACGTGGTAGTACGCGGCGACATCAAGTCCGGGCACGTTCACGAGAGTTGGCGGCAGCAGGGTCTGCTGCAGGGTGGCGTTGAGGCGCATGAGTTCTTCGCGTTCGTGCTCGGCCTGGCGGCGGGCGCGCAGCAGTTCCGTCTCGTAGGCTCGGCGGTCGCGGGCGTCGAAGACGGTGGTGCGGATCAGCAGCGGCCGGCCGTCGTCGCCGGTCTTGACCGTGGAGGTCACCAGCACGGGCAGCCGGCCTCCGTCGGTCGTCCTCAGCTCCAGGGCGATCCCGCTGACCTCGCCCTGGATGCGCAGCAGCGGGGCGAAGTGGGTCTCGTGGTAGAGGCGGCCGCCCACGGTGAGCAGGTCGGAGAAGGTCCTGCGGCCCACCAGGTCGCCGCGCTCGTGGCCGAGCCAGTCGAGGAGCGTCGTGTTGATCTTCGCGATGGTGCCGTCCATGAGGGTGGACAGGTAGCCGCAGGGCGCGTGCTCGTAGAGGTCCTCTGCGCTGTCCTCCAGGAGGGCGGAGAACGCGGCGTGGTCGGTACCGGGCTGTTTCCCGGGTTGTCTGTGCTCGCCGCTCCCGGTCTCCCCGCTGATGTTCATCGGCGGGTGGCCCCGACGAATTCGGTGATCGCGGCGGCCGTCTCCTCCGGCGCGGCGAGCTGGGGGCAGTGGCCGGTCGCGTTCAGGGTGACCAGGCGGCTGTCCCGGATCCGGGACCGTACGAACTCGCCGACCTCCGGGGGCGCGATCGCGTCCCGGGAGCACTGCGCGACGAGCGTGGGCACGGTGACGCCGGCGAGGTCGTCCCGGTTGTCCGACAGGAACGTGACGCGGGCGAAGGAGCGGGCGATCTCCGGATCGGTGCGGCAGAAGCTGTTGGTCAGCTCCTCCCCCAGTTCCGGGCGCTCCGGATTGCCCATGATCACCGGTGCCATGGCGCCCGACCAGCCCAGGTAGTTCGCGTCCAGCGAGCCCAGGAGCTCGTCGATGTCCTCGGTGCTGAACCCGCCGCGGTAGCCGGTGGCCGGGTCGTCGACGAAGCA
This sequence comes from Streptomyces sp. NPDC050548, assembly GCF_044457385.1. Taxonomy (NCBI): domain Bacteria; kingdom Bacillati; phylum Actinomycetota; class Actinomycetes; order Kitasatosporales; family Streptomycetaceae; genus Streptomyces; species Streptomyces sp. NPDC050548. The sequence continues at coordinate 156,910 of NZ_JBITGV010000009.1, forward strand.
GGGCGAGGGGGCGAGCAGCACCAGGCCGGTGAACGCCTTGGGCTCCCGCGCGGCGGCCAGGACGCCCATCATCGCGCTCACCGAGTGCCCTACGAAGGTCACCGGGCCGAGTTCCAGGTCACGGCAGATCTCCAGCACGTCCTCGGTGTAGCCGTCCAGCGTGGAGTAGCGCTCCGGGCTCCATGCCGACAGATCGGAACGTCCCGCTCCGACATGGTCGAAGAGCACCACGGTGAAGTCGCGTTCCAGGAGCGGCACCACCAGCCGCCACATGTGCTGGTCGCATCCGAACCCGTGCGCCAGCACCACCACCGGCCCGTCGGCCCGGCCGGTCACCGTCACCCGGTTTCTGCTGCGCACGTCCATGGGGCCCATCCTCACAGACCGCCGCCCCGACCACCTCGTCCACCTGCTCCGGGAATCGTTCCAGCAGCTTCGCGCCAGGAGTGAGGGTGAGCGGATCGTGCTCCTCACCCATCCGTGGGGATCACGGGGAGAGCAGGCCGATGCGCAGCTTCTTGAGGGTGCGGTTCAGCAGGCGGGAGATGTGCATCTGCGAGAGGTTCAGTCGGCGGCCTATCTCGGCCTGGGTCAGCTCCTGGCCGAAGCGCATCTCGATGATGGTCCGCTCCCGTTCGTCGAGCCGTTGCAGGAGCGGGGCGAGCGTGTGGAGGTCCTCGAACAGTTCCAGGGCCGGGTCGGCGTCGCCCATGGTGTCCGCGTACTTCGGCGCGCCGTCGGTCTCGTCGTCGCCGCCCGGGGTGTCGATGGAGCCTGCGACGTAGCCGTTGGCGGCGATGAGTCCCTCGATGACCTCGTCCTCGGTCAGTTCGAGGTGGGCGGCGAGTTCCTTGACGGTGGGGGTGCGGCCCAGTTCGGTGCCGAGGCTCTCCTTGCTCTTGGCGAGGTCGACCCGGAGTTCCTGGAGGCGGCGCGGGACGTGCACGGCCCAGGTGGTGTCGCGGAAGAAGCGCTTGATCTCGCCGACGATGTAGGGGATCGCGAAGGAGGTGAACTCGACCTCGCGCGTCAGGTCGAACCGGTCGATGGCCTTGATCAGGCCGATCGTGCCGACCTGGATGACGTCCTCCATGTCGCCGCTGCCCCGGTTGCGGAAGCGGCGGGCGGCGAAGGCCACCAGGGACAGGTTCATCTCGATCAGCGTGTTGCGCGCGTACTGGTACTCGTGGGTGCCCTCCTCCAACTCCCGCAGCCGGTCCAGGAAGAGGCGCGACATCACGCGTGCGTCCTTGGGGGCGACCCTGGACCCGTCCTCGATCCACGGCAGTTCGTCCGCTGCCTGCCGTGTTCCCGTGCGGGCAGGGGCAGTTGCGCCGAGGGTGTTCGCGGAGGAAACCACGATGCCGCCTTAAGTGGGAGGACAGGACGAACCCCACGTGCCCGCTCCGCGCGACTTCATGTCCGCGCGGACCGATATTTGTTTCCCGGCCCTGTCCACCGGATTCGTCGGGGCACCGGTCACAGGCGGCGCCAGCGTGCCGACGCGAAGGAGAAACCGCCGAACAGGACGAGCCCGACGGCCACCGCGACCAGCAGCCACGGGCCCGCCGGAGTGTGCGCGAAGGTGCGGAGGGTGGCGTCCATGCCCTTGGCCTGGTGCGGGTCGAAACGGACGGCCGCCACCAGCACGAAGACACCCACCCCGGCGAACACGGCACCCCGCGCCGCACCGCCGCCCGCCCCGAGAGCGGTGACGAGCTGCCGTACCCGGCGGCTCATCCTCCCGGTCTCCAGCCTTCGCAGGAAACGCCGCAGCACCGCGCGCACCGCCAGGGTCGCGCCGACTCCGATCAGGACGCAGCCGGCGAGACCCACCAGCACCTGGCCTCCGGGAAGTTTCAGCGCCGACGCGGTCCAGTCCCGGGACTTCGCGTCACTGCCGGAGGTGCCGCCCGCACCGGCCGCGAAGGACGCCGTACCCCAGCAGACGAAGCCGTAGAACACGGCCCGGCCGCCGTCCGGCAACCGTGAACCGACCTTGTTCTTCGGCCCCTTGACCAACAGTGCCCGGGAGCCCCGCCAGATCGCCATGCAGCCGAAGCCGACGACCAGCATCCACAGCATCGCCTTTCCGAAGGGCTGCGCGGCGACCTGCTGCAACGCGCCCTGCCGGTCCGCCTCCCGGCCACCGTCACCGAACGCGATCCGCAGGGCGAGGGCGCCGACGAGGACGTAGACGACGCCTCGTGCGACGAATCCGGCACGCCCCATGGCGGACAGCGTCTGCTTCCCCTCGGCCGCTCCTGGCGCACGGCTTCGCCCGCCGTTGGAACTGCCGTTCCGTAGGCCCCACTTGTGCGTATGAGACGACGTCATGATGCCTTTCCTGGAAACACTGGCCGGGCCGATGTGCGGGCGCACGTCATGTGGCCCGCCCTCTCGCGTGCCCCGGTCGGGCGTTTCGATGTCCGGCGTACGGGCGGAGTGGTCAGCCCGTCCGCTCGGTGACCCGGTCGCGTTCCCCGCCTGTCCCGGGCGGCGGGGAGGCGAGCCGGGTGACGCTCCGGCGTTCCTTGAGGAGGGCGTGGCCCGTCAGGGCGATCAGGATCGCGAGGAGGACGGCCGACGAGCCCGCCGTACCGAGGTCGAGGCCGCCCTTGGCGGTCGGCTTGGTGAGGAAGTCGCCGGCCGTGGCGCCGAGTGGACGGGTCAGGACGAAGGCGATCCAGAACAGCAGGACGTTCGGGACCGCCGGCACCTTCATCAGGGCCAGCAGGACCAGCAGGGCGCCGGTGACGAGCGCGGCTCCGCCGGCGTAGCCGAGGCCCGAACTGTCGGAGAGGAAGTCGCCCATGGAGGTGCCGAGGGTGTTGGAGACGAGGATCGCCGTCCAGAACAGGGTTTCGCCGCGGAAGGTGACGATGTCGCGGATCTCGAACGTCATCCCGCTCGCCTTCCAGAGCGCGAAGACGAGCAGCAGGACCGAGATCAGGATGGCCGCGCCCGTGGGGTAGCCGAGGCCCAGGCCCTGCGGTCCCCAGCCCAGTGAAGTGGCGCCGTTCGCAAGGTACTTGGCGCTGCCGTCGCGGTTCATGAAGTCGGAGAGTGTGGTGCCGGCCGTGCTGGTGGACAGGATGACCGTCCAGTAGAAGAACGGGTTGTAGCGCCGGGAGCGCAGTTGGACGGCCAGGGTGACCACGAAGATCGCGAACAGCGCGACCGTGGTGAGGAAGTAGCCGAGTTTCAGCGTCTGGGCGAAGAGGTCGCCGGCCGTCTCGCCCAGAGTTGTCGCCGCGATCTTCATCACCCAGAAGGCGAGGGTGACGTGGGGCAGTTTCCGCATCGTTCGGTCAGACCGCCTGTCGTACGAGGCGCTCGGGGTCGCCGACGTCCTTGCGGGTCACCGTCAGATACACCACCAGTCCGAGGATGACCGCCAGGAAGAGCCCGCTGGTGACGACGGTGCCGAAGCCCAGGCCCCCGTCGCCGGTCGGCTGGGAGAGGTAGTCGCCGATCGAGGCGCCCAGCGGACGGGTGAGGATGTAGGCGATCCAGAAGCTGCGCACCGCGTCCAGGCCGAGGGCGAAGTGGGCGATCCCGACAGCGGCGATGGCCAGGGCGAACAGGACGGCGGACAGCCGGTAGCCGAGGTTCATCCGCTCGGAGACGAGGTCGCCCGCGGCGGTGCCCAGCGCGAAGGTGAACAGGACGGCGAGCCAGTAGAAGGCCTCGCGGCCGGTGGTGTCGATGCTGTGGATGGACAGCGTCCGCTCGCGCCGGTACCAGACCACGAAGACGACCGCGAGGACGAGCGCGAACACCGTGGTGCTCGTCTCCAGCGGCACGCCCATGTTGTCGGTCAGGTTGTCGCTGATGAGTGTGCCGACCACGCTGATCAGGGCCACGGCGAGCCAGTAGACGCCGGCGCGATAGGCCCGGGTACGGAACTGGACCACCAGCGCCACCGCCAGCAGCCCGCTCATCAGCACGGACACACCGGTCAGGCCCAGCCCCGCCTTCTCGTTCAGCAGGTCGGCGGCGGTCTCGCCGACCGTCGTGCACAGCACCTTGATGATCCAGAAGTAGAGGGTGACTTCCGGCACCTTGTTCCAGCGCGGCCGGGCGGCGACACCGGGCGCGCTGTTCGCGGACGTCTCGGAGATTTCGTATGTCATGCGGCCCGACCGTGCCATCGGATACCTGAACGCATCCTGACTGCCGTGCGGCGCGCTCCCACTCCGTCATCGTCTACAGTGCCGTAGACGGTCTACAGAATTGTAGTCACCCAGGGGAGCAGCATGCGCCGGACCATCCTGGTCGTCGAGGACGATCACGCGCTGCGGGACGTGCTGATGCGCGGCTTGCGTGACGAGGACTTCGACACCGTCCCCGCGTCGGACGGCGCCACCGCCCTGCGGCTGGCCACCGACGACATCTGTGCCGCCGTGCTCGACATCGGGCTGCCCGACGCCGACGGACGGGACGTGTGCCAGGCGATGCGCGCGAACGGGTTCCGCTCCCCCGTCCTCTTCCTCAGCGCGCACCACCGGCTGCCCGACCGGCTGTCGGGGTTCTCGGCCGGAGGCGACGACTATCTGTCCAAGCCCTTCCATCTCGCCGAACTCGCCGCCCGGCTGCGGGCGGCGCTCAAACGGGCCGCGCCCCCGCCCGCCGCCACGGCGGGCGACCTGGTGCTGGACGCCGTCCGGCACACGGTCGACGTCCGGGGATCGCGGGTCGATCTGACGCCGACCGAGTTCCGGTTGCTGGCCGCGCTCATGACGGCCCACGGCGGGATCGTCAGCCGCCGCGAGCTGGTCCGGGCGGGCTGGCCCGAGGGGGCCCGGGTGCACGACAACACCCTCGACCAGTACCTGACCCGACTGCGCCGCAAGCTGCGCGCGGCGGGCAGCGAGCGGACGATCGGCACGGCTCGCGGGATCGGGCATCACCTGGCATGAAGGGCCTTCTTCGCCGGTGGCCCGCGACCGCCCTCCTCCGCGGTGCTGGACCCCGCACGCTTCGCGGCCGGCTCTCGCTCGTGGCGCTCGTCACGGCCACGCTGCTGATGCTGGTCCTGACCGTCGCCTTCAACTCCGTGGCCGGACACCGCCTCCAGCACCAGGCCGACGACGAACTGCGCACCCGCGCCGCCGCCGTGGCCACGACGGTCGAGACGAGCGGCCCGACGGTACGGGTCCTGGAGACCTCCCACGACGAACTCCTCGACGCCGACGTCTGGATCTACTCCGGCCGGCGGCTGCTGGAGGCGCCGCCGGCCGCGGGCGCCCTGACCCGGGTCGCCGACGCGCTCGCCTCCCGAAGCGGACAGCGGTGCGTCACCACCGACGTGCACGGCCCGCTGCGCCTGTGCTCCTACCCGATCTCCGGCGGCGCCACCGTCGTCACCGCGCTGGACCTCTCCCCGTACCGGAGCTCGGCCGACACCCTGCTCCTGGGATCGCTCGCCCTGGACGCCGTCATGCTCGCCTGCACCTACGTCCTGACCCGGCTGGCGGTCGGCCGCGCCCTGCGTCCCGTGCGCACGATGACCGACCAGGCCGGCCAGTGGAGCGCCGTGGCCTCCGGGGAACGCTTCGGCAGCAAGCGGCATCCGGCCGAACTCGCCCGTCTCGGCGCGTCGTTGGACGCCATACTCGACCGCATCCGCACCCTGCTGCGCCACGAGCGGCAGCTCACCGGGGAACTCTCGCACGAGCTGCGTACACCCCTGAGCCGGATCATCGCCGAGCTGGACTGGTGGCGGGCCCGCCCCCGCACGGCCGACCAGACCCGCGCCAGTCACCAGGTCATCGCGGAGGCCGCCGAGTCCATGCGCACGATCTGCGACACCCTGCTGGCCGACGCCCGCGACGGCACGCTCACCGCCCCGGGCACCGCGGAGACCCTGCCCACGCTACGGCGGCTGGCCGAAGTCCCTTGCCTGGAGGGCTACTTGACGATCACCGTCGACGGCCCGTCCCTGGTGGCCGGAGTGCCGCCCGCCCTTCTCGAACGCATCGTCAGCCCGCTCCTCGCCAACGCGGGCCGCTACGCCCGCTCCACCGTCGCCGTCCGCGTGCACCGCACAGCCGACGGGGTGGGCGTCGATGTCGTCGACGACGGCCCCGGCGTACCGCCGGCGTTCGCCGGGCTGCTCTTCGAGCCCGGCCGACGGGCGGATCCGGACGACGGTCACAGCGGGGCGGGCCTCGGCCTGCCCCTGTCCCGCCGCCTCGCCCGCTCGGCCGGCGGCGAGGTGACGCACGACGCCGGGCACACGCCCGGGGCACGGTTCGTGGTCACGCTGCCCGCGGGGTGACCACGAACCCGTCCCTCATCTCATGCCGCCCCGCCCTGGCCGACATCCTTGCGGGAGAACGCCAGGTACCCCACGAAGCCGAGGATGGCCACTGTCCAGGACAGCGTGACCGGTCCGAGCCCCATGGCGAGGCCGCCCCGGCCGTGGCCCACGGCCATCCAGTCGGCGACGGACGCCCCGAGCGGGCGGGTGATGACGTACGCCGTCCAGAACGCGGCCACCGCGTTCAGGCCGCCCCACCGGTGGGCGATTGCCGGAACGGCGATCGCGACGGCGTAGAGGACGGCGGAGCCCAGGTAGCCGAGGCCGATCGTGGCGGTGAGGTCCCCGGCGGCGGTGCCCAGGGCGAAGGTGGCCAACACCGTGGCCCAGTAGAAGAGTTCGCGCCGCCGGGTGTGGATGCTGTGGATCGACAGGGTGCCTTCGGAGCGGTACCAGAGGGCGAAGACCGCGGCCAGCGCGAGCATGAAGAACGGCGTCGAGACCGCGTACGGCACACCGAGGCCGACGTGCAGGACGTCGGCGGCCATCGTGCCGAAGACGCTGACCATGACGACCGCGGTCCAGTAGATCCAGGCCACGTACCGCCGGACGGCGAGCTGCACCGCCAGGGCGCCCACCAGGGCGAGTCCGCCGAGGCCGACGGCGGGGATCGGGCCGAACGCGTGGGCCAGGAAGTCGGAGGCCGTCTCGCCCATCCCGGTCGTCAGCACCTTGATGATCCAGAAGTAGACGGTCACCTCCGGCACCTTGCTCGCCGTGTTTCGTGCGTGGCCCGGGGGCCGGTGATGCGTGAGGTGATCTGTCGTCATGGCAGGCACGATGACACGGTGTCCGGCGGTCGTCCCAGCCCCCTTTGCCAGAGCTTTGGTGCTTCTGGTGCGTGAGTTGGCCGAGGCCCGTCCGAGCCTGAACACAACCTGAACGCGGCGGCCGAAGCCCTGGTCAGCGGCGTGCGACCGGTGATAGAAGCACCGCTCCCGCGCCCCAACTGAGGCCATCCGCAAGGTCGGTTCGCGGGCGCCGACGATCGACGTTTCTTGCGTCGCCCGAAGAGCGCCTGGTAGGACTGTGACGCGCCGTACGTCACATGTTCGATTCTGCGGGGGTTCATGTGGTCGCCACGGCCGTCAGGTCTTCGCCGCGGCGAGGCCCCGGCGCTCCGCGTCCGGCCCGGCGCCGACTTCCCGTGGTCGCCAGGCGGGCCGCCCAGCACGGGCTGGTGCTGGCCGCCGTCGCGGTGACCGTGCTGCTGTGCGCGACGGCACTCGCCACCCTCGCCTCGCTGGCGGGCAGTTCGGTGCAGGCCGGTGCCGTACGGCGACTGGCCGCCGATCTCGACGCGCAGGTGAACGTCAACGCGTCCTTCCGGGCCGGAGGCATGGCCGCAGCCGACCGCGATGTACGGGCCGCCGCCGACCGGGTCTTCGCCGGGGTGCCGCAGCGGACCTATGTGGGACTCCTGGGCACCTCGCCGGTCTCGGTGACGGGCGTCGACGGGGTCGCGGGCGCACCGCGCACCCCCGGAGGCACCGGGCTGCATCCGGTCGCGGTGCAGGACGGGGGCAGCTTCGGGCGGTTGGTGGCCGGGCGGTGGCCCGCCGGTACCGCGGACGCTCCGGCCGGCGCGTTCACCTCGCTGCCCGAAGTCAGGGTCTCCACCGGGTCCACCGCCCCGGTCGACACCGCGGTGCCCGACGCGCTGGCGAAACGCCTGGGCATCGGGCCCGGCTCCGGTCTCCGCGTGCAGGACGCCTTCAACCGCACCATGACCCTGCGGATCACCGGCGTCTTCCGGGCGACCGGCGCCGTCGGGTTCTGGCCCGCGATGGCCGGCGACCTCGCCGAGGGAGAGACCGCGGACCAGGACCTGTTGGTGGTCTCGCCGTCGGCCCTCAACGGCAGCGCCGTCCTGAACGGGCATCTGACGGCCCACTGGAGTGTGCAGCCCGACCTCTCCCGGCTCGACGCGGACGGCCTCACCGCTCTGGGCGACCGGCTGCGCGCCTTCTCCGGCAGCCAGAGCGGCGTGTCGGTGTTCGGCGGGCATCAGCCGTCGCTGGCCGATGTGACGGTGGCCTCCGGACTGCCGGGCGCCATCGACGAGTTGACGGTGCCGACGGTGGCCGCCCGGTCCTCGCTGTACCTGCCGAGCGTGCTGCTGGCGGTCCTCGCCCTGGCCACCCTGGTGCTGGCCGCCCGCGAGCTGACCGTGCGCCGGCGCGAGGAGCTGGCGCTCCAGCAGGCCAGAGGCGCCGGCACCCCGCGGCTGCTGCGCGGCGCGGCGGCCGAGTGGGCGCTCACCGGTGTCCCGGCCGCCGTCGCCGCCCCCTTCCTGGCCGGGCTGCTGCACCCCGGCCGGCGGGGCACCGACGCCTGGGCCGCCGTAGGTCTGACCCTGCTGGTGCACGCGGCGGCCGTACTGCTGCCCGTACTCCCGTCGGCGCGGTCGCGGCCGACCCGGGGCGCACGGGCCGCCGCCGCACAGCGGCTGGGCGCCGATGTGGCCCTGCTGGCCGTCGCGGCCCTGGGCTATCTGGAGTTACGACGGCACCACTCGCTGATCTCCGACGTGGGCACCGGCAGCGCCTCCGCGGACCCGGTGCTGGTCCTGGTGCCGACCCTGGTGGCCGGTGCCGCCGCGCTCCTGCTGCTGCGGCTGCTGCCGCTGACCTCGCTGCTGCTGGACGCGTTCGGCCGGCGTGGTCGGGGTCTCGTACTCCCGCTGGCCGGTTGGCAGTTGGGCCGGCGGGCGGCGCGCAACGCGGGACCTGTGGTGCTGATGTGTCTGGCCATGTCGGTGAGCGCCTTCGCCACCACCGCGCTGGCCTGTCTGGGCGGTCTGGCGTCCGAGCAGGCGGCGTTCACCGTGGGCGCCGATGTGCGGATCTCCCCCTCGGCGGACGACGGTTACCCCTCCCCTGTTCTGGGCGCCGCCTATCGCGCGCTGCCTGCGGTGACCGGTGTGACCCCGGTGACGCGGGCGTCGGTGAACCTGCCCGGCGGCATCACCGAGGACCTGGTCGGCACGGTCGGCGGGCCCGCTCCCCGCACCCCGGCACCGGTCGTCCCCGGCATACCGCTCCCCGGGCGGCCGACCGCGCTGCTGCTGGACGAGCGGCTGCGCAGCGACGGCAACCGTGTGGCGCCGAGCGTGGAGTTGACCGTGCAGGACGCGTCCGGCCTGGTCAGCGTCGTGACGACCCGGCTGCCCACCGCCGACGGCGCCGGACACACCGTCGCGGTCCCGCTCGGCGTGGCGCTGAGCGGCGGCCACCCACGGGAGTATCCGCTGACCGTGACCGCCCTCAACGTCCTGCCACAGCCCGACACGCGTCCGGCGCGGCTGGACCTGGAACTGATCCGGGTCGGCGCACGCGACACCACGGACAGATGGGTCACCCGGCTCCCCGGCGAGCAGGTCTGGGCCGACGGCACGGACCACGCCTCCGACGCCACCGAGGGCGCCTGCAAAGGGCAGTTGACCGGCAGCTACGAACCCGGCACCTCCGGGGTGTGCTCGATCGCCCCGGGTGCTTCCGAGGTGTTGCGGACCGTCATCAGCACCGGCATCCGGCCCTCCCGGGCGACCTCGGACGCGTTCGGCGGTCTGTCCGGCAGCGACTACGACACCCAGCCCGGCAGCCAGGTGCGGCTGGTGGCGGGTCCGGCGGGCGGTCCGGCGCCGCTTCCGGTGCGCGTCGACGCCACGGCGCTGGGCGAGGCACGGCTGAACGTGGGCGGCACGACCACCCTGGACCTGGGCGAGGGCCGGGTCACCGCCCGGATCGTGGGCAAGGTCGACTCGCTGCCGGGACTGGGCCGCGGTCAGGGCCATCTGATCGCCGATCAGCGGCAACTGGCCACCGCGCTGACACAGGCGGGCGTGGACCAGGAGGATCCCGCGTTCTGGTGGCTCACCAGCACCGACAGCGCGCGTACGGCCGCAGCCGTGGCGGCACAGCCCGCGCTGGGCCGGGTCACCACCACGGCACAGACCGCCGCCTCCCTCCGGGCCGACCCGTTCCGCACCGGACTGCGCCGGGCGCTGGAACTGGTCCGCTACCTGGCCCCCGGTTTCGCGGTCATCGCCTTCACCGTGCACGCGGTGGTCTCCACCCGGCAGCGGCGCAAGGAGTTCGCGCTGCTGCGCGCGATGGGCGTCCGCGCCAAGAGCCTCTCCGCGCTGCTGGGCGCCGAGCAGCTGAGCCTGGCGCTGTTCGCGGTGGTCCCGGGTGCGCTGATGGGTATGGCGCTGGCCGCGGCGGTGCTGCCGCTGGTCACCGTGGACGACAGCGGACAGGCCCCGTATCCGCCGCTGCCGCAGATCATCCCCTGGGGCACCGTGGCGCTGACGGCGCTGGCGACCGCGCTCGCCATCAGCGCGGTCGTCCTGGCACTGGCCCGGCTGCTGTCCCGGGTGGATCTGGTGCGTGTGCTGCGAGCGGGGGAAGACCGTTGAGCCGTACGGCCAAAAGCGTGTGGGTGACGCGCCGCCTGATCCGCAAGGAGACCCGAGGCGACCTGCCCCTCCTGGCCTGCCTCGCCGTGCTGGTCCTGGCACTGACGGCACTGTGCGCCTGGGCCCCCGCCTTCGCGGGCGGCCAGGAGGACCGGGCGCTACGGCAGCGGGTCGACGCGGCGCAGTCCCAGGCGCCGCTGATCAGCCTGAGCACCACACCCGAGGTCTTCACCACCCAGCCGCCGACAGTGGACATGGCCACCCTGCTCGGCGCGGGCCGCTCCCTCACCAAGCAGCTCGGCGGCGGGGCAGCCCGGCACGTGGCCTTCACCGGCGGCGGCAGCTACGACTACGACCAGGCGTCCCTGCTCTCACCGCGAGCGCCCGGCCCGGCGAACACCAGCACCCAGCTGACGGCCAGCTATCTGCCGTCCGCGCGGGCCCATCTGCGTTACGTCAGCGGACACGCGCCGGCCGACCGCACACCATTGGCCACCGCGCCCCAGATCGGGTTGTCGGAGAGCACCGCGCGGGCGCTGGGTGTCCGGGTCGGCAGCCGGCTGACGCTGGCGTTCGCCAAGACGCCCGGGGTGCAGAACGCCCCGCCCCAGGCGGAGTTGCTGGTGAGCGGGGTCTATCGCACCACGGCCGCGACCGACGGTTTCTGGACCGGCCGGGAGACCCTGGACCAGCCGTCGCGCCATCCTCAGGAGCGTTCCGCGGGCACCGTGCTCGCCGTCCGCGGTCTTGTCGGCCTGGACGCCGCCGATCTGCTGGCCGGCGTCGGAGTGGGCGGCCCGCGTGTGACCTGGGAGTTGCGCGCCGACCTGTCCGGGGCTGCGCTCGACCGGGCCCGCGCCCTGACCGGGCCGCTGTCCCAGTACAGCGCGGACCTGAGCGCCGCCCTGTGCCAGGGAGTCGACCCGATCACGGGCGACATCGCCTGCCAGGTCGGCGGCCAGATGACCGGGCCCCTGCTGCTGGCCGACTTCCTGACACCGATGCTCGCCGCGTTCACCGCGCAGGACCAACAGGCCCGATCCCTCGCGACGTTCGCCGTCGACGCGCTGGCCGCGGTCACGCTGGCCACCGCGGCCGTGGCGGTACGACTGCTGCTGCGCCGAAGGCAGGCGCACCTGCGGTTGCAGCGGGCGCGGGGCGCGTCCACCGCGCGGCTGGTGCTGCTGCGCTGTGCCGTGGCCTGGCCGGTGGTGCTGACCGCCGCGCTGCTCGGCTGGGCGGCCGGACGGGCGCTCGCACCCACCGGCACCTCCGGATCGCCGCAGCCGCTGCCCGCCGCCTGCGCCACCGTCGTGGTGGCGCTGACGGTGCCGCTGATGACCTGGCTCGCGGTCCGCGAGCCGCGCAGACCTGGCCGACTGCGGCGCACACGCCGGAAGACGGTCGTCGGCCGACGCCTGGTACTGGAGCTGACGGTGCTGCTCGCGACGGCGGCCGGTGTGGTCGCGCTGCGCTCGCAGGGCCCGGACGGAATTCTGGGCGCGGTCCCGGTGCTGGTGGCGCTGGCCGTCGTACTGCTCCTGCTGCGGATCTACCCGCTCGTCCTGCGCCTGGTACTGCGGCGGGCCCGGCGCGGCCGGGGAACGGTGGGCTTCGTCGGAGCGGCGCGGGCCGCCCATGACGCCCCGGCGACCGGGCTGGCGTTGTTCGTCCTGGTGCTGACCCTGGGCACGGCCGTGTTCGGCGGCCTTGTGCACCGTACGATCGACGACGGTCTGGCCTCGGGGGCGGCCTGGGCCACCGGCTCCGACGCGAGCGCGACCGTGTCCGGGACCGAAGCCTCCGCCGGCACCACGGCGCCCCCAACGGCAACCTCCGGGATACGAACCGCCGTTCAGCGGCTGCGCATCCTCGACCTGGCGGGACAGGCCGACGGCGCGGCGATCCCCCAGGTCGCCGTGATCACCGTGGATCCCCGCCAACTGGCCGCCGTCGCCCCGAAGTCGCCGCTGGCCGAAGCCCTGCTGTCGTCCGGGCTGACGAGGCCCCGGGCCGACGCGAGCACCCCGCTGCCCTCCTTCCTCTCCCCCGGCCTCCGGGCGAGGGAGCGCACCGGCGACTTCACCACCACGGTGGTGACACCGGGCCGACCGCCGGTGGACCTGACCCTCGAACCGGTCGGCACCCTCACCGCCGCGCAACTCGACGACCCCCTCCTCGGGCCGGTCACGGCGCAGATCCCCACCGGCACACCCCTGCTGATCACCACGGCCGACGCCGAAGGGCTCCTGCCCCAACAGCCTTCTGGCAGCACCGTGTTGCTCCTCAAGGGCGACACTCCCGCCGGCACCGCACCCGCGGCACTGCGGTCGGCGGCGGCCAGGGCGCTCGGGCCGCTGGCCCGGATTCGCGTCCGCTCCGAAACGCTCAACGCCCTGCGCTCGGACGGCCTGACGCAAGGACTCGGCACGATCTACACCGTCGCCTCGATCCTCGCCGCGCTCACGGGCCTGCTCGCGCTCGCCCTGGAACTCACCCTCACCTCCGACGAACGCAGCCGCACCACGTCGTTCCTGCGCACGCTCGGGCTCGGCGGCAAAGAAGCAGGAGCGCTGCACTTCCTCCAACTGCTCCCGCTGGCGGTGGCCTCGGCGGTGGGCGGCACGCTGCTCGGACTGCTCGAACCGCGGCTCATGGCAGGGACGTTGGACCTACGGCAGTTCACCGGCGGGCCCGCCCAGCCGGCACTGCGGACCGACTACTCCCTGACCCTCGCGCTGGTCGCCGGCGTGACCGCGCTGATCCTGACGGCGGCCGCCACCGAGACGGTCCTGGCCCGCCGACGCCGGTTGGCGGCGGTACTGCGCCTGACCTGAACGCCCGTCACATCCCGTCCTCGGCCTCGGACTTCGCGCGCCGGGCGGCCTCGTCCGGCCATACGCCGATGTGGTCGCTCTCCAACGCGAGCCGCACCCGCTTGCGCATGTGCAGGCGTTCGGTGAACTCGCCCGGCAACTGCAGCCGGCCGCTCGCGTCCAGAACCGCGTACTCCTCGGCCGTGAGCACGTCGACGCCGTCCTCGCCGGTCGCGACCCGGCGCAGCACCTCGGTCGAGGTGCGGCCGTTGCGGATCAGGACGGTGCGCTGGACCTGCTCGGACACCAACGCGTCGTGGGTGACCACGATGACGGTGACACCCAGGTCCTCGTTGGCCCGGCGCAGCGCGGCGAAGACCTCGTCGCTGGTGGCGGTGTCGAGCTCGCCGGTGGGTTCGTCGGCGAACAGCACCCGGGGCTCGTTGGCGTTGGCGACGGCCACGGCGACCCGCTGCTGCTCGCCGCCGGAGAGCGTGTCCGGGGTGCGGTCCCGGCAGTGGCCGACGGACAGCAGATCGAGCAACTCCTCGGCGCGGGCCCGCCGTTGGGAGCGCTTGACCCCGGTGTACGTCATCGGGAGCATCACGTTCTCGGCCGCCGAGAGATAGGGCAGCAGATTGCGGGAAGTCTGCTGCCAGACGAAACCCACAGTGGCACGACGGTAGTTGAGCCGGTCGCGGCGCTTCATTGCGAGCAGGTCGTGTCCGGCGACCTCCGCGGCACCGGCGGTCGGCACGTCCTGACCGGAGAGGATGCCCAGGAGCGTGGACTTGCCGGAGCCGGAGGCCCCGATCACCGCGATCATCTCGCCCTCGGCCACGGCGAGATCGAGCCCTTGGAGGGCCTGCACCTCGACGCCCTCGGTCTGGTAGATCCGCACCAGGTTCTCGCAGACGACCAGCCCCTCTTCGCGGCGCGGAGCGGCAGCCGCGGTGGCCCGTCGCCGTAGCTCGTCCAAGTCCGGTGCCACAGTGCGCTGTTGAGGAACTGCCACACGGTCTCCCGGAAGGTAGGGGGCTGGCGCTGACGCGGTGGGACAACGGCCAGGCTAATGCGGAACGGCGCATGGAGCGCGCGGCGGCGGGTGCCGTCAGGCGTCCTCGACGATGCTGCCGTCGCGGAGTTCGAGTACGCGGTCGGCCAGCGCGAGGAGTTGGGCGTCGTGGGTGGCGACGAGAGCGGTGACGGACTCGCTGCGGACGACGGCACGCAGCAGGTCCATCACGGTGAGACCGGTGTCGGCGTCGAGTTGGCCGGTGGGTTCGTCGGCGATGATCAGGGCCGGATTGTTGGCGAGCGCGCGGGCGATGGCGACGCGCTGCTGCTGGCCGCCGGACAGTTCGCCGGGACGCTGGTCGGCATGGTCGGAGAGCCCGACGAGAGAGAGCAGAAGGGCGACGCGGGCTTCGCGCTCGCGGGCCGGAACCTTCCGCAGCCGCAACGGGACCCCGACGTTCTCGGCCGCGGTGAGAATCGGGATGAGCCCGAAGGACTGGAAGACGAAGCCGATACGGTCGCGGCGCAGCGCCAGCAGATCGTCCTCGCCGAGGCCGGCCAGGTCGGTGCCGTCCAGGGTGATCCGGCCGCCGTCGGGGATGTCGAGACCGCCGACCAGGTTGAGCACGGTGGTCTTGCCGGAGCCGGATCGGCCTCTGAGGGCGACGAGTTCACCGCGCGGCACGCTGAAGGAGACACCGCGCAGGGCGTGCACGGCGGTGTCACCGCTGCCGTAGGTACGACGCAGGTCCTCGACCACGACCATGTCGCCCATGCATCCCCCACCCTGTCGGCATCCGCACCGTAGGGTACGCCGGACCCGACAGGCGATGCGGCGCGGAAGGGGACCGGCGGACATCCGCCGGTCCCCTTTTCCATTTCGTTTGCACGGGAATTGTTTCCACGTGCCGAAAAGCAGCGCTACCAGCGATACCAGCGGCCGCTCCCGCCCTTCGGGCGGGCCACGAAGCCGACGAGCCACAGCACCAGCACGATGATCGCGACCCACCAGAGAATCTTCAGCGCGAAACCAGCACCGAAGAGAATCAGGGCCAGCAGAAGAACAAGAAGCAGGGGAATCATAGTTTTCAACCTCCGCTCCTCCGTGTGCCCGCCCATTCCTCCTTCACGCCCGCGGATTCCCCCCGCGGTGTCCGTGACCGCCTCGCATGTCACATCCGGGCCGCCCGCACGGTCTATGTGGTGACGGACAACGAAGCAGAGGGAATCATGCGAGAGATTCTGATCGTCGGCGGCGGCTACGCGGGCTTCTACACCGCATGGGGCCTGCAGAAGAAGCTGCGTCGGGGCGAGGCGCGCGTCACGGTCGTCGACCCGCGCCCGTACATGACCTATCAGCCCTTCCTCCCGGAGGTGGCGGCCGGTTCGGTGGAGGCCCGGCACGCCGTCGTCTCACTGCGGCGGCACCTGACCGGCACCCGGCTGATCGCGGGGACCGTGACCGGGATCCGGGCGGCGGACCGCACGGTGACCGTCCGCCCGGTGCGCGGCGACGCCTACGAACTGCGCTACGACATCCTCGTGGTCACCGCCGGCGCCGTGACCCGTACCTTCCCCGTCCCCGGACTCGCGCGGCAGGCCATCGGTCTCAAGCACGTCGAGGAGGCGGTGGCGATCCGTGACCGGCTGATGACCGCGTTCGACCAGGCCGCGTCGCTGCCGCCCGGCCGCGAGCGGCGGAAGCTGCTGACCGTCACGTTCGTGGGAGGCGGGTTCTCCGGCGTCGAGGGCTTCGGTGAACTGCTCTCGCTGGCGACCGCGATGCTCAGGTCCTATCCGGAACTGACCGCCGACGACCTGTCCTTCCACCTGGTCGAGGCCCGGGACCGCATCCTGCCCGAGGTGAGTGACAGACCCGGTGCCTGGGTGGTGCGCGATCTGGAACGCCGTGGCGCACATGTCCACCTGAACACACAGCTGCTGTCCGTCGAGGGCGGCCATGTCGTCCTCTCCGACGGGGAGGAGTACGACTCCACGCTGATCGTCTGGACCGCGGGCAACGCCTCGAACCCGGTCGTGCACAACCACACGGACCTGCCGGTCGACGCGCGGGGCCTGCTGCTGGTCCGCGCCGATCTGCGCGTGGGCACGGACAGCGAACCGGTGCCCGACGTATGGGCCGCCGGCGACGACGCGTCCGTTCCCGACCTCGCCTCGCCGGTGCCGGGCGCGCGCACGGTGCCGAACGCGCAGCACGCCGTACGGCAGGGCAGGCTCCTCGCGAAGAACCTCGTGGCCGATCTGCGCGGAAAACGCGTCCGCCCCTACCGCCACAGCAGCCTCGGTGTGGTGGCGACACTGGGGCTCGGGCGGGGAATCTTCCAGTACAAGGGCATCGTCATCAAGGGATTCCCGGCATGGTTGATGCATCGGGGCTATCACGTGCTGGCGGTGCCGAGTTGGGAGCGGAAGATCCGCGTGCTGGCGGTCTGGCTCACCGCGGTTCTGACGGGCCGGGACCTCGTGTCGCTCGCCTCGGTGCAGCATCCGCGGGACGCGTTCGTCACGGGTGAGCGCACACAGGACCAGGCGGCCGGCCGTACGAAGGAACGGAGCACGGCATGAACACGCGGGGTTCTCGATTCCACCGGGGGTACGCCATGACCGCACGTGAGGAGGCCGCTCGCGGCCTGAGCGAGATCGAGGGGTTCCTGTACCAGGAGGCCCATATGGGAGCGACGTACCGCCGCGTCGCGGACCTCACCACGCGGGTGGAGGGGCTGACTCCCGAGCAGCAGCGGGACATCGGGAAGTGGTACGTCGACGAGCAGCGGCACGTCGCCCGCATGGTGACCGACCACATCGCCGAACGCCTCGACGCGATGGAGTCGCGGCACCAGGCCCGGATCCGGCACTGGCTGCGGGGCACACTCATCGCCATGGTCCTGGTCACCCTGGCGATGAGCGCCGTCGTCGTGGTGATCGTGGAATCGGCGCGCTGACCGACCGGTTCCAGCGCCGGAGTTTGTCGGGGTTGAGCATGACCCAGAACCGGGCGGCCCGGTCGTTCGCGACGTCGACGCTGATGACGGCGGTGACCTGGCTGCCGTAGCGGGCGACGAGGCCGGTCCGGCCGTTGACGGAGTGGGTGGTCAGGGTGGTGTGCGGGCGGCGGGCCAGGAGCGTCAGCAGGTTGTCGGCGACCGGCCGGCTGCCGTGCACCGGTCCGGTCGGCGCCCGTATCTTGCCGCCGCCGTCGAAGAACGCCGTGGCGTCCGGGCACAGCAACGAGGTGAGCAGGTCGCCGTCTCCTGTGACACACGCCCGGCGTACGGCGCGGACGACGGTGTCGTGCTGGTGCGGTGCGGTGGAGCGGGTGCGCTGCCACTGCAACAACTGCCTTGCCCGTGCGGCGAATTCCGGCTCCGTGCGGCCCACGATGTCGGCGACCGTGCCGGGGGCCGCCCCGAGGGCCCGGAACACGAACGCGGCGCGCTCGGCCGTCGGCAGCGCGAGCCGGCCCAGGCAGATCCCGCCGACGGTCCCCGCCAGCCAGGACCGGGGAACGGCGACCCGCCGCCGCGCCGCGCCGGACAGCCCGTACCACCGCTGATAGGCCTCGTCGACGACGTTTTCCGCCGCTCCCGGGTCGCCCAGCATCCAGTGGGCGACATCGAGCAGATAGCGGCGCTCCTCCCACAGCTCGGCGAGCGGCACCGCATCACCCTGGTCCATGGCGCACCCGCCTTCTCGCTCGCACGGCCCCGCACGCGGCAGGGGCATGGGCTCACCCCTTGAGACCGGGAACTCCGGGGTTCTGTGACATGGGCCCGCGGTGAGCGCATGTCACACATTCGGCGGCTGTCCGGTCTTACCGGGAAACACCGCATTTTTTCTTCGACTTCCGAACGAGGTGACCATGCCATGCACGTGAAGCAGGCGAACGGTGTGGGCAAGGGTGAAAAGGTGGCCGACTGGGCCGACGGACGCCTGGGCGTCCGGCGCCTGGTCGGAGAGAAGTCGCGACGGGTTTTTCCGGACCACTGGTCGTTCCTGCTGGGCGAGATCTGTCTCTACAGCTTCGTCATTCTCGTCGTCACGGGCGTGTATCTGACCTTCTACTTCCATCCGTCGATGAAGGAGGTTCAGTACAACGGCAGTTACGCGCCGCTGCGCGGCCAGATGATGTCGGAGGCGTTCGCCTCGACCCTGCACATCTCCTTCGACGTCCGCGGCGGTCTGCTGATCCGGCAGGCTCACCACTGGGCGGCGCTGATCTTCGTCGCCTCCCTGCTCGCCCACATGATGCGGGTGTTCTTCACGGGCGCCTTCCGCAAGCCGCGCGAGGTCAACTGGGTATTCGGATTCCTGCTGTTGGTCCTCGCCATGTTCGCGGGACTGACGGGATACGACCTCCCGGACGATCTGCTGTCCGGAACCGGCCTCGCCGTCGTGAACGGAACGATCCTTTCCATTCCGATCGTCGGAACGTATCTGTCGATGTTCCTTTTCGGCGGCGAGTTCCCGGGCCATGACCTCGTGGCCCGCTTCAACACCATCCATGTGCTGATCATCCCCGCCCTCATGGTGGGCCTCCTGACCGCCCATCTCGCCCTGGTGCTCCACCACCGGCACACCCAGTACCCGGGCCCCGGACGTACCAACAGCAATGTCGTGGGCATTCCGGCCAAGGTCCGCGCCGTCAAGTCAGCCGGGTATTTCCTGCTGGTGACCGGCGCGGTCTTCGTCATCGCCGCGGTCGCGCAGATCAACCCCGTCTGGCAGTACGGCCCTTACCGCGCCGACCAGGTTTCGGCCGGTTCGCAGCCCGACTGGTACATGGGCGTGGCGGACGGACTGCTGCGGGTGATGCCTGGCTGGGAGATCAATTTCTGGGGTCACACCCTGGCGCTCGACAACCTGATTCCGCTGACCGCGGGGGTCGGTTTCTTCCTCGCCCTGGGCGTGTATCCGTTCATCGAGTCCTGGGTGACCCGTGATGCGCGCGACCAGAATCTGCTGGACCGACCGCGTAACCGCCCCGTACGAACGGCAGTTGGCGTCGCATGGCTCAGTTTCTATGCCGTGGCCCTGATCGGCGCGGGGAACGACGTCATCGCCGTCCGTCTGCATGTCGCGGTCGAGTCGGTGACCTGGGCTGTCCGCATCGGTCTCTTCGTCGTGCCTGTCGCGGCCTATTCGGTGACGAAGCGATGGGCGCTCGGACTTCAGCGCGGCGACCGCGAAAAGGTACTGCACGGGCGCGAGACCGGCATCGTCAAACGCCTGCCCGACGGCGAGTTCGTCGAGCTGCACGAGCCGCTCGGCCAGGCACAACTCCACCTGCTCACCCAGCACGACCAGTACCGTCCGATCGGTCCCGGCACCGCGAATCCGAGCGCCGCCCTCCGCCTCGCCCGCATCCTGCGCGCCCGTCTCAGCAAGAGCCTTTACGGCGAGGGCGCACAGATCACCAAACCGACTGCGCGGGAATACGAGGACCAGCACCGGCCGGCCGAAGAAGTCCGCCTTCGGTGAGCGGCGCCACGGCGCATGCGGCAAAAAAATCGGGTGGCCCTTTCCGAAGAAAGGGCCACCCGGAGCGGTCTCTACTTCTGGCGGGTGAGCCAGTCGGCGAACCGCGTCCCGGCGATGTGCGCGTCAGGCCCCGGCAGAAGCGTGTTCTCCTCCAACTCGGCGCCCCAGTACGTGGCTTGCGGGTCTGTGACGATCTTGCGGGGGTCGTCCTGGGCCGAGAGTCCCATGCGGATGAACTCCTCCAGCTGGAACGCCTCGGGACCGGCTACCTCCACCACACCGCCCACCGGGTCCCCGACCGCGGCGCGAGCGACGGCCTCGGCCACGTCGTCGGAGACGATGGGCTGGATCCTGGCGTCGGGCAGGTGCACGGTGTCGCCCACGGTGACCCCGTCGGCGAGCCCCTTCGCGAACTCGAAGAACTGGGTGGCGTGGACGATCGTGTAGGGGTTGCCGGACGCCTTGATCAGGTCTTCCTGGACCTGCTTGGCGCGGAAGTACCCACTCCCCTGGAGGCGATCGGTGCCGACGACGGACAGCGCCACGTGATGCGCGACGCCCGCCTCGGTCTCGGCCTTCAGCAGATTCGTCGTCGAGGTGCGGAAGAAGTCCATGACCGCCTGGTCCTCGAACGAGGGCGAGTTGGACACGTCGACGACCACCGCCGCGCCCTTCAGGACCTCGGCCAGGCCCTCGCCCGTCAACGTGTCGACTCCGGTGCTGGGCGCAGCCACGACCACCTCGTGTCCCTGCTCGCCGAGCCCGGCGACCACCTTCGAGCCGATGAGTCCGGTTCCACCGATCACTACGACCTTCATGACGGAATTCCTTTCGGGTTTGTCTGATGCCTGCACCAGTAGTGACCGGGCACCGGCTCTGTCTGTGACACCCCCTGCTCGACCTATTCGACGAGTTTCCCCGCGGTCGAGACTTCCTGCATCAGGGCGGAAATCTCGTCGGGCACGGCCGGAATGTCCTCGCGGGTGACGCCCGTCGTCGGGGACCACACGAGATTCACGCGCAGAGCGGAATCCGGGCCGGGATAGTCGCTGCGGTTGTGGCAGCCACGCGTCTCGCGGCGCTCCAGCGCCGATTCGAGGGTGGCCCGGGCCGCGAGCGCGGCCGACTTGAGATCGAAGGCGTGCGCCAGATCCTGATAGCCCGCGATGTCCGGGTGGATACCGACGGCCTCGATGCGCTTCTCGATCACCGCGAGTTCCGCGAGTCCGGCACGCAGGCCGTCCTCGTCGCGTACGACACCGGCGTGCTCGGTCATGGTGTCGCGGATGGCGCGTTGCAGGGCCCGCACGTTCTCGGGCCCGTCGGAGACAAGGAGTCCGTCGACCTCGGCACGGGCCTCCGCGACGGCCGACGCGGACCGCGGCTGTGCGGTCAGGGACTGCGAGTACGCCGCGGCGGCCCGACCGGTGAGGCGGCCGAACACCAGCAGCTCGATGAGGCTGTTGCCGCCCAGGCGGTTGGCGCCGTGCAGTCCGCTCGCCGCCTCGCCGATGGCGTACAGGCCGCGTACGTCGGTGCTGTGGTCCTCGGGGCGCACCCACACCCCGCCCATCGAGTAGTGCGCGGTGGGCGCGATCTCGATCGGATCGCGGGTGATGTCCAGCATCTGCAGGTCCAGCAGTGTCTGGTAGACGCGGGGCAGCCGCGTCATGATCCTCTGCCGGGGCAGGTGCGAGACGTCGAGCCACACGCCGCCGTTGGGCGTGCCGCGCCCTTCCTTGATCTCCGTGTACGCGGCCAGGGCCACTCGGTCGCGGGTCGAGAGTTCCATGCGCTCGGGGTCGTAGCGGGCCATGAAGCGTTCCCCGAGCGCGTTGCGCAGGATGCCGCCCTCACCGCGGGCGGCCTCGCTGACCAGGGTGCCGGCGGCGTTCTCCGGCTCGATGATGCCGGACGGGTGGAACTGCACCAGTTCGGCGTCGCGCAGCCGGGCCCCGGCCTCCACGGCGAGGCGGAAGGAGTCCCCGGTGTTCTCGTCGCGCCGCGAGGAGGTGCGCCGCCAGATGCGGGTGTGGCCGCCTGCGGCCAGGATCACCGCGTCGGCGTGGATGACGTAGCGCCGTCCGCTCGTGAGGTCGAAACCGTACGCGCCGAACACGGCACCCTCGTGCACCAGCAGCCGCGTGATGTACACGCCGTCCAGCACCGGGATGTCCAGTTGCTCGGCGCGCCGGATGAGGGTGCGCTGGATCTCCAGGCCGGTGTAGTCGCCGGCGAAGGCGGTCCTGCGGAACGTGTGCGCGCCGAAGAACCGCTGGGAGATCCGGCCGTCCTCCTCCCTGGCGAAGTCCATGCCGTAGCGCTCCAGGTCCTCGATGCCCCGGGCGGCGCCCCGGGTGACGATCTCCACGGTGCGGGGGTCGGCGAGGAGGTAGCTCTCCTTGAGGGTGTCGGCGGCGTGCTGCTGCCAACTGTCCTCGGGGTCCATGGTGGCCAGCGCCGCGTTGATGCCGCCGGCCGCCAGCGCCGTATGGGCGTCGTCCTTGGGGCGCTTGCCGACGGCGAGGACGTCGACGCCGGCCTCGGCCAGCTCGATCGCCGCCCGCAAGCCGGCTCCTCCGGTGCCGATCACCAGCACCATGGTCGCGAGACATTGTTCGGTGACAGCCACGGTCCACTCCGATCACTGGGGTCTTCACCCCGTACGACCGGGCAGCCCGGCGATCTGTGACAGCTCAGGACGTGGCGCCGCCGCCCAGCGAGGCCGCGTAGGGTGCCAGCTTCTCCGGGTTCATGACCCACATGGCCCGCTCGACGCCGCGCTCCGAGATGTCGAGGGTCAGCAGCACCACCGCCGTCCCCTCGGCCGTGACGAGGACGGCAGGGCCGCCGTTGGCCTCGACCCAGCGGATCTCCTTCTCCGGCCAGAAACGCGGCGCGAACGCGGCGAGATACCTGGAGACGTGCACCAGGCCGACGACCGGGATCCTGGACGCCCCGCGCAGCCCGTTCCCGTCGGTGTAGCTGACCACGTCCTCGGCGAGGATGTTCTCCAGCACGGCCAGATCGCCGGTCTGCGCCGCGGCGAGGAAGACCTCCATCAGCCGTCGGTGCTCGGTCGCCTCGACGGGCTTGCGGCGCTCCGACGCGAGGTGCTTGCGCGCACGGCTCACCAACTGACGCGTGTTGGTCTCGCTGGTCTCCAGCATGTCCGCGATCTGCTGGTAGGGGTAGTCGAAGGCTTCCCGCAGCACATAGGCGGCCCGTTCCACGGGGTTGAGCCGCTCCAGCAGGAAGAGCACCGCCGTGTCGAGCGCCTCGGCCCGCTCGGCGCCCAGCTGCGGATCCGCGCGCGTGTCGACCGGCTCCGGCAGCCAGGGTCCGACGTACGACTCGCGGCGCACCCGCGCGGACTGGGCGACGTTGAGCGCCAGCCGCGCGGTGACGGTGGCGAGGAACGCCTTCGGCTCGCGGACGACGTCACGGTCGGTGTTCTGCCACCGCAGCCACGCCTCCTGGAGGACGTCCTCTGCCTCGGTGGCGCTGCCGAGCACGCGGTAGGCGATGCCGAAGAGCTGGGGACGGGCCGCCATGAACACGTTCGCCGCCTCGTCGAGGGAGCCGGTGTCGTCCCCGATACCCATGCGTGCCGCCTTCAGTTCCGACCCGTTTCGCGCAAACGCCTGCTCATGGTACGGCGGCCCTCCCTCGCCGATCGCGCTCGGCAGGTTCCACGACGGCGCGACCGCCGCGCAGGTCAGCTAGGTCGTCTTCGCCTGGCTCACGGCGGCACGGTCGACGTCGAGTTCGGCGACCATGCCGCGCAGAACGGGGCCGTACTCGGGATGGGCGAGCGCGAACGCCATCTGGGCGACCATGTAGGCGGCCGGATTGCCGGTGTCGTACCAGCGGCCCTGGATGACCTGTCCGTACACCGCGCGGGTGGCCGCGTAGGCGTTGATGGCGTCGGTCAGGTAGACCTCGCCGGTCCTGCGCTCGTACCAGCGGCGGGTCTGCTCGCGCAGTTCGTCGATGATCCCGGGGGTGACGACATAGCCGCCGATGGCCGCGTACGACGACGGCGCGGCAGCGGGCTCGGGCTTCTCGACCAGGCCGGTGATGCGCAGTTGCCCGTCCCCGAGATCTTCCTTGACGATGGGCACCCCGTAGCGCTGGGAGTCGACGGGGTCCATCGGCATGAGGGCCAGCACCGGGCAGCCGGTCTGCTCATACGCGCGGACCAGTTGCTGGGCACGCGGGACCTCGGCCACGAACACGTCGTCGGGCCACAGCACGAGCACCGGCTCGTTGCCGAAGGCCCGGGCGGCGTTCAGCACGGGGGTGCCGTTGCCGTAGGGGCCGTACTGGTCGAGGTAGGTGATGTGGCCCTGCCGGGCCAGCTCCGCGACCTCCTCCACCGCGTCCGCGTAGGCCGTCTTGCCGTCTTCGCGGAGCTGGTCGACGAGGGCGGGGTTGGGGCGGAAGTGCTCCTGGATCAGGGACTTGCCGCCCGAGACGACGATGGTGATGTCGGTGATGCCGGAGTCCACCAGCTCGCGGACGGTGTGCTCGATGACCGGCTTGTCGCCGACCGGCAGCATCTCCTTCGGTGTCGCCTTCGTCAGCGGCAGCAGCCGGGAGCCGAGCCCTGCGGCGGGAATCACGGCCCTGCGAATCGTCGGGGACATCACGTCTCTCTCCGGTCGAGCGTCATGTGCCTGTCGGCAGGCGCACGGTGCCGACGCTACCAACGGCCGGTGTCGAACCCGGCGCGGCGCTCAAGGTGAAGATCGAGTACCAGCCATCGCCGACCTCCGGGCGCCTGATCTCTGCCGCCATGCCGTCAGCCGCCCTTGCCGCTGACAGGGAGTTCGATCGCCGTGGTCTGCAGCGCGTACGGGATGACGGCGCGCAGGTGTGAGATGTGGAAGTTCAGCTTCACTGTCCGCATCACGAGCTTGAACCAGTCGAGGTCGAGATGTCCTCCGCCGGCCACCCAGGACACGTTCGGCGCGGCAGGCATCGCACGGTTGCTGCCCGAAGGGCGTCGAGCTGGGGGGACTGCCGTATCGCCCTTCCGTTCCGGGACTTGTAAGTGAAACGACCCGTGATGGTGACACCGAGGGCATCTCAGACGTAGTAGTCGCCCGAGAACCTCTCCACTCGCTCTATGGCGGCGCTGGTTCGGGCGGAGAGCCCGTGGATCCGCTCCGGAGGCAAGCCCCGGGCGACACGGAGAGACTGTTCGGCGCGCAACGCGCCGGGCCGCTTACGCGGCATGGACCTTTCGGTACATGGACATGACCACCATCATGCCGGCACCTACGGCCTGAGCGTCCCAGCCCGTGACCTTCGCTGCCTCAAGGTCGATACTTTCAAAGTCAGCACCAAGTCAGCATCAGCCCCGACACAACCCGCTCGCGACTGCCGGAACCGACGAGAACCGCCAAGGACCGCCAGGACCAAAAGCCGCCGCACCCCACTCTGACCAGCGAAGACCAAGGTCGGAGACACATCTGCCAGTCTCGCCAGGAGGTACCGATGAAGATGCTGATCAACGTCGCGGAAACCGTGGTCACGGACGCCCTGCGGGGCATGGCTGCCGCCCACCCCGAGTTGACCGTGGACGTCGAGAACCGGGTGATCGTACGGCGGGACGCCCCCGTGGCCGGGCAGGTCGCGCTGGTTTCCGGTGGCGGGTCGGGGCACGAGCCGCTGCACGGCGGGTTCGTGGGTCCGGGGATGCTGTCCGCGGCCTGTCCTGGCGAGGTGTTCACCTCCCCCGTGCCCGACCAGATGGTGCGTGCCGCGGCGGCGGTGGACAGCGGGGCCGGGGTGCTTTTCATCGTGAAGAACTACACGGGGGACGTCCTCAACTTCGACATGGCGGCCGAGCTGGCCGAGGACGAGGGCATCCGGACCGCCAAGGTGCTGGTCAATGACGATGTGGCCGTCACCGACAGCCTCTACACCGCGGGGCGGCGCGGAACCGGGGCCACCCTGTTCGTCGAGAAGATCGCCGGTGCCGCCGCGGCCGAGGGGCAGCCGCTCGACCGGGTGACGGCGATCGCCCGGCAGGTCAACGAGAACTCGCGCAGTTTCGGCGTCGCGCTCAGCGCCTGCACCACCCCCGCCAAGGGCAGCCCCACCTTCGATCTGCCGCCGGGCGAGCTGGAGTTGGGCGTCGGCATCCACGGCGAGCCGGGCCGGGAGCGGCGGGCCATGATGACCTCCGGCGAGATCGCGGACTTCGCCGTGCACGCGATCCTGGAGGACATGCCGCCGAGCAATCCGGTGCTGGTGCTGGTCAACGGCATGGGCGCGACCCCGCTCCTGGAGCTGTACGGCTTCAACGCCGAGGTGCACCGGGTGCTCGCCGAGCGCGGGGTCGCCGTCGCCCGCACGCTGGTCGGCAACTACGTCACGTCCCTCGACATGGCGGGCGCCTCGGTCACCGTGTGCCAGATCGACGAGGAGCTGCTGCGGCTGTGGGACGCGCCGGTGAAGACGCCGGGGCTGCGCTGGGGCGTGTGACACGTCGGCGCGTTCGGCCAACTCACCCACCACGCAAGGAGATCCCGTGCTCGACGCCGACTTCTTCCGCCGTTGGATGACGGCGACCGCAGCCTCCGTCGCCCGCGAGGCGGAACGGCTCACCGAACTCGACTCGCCGATCGGCGACGCCGACCACGGCGCGAACCTGCAGCGCGGGTTCACCGCCGTGGCGGCCATCCTGGAGAAGGAGGCGCCGGACACCCCCGGCGCCGTCCTCACCCTCGCCGGGCGACAGCTCATATCCACCGTCGGCGGCGCCTCGGGACCGCTCTACGGCACGCTGCTGCGCCGCACCGGCAAGGCGCTCGGGGACGCCGCCGAGGTGAGCGAGGAGGAGTTCGCCGGCGCGCTGCGCACCGGAGTCGACGCGGTCATGACCCTCGGCGGAGCCGCGCCCGGGGACAAGACCATGATCGACGCGCTGGTCCCGGCGGTCGCCGCGCTGCCGGAGGGCTTCGACGCGGCGCGGACCGCCGCCGAGGCGGGCGCCGTGGCCACCACTCCCCTCCAGGCCCGCAAGGGCCGGGCCAGCTATCTCGGGGAACGGAGCATCGGGCACCAGGACCCGGGCGCCACCTCGTCCGCGCTGCTGATCGCCGCGCTCCAGGAAGCCGCGGAGGCGACCGGTGAGTGACGAGAAGCTCGTCGGGATCGTGCTGGTGTCGCACAGCGCTCAAGTCGCCGCTTCTGTGGCCGAGTTGGCGCGAGGCCTCGCGGGCGGCGGCGCGGCCGTGCCGCTCGCTCCGGCCGGCGGCACCGAGGGCGGCGGGCTCGGCACCAGTTCCGAACTGATCGCCGCCGCTGCCGCGTCCGTCGACCGCGGCGCCGGGGTCGCCGTCCTCACCGACCTGGGCAGCGCCGTACTCACCGTGAAGGCCCTGCTCGCCGAGGGCGACGAACTCCCGCCCGGCACCCGCCTGTTGGACGCCCCGTTCGTCGAGGGTGCGGTGGCCGCGGTCGTCACGGCGTCGACGGGAGCGGACCTCGACGCGGTGGAGGCGGCGGCCGCGGAGGCGTACACCTATCGGAAGGTGTGAGACACCCACCTGTTGAAGGGCCCACCCCGAAACCCCCTCCTACGTCACGACCGTCACGACACCCCTTCCGCCGCGATCGCCAGCGCCGCGCGCAGCGTCTCCGCCACCTCGGTCTCCCCGGTCACCGCGTCCGGCGCGGTCCCGGGCGGGCTCCAGACGAACCGTTCGACCGCCGCGCGCAGTGCCGCGTTGAGCATCGCCGCCTGGATCATGGGGCGCAGGTCGCCCGCGGGCAGGCCGGCGCGGTCGGCGAGTGCGCGGGCGAACGCCGGTTCCGCCTCGTCGTAGGTCTGGAGCCAGATCGCGCGCAGGCCCGGTTCGGTGCGGGTGAGGCGTACCAGCGCGCTGCCGGTCGCGCCGTCGGGGCTGGTCGCGGTGAGGAGGCCGGTCGCCAGGTCCGGGTCGCAGAGGTCCTCCAGGGGGAGTCCGGGCGGCCACTCGCGCAGCCGGGCGGCGATGACGTCGATACCGGCCGAGAACAGCGGTCGTATGCAGCTCTCCTTGCTCGGAAAGTATCGCCACACGGTGCGTGCCGAGACGCCGACCGCCTGTCCGATCTGCTCGCCGGTGGTCGCCGCCACGCCCTGGGCGACGAACAGTTCCACTGCCGCCCGGGCGATCTCCAGCCGGATTTCGGCCTTGCGCGCCTCGGTGAGCGGCGGTCGTCCCGTGCGTCCGCTGGATGCGGTCATCAGTTCCCCTCCGGCTGCGGTCGTGACCTCCCGGGATTCTGCACCATGACCCACCCGCCGACTTTATGTCACTCGCAGACATTAAGTCGTATGGTGAGCGCACAACGGGCCCAGAGGCCTCGCACGACGAACAGGAGCACGTCATGACCAGTGGACTCGACGGACGCAGCGTCATCGTCACCGGAGCGGGTTCGGGCATCGGGCGCGCCGCCGCGCTCGCCTTCGCCGCGGAGGGCGCCAAGGTCGTGGTGGCGGATCTGAACGCCGACGGCGCCGAGGCGGTCGTCAAGGAGATCGAGCAGGCGGGCGGGATCGCTGTCGCCGTCACGGGCGACTTGAGCGAGCAGGCGGTCGTCGACGAGGTGACCGCGACCACCGTGGAACGGTTCGGCGGGGTCGACGTCCTCGTGAACAACGCGGGGATCATGGACCGCATGTCGGCCGTGGCAGACGTGGCCGACGCGGAGTGGGAGCGGGTCATCCGGGTCAATCTGACCGCGCCCTTCCTGCTCACCCGGGCCGTGCTGCCGCACATGCTGGCGGCGGGCCGGGGCGCGATCGTCAACACCGCCTCGGAGGCCGGCTTCCGCGGCAGCGCGGCGGGCGCCGCCTACACGGCCTCCAAGCACGGGGTCGTGGGCCTGACGAAGTCCCTTGCGGTGATGTACCGCAAGCAGGGCATCCGCGCCAACGCCATCGCCCCGGGCGGCACGGCGACCAACATCAGCGTGGACGCCGACCGGACCGCCCTCGGCCCGGCGGCGCTCGGCCCGCACTTCGTCAACGTCGGCCGCGTGGCCCAGCCCGAGGAGCAGGCCGCCGCGATCGTGTTCCTCGCCTCGGACGCGGCGAGCAACATCAACGGTGTGATCCTGCCGGTCGACGACGGTTGGTCGGCGGTCTGACGCCGTCAGCCGCCCGATGCCCTACGACCCTCCCGCGCGACCGCTCCCCCCACGAACAGCCGCGCCAGCCGCTGCCCCTTCTCCACGGCGGCGGCATGGTCCTCGATGGGCTTCACCCGTGAGTCCTTGAACACGATGTAGGTGACCCCGGTGTCCGTCCCGCCGCCGCGCGGATCGGCACGGATACCGAGGGCCTTGGCCGTCGCGTACGAGGCCTCGCCGATGATGTCGTGCGGGCCGACGTCTCCTACGACGGCGTACTGCACCCGGTCCCGGTAGACGACTGCGGCGAGCGAACCGCCGCCGATCCCGTGGTCCCGGTGGTTCCAGAGGGTGCTGGCGGCCGGGACCACGATGTACGGGAGCCGCTCGGCATCCAGATAGCGGCCGTCGGACTGCTGGTACGCCGTCATGGCGGAGAAGAGCGGGTCCGTGCGCGCGTTGCAGCGGGTACCGGCCTGCCCGTCGCAGTCGATGTCCATGTCGGCCTTCCAGTAGACGGCCTCCTTGGTGCCGCAGACCGGGACCGACGCGGGTTCCCCGTCGTCGGTGCGGTACCGGCCGCGCGAGACGGGGGCGCAGTCACGCACCTTGGCCAGCAGGTCGGCCGCCGCGACATCGCCCTCACGCAGCGCCGCCGGCCCCGCTTGGGGTCGGGCGAATGCGGCCGGTGAGGCGGGCAGCGTGGTCGGGGCGAGCAGGGCGGCGCCGGCCGCGACCAGCGTCAGCGTCTGGACACGCACGATGAGGACCCTCTCCTGGGGGATCTGACGGACACTCAGCCCACCCTGGTACCGGTCCGATCACGCGGCCACTGATAGGGGGCCGGACGGTGCACGCCCCCGAATCCCGGCGAGTCCGGATCGCTTCCGACGGGGGCCGGGGGCCGGAGCCCACATCGGCTCCGGCCGCCCGACCACCCGCGCCGGCGCGGGATCAGCGACGACAGCGGTCCGCGCCACCGGCATGAACTCCCCGCTCACAGGGGTGAGTTCAGCCGTGAGGAGCTCAGCATACGTAACGTTCGCGACGGATCTTCAACGACGCCCCTCTTGATGCGATCGCCCCACCCGCGCCATATTGGTCCGGACCTTTCAGCTCGTGTGATGCCCGTGCAATGCCGGGGAGGCAGAATCGTGCGACGCGTCCGGGCCACCCTCACTCTCACCTGCGCCGCGCTACTGCTGCTCGCCTCCTGCGGCACGGGTGGTGACGGAGACGGTCACGCGCCCGGCGCCCCGGTCGGCGTCACAGCCGCGGCGGGGAGCGCGACCAGCGTGCACGTCATGTGGGACGCGGTGACGGCGACCCCAGCCGTCGGCACCTACGAGATCTATCGCGGCACCACGAAGGTGAAGGAAGTACCGGGTTCCGAGCACATGGTGGACGTCACCAGGCTCAAGCCCGCCACCATGTACGCCTTCACCGTGCGGGCCCGGGACACCGACGGCCGCCTGGGACCGCGCAGCCGAGAGGTGAAGGCGCGCACACCGGTCGCCGTCGCGGCGGACCACTCGCCACCCACCCGCCCGAGCGCGCCGCAGGGCCGGGTCATCGGCAGCCGGGCGGTCCAGCTGTCCTGGGGCGGCTCCACGGACGACCGGGGTGTGGTGTCGTACGACGTCTACCAGGGCGGGGCGAAGATCCACAGTGTGGGCGGCGCCCAGACGGCGACCGTGGTCACGGGGCTGCGGCCCGGCACGCGCTACTCCTTCACCGTCCGGGCCCGGGACGCCGCCGACAACCTCTCCCCCGCGAGTACGGCCGTCCCGCTGACCACGGCACCGGGCAGCGACGACGGGGAGGGTACGGCCCCCACGGAGTTCAGCGCGAAGACCCACCGGGGCGACGACGGGGCGTACTACATCGACCTGTCCTGGGTGCCGCCGCGCACGGACGGGGTGGTCACGGAGTATCAGATCAACCTCGACGGGCAGCCGGCCACCTCCCTCGTCTGGGGCGGGACCGCGCCGCGCGACCGGGCGACGTACAGCTTCTACGTGGGTCGGGAGGCCGGGGACAGCCATCGGGTGCGGCTCAGGGCACGGCTGCCCGACGGTACGTGGGGAGGGTTCTCGGCGGAGCGGACGGTGACGACGGGCGAGGCCAAACCATAAGCGAACCGTAGGATCCGTCTCATGGCCCATGGGAATTCCAATGGCTCGGCGCACTCCGCCCCGGCCGCCGCCGCACCGCTCGACCTCTCCCTCCTGCGCACGTTCCTCGCCGTGCACCGGGCCGGTTCGTTCACGGCGGCGGGGCGGTTGCTCGGGCTGTCGCAGCCGACGGTGACGACTCAAATCCGGTCACTGGAGGAGCAGTTGGGCCGGGAGCTGTTCGAGCGGCGGTCGCGCGGTGTCGTGCCGACCTCGGTGGCGGACCAGTTGGCCGCGCAGGTCGCGGCGCCGCTGGACGAGCTCGCCGTCGTGGCGGACCGCGGCGCCCTCGGCGCGGACCAGACTCCGGAGCCCGTGCAGCTGGCGGGCCCTGCCGAGCTGCTGTGCACCCGGGTACTGCCCGCCCTGGCACCGCTGACCGGCGAGGGTGTACGGCTCCGGGTCAGCCCGGGACTGACGGACGACCTCCTCGACGGGCTCCGGGGCGGCCGCTACGACCTGGTGATCGCCACCGCCCGGCCGCGCGGGCGGACGCTGACCTGGGAGCCGCTGGCCGACGAGGAGTTCGTGCTGGTCGCCGCGCCCGCGTGGGCCGAGTACATCGGTGCCGGGCGGGTCGCGGCAGAGGGGCCCGCCGCGCTGCGCGGGGTGCCCCTCGTGTCGTACGCGGAGGATCTGCCGATCGCCCGGCGCTACTGGCGGCACGTGTTCGGCACCCGGCTCGGCGGGCAGGCCGCGATCACGGTGCCCGATCTGCGCGGGGTGCTGGCGGCGGTCGTGGCGGGTGCCGGTGTCACCGTGCTCCCCCGGTATCTCTGCCTCGACGAGCTGGCGTCCGGCGCGCTGGTGCCACTGCTGACGCCCGAGGACCCGCCGATCAACACCTCGTATCTCACCCGCCGCCCCGGCTCTCCGGACAATCCGCACGTCACGCTCGTACGGGAGCGACTGCTGCGGGCGGCGCCCGCCTGGTGAGTGCGCGCGTGCTCCTGGCCGCGTCCCTCCCTGAGCCGGACGAAGGAATCCGTCACCTGCCCGGTGGCCGTCCGGGTGCGGGACGGGCCGGGGGCGCGTTGGCTTCCTTGGAGGCAGCACGGCCGTTTCCCGATCCCGGCGGCGCAAGGGATGTTCCGCCAACCGTGCCGTTGGAGGGCAGTCCCATGCGCATTTCTCAGCTACTACTCCGCTCCGGCCTGACCGTGACAGCCGCCGCCGCTCTTCCCCTCGCCCTGACCGCCGGCCCGGCCGGCGCGGCTTCGGGGATCTCCGTGAGCACGACCGGGACCACCGTCTCGGTCACCACCAGCGCGTGTTCCCAGAACCGCACCACCGGCGTCTGGGGTACCGGCTCACTGCTCACCAGCAGTCAGGCGAGCTTCGCCGAGGGGCGGAAGGCGACCCTGGCGGGCACCACCGTCAGCCAGTCCACCGCCTGGACGAACGTCACTCCGGGCACCTACACCGTCATCGTCATGTGCCAGAACGCCACCACACCCGTGGGCACCCAGACCGTGATCGTCTCCGCCGCCGCGACCCCCAGGGCCACCGCCACTGCCTCGCCCTCGCGCGGTGTCATGGGCGGGCTCGGCGGGGCCACGAAGGACTACGGCCCGCTCACCCTGGGAGTCGGCGCGGGCCTGGTGGGAACCGGTGTCATCGCGACGGCCTGGTTCCTCCGCAGACGCGCGAAGCCCTACCGGCTCTGACCGTCCTCATTGTCCCCACGGATGAGGGGTCGCCCGGTCATCGGGCGGCCCCTCATCCGTGTCCATGTCCGTGTCCATGTCCTACGGCAACTCGGCGAACTCCTCGATCGCGTGCGTGAGCCACTGCGTCCAGAAGGTCTCCAGGTCGATGCCCGCGCGCAGCACGAGGTGCCGCAGCCGGTCCTGCGGGCTGTCCCTGTCCGGCGGGAAGTCGTGCTTCTCGATCTCCTCGTACTCCGCCAACTGCCGCCGGTGCAGGTCGAGATGGCGGCGCAGATCGGCCTCGATGCCGTCCGTGCCGACCACCGCCGCCGCGCGCAGCCGCAGCAGCATCGTGTCGCGCAGCGGCTTGGGGTCCTGGGCGGACGCGGTCCAGCGGGCCAGTTCGGCGCGGCCCGCGGGCAGCACCTCGTAGCTCTTCTTCTGGCCGCGGGCCGGCTGCTCGGGGGTGAGCTCCCGGATCTGGCCCTCGGCCTCCAGTTTTCCCAGCTCGCGATAGATCTGCTGGTGCGTGGCAGACCAGAAGTAGCCGATCGACTTGTCGAAACGCCGGGTCAGCTCAAGGCCCGAGGACGGCTTCTCCAGAAGGGCGGTGAGGATCGCGTGCGGGAGTGACATGGGGTCATCCTAGGGACGGCTCTCAGAGGGCGGCGGCGACCTCGGTGCCCTGCTTGATGGCCCGTTTGGCGTCCAGTTCGGCGGCGACGTCGGCACCGCCGATCAGGTGCACGCTGCGTCCGGCGGCGGCCAGTCGGTCGTACAGGTCGCGGCGCGGGTCCTGTCCGGTGCACAGCACGATCGTGTCGACGGCGAGGACCGTGCTCTCCTCGCCCACGGTGACATGCAGTCCGGCGTCGTCGATCAGGTCGTACCGCACGCCGGGGACCATGGTGACGCCCCGGTGCTTGAGTTCGGCGCGGTGGATCCAGCCGGTCGTCTTGCCGAGTCCGGCGCCGACCTTGGTCTCCTTGCGCTGGAGGAGGTGGACGGTGCGCGGCGGGGCGGGCCGTTCGGGTGCGGCGAGGCCGCCCGGGGCCGCGTAGTCCATGTCGACGCCCCAGGCGCGGAAGTACGTCTCCGGGTCCTCGCTCGCCTTGTCGCCGCCGTCCGTGAGGAATTCGGCGACGTCGAAGCCGATGCCGCCCGCGCCGAGGATCGCGACGCGCTCACCGACGGGGACGCGGTCACGCAGGACGTCGAGGTAGCCGACGACGCTGGGGTGGTCGACGCCGGGGATGTCGGGGGTGCGCGGGGTGACACCGGTGGCGACGACGACCTCGTCGTGGTCCGCCAAGTCACCTGCCGTCACAGGGGTGTTGAGGCGTACGTCGACCTCGTGCTCGGCGAGCCGGGTGCGGAAGTAGCGCAGCGTCTCGTCGAACTCCTGCTTGCCCGGGACCTGTCGGGCGACGTTGAGCTGTCCGCCGATCTCGCTCGCGGCGTCGTACAACGTGACCTGGTGGCCGCGTTCGGCGGCGGAGACCGCGCACGCGAGTCCGGCCGGGCCCGCGCCGACGACCGCGACGCGCTTGCGCAACCGGGTTGGCGCGAGGACGAGTTCGGTCTCGTGACAGGCGCGCGGGTTGACCAGGCAGGAGGTGATCTTCCCGCTGAAGGTGTGGTCGAGGCAGGCCTGGTTGCAGCCGATGCAGGTGTTGATGGCGTCGGAACGGCCTGCGGCGGCCTTGGCGACGAAGTCCGGGTCGGCGAGCATCGGGCGGGCCATGGACACCATGTCGGCGTACCCGTCGGCGAGCAACTGCTCTGCCAGTTCAGGGGTGTTGATGCGGTTGGTGGTCACGAGCGGGATGGACACCGCGCCCATCAGTTTCTTGGTCACCCAGGTGTACGCGCCGCGCGGCACCGAGGTCGCGATGGTGGGGATGCGGGCCTCGTGCCAGCCGATGCCGGTGTTGATGATGGTCGCCCCGGCAGCCTCAACTGCCCTGGCCAGGCTGATGACTTCGTCGAGCGTGGAGCCGCCGGGGACGAGGTCGAGCATGGACAGCCGGTAGACGATGATGAAGTCCTCGCCGACCGCCTCGCGCACCCGGCGCACGATCTCGACGGGGAAGCGCATCCGGTTCTCGTAGGAGCCGCCCCAGCGGTCGTCGCGGTGGTTGGTCTGGGCGGCGATGAACTCGTTGATGAGGTAGCCCTCGGAGCCCATGATCTCGACGCCGTCGTAGCCGGCCTGCCGGGCGAGGCGGGCGGTGCGGACGTAGTCCTCGATGGTCTGCTCGACCTCGGCGTCGGTGAGCGCGCGGGGCGGGAAGGGGCTGATCGGCGCCTGGAGGGGGCTCGGCGCGACGAGGTCCTGGTGGTAGGCGTACCGGCCGAAGTGCAGGATCTGCAGCGCGATCCGGCCGCCCTCGCGGTGCACGGCGGCGGTGATCCCGGCGTGCTGCGCGGCCTCGGCGTCGGTGGTCAGTTTGGCGCCGCCCTCGTAGGGCCGTCCGGCCTCGTTGGGCGCGATGCCGCCGGTGACGATCAGGCCGACACCGCCCCGCGCCCGGGCCGCGTAGAACTCCGCCATGCGCTCGAAACCGCGCTCGGCCTCTTCCAGGCCTATGTGCATGGAGCCCATGAGGACCCGGTTGGGCAGTGTGGTGAAGCCCAGGTCGAGGGGGTTCAGCAGGTGCGGGTAACGGCTCATCGGGCCCTCCGTGCGCGGTGTCGTGCCTCTTTTGTAGAGGACGGAACGAGGTTTGTGCAACTAGTTGCACAATGGCTCCGGCGGGCCGGTCCCCGGATTCACAGGGCGATTCACAGGGAGCCGTTACCTGTTCCTTATCGGGGGGAGTCGAGAATCACAGGGAGGCGTGCCGCGGGATGCCGTACGCCCGGGCCGAGGGAGCGAGCCGTGACGCACGACCCTGAACACGACGACCACAGCGCCGGGGCGATACCGCCGATGCCGGACCACGCACCCGAGTGGGAGGTACTCACCGGACCCGGCGGGGCCGAGCGGGAGCACGGTCTCGACCGGCTGTGGCGGCAGCGTTCGAAGCGGGCCCGGGCGGTGATCGCCGCGGTCACCGTGGGTGTGCTCGCACTGGGCGGCAGTGTCGCCTACGCGGCGACCTCCGGAGGTTCGGGCAGCGACGCGATTCCCGCCGCGGCCGGGTCCTCCGCCCCGTCCGGTTCGCCGTCGCCCGGCGGGCCCGGCTTCCGGCACGGAGGCGGCATGTGGTTCGGCTTCGGCGTCGGCGGCAAGGCCGTGCACGGCGAGGCGACGGTCAAGGACGACTCCACCGGCAAGTGGGTCGTACGCATCTGGCAGCGCGGAACGGTCACGAAGGTGGACGGCGACCAGGTCACCGTCAAGAGCGACGACGGGACCTCGTGGACCTGGACCGTGGGTTCCGACGCCACGGCCCAGAACTCCGCCGCCCTCAAGAAGGGCGACACCGCCTCCCTGATCGGCACCCGCTCCGACAGCGGCACCAGGACCGCCGACCGGGCCTTCACGGGCACCTTCGACCGCAAGGGCCAAGGCCAGGACGGGCCGGGCGGGTTCCGGGGCGGCCACGGCCCGTGGGGACGCGGCGGCCCGAGCGGTTCACCTTCGCCCAGCCCGTCCGGCAGCGGCGCTACGACCTGACGGAGCCGGCCGGCGCGACGCCGATCACGACGTTGGCGTACAGCTCCTCGGAGTAGGCCGACCGTGTCTCAAGGCCCGCGCTCCTGAACGCCTCGACCGCTGAGGGGAGTTGACGTTCGCCGGTCTCGACGAGCAGACAGCCGCCGGGGGCGAGCCAGTCGGGTGCGCCGGCGGCGACCTCGCGGAGTACGTCGAGGCCGTCGGCGCCGCCGTCGAGGGCGACCAGCGGCTCGTGCTCACGGGCCTCCGCGGGCAGAAAGCCGACCTCGCCGCTGGGGACGTAGGGCACGTTGGCCGCGAGGATGTCGACGCGTCCGCGCAACTCGCCCGGCAGCGCGGCGAACAGGTCGCCCGTGTGGACGTGCCCGCCGAAGGCGGCGACATTGCGGCGGGCGCAGCGCGTGGCGGCGGGGTCGATGTCGGCGGCGTGCAGTTCGACCTGGCCGAGGGCGGCGGCCAGGGCCGCGCCGACCGCGCCGGAACCGCAGCACAGGTCCACGACGACGGACGCGTCCGGGGACTGCGCGAGGGCCTGCTCGACGAGGAACTCGGTACGGCGGCGGGGCACGAACACACCGGGTTCCACGGTGATGCGCAGCCCCCTGAACTCGGCGTGGCCGACGACGAGTTCGAGAGGGAGACCCTCGACGCGGCGGTCCACCATGGCGGCGACCTCGTCCGGGGTGCGGGCGGCGGAGAGGATCAGCCGCGCCTCGTCCTCGGCGAAGACACAGCCCGCGGCGCGGAGCGCGGCGACGACGGAGGCGGGGGAAACGGGGGAAGGAGAAGGCATGGAAGCCGAGAGCCTTTCGGAAGGTGGCCGAAGGGCGCTCTCGCGGTCACCTGCTAGCGGTGATCCGAGCTGTCCTGAGGTGAGAGCACCCGGCATGACACAGCGGAAATGGGTCTCACCTCCAAGGAGTTCAGGGTCGCGGACGTCCGCGACGGAGCGCAACAGTACCCGAAGGACCGGGCCGACGAGGAGCCGGGCTCCGCACCGAGTTGTACTGTGCAACCAGGAGAGCGAAGGAGACGCAGTGCGAGCGGACCGGGCCGTGGAGACCATCCAGCGCGAGATGACCGCCTTCGCGCGGCGCGCCCGGGCCTCGGCGGGCCGGCTGCACCCCGAGCTGTCCCTGGTGTCGTACACCCTGCTCAGTCATCTGGAGGAGCGCGACGGCCGTCGGGCCACCGACCTGGCCGCGCACTACGCCCTGGACAAGTCCACGGTCAGCCGTCAGGTCGCCGCCCTGGAGCGGGCCGGCCTCATCGAACGGCGTCCCGATGCCGAGGACCACCGGGTCCAGGTCCTGCATCTGACCGAGGCCGGCCGCCGGATCCTCGCCCGGGTCACGGCGAACCGCCAGGCCGCCTTCCGTGAGCGGCTGGCGGACTGGCCGGAGGAGGATCTGCGGCGGTTCGCCGGCTATCTGGAGCGCTACAACGCGTGGTCGGGCGAGGCTCCCGCCGAGAAGAGCTGAGGAGCCGTTCCTACGACACCCCGACGGCCCGGGTCTCGGTCAGGTGCTCCGGCGCCCGTGCCGCGAGGAACGCGGTGTGAAGGCGCAGCCGGAAGCCGAGGGACTCGTACAGCCGTATCGCGGTGGCGTTGCCCGCGCCGGTGTGCAGGAACGGGGTCTCGCCGCGTTCGCGGATGCCGTGGGCGACGGCCCTGATGAGGCGGCTCGCGAGTCCCTCGCCGCGGGCGGCGGGGTCGGTGCAGACGGCGCTGATCTCGGTCCAGCCGGGCGGGTGCAGACGCTCGCCCGCCATGGCGACGAGGGCACCGCCGCGGCGGATTCCCAGGTAGGTGCCGAGTTCCACGGTCCGGGGCAGGAAGGGGCCCGGCTTCGTCCGCTCCACCAGATCGAGCATCTCGGGGACGTCGACCGGACCGAGGACGATCGCCTCGGGATCCGGTGCGGCGGCCATCCCGTCGTCCACCATCTGCACACCGTCGATGTCGAACGTGATCTCCCAGTCGTCCGGTACCCGGCCCCGGAAGCCCAGCAGCGGGATCTCCGCGCCGGGCCCGGCGAGCGCGGCGACGTCCGCCCAGTCGTCGGCGTCGGGCTCGTCGGGCAGGGCCAGCCACGGGGTCACGTCGACCGGGTAGCGCAGGACCCGGCCGCGCCGCTCGGCGAAGTGGGCGTGCGGGCCGGTGAGGGCGGCGCGTGCGGGGTTGTCGAGGACGCGTTCGTCGAACGTGCTCATGCGGTGACCTCGATCACGATCTTGCCGCGCGCGTGACCGTCCTCGACGGTGCGCAGGGCCTCGCCGGCCTGATCGAGCGGGAAGGTCCGCGTCACGTGCGGGTCCAGCTCGCCGCCCACCACAAGCCGCGCGACCGCGTCGAGGACGGCCGTGCCGCGGGCCCGCTGGACCCGGGCGCCGCCGAGCTTCTCGACCTCGGGGGCGGGGGCCCCGGCGGTGACCAGCTTCGCGGGGTCGGTGAGCAGGGTCGCGGCCTCGGCGAGCACCTCGCCGCCGACGAGGTCGTAGACGCCGTCGACACCGTCCGGGGCGACCGCCCGCACCCGTACGGCCAGGTCCGGTCCGGACGGGACGTGGACCGCGCCCAGCGACTCCACGAAGTCCTTCTTGCCCTCGCTCGCCACGCCCACGGCGCGCAGTCCGAGGGCCCGGGCGATCTGCAGGGCCGCCGAGCCGACGCCGCCGCCCGCGCCGGTGACCAGCACGGTCGCGCCGGCGGGCAGGTCGAGCTGGCGGACGCCGTCGTAGGCGGTCGCCGCGGCGACGGGCAGGGTGGCGGCGTCCCGGAAGGACAGCTCCGCGGGCTTGTGCGCGGTGATCGTCGCGGGGAGCAGGGCGTATTCGGCGTAGCCGCCGGCCACCGTGTTGCCGAAGACCTCGTCGCCGACGGCGATGCCGTCCACGCCCGCGCCGATCTCCTCGACGACGCCGGAGACCTCGTTGCCGAAGACCGCGGGGAACGTGCGGGTGTCCGTCTCGCCGGGCCGCCGGTAGCCGGTGCGCAGCTTCCAGTCGACGGGGTTCACCCCGGCCACGCGCACCGCGACAAGGACTTCACCGGGACCGGGACTCGGCCGGTCGACCTCTACGAGCGCCTCCGTCTCAGGTCCCCCGTAACGCGTGAAGACGTACGCCTTCGGCATCTGCTCCCTCACTCTCCTTCGCAGTCACCACATCGCCGGCACTCAAGACCAAGGTCGCCCGCCGGGCGGCTATTCCCCGGAGCCCGGAGAGTTCATACGGCCGCAATGATCGGCGGTACCCCTCGGACCTGGGCATACCCGGTGGACGCGTACCGTTGAAACGAGAACCCACTGATCACGCTCGCCCGGCGGACCCGCGCCGCAGCGACCTGGAGGCTCCACCCGTATGCACGTCACCCGAGGCTTCACCGGACGCCCCCGCGTCCCCGACGCCGGCCTGCCGCCCGGTCAGTACGACGCGGGCGACGACTGGCCCGTCCTGTCCGCCGAGGTCACCCCCGACCTCGCGCCCGCCGACTGGACCTTCCGTGTCGACGGACTGGTGGCGGAGCCGCACACCTGGGACTGGACGCAGGCCCATGAACTGCCCGCGTCGGCGTACGAGGGCGACATCCACTGTGTGACGAGCTGGTCGAAGTTCGGGGTGCGGTTCGGGGGTGTCTCGCTGGACGCGTTCCTCGATGTGGTGCGGCCCCGTGTGTCCGCCACACATGTGGTCGCCTATTCGCACACCGGGTACACCACGAACCTCCCGCTCTCCGACGTCACCGGCGGCCGTGCCTGGATCGCCTGGGAGTACGACGGGAAGCCGCTGCCCGCCGAGCACGGCGGCCCCGCCCGGCTGCTGGTGCCGCACCTGTACTTCTGGAAGAGCGCCAAGTGGATCGCGGGCCTGCGTCTCCTCGACCACGACGAGCCGGGCTTCTGGGAGCAGAACGGCTATCACGCGCGGGGCAACCCCTGGGAGGAACAGCGGTACTCCGGTGACTGACACCTTCGCCCCCACCACCAGGTTCGCGGTGCCGGGACGGATCGCCGTGAGCAACCGGGCCGCCGCCGTGTGGCAGACCGCCACGCTCACCGAGATCCGCCGGGAGACCCCGCACGCCTCGACGTTCCGGTTCGCGGTGCCCGCCTGGAGCGGCCATCTGGCGGGCCAGCACCTGATGCTGCGGCTGCGCGCCGAGGACGGCTATGTGGCGCAGCGCCACTACTCCATCGCCTCCCACCCGGACGACACCGGGCATGTGGAACTGACCCTGGACCATGTCGAGGGCGGCGAGGTCTCCGGCTGGTTCCACACGGTGGCCGAGCCCGGTGACCAGGTCGAGGTGCGCGGCCCGCTGAGCGGCTTCTTCGCCTGGCCCGGCGACCGGCCCGCGCTGCTGCTCGGCGCCGGTTCCGGAGTCGTACCCCTGATGTCGATGCTCCGGCAGCACCGGACCCGGCGGCTGTCCGTACCGCTGCGGCTGGTGGTGTCGGCGCGCGGCCCCGAGGAGTTGATCTACGCGCGGGAGTACGGCGCCGAGACGACGACCGTGTTCACGCGCACCGCGCCGGCGGGTGTACCGGTGGGTCGTATGGCCGCCGCACATCTGGCGCCGCTCCTGGCCGAGCAGCCTCCCGGCGGGTGGGAGGCCTATGTGTGCGGCTCCAACGGCTTCGCCGAGCACGCGTCACGACTGCTGGTGGAGGCGGGCCAGCCGGTGGACCGCATCCGCATCGAGCGCTTCGGCTGAGGCTCGCGCCCGGCGATCTCTCCGGCTCCGGTTGAGGGAAGTGCCCCTGAGGGGGTACGACTGCTGTGTGGACGCTCGCATGCGTGCGCGGTGTCGAGAGAGCGGGATTCCTCGCGCTTCTCGGCTCCGGTGACGGCGAGGAGGTCGACGTGCGGAACCGGGTACGGAGTCGGCGCAGCCGGCACAATCCGCTGCGGCGCCGGTCGGATGTCGTGGAGAAGTGGACGACGATTGCCGTCACCGTCCTGCTGTTCGTCTGTGCGCCCCTGGCCGGGGCCGCCGCGGGTCTGTGGGCCCACGACCAGGCCCGGACCGTCGCCGCGACCGCGCGCGCCGACCGCCATCGCGTCCACGCGAAGGTGATCGGCGCCCCGCCCGCCGCACTCCCCGCCGTGGAGGGCAGTCACCCGAACAGTTTCCTGGTGGCGGTGCGCTGGACGGAACCGGGCAAGGGAACCCGTACGGCCACGGCCACGGTCCCCGCGGGGACGAGTCGCGGTGACGTGGTGAGCGTGTGGTTCGACGCCAAGGGCCGCAGTGTGGCACCGCCGCCGGGCGAAGTGGCCGTCTGGCAGCACACGTTGACGGTCGGCATGTGGGCCACGGGCGGTGCGGTCGGGCTCGTGCTGCTCGCGTCGACGGTGACCCGACGGGTCGCGCTGCGCCACCGGTTGGCCGAGTGGGAACGGGACTGGGCGCTCACCGAACCGCAGTGGACCCGACGGCGGGCGTGACGCGAGAACCCTGAAGCGAAGCCCCGCACATGTACGGCCGTTACACCCCCCGCTGCATCCGCCGTGCGACCCGCCCATGGTCCCGCAGCACATCCCCCAGCGCGGGCAGCACCGGTTCACCACGGTCGACAAGGACCCGCCCGCCCACGACCGTGGTCCACGCCCGCGCCGGCCCGCAGCGCAGCCACGCCTCGACGGGGTCGCTCAGCGCGCCGGCCAGGGCGACCTCGTGCAGGTCCCAGACGACCAGGTCGGCACACGCGCCCGGCCGCAGGTGCCCCAGCTCGTCGGCGCGGCCCAGGCAGCGCGCCGAGCCGCGGGTCGCGATGTCGAGGGCGTCGCGCGCGGTCATCGCGCCGGGGCCGCCCCGGTAGCGGCCGAGCAGCAGGGCACCCCGGGTCTCCATCCACAACGAGGCGTGATCGGTGGAGGCGGAGCCGTCGCAGCCGATGCCGACCGGCAGACCGAGTTCGCGCATCTCCTTCACCCGGGCCGTGCCGCCGCCGATGAGCATGTTGGAGCTGGGGCAGTGCGCCACACCGACACCGGCGGCGGCGAGACGGCGCAGTTCGTCGTCGTTCGGGTAGATGCAGTGCGCGACCCAGGTGCGGTCGCTCATCCACCCGGTGTCCTCGAAGTACTCGACGGGCCGGCAGCCGTAGGTCTCCAGGCAGTAGGTGTCCTCGTCCCGGTCCTCGGCGAGGTGGGTGTGCAGCCGTACGTCGTACCGCTCGGCGAGTTCCGCGGTCGCCGTCATCACGTCCTTGGTGACCGAGAACGGCGAGCAGGGTGCGAGCGCGACCCGGATCAGCGCGCCGGGCTCGGGGTCGTGGTGGGCCTTGATCAGCCGCTCGCTGTCGGCGAGCACCTCGTCCGTGCTCTGGGTGACGCTCCTCGGCGGCAGTCCCCCGTCCTCGACGGACCGCGTCATCGAACCGCGGGTCGCGTGGAAGCGGAAGCCGATGTCGCGGGCGGCGCGGATCTCGGCGTCGACCAGGTAGGGGCGCGGATGCACATAGAGGTGGTCGGAGGAGGTGGTGCAGCCGCCCATGAGGAGTTCCGCCATACCGACGTACGCCGATACGTACGCGGCCTCCTCGTCGAGGCTCGCCCACAGCGGGTAGAGCGTGGTCAGCCAGTCGAAGAGGGTGCCGTTGACGGCGGGCGCGTAGGAGCGGGTGAGGTTCTGGTAGATGTGGTGGTGCGTGTTGATCAGGCCCGGGGTGACGAGCCGCCCGGCGGCCGAGACGGTCGTGGCGGCTTCGGGCTCGGACCCTCCCGTACCGACGGCGGTGACCCGACCACCCGTGACGGCGACCCAGCCGCCCGGGATCTCCC
This sequence comes from Streptomyces sp. NPDC050548, assembly GCF_044457385.1. NCBI lineage: Bacteria > Bacillati > Actinomycetota > Actinomycetes > Kitasatosporales > Streptomycetaceae > Streptomyces > Streptomyces sp. NPDC050548. The sequence goes on from NZ_JBITGV010000009.1 coordinate 200,353, forward strand.
GCTCACCGTCCACGACGAGCAGTTCGGCGTCCTTGACCAGCAGATCCACGGCTGACGACATGCCGACATGGTAGGCGCGGGGCGCCGCACGAGTCTGGCGAGTCCTCCGATGTCACACGTACGGTGTGATCATCCGCGCTCACCCTTCACAAAGGTGGTCATCGATGGCCCTGTTCGACCTTCCGCTCGGCGAACTCCGTGAGTACCGCAGCGCGTCCGCCGAGCCCGAGGACTTCGACGCCTTCTGGTCCAAGACCCTCCAGGAGACTCGCGAGCACGATCTCGACGCCCGCTTCGAGGAGGTCGACACCGGGCTGTCCACGGTGCGGGTGTACGACGTGACGTTCGCCGGGTTCGGCGGTCACCCGGTGAAGGGCTGGCTGCGGCTGCCGGCCGGCGCGGCCCAACGCCTGCCGCTGGTCGTGGAGTTCGTCGGATACGGCGGCGGACGGGGGCTCCCGCACGAGAACCTGCTGTGGGCGTCGACCGGCCGCGCGCACTTCATCATGGACACGCGCGGCCAGGGCAGCGCATGGGGCGGCGGCGGGGGCACCCCGGACCCGGTGGGCGGGGCGCCCGCATACCCCGGCTTCATGACCCGGGGCGTCGACGCCCCCGAGAACTACTACTACCGCCGGGTGTTCACGGACGGGGTGCGTGCCGTGGAGGCGGCCCGCTCGCACCCGGCGGTCGACCCGTCTCGCACGGTGGCGCTCGGCGCGAGCCAGGGCGGCGGCATCACGATCGCCGTCGGCGGACTGGTCGGGGACCTGGCCGCCGTCGCGCCGGACGTGCCGTTCCTGTGCGACTACCCGCGCGCGGTGACCCTCACGAATCGCGACCCGTACCGGGAGATCGGCAACTACCTCAAGACCCACCGTGGCCACACCGAGGACGTGCTGCGCACGCTCTCGTACTTCGACGGCGTCCACTTCGCCGCCCGTGGCCGCGCGCCCGCCCTCTTCTCGACCGGCCTGGAGGACGAGACCTGCCCGCCCTCGACCGTGTTCGCCGCGTTCAACGCCTGGGCGCACGAGGACAAGCGGATCGAGGTGTACGACTTCAACGACCATGAGGGCGGCGGCCCTTACCAGGAGGCGGCCAAGCTGGACTGGCTGCGGTCGTACGTCTGAGGGGCTCGCGATGAACACCGGTGAGGCCGCCGAACGGTTCGTGCGCGTCTGGGCCCGCGCCTGGGCGGAGCACGACGTGGACGCGCTGCTGGAGCTGTACGCCGAGGACTGCGTCCACCGCTCGATGCCGTTCCGCGAACCGCACCGCGGGCGGGCCGAGTTGGCCGCGTATCTGCGCTGGTCGTTCGCGGCGGAGCGGGTGGGCGACGTGCGGTTCTCGGCGCCGGTCGTCGGTCAACACGGCCTCGCCGTGGCCGAGTTCAGGGTGCTGTCCGAGGAGGACGGCGAGCCGTCCACGCTCGCCGGCTGTGTCTTCGCGCGTTTCGACGAGTCCGGGCTGGCTGTCGAGACCCGCGACTACTGGCACACGGAACCGGGTCACAGGGAGCCTTCGGGCACGCTGTTCCTCGACTGAACGTACGACACCTTCCACCCAGTCCGACCAGTCGGTATGTTCAGGGGGTCCGGGCCGCAGCGTCGCGGCCCGGAGCCACGGCGGACCACGGAGGCACCATGTCCGAGCACCAGCCAGCCATCGACGGCCACTGCGACCCCCGCTTCGCGGCGGTGCGCACGGCGTTCGAGGAGAACTTCCGGGACCGGGACGAACTGGGCGCCGCCGTGACCGTCACCGTGGACGGCGAGACCGTGGTCGACCTGTGGGGCGGCTGGGCCGACGCCGCACGGACCCGCCCCTGGGAGCAGGACACTCTGGTCAACGTGTGGTCCACGACGAAGGGCCCGGTGGCCCTGTGCGCCCACATCCTCGCCGACCGCGGCCTGCTCGACCTCGACGCCCAAGTGGCCACGTACTGGCCGGAGTTCGCCGCCGCCGGCAAGGAGAACATTCTCGTACGACACCTACTGTCGCACCGCGCGGGACTGGCCGGCCTGCGCGAGCCGCACTCCCTCGCTCAGCTCTACGACTGGGAGTTGACGACCAGTCGACTTGCCGCCATGGAGCCCTGGTGGGAGCCGGGGACCCGGTCCGGGTATCACGCGCTCACCTACGGCTTCCTCGTCGGCGAAGTCGTGCGCCGGGTCTCAGGGTTGCTCCCGGGCGCCTTCCTGGAGCGGGAGGTCACCGGCCCGCTCGGGATCGACTTCACCATCGGACTGCCGGAGAAGGAGGCGGGCCGGGCGGCCGAGCTGGTGCATCCGCCTGTCGCGTCGAGGAGTGAACAGGCCGCGATCTTCAGCCAGTTGGCGCCCGCCGCGATCGCCGCGCTGACCAACCCGATCGCGGGCGCGGCCGAGGCCAACACCCCGGAGTGGCGGGCCGCGGAGATCCCGGCGGCGAACGGCCACGGCACCGCGCGTGCGATCGCCGCGCTCTACGGCGTCTTCGCCGGACGCGGCTCCTACGGCGGCCGCCGCGTCCTCTCCCCCGAGGCGGCCGAGCGGGTGCGCGAGGGCCAGGGCAGCTGCCGTGATCTGGTGCTGGGCGCGGGCTTCGCGCACGAGACGGAGCTCGGGCTCGGTCTGTGGCTCAGTGGCCCGAACGGCTCGTACGGTCCCGACCCGAGGGCTTTCGGACACGACGGCTTCGGCGGTTCCTGCGGTCTGGCCGACCCGGACGCAGGGGTGTCGTTGGGCTACGTGATGAACCGCATGGGGCCTCATATCGCCGACGACCCAAGGAAGTTGGCGCTGATCGACGCCCTGTACGAGGCACTGTGAGGCGTGATCGGCGCGGGTCGGTTTCGGCCTAACTGCCCTGCCGCTCTTCCCTAGTGGTTTAGACCAATGCTAGATCTGGTCGCGCAACGAGCCCGCACGGCCACGTTTCGTCACCAGTTCTGCCCTCAGTCTTGTCACCCTCAGGAGGCGCGGCATGGCCCGCACCACCCCCCACCACCCGACCGCCGACGACCAGCCCCTCTACGGGAAGGTCGCCACCCAACTGCTCGGCGAGCTGCACGACGGCACCATCCCGCCGGGTGAACGCCTGCCCGGCGAGCGGCAGTTGGCCGAAAAGTTCCAGGTCAGCCGGGAGACCGTACGACAGGCGCTGGAGGTGTTGCGCAGGGACGGTCTGGTCGCCACCGACCGGCGCGGCAGCCACGCCACCCTGTCCGGTCTGCCGGTCGAGTCCCCGTCCTCCCTCACCTTCCCGGTCGGCGCCCGCAGCATGGACCCGACCGGCTTCGACCGGACCTCTGTGACCTGGGAGACTCCCCCGCCCGAACACGCCGAGGCCCTGAGGATCGCCCCGCACCGCCCGACCCTCGTGCACCGCTACGCGTCCGCGGCGGCCGACGGCAGCGGACTGCGTACGGCCGTCACGTCCTTCTCGGCGGTGGCGCTGGCCGAGGTGGAGGAACTCGCCCGCTACCGCGACCGCGCCGACGGCTCCGCCTCCGCCCAACTCCGGCGCGCCTACGACTGGATGCGCCGGGCCGGTCTGACCCTGCACCACCGGGACGCCATCACCCAGGTCCCGAACGCGCCCTCGGTGCGGGTGACCCGCCGCGTGCACGACCAGTACGCGCGCCCGCTGGAGATAACCGACCTGGTCGTGGAGGCCCAACAGGACGCGCTGATCTACGAGTTCACGGTTCCGTCGGCGGGCTGAACCCCGGGCCGGAGCATGGCGCGCGCGGCGGGCCGGGCGCCGAACTCGCCGCGCGCCGACCGGCGTTACGCGCTCGTCAGCACGACGAGCCGCTGAGTCGCCCGGGTCATGGCCACATAGTGGTCGACGGCCCCTTCGATGCCCTCGCCGAACTTCTCCGGGTCGACCAGCACGACCAGGTCGAACTCAAGTCCCTTGGACAGCTCGGGAGTCAGCGACCGGACACGCGAAGTCGCCCGGAAGCCGGGGTCCCCGATCACACAGGCGATCCCCTCGGTGTGCTCGGCGAGCCAGGTGTCGAGGATCAACTCCCGGTCGGCAACGGGTCCGTGGACGACCGGGATGCCGCTGCCGCGGATCGAGGTCGGCACATTGGCGTCCGGGAGCACGGCGCGGATGACCGGCTCGGCCTCCGTCATGATCTCTTCCGGGGTGCGGTAATTGATGGTCAGGGAGGCCAAGTTGATCCGGTCGAGCCCGATCCGCTTCAGCCGCTCCTGCCACGACTCGGTGAACCCGTGCCGGGCCTGGGCGCGGTCGCCCACGATGGTGAAGCTGCGGGACGGGCAGCGCAGGAGCAGCATCTGCCATTCCGCGTCGGTGAGTTCCTGGGCCTCGTCCACGACGATGTGTGCGAACGGCCCGGCGAGCAGGTCGGGTTCGATGCCGGGCTGGGCGGCCTCGTCGATGAGCGCGTCGCGCAGATCCTGCCCGTGCAGCATGCCCATCGCGCCCTCGCTCTCGTCGATCTCGACGTTCTGCAGCAGGCTGTCGATGACGTCGGTACGGCGGGAGTGCTCGGCCGCCACGGCCGCTTCCTGCCGGCGCTTGCGGCGCGCCGACTCCGGGTCGCCGAGCCGCTGTCGCGCCGCGTCGAGCAACGGCAGGTCGGACACCGTCCAGGCCTGGGCGTCCGCGCGCTGCAACCGCTGGACGTCCTCGCGGCTCAACGAGGGGGCGCACTTGCGCAGATAGGCCGGAACCGTCCACAAGTCCCCTACCAGGTCGGCCGCTTCGAGCAGCGGCCACGCGTGGTTGAAGGCGGTGAGCAACTCGCGGTTCTGGCGCAGGGACTTGCGGAGCAGGGCGGGTGTGACCGCCCCGTCCTGGGCGGGGGTGGTGTCCTCGTGCTTCTCGACCAGGATGGTGAGCAGTTCCTGCCAGACCTGCTCGCGTCCCTCGTTGTGCGGGGTACCGGGTTCGGCCGCCTCGAAGGCGACGGCCCAGTCCTCGGCGCTGAGCCAGATGTCGGACCAGTGGGTGGTGACGTTCATGCCCTTGGTGGGCGGCTCCTCGTAGAACCGGACGGCGGGTTCGATCGCCCGCACCAGTTCCACGGACGATTTCAGCCGGGCCACCTCCGGGTCTGCCTCGATGCCCGCGGCGGCGCCCTCGTCGACGAGGTCCCGCAGGATGCAGGTCTGCACGCCCTCCTCGCCGAGGCTGGGGAGGACGTCGGCGACATAGTCGAGGTAGGGCCGGTGCGGACCGACGAACAGGACACCGCCCCTGCGGTGGCCGAGGCGCGGGTCGGAGTAGAGGAGGTAGGCGGAGCGGTGCAGAGCGACGACGGTCTTGCCGGTGCCCGGTCCTCCGTCGACGACGAGCGCGCCGCGTGATCCCGCGCGGATGATGGCGTCCTGGTCGGCCTGGATGGTGCCGAGCACATCGCGCATCCGGCCCGAGCGGTTGCCGCCGAGGCTGGCGATGAACGCGGACTGGTCGTCGAGCGCGGCGTGCCCGGCGAAGCCGTCCGCGGTGAACACCTCGTCCCAGTAGTCGCTGATCCGGCCGCGCGTCCAGCGGTACCTGCGGCGGCTCGCCAGGCCCATCGGGTTGGCATGGGTGGCACCGAAGAACGGCTCGGCGGCCGGTGACCGCCAGTCGAGCAGCAGCCGTCGGCCCGTGCTGTCGGTGAGACCGAGCCGCCCGATGTAGACGGGCTCGGAGGTGTCGGCGTCGACCATGTGGCCGAGGCACAGGTCCAGGCCGAAGCGACGCAGTGTCCGCAGGCGTGTGGTGAGCCGGTGGATCTCCGTGTCCCGGTCCATCGCCGCCCGGCCGATGCCGCCCGGCGCCCTGCGCTCGGCGTCGAGCTGCTCGGTCAGTTCCGCGATCGCCTGGTCGAGGCACTCCGCGATGGCCACGAAGTGCCGCTCGTCACCGGCGATCAGCGCCGGGTCGGCCTTGGCGGAGAGCCGGTCGGGAAGGTCGAAGGCGCTGGTGGTCAGGGGGTTCACGGCATCAATTCCGTTCTGAGGTCGCGCACGGCCGTGCGGGCGGCAGGTCGTGTGGACCGGTGCGTACGGGTTCTCGTGTTCGGGGTTCGGCTTCTCGTGTGCGGGGTTCGGCCGGTTCACGCGCGCGTGGGCGGCCTTTCCCCGCCGGCCGGGTCGAGGAGCATCTTCGCGGCCACTGTCGTCCCGTCGGCGCGGAGGATGCCGGCCACCGTGCGTGCCCGGGCCCGGACCTCCGGGGTCAGGACGGTGGTGAGAGCGGCCGACAGGGAGTCGTAGGTCGGCGTCGGCCCGTCGTGTGCCACGCCGATGCCCAGTTCGGCAACCCGTGCGGCCCAGTATGGCTGGTCCACGATCTGCGGCACGACCACCTGCGGTGCGCCGGACTGCGTGGCCGCCGTCGTGGTGCCCGCACCGCCGTGGTGCACGACCGCGGCCACCCGGCGGAACAGCGCCTGGTGATTGACCTCGCCCACGACGAAGCAGTCGTCCCGGTCGTCGATCGGAGCCAGCTCCGCCCAGCCGCGGCCGAGAACGACGCGGCGGCCGTGCGCCCGCACCGCTTCGACGGCGTCCCGGGCCATGTCGGGCGAGGTACGCAGTGCCATGCTGCCGAAGCCCACGTACACCGGCGGCTCGCCCGCCTTCAGGAACGCCTCCAGATCCGCGGGGAGCGGGCGCTCGTCGGGCAGGATCCACGGTCCGGTCACGACGAGGTCGAGATCCGTCTGGTCCTGCCACGGGAACAGGTCCGGGTCCGAGGCCAGCCACGGCCGCTCGGTGAACGCGTGGTCGCGGACGTTGCCGACCGGCGGCAGGCCGATCGCCGCCCGGTGCCGGTTCTCGGCCTCGCGGTAGAGGGCGTTCACGCGCTGGGCGTCCTCGTCCCACAGCACCTTGATGTCGGTCTCGTCCGGCGAGGACTGATGGCCGGGCCGCGCCAGCGGCCGGTGCTTCGACGACGGCAGACCGGCCGTGTGGAAGCAGGCGAACACGTAGCGGATGCCCAGTTTCTCGGCCACCGAGCGGGCGCCTGTCGGCATCAGACCGCTCGCCAGCAGTACGTCGCACCCCTCGGCCGCCGGCATCAGCGTCTCGTACCGGGCGGCGACCAGCTCGGGTGCGAGCCGGAACGCGGTGGCCGCCGTCGGCGGCTTCGCCGCGGTCACCACCGAGCGCACCGACGGACCGAGCGGCACCAGCGGCACACCGGCCCGGGCCAGCAGCTCCACGAACTCCTCGTCCGGCGGCGCGGCGACGCGCACTTCCGCGCCGAGTTCCAGCAGTCGGGCCGCGAGTCCCGCGACGGGTTCGACATCCCCGCGCGATCCCCACGTCGTCAACAACACACGCATTCGCGACTCCCATTTCCGCAGGTCATGCCCTCAGGCCGGACATTCTGCGGTACACCGGGGGCCTTGCCGCAAGCCCCCCGGTGCGCTATACGTTAAGAAGGGAAGAGGAGTGAGTACGCCTCCCTTTCCACCCCTCCCCCGCAGAGCCCGCGAAACTCGCGCGAAGAAATCCGCTCGCCGATGTCGAGAACCCGCGCCCGGCTCCGTCCCCGAGGTGAACGCGACCACAATGGGTCGTGCCGGCACCGAGGAGAACGACCATGGCCAAGTACCTGCTGCTGAAGCACTACCGCGGCGCCCCCGCCGCCGTGAACGACGTCCCCATGGACCAGTGGGCGCCCGGGGAGATCACGGCCCACGTGCAGTACATGAACGACTTCGCGGCCCGTCTTGAGAAGACCGGCGAATACGTGGACAGCCAGGCCCTCTCCCCCGAGGGGACGTTCGTCCGCTACGACGGCGAAGGGCGCCCGCCGGTCACCGACGGACCGTTCGCCGAGACCAAGGACCTCATCGCCGGCTGGATGATCATCGACGTCGACAGCTACGAGCGGGCCGTGGAGCTGGCCGGTGAGCTGTCGGCCGCGCCCGGAGCCGGTGGCAAGCCGATCCACGAGTGGCTGGAGCTGCGCCCGTTCCTGGGCGTGCACTCGACCACCACAGACTGCACCTTCAAGTGAACGAGGTCCTGCTGAGGAGCCTCACGCCGAGCGTGCTCGGCATCCTCGTCCGCCGCGGAGCAGACTTCGCGGCGGCCGAGGACGCCGTGCAGGACGCGCTCGTCGAGGCGGTCCGTGTCTGGCCGGACGATCCGCCGCGCGACCCGAAGGGGTGGCTGGTCACGGTGGCCTGGCGGCGGTTCCTCGACGCGACGCGGGCGGACACGGCCCGCCGTAGACGCGAGGACCTGGTGGACGAGGAGCCCGCACCCGGCCCCGCGCCCGCGACGGACGACACGCTCCAGCTCTACTTCCTGTGCGCCCACCCGTCGTTGACCCCGTCGTCGGCGGTCGCGCTCACGCTGCGCGCGGTCGGCGGGCTCACCACCCGGCAGATCGCCCAGGCCTGTCTGGTGCCCGAGGCGACCATGGCGCAGCGCATCAGCCGGGCCAAACGCACCGTGTCCGGGGTGCGGTTCGATCAGCCCGGCGATGTGGCCACCGTGCTGCGCGTCCTCTACCTGGTCTTCAACGAGGGCTACTCCGGTGACGTCGACCTCGCTGCCGAGGCCATCCGGCTCACCCGGCAGGTCGCGGGCGTGATCGACCACCCCGAGGTGTCGGGGCTGCTCGCGCTCATGCTGCTCCACCACGCCCGCCGCGCCGCCCGGACCGCGCCCGACGGCAGCCTGGTGCCGCTCGCGGAGCAGGACCGCGGCCGGTGGGACACCACGTTGATCGCCGAGGGCGTCACGATTCTCCAACTCGCCCTGGCCCGCGACCGGTTGGGCGAGTTCCAGGCGCAGGCCGCGATCGCGGCGCTGCACGCGGACGCGCCCAGGGCCGAGGAGACGGACTGGGTGCAGATCGTCGAGTGGTACGACGAACTCGTCGCCCTGACCGACAGCCCGGTGGTCCGCCTCAACCGCGCGGTGGCGGTCGGCGAGGCCGACGGCCCGCGCGCCGGTCTGGCCGCGCTGGCGGCCCTGGACGACTCACTCCCCCGCCACACGGCGGTGGCGGCGTACCTGCATGAGCGCGACGGCGACCTGATGACGGCGGCCCGGCTGTACGCGGAGGCCGCGCACAGGGCCCCCAACCTCGCCGAACGCGACCATCTGACGCGGCAGGCGGCCCGGCTCAACTCCCGCCGGAGTCACTGAGTCCGGAGCAACGATCACTCCCACTGGTACTGCAGATACTTCCCGTCGAGGGTGATGACCACCCGGTCGCCCGCCGGGTCGGGCACCCGGCTCACGTCGAGGCGGAAGTTGATCGCGCTCATGATGCCGTCGCCGCACTGCTCGTGGATCAGTTCCTTGATGGTGGGGCCGTAGACCTGGATGACCTCGTAGAGCCGGTAGATCGTGGGGTCCACGGGCACCGCCGCGTCCAACGCGCCGCGCGTCGGCTGGAGTTGGAAGGCGAGGGCGGCGTCCTCGCCGAGTTCGAGGAGGGCCGCGGCGGTCGCCGCCTCGTCCTTGGTCATGGGGTGCTGGCCGAGCAGCGCCGCCGTGGTCCACGCGAGCGGTCTGCCGACGGCCTCGGCCAACTGGGCCCAAGTGACACCGGTCTTGACCTTGGCCAGGCGGACCGCTTCGCCGGCTTCACCCTTGCTGAGCATGCGCAACTCCGTTCCCGGACAGCACTCTTGGCCACACGCCGTTCAGCGTAGGAGATCACCCAGGTCGCGACAATGGCGTCCCCTCCGCCCAGTGCTGTCATATGCCGGACTCCGGCACACCCGTGGACGCATACTTCCGAACATGACTCACATCGACGTACAACAGATCGAAAAGGCGAACTCCGTCGAACGTACGCCGGTCGTCTTCGTCCACGGTCTGTGGCTGCTGCCGAGCAGTTGGGACCGCTGGACAGCCCACTTCGAGCAGGCCGGGTACGCGCCGGTCTCCCTGTCCTGGCCCGACGACCCGGAGACGGTCGCCGAGGCCAACGCGCACCCCGAGGTCATGGCGGGCAAGACGGTCGGCCAAGTCGCCGACCATCTGGCGCAGTTGATCGGCACGCTGACGCGCAAACCGGCGATCGTCGGCCACTCCTTCGGCGGACTGCTCACGCAGATCCTCGCCGGGCGCGGACTGTCCGCCGTGTCCGTGGCCATCGACCCGGCGCCCTTCCGGGGCGTGCTTCCGCTGCCGGTGTCCGCGCTGCGCTCCTCCGCACCGGTCCTGAGCAACCCCGCCAACCGCAATCGCGCGGTCCCTCTGACCTACGACCAGTTCCGCTACGGATTCGCCAACGCCGTAAGTGAGGAAGAGGCACGGGAGCTGTACGAGACGTTCGCGGTGCCCGCGCCCGGTGCCCCACTGTTCCAGGCGGCCACGGCGAACCTCAACCCGTGGACCGAGGCCAAGGTCGACACCGACAACCCCGATCGCGGACCGCTCCTGATCATCTCGGGCGAGAAGGACCACACCGTGCCCTGGTCGATCGCCAACGCCTCCTTCAAGAAGCAGCAGCACAACAAGGGCGTCACCGAGATCACCGAGATCAAGGGCCGGGGCCACGCGCTGACCATCGACAGCGGCTGGCAGGAAGTCGCGGACACCGCCCTGTCGTTCGTGCGCCGCTACGCCTGAACTCCCGGACCGCCTTCCTCGACTTCACCGGAGCTGACCCATGTCGATTTCCCGTAGACCCTTACTTCTCGGGGCGGCTGCCACGGCCGGCGCCCTCGCGGCCACCGCTCTGCCCGCCTCGGCGGCTCCCGCCACCGGAGGCAAGCCCACCGCACCGAAGCCGACCGTGGTCCTGGTGCACGGCGCGTTCGCCGACGCGTCCAGCTGGTCGGCCGTGACCTCCCGCCTCCAGAAGGCGGGTTACACGGTCGTGGCGCCCGCCAATCCGCTGCGCGGACTCACCTCGGACGCCGCCTATCTCTCCGCGCTCCTCAAGACGATCGACGGCCCGAAGGTCGTCGTAGGACATTCCTACGGCGGCGCGGTGATCACCCAGGCGACCGCTGGCGACCCGAGTGTGAAGGCGCTCGTGTACATCGCGGCCTTCGTGCCCGACAAGGGCGAGCAACTGGGCGAACTCGCCGCGCGGTTCCCCGGGTCACAGCTGAACGACGCGCTGCAGCCGCTGCCCGACGGCTCGGGCGGTACCGATCTGGCCATCCAGACGGCGAAGTTCCACGCGGTCTTCACCGCCGACCTCCCGGCGTCCACCTCCGCACTGCTGGGCGCCTCTCAACGCCCCATCAGCGCGGCGGCGTTCACGGACGTCACCACGGCGGCGGCCTGGCACGACATCCCCTCGTGGGCGGTCGTGGCGGCGCAGGACCGGGCGATCGCGCCCGACCTGGAGCGCTTCGAGGCCAAGCGGGCCGGTTCACACACGGTCGTGGTGGACGCCTCGCACGTGGTGATGATCTCCCACCCCGACCTGGTCACGAAGGTCATCAAGTCGGCGGCGTCCGCGACGAGTTGACGCCCACGCCAGCCGCTACGGCAGCCGTCGCGCCGCGACCATGCGGACGCGGGGGCTACCGTCACCCCGGTGCCCGAACTCGGGCAGGGAGTAGAGGTCGACGTCGAAGCCGATCCGCTCCAACTCCCGGCGCACAAACCCGAGTTGGAAGTCCCGGTAGTACATGACGAAGGGCGGTCGCCAGAGGGCGTTGCGGACCTTCATCACCGCGTCGAAGCCGGACAGCATCCAGTACGCGGGCGAGGTGGGGCGGGGCGGCGCCAGGAGGGGGAACGCGAGGCATCCGCCGGGCCGCAGCACGGAGTGCACCTGGCCGAACAGCCCCGGCAGTTCGCGGGGCAGGAAGTGGCCGAACGCGCCGAAGCTGACCACCAGGTCGAAGTCGGCCCCGAAGGGCAGGGCCCGCGCGTCGCCGCGCACCCACGAGACGCTCGGTTCGTCGCTCTGCACGCGCTCTCGCGCGACCGCGAGCATGCCCGCGCTGAAGTCGACGCCGGTGACGCTCTTCCGGCACACCGTCGTCAGCGCCTCGGCGCCCGCGCCGGTGCCGCAGCACAGGTCGAGACCGTCATCGAAGGGCCCGATGCGCCGCAGTGTCGAGGCGACCGCGTCGAGCACCGGGGCCGGTGTCCGGAAGGGGGTGTGGTCGAACTTGGGTGCCAGCAGGTCGTAGCCGTGCTCGACGGACGACAGTGCCTGGACGGCGAGTTCACGCAGACTGGGACCTTCGGGGCTGAACATCCGGGTCAGCCTAGGGCAACCCGGTGCTTCAGGATCGCCAGAACGCGTTCGCACCAGCGCAGGTTCTCCTCCTCGAAGGTGATCCCGGCCATCAGCGTGAGGTACGGGCCGATGCGGTCGGCGTCCCGGAGGTACTCCTCCTCGCTCCGCCCGCCGAGGAGCCCGTCGCGCACCCGCTCGTAGCGGTCCAGCTTGCCGCGCGCCCACGACCTGCGCTCCTCGACCAGCTCGCGGATGACGGCGGGATCGGTGCCGTCCATGGCCTGGATCTTGATGAGGAACTCGTCGCGAATGGCGGTGGGGCGCCTGGGCGGCTCGGCGGCGAAGGTGTCGAGGTCGCGCCGGCCGGCCTCGGTGAGCGTGAACATCCTTTTGTTGGGCCTGCGTTCCTGCTGTACGACCCGTGCCGCGATCAGCCCGTCCTGGGCGAGGCGTTCCAGTTCGCGGTAGAGCTGCTGCGGTGTCGCGGGCCAGAAGTTCGCCAGCGACACGTCGAAGGTCTTGGCCAGTTCGTAGCCCGAGGCCTCGCCTTCCAGGAGGGCCGCGAGGACCGCGTACTTGAGGGACATGTGGACACGCTAACAGCGGTTGATTAGTCTCATCCACACCTACTCAACAAATTGACTATGAGGTGAGCTGATGCGTGCGTTCCGTGAGGCGGTCGAGGCGCAGGACATGGACGCCGTCGAGGCGCTGCTGGCGGAGGACGTGGTCTTCACCAGCCCGGTCGTGTTCAAGCCGTATCCCGGGAAGGCGATCACCGCGGCGATCCTGCACGGGGTGGCGCGGGTCTTCGAGGACTTCCGGTACGAGCGGGAGATCGGCGACCCGGACGGTGCCGACCACGCGCTGGTGTTCCGTACCCGGATCGGCGACCGTGAGCTGACCGGCTGCGACTTCATCCACGTCAACGAGGCAGGACTGATCGACGAGTTGACGGTCATGGTCCGTCCGCTGTCGGGCGCCCAGGCTCTTCAGGAGGCCATGGCGGCGCAGTTCGAGCAGATCGCCAAGGAGGCGGAGGCGCGGCTCGGGTGAGTACCGCGCCTCCGGCGTGCCTCACCCGACAGTCAGGGTGAGCGCGCCCGTGTAGGTCTGGCCGGCCGTGATCGCCGTGGCCGTCCCGTCGACCGTCAGCGTGACCTTCTTGCCCCGGGGCGCCTTGACGGTCGCGTCGGCGGCGAGGGTGAGCCGGGTCAGGTACGAGGTACCGGTGACCGTCCAGGTCGAGCCGCTGTTCAGCTGCACGATCGCGCCGTTGTTGACGGCGGCTCCCACGGTGTTGGTGACGATGCCCAGCTCGTAGAAGGTCGACGCGTCGATGCTGGAGACGCGGTGCTTGGCCGTCGTCGCGGAGATGACGCCCTCGACGCTCGCGTCCTCGAAGGTGAGGACCATGTTCTTGCCCTTGCGCATGCCGTTGTAGAAGTCGCCCTTCAAGGCTATGGAGTTGAAGGTGGCGGCGCCGTCCGTGGTGTGCACGGCGGTCGGGTCGAAGCTCGCGTCCTTCGCCGGGTCGCCCGTCGGCTCGGTGTAGACGCCGATGTTCATCATCTTGCCGTTGACCGGGACGGGGCCCGGGTCGTCCAGCTCGATCATCTGGAGGATGATCCCGTCGCGCGGGTTGAGCCGGGCGCCCTGGGAGCCGTCGACGCTGATCGTGGTCTGCTGGCCCTTGTTGAGAAAGGTCGCCCGCTCGGAGTTGATCACCGTGCCGCCGTCGAGGGTGAGTTGGCCGGTGCCGAAGAACATGTAGCCGAAGTGACCGGAGTTCACGACGGTGTTGCGCACCGGGATCGACGCCAACTCGCCCTTGGACAGCCCGAGTTCCAGCTCGGTGTTGAGCGCGGAGACGGCCGCCTTGGTGCTGTCGCCGTAGTGCACGACCGCGGCGGGGCCCGCGATGATGGTCGCGTAGCTGCCGACGTCGAGCCGGGAGCCGAGCACCCGCACGGTCGCGTCGCCGATGGCGTACGTGCCGTAGCCGTACTCCCCCGTGTTGCCGAAGTGGCTGTTGATCGCGGTCAGTTTGAGTCCGCTGCCGCCCTCGACCGACAGAGCGCCCCAAGTCTCCGAGAAGATCGTGGAGTTGAGGTAGGTGGCCTTGCTGTTCGCGCCGATCAGGTTGGTGGCGCGGACGTTGCCGTCGAGGCCGAGCATCCAGGGCACGGACTCCATGTACGGCGTTTCCACGGTGGCCTGGTAGTCGGCGGGCAGTACGCCGTTGCGAGCGCGGAGGACGGAGTCCTTGACGATGACGTTGGCGCCGTCGTCGGCGATGACGGCGGTGCGGACGACTCCCTTGGTGTCGATCCGGGCGCCGTCCACGACCAGGGTGGTGGCCGAGCCGTCGCCGACCACCGCGGCGCCGTAGCCCGCGAAGTCCGAACGGCCGTTGCCGGTGAGGGAGATGGTGGGCCGGTCGAGCGTGTAGGTGGCGTCCTGGACGTACACGCCGTCGAAGCACTCGCCGGTCGAGGTGATCGACACGTTCCTGGCGTACGCGTCGGTGAGCTTGCCGCCGAGGGCGGCCGCGAGGACGGACTTGTCCTTGACCACGCCGTCGCCGTCGACGTACACCGCCTGCCGGAAGGGGAAGGTGAGCGTCTGGTAGGTCACCTCGTTGGCCGCGGCGACGGTCAGGACGACATCGCCCCGGTAGGTGCCGGCCTGGATCAGGGTGGCCGTGGCGCCGGTGGCGGTGAGCAGCTGGCCGGTCTCCACGCCGTCGACGGTCAGCGAGAGGCTGGAACCGTCCGGGGCGACGATCTTGCCGCCGTCCGCGATGGACAGTTCGCTCACGCGGGTGGTCGCGGAGACCTCGTACGTCTCACCGGATGCGACCGAGATCCGCGTGCCCGAAGCCTTCTCGGCCTTCGGCGCGGCGGTGGCGGAGACCGCCGGCACCAGTACGGCTCCGGCCGTGGCGGTGCCGGCGATCAGGACCGAGCGTCGGGTGATCAGCGTCATTGCTTGCCTTCCCAGGGATCGATGCGCCGTTGCGCAGTGTGACCGGCAGGCCGTCGAACGCGGGGTGCGGACGGGCCCGGCGGAGGCACCGAAGGTGCGCACGAGGGAGTGAAGCAGCCATGAGAATCAGGGAACAGGCGGGCGGCACACACATATGGGAGTCCGATGCCTCGGATCACGCCGACCATTTCATGGCGGTCACACAGAGTTGTCATAGCGGGTGGGCGGGCTCGGACACGACGGTGAGGCGGGCGGCTCGTCGGCCGTCCACCTCACCGTTCCCGTACGCGCTGCGGCTACGCCGGGGCGATCATCCCCGCCGACAGGTCGATGTCGGCCCCGCACAGGCCGGGCATCGCGAGCATCGCCACGAGTGCCTGCGCGACCTCGTGCTCCTCCACGAGGCGGCCGAGGGCGGCCCGGGAGGCGAAGTCGCGTTCGGCCTCGGCGACCGTGCAGCCGGTCAGCTCGGCGGTGAGCCGGAAGTTGCGGTCCATGCGCGGACCTCGAACCGGGCCCGGGGAAAGGGAGTTGACCGCGATCCCCCGCGGTCCGACCTCCCCGGCGAGGGTCCGGGTCAGGCCGAGCAGCGCCATCTTGGAGGCGGTGTAGGGGGTGCGGTTGAGCAGCGGGCGTTTGCCGCTGACCGAGGCGACGTTGACGATGTCACCGCGCCCGGCGGCCAGCATCGGCGGCAGGAAGGCCCGGCACATCAGATAGACGCCCCGGACGTTGGCGGCGAACACGTCGTCCCACTCGTCCGGCTCGATGTCGACGAGGGGTCGGACGGGGCCCGCGACTCCGGCGTTGTTGACAAGCAACGAGACGTCCTCGTCGGCGAGTTGGGCGGCCAGGGCGCCGACAGCGGAAGGGTCGGAGACGTCGCACACGGCCGTACGGGCCTGTCCGCCGTCCTTGACCACCAGGGTCGCCGCCTCCGCGAGCGCCGCCTCGTTGCGCCCGACGAGGATCACCCGGGCGCCGACGTCCGCGAGGGCGAGCGCGAAGGCACGGCCCAGCGGTCCGCCGCCGCCCGTGATCAGTGCCGTACGACCGTGCAACGTCATGCGGTGTTCCAGGGCAGCTCGTCGCCCGCGGCCTTCGCGGCGCGTACGTCACCGGAGCGCGCGTGTCCCTCGAACAGCTCGACGCGGGCCGCCCGTCCGCAGAGCCGGCCGAGCAGTGTCTGGGATTCGGTGTCGGTGACCTCCTGGTAGGTGACCGTCTTGAGGTACTTCCCCACCCACAGGCCGCCGGTGTAGCGGGCGGCACCACGTGTGGGCAGCACATGGTTCGTGCCGATGACCTTGTCGCCGAACGACACACAGGTGCCCTCGCCTAGGAACAGGGCGCCGTACTGGGTCATGCGCTCCAGCGCGAGGCGGGGTTCGGCGGTCAGCACCTCGACGTGCTCGAAGGCGAACTCGTCGGCGAGGGCGTACAGCTCGTCGAGCGTGTCGACGACGTGCACCTGGCCGTGGTCGCGCCAGGCGGGCCCGGCGAAGTCGCGGGTGGGCATGCCGGGCAGGAGGCGTTCCACCTCGGCGACGGTCTTCTCGGCGACCTCGCGGGAGGTGGTGATGAGGACGGCCGGGGAGTCCGGGCCGTGCTCGGCCTGGGAGAGCAGGTCGACGGCGCACACGAACGGGTCGGCCAGTTCGTCGGCCAGGACGAGGATCTCGGTCGGCCCGGCGAACAGGTCGATGCCGATCTCCCCGAAGAGCTGCCGCTTGGCCTCGGCGACATAGGCGTTGCCGGGTCCGGCGATGAGGTTCACCGGCCGCATCGTGTCCGTCCCGACGGCCATGGCGGCCACCGCCTGCACCCCGCCGAGCAGCCAGATCTCGTCGGCTCCGGCGAGGTGCATGGCGGCGACGGTGGCGGCCGGGATCTCGCCGTGGATGGGCGGCGTACAGGCGACGACCCGGGGCACGCCCGCGACCTTGGCGGTGACGATGGTCATGTGGGCGGAGGCGGTGAGCGGGTAGCGGCCGCCGGGGATGTA
Organism: Streptomyces sp. NPDC050548; assembly: GCF_044457385.1. Classification (NCBI taxonomy): domain Bacteria; kingdom Bacillati; phylum Actinomycetota; class Actinomycetes; order Kitasatosporales; family Streptomycetaceae; genus Streptomyces; species Streptomyces sp. NPDC050548. The sequence continues at coordinate 217,481 of NZ_JBITGV010000009.1, forward strand.
GGCGCCCGCCGCCTGCACCGGGATGTGCTTCTGCCCGAGCCGCACGCCCGGCAGGGTCTCCACCTCGAACTCCCGCAAGGAGTCGAGCTGGTGGCGGGCGAAGGTGCGCACCTGGTCCTGGACGAAGCGGATGTCGTCGATGACCTGCTGCGGCACCGACGCGACGATCTTCTCGACCTCCTCGTCGGACAGCCGGAAGGACTCCGGGGTCCACTTGTCGAACTTCTCGGAGTAGTCGCGCACGGCCTCGTCGCCGCGCTCGCGGATGTCCGCGATGACGCCGGTCACGGTCTCCCGCACCTGGTCGAGGGAGGCGGCCACCTCCGACTTGGGCACGGCGTGCTTCAGGATCGTTGCCACAACTGCGGCCTTTCTCATGCGGGTTGGGTGTTCTGCTCAGACCGGCGGCGCTTCGAACAGCACGTCGGGGTCGTTGAACTGCTCCTTGGCGACCGACTCGCTCATCGGGTCGGCGGTGCCCCACTGGTCCTGGGTGACCGGGTCGTCGACGTCATGACGGCCCGGGTGCCACAAGTCCTCTTCGAGGACGGCGAGTTCGGTCGTGTACTCGACGGTGTTGCCGTGCGGGTCGTGGAAGTAGGAGAAGGTGTTGTCACCGGCGAGATGCCGGCCGGGCCCCCAGGTGAGCCGGGTCCCGGCGCGCAGCGCCCGCCCAGTGCCGCGCATGTACTCCTCGACCCCGCGCATCTCGAACGAGGCGTGGTGCAGGGAGACATGGGGTCCCCGGGCGATGGCGAAGGAGTGGTGGAGCGGGCTGCACCGCAGGAAGTACATGAGGTCGCCCATGTGCGTCGAGTACAGGGTGTCGGTGAGCCGGAACCCGAGGTGCTGGACGTAGAAGTCCCGCAGCCCTTCCGGGTCCTGGGAGTTGACCACACAGTGCGAGAGCCGGACGGGGATCGCCTCGCGCTCCTCGATCTTCCGGTGGGTGCGGGTGGCGACATCGGCGGAGACCTCGACGACCCGCCCGTCCGGGTCGAAGAACCGGAAGCCGTAGCCACCGCCCGGGGTGTCCAACGCGCCCGGTTCGCCGAGGAGTTGGACCCCGGCCCGCCCCAGCCGTCCGTGCAACTCGTCGACAGCCTCCGGCGAGACGGCCCCGAAGGCGACGAGGTCCATCCGCTTCCGTTCGTCCTCGCGGATACGGACGATGTACTGCTCGGGGCTGCCTTCCGCGGCGAAGAAGGCGACACCGCTGTCGCTCGCGACCTCGGTCAGGCCCCAGGTGGTGCCGTAGAAGGCGCGCTGGCGGGCGAAGTCCGGTACGGCCAGGTCGACATGGCGCAGATGGGTGATGGGCTGGAAGGTCACTGTCCGCTCCTGACGGTGTTGCGCTGGTGGCCCAGGCCGGTGATCTCCGACTCGACGACGTCGCCGGGCTTCAGGAAGACGCCCCAGTGGGCGCCGTTGCCGGCCGGGGAGCCGGTGAGCAGCAGGTCGCCGGGGCGCAGGGTGGTGGTCGTGGAGACGTACGCGATGAGCCGCGGGATGTCGAAGATCATGTCCTTCGTCGACTCGTCCTGGCGGACAACTCCGTTGTGGCGCAGGGTGATCCGCAGGTCTCCGGGGTCTCCGACGAAGGCCGCCGGTACCAGGAAGGGCCCGGTCGGCAGAAAGGTGTCGGCGTTCTTGGCGGTGAACCAGTCGGTGCCGATGGCCTTGAGGTCCGGCCGGTAGAGGCGGTCGCGGGTGGTGAGGTCGTTCGAGATCGTGTATCCGGCGACGTGGTCCATCGCTTCCTCGGCCGGGATGTTCTTCCCCGACTTCCCGATGACCAGAGCGAGTTCGAGTTCCCAGTCGTGCTGTTCGCCGAGCGCGGGGAGCACGATGTCGTCGTAGGGGCCGCTGATCGCGCGCGGGGAACCGAGGAAGACGTACGGAACGCCGTTGCGGGCACGTTCGTCCATCATCGACTCGGCGTCGGCGCGGGCCTCTTCGGGGGTGGCGCCGTGCACGCTCTCCTTCTCGGCGGCGACCAGATCGACCACGTGCTTGCGGTAGTTGGCGCCGCTCTGCAGGATCTGGCCGGGCGCGATCGGAGTCAGGACGCGCAGGGCGGCCAGGTCGTGCCAGGTGCCGTCGGAGGACCGGGCGAGGTCATCCAGCCGGGGAAGCCAGGTCCCCCAGTCCTCGACCAGCGCCCGCACGGACGCCACGAGGTCGGAGAGGTCGCGCACCCGTGAACCGGTGACGAGGCCGGGGAACGCGTCCCCTCGATCAGCGAACGTGCCGAGCGCGAAGGGTCCGGCATGGGTGGGCTGTGGATCGGGCACGGCGCTCTCCTCGTACGGGTGGGGGCTCGCCCTCGACGCTAGGCAGCCCGGGGACCCGGCGGAAATGGCGATCCGCGATGCCTGCCATCGCCGGCCACGCGGGCCCTCGACCGGGGCTCCATCGCCGTACGGGATGCATGACGTCCCCCTTGCCGATGCCTCGATCCGTTGACCGTGGATCGACCGCCCACGCAGGCTCGGAGCACCCACTTTCCCGAGGAGAAGAACGTGATAGTCGAGCATGCCGAGCTGACCGTCGAGGCGGGTCGGGAGCGGGAGTTCGCGGAGGTGTTCGGCAAGGCCCGCGAGGTGCTGGCCGAGGCGGACGGGTTCCGCTGGGCCGAGTTGCTGCAAGGCGTCGAACGGCCGGGAGTCTTCCTGCTGTTGGTCGGCTGGGACTCGGTCGAGGCACACATGGTCGGCTTCCGGGAGTCCGAGCCCTTCGCGCGCTGGCGGGCCCTGGTCGGACCGTTCTTCGCCGGGCCGCCGGCCGTCGAGCACTTCCACGAACTCGGGCCGCGCTTCTCCCGGTGACCCCCACTCCTCATCTTCTACGTTCGCAAGGATCGCCCATGCCCGTACAGAAGGTGCTCGTCGTCGGCGGCGGCATCACCGGTAGCGTGCTGTGTCTCGCGCTCGCCCAGCGGGGCGCCGAGGTGGAGCTCGTCGAGATCTCTCCGCAGTGGTTCGGTGTGGGCCATGGCATCACCGTCCAGGGCAACGCGCTCAAGGCGCTGCGTTCCGTGGGTGTCCTGGACCGGGTGCTGGCCCGGGCGGTGCCGTTCGACATCATGCGGCTGCGTACGGCCGACGGCGGGCTGATCACCGAGTTGAACACCCCGCACACCGGCGGGCCCGAACTGCCGTCCACAGCAGGCGCGTTGCGCTCGGATCTGCAGGACGCGCTGTGCGACGCGGTGCGCGGGCACGGGGTGCGGGTGCGCCTCGGACTGAGCGTGGACCGGCTCGACCAGTCGCCCGACCATGTGGACGTGTCCTTCACGGACGGATCGACCGGCCGCTACGACCTCGTCGTGGGCGCCGACGGCATCAACTCGGCGATGCGCGCCCTGATCGGCATCGACGCCAAGCCCAGCCCCGTCGGCATGTCGATCTTCCGGGTCGTGGCGGAGCGCCCGGCCGAGATGGACTGCTCCGAGGTGTACTACGGCGGTCCCCGTTTCAAGGCCGGCTACAGCCCGATCTCGCCGGACCAGTGCTACGCATACCTCCTCGACGAAAACCTCGACACCTCGCTCATCGGCCCGCGCGCCCCACTCTCCCTGCTGCGCGAGCGCGGGGCCGGGTACGGCGGGACCTGGGGAAAGATCCTCGCCTCGCTGCCCGACGACACGGCGGTCGACTACCGCTGGATCGAAGCGATCCTGGTCGACGAGCCCTGGCACCGGGGCCGCGCGATGGTCATCGGTGACGCCGTGCACGCCTGCCCGCCGCTGATCGCGCAGGGCGCGGCGATGTGCATGGAGGACGCGGTGCTGCTGGCGGAGCTGGTGACCGGGGACGAGTCGACGGAGAAGGCCCTGGAGACCTTCATGGCCAGGCGACTGCCCCGGGTGCGGATGGTCCTGGAGAACTCCCTCCAACTCGCCGACTGGGAGATCCATCCCGGCACGCCCGGCGCCGACCCGGCCCGCATCATGTCGGAGACGCTGGACAACCTGACGGCGGCGGCGTGACCGGCTCGCCCGTGGTCGACTTCCACGGCCACCTCGCCGTCCCCGCCGCCGACGCCCTGGTCGCGGGAACCCCGGGTCTCGCCGCCGAGCTGGCAGCCGAGCAGCGCGCCCACTCGCCCGCGTCCCTGGCCGTCAACCGCACCCAACTCCAGCGCCTGGCAAGCAAGTTGACGGACGTCACCACCCGCCTCGCGGACCTCGACGCGATGGGCGTCGACATCCAGGTGGTCGGCCCGATGCCGATGCACCACTACTGGGCGGACCCGGACCTCGCGATCCGGCTCGCCCGTACCGTCAACGAGGTCGTGGCCGCCCACTGCGCCACCGCGCCGGACCGTCTTTTCGGCCTGGGCACCGTCCCGCTCCAACACCCTGACCTGGCGGTCGCGTTGCTGGACCAGGCGGTCAACGACCATGGCTTGTACGGCATCAGCGTCTCCACGACGGTCGACGGCCGCGAACTCGCCGACCCCGCACACGACGTGGTGTGGCAGCGGGCGGAGGAGCTGGGCACGGTCGTGTTCCTCCACCCCTGGGGCTGCTCCCTCGGCGAACGCCTGGCGACCGACTACCTGGGAAACACGGTCGGTCAGCCGGTGGAGACGACGGTCGCGCTCTCACATCTGATCTTCACCGGAGTCCTGGACCGTTTCCCGCGCCTGAAGCTGGTGGCGGCGCACGGGGGCGGCTATCTGCCGACGTACATCGGCCGTTCGGACCACGCCTGGCGGGTACGCGAAGACGCGCGTGGCTGCGCCGAGTTGCCCAGTTCCTATCTGCGGCGGATGTGGTTCGACGCGCTGGTGTACAGCCCGCGCGCACTGCGCCGGCTGGTCGAGGAGGTGGGTGCGGACCGGGTAGTCCTCGGTACCGACCATCCCTTCGACATGGGCGTCGACGACCCGGTGGCCCGCCTGGACGCGGCCGGGCTCGCTCCCGCCGACCGGGCCGCGATCGCCGGGGGCAACGCTCTCGACCTGCTGTTGAAAGGACACACCCGATGACGACCCGCCCCGCTCTCGGTCCGATCGAGGAAGAACTTGCCAAGGCCCGTTCCGCCTACCGCAATTGGGGCCGCTGGGGTGAGGACGACGTGCTCGGCACGCTGAACTTCATCGACGACGCGATCCGCGCCCACGCGGTGGGCCTGGTGCGGCGCGGGCGGTCCTTCTCGCTCGCCCAGGAGTTCAACGAGTCGGGCCCGCAGCGCGGTTTCCGCGGCCGTATCAACCCCGTCCATTACATGAAGGACACCGGCTCCGACGCGGCGGCCGGCACCCAGGGTTTCCCGCACGGCTTCGGCGGCGCCGACGACCACGTCGTGATGCCCCTGCAGGCCTCCACACAGTGGGACGGCCTCGGCCACATCTACGACAACAAGCAGGCGTGGAACGGCCGTCCGTGCACCATCGTCAACGGCGACGGCGACTCGGTCACCGGCATCGAGCACATGAAGGACGCTTTCACCAGTCGCGGGGTCCTGCTCGACGTGGGCCGTGCGGTCGGCGACGAACACGGTGAACTCCCCGACGGTTTCCCCATCTTGGAGGAACATCTACGCGCCACGATCGAGACGCAGGGTGCGACGAGTTCGGTCCGGCGCGGCGACCTCGTCCTGATCCGCACCGGCCAACTCGGCCGGGTACGGCGGCTCGGCGCATGGGGCGGTTACGCCGCCGGTGACGCGCCCGGCCTCTCCTTCACCACCCTCGGCTGGCTGCACCGCACCGAGATCGCGGCGATCGCCTCCGACACCTGGGGACTTGAGGTACGGCCCTACGAATTCCCGCAGCCCGCGATGTCCCCGCTGCACCAGATAGCGATCCCCAACATGGGCCTCCCGCTGGGCGAGATGTGGGACCTGGAGGCACTGGCGGAGGACTGCGCGGCGGACGGCGTCTTCGAGTTCCTGCTGGTCGCCGCACCCCTGCCAGTGACCGGCGCGGTGGGCGCCCCCGTCAACCCGATCGCGATCAAGTGAGTACCCACGTGAACCTGAACCGCTTCTCGGGCACCCTCCACCTCCCCGACGACGAGGACTTCGAGACGGCGTGCTTCGGCCGGGTCTTCAACGCCCGCCGCCCGTACGACCGTTCACCGGCCGCCGTCCTGATGGCCGAGTCGGAGCAGGACGTCGTGGAGGGCGTACGGCTGGCTCTGGAGCGGGGCTGGCAGGTCGCCGTCCGTTCCGGCGGGCACAGTTGGGCCGCCTGGTCGGTGCGCGAGGACGCGCTGCTGATCGACCTCGGGGGCTTCCGCGAGATGGCGTACGACCCGGGGACCGGGATCGTGACGGCGACTCCGAGCGTCAAGGGTGGGGATGAACTGAACCCGTATCTCGGCGAGTTCGGCCGCTTCTTCAACGGCGGGCACTGCCCCTCCGTCGGCATCGGGGGCTTTCTGCTCCAGGGCGGGCAGGGCTGGAACGCGCGCGGCTGGGGCTGGGCGGCGGAGAACATCGTGGCGATCGATGTCGTGACCGCCGAGGGCGAGTTGGTGCGCGCCGACGAGAGCCGGCACAGCGACCTGTTCTGGGCGGCGCGCGGTGCGGGACCCGGCTTCTTCGGCATCGTCACCCGCTTCCACCTCCGCACCCGTCCGCTGCCGAGGTACCTCGGTCACACCGTGCACGCGTACCCGCTGGACCTGTTCGACGAGGTCATGACCTGGCTGCACGGCATGCACCACACGGTCTCGGACCTGGTGGAGATCGTCGCGCTCACGCAGACACCTCCCGACCTGGACGAGCCGGTGCTGCTGGTCACGGGCGTGTCGATGACCGACACCGCCGAGCAGGCCGCCGAGGCCCTGGCGCCGCTGCACGCCAACCCGTACGCGGACCGGGCGCTGTTCCGCGTTGAGGCCCAACGGACCACACTCGCCGAGCAGTTGCCGGGCCAGCGCACCGCCAACCCCGAGGGCCACCGCTACCTGGTCGACAACGCCTGGCTGACCGGCCCCGCCGACGAGGTCGTACCGGCGATCCGCAAGGCGTTCACCGAGCAGCCCACCCGGCAGACCTTCACCATCTGGTTCTCGATGGCACCGCTGCGCCAACTCCCCGACATGGCCTTCTCGTTGCAGTCGGAGATCTACTGCGCCACGTACGTCATCCATGACGATCCCGCGCGGGACGCGGAGTTGCGTACCTGGCTGGACAGCGCGATGGCGGACATGCGGCCGGTCACCGCCGGCCAGTACCTGGGCGACTCCGACTTCACTGTGCGGCAGTTGAGGTTCATGGGCGACGAACAGTGGCGGCGGCTGCGGGAGATCCGGGCCACTCGCGACCCCAAGGGACTCTTCGTGGGCTACCTCAGCGCGGGGACCGTCACCAACACCAACCACTGGGAGCAGTGAGCGATGCGTTTCGCGACATACGAGTACGAGGGCGTGGAGCGCGCCGGGGCCGTCCGGGACGGGACCGTCCATCCACTGCCCGAGGGCGTCACCGTACTGACCCTGCTGGAGCAGGAGGTGCTGCACGCGGCCGGTACCGAAGCACTGCGTCGGCCAAGCGACTTGATGGTGGATCAGGTGCGGCTGCTGCCGCCGTTGAAGCCGCCGTCCATCCGGGACTTCGTCGGGTTCGAGGCGCACATCGAGGGGGTGTCGAAGTCACTGGACGGGCTTGAGCACGTGCCCGAGGAGTGGTACCGGGCGCCCAACTTCTACTTCACCAACCCCCATGCGGCGTACGGCGCGCACGACGACGTGCCGATCCCCGCGGGCTGCTCGGTGCTCGACTTCGAGCTGGAGGTGGGGGTGGTCATCGGCCGCGCCGGGCGTGATCTCACGCCGGAGCGGGCGCGTGAGCACATCATCGGCTATCTGGTCTTCAACGACTGGTCGGCGCGGGACCTCCAGAAACCGGAGAAGAACCTCGGACTCGGCTTCTCCAAGGGCAAGGACTTCGCGAACACGCTGGGCCCCTGCCTCGTCACCGCTGACGAGGTCGAGGACCGGCGCGACCCGGACGGCTTCCTCGACCTGGAGATGACGGTCACCCTCAACGGCGAGCTGATCGGCCGCGACACCCTCGCCAACGTCTCCTGGACCTTCGAGGAGATGATCGCCTACGCCTCCCGGGACGCCTGGGTGCGCCCCGGGGACATCCTCGGCTCGGGCACCTGCGGCTGGGGAGCGCTGGCCGAGTTCTGGGGCCGGGTCGGCGAGCGCACCCCACCACCGCTCCAGCCGGGCGACGAGGTGACCCTCGCGGTGGAGCGCCTGGGCACCCTCTCCAACCGCGTGGTCCCCGGCCGTACGGACGTGTACCTGCCGCGGGCCCGCAAGCGCGGCCGGACGCCGCGACCGTAGCCCTGCCCCTCGGTAGGCCTTCCGACCTGCACACATCCGGGGATCCGATGGCAGCTATCGGATCCCTGTGACTTGCCTCCCGGACTCTTCCTCGGTGGGAAGGCGGTCGTTACGCTCCGGTTTCACCGAGCTTCAACGACGCGGCCGGAAGGACAGGCGCATGGGTCTGGGAGCAATCGACCTGAATCTTCTGGTGGCTCTGGAAGCCCTCCTGGAGGAGAAGAACGTCACCCACGCGGGGGTGCGGCTGTCCACCAGCCAGTCCGCGATGAGCGGCTCCCTGGCCCGGCTGCGGCGGCACTTCAACGACGAGCTGCTGGTGCGGGTGGGCCGCGAGTACGAGCTGACCCCGCTCGCGGAACGGCTGCTGCCGGTCGTCCAGTCCTCCCTGCACAAGGCGGAGGAGGCTCTGTCGCTGACCAGGCACTTCGATCCCTCGCGCAGCCGGCAGCGGTTCTCGGTCGTGATGTCCGACTACGTCATGACGGTCTTCGTGGAACCGCTGTTGCGGGCCCTCGCGCAGGAGGCGCCCGGTATCCGGATCGACTTCCACCCGATCGTCATCGGGCAGCTGGAGACCGAGACGCATCTGCGCTGCCACGACCTGATGATCGTGCCGCTCGGCTATCAGCTGCCGGGCGTGAGCGAGGCCGTGATGCACGACCGGTTCGTGTGTCTCGTCGACCCGGACAACCCTCGGTTGGTGGACGGCCGGCTCTCGCTGCGCGACCTCGCCGAGATGCCCCACGCGGCCTGTGCGGTCGGCAAACTCACGCCCGCCGACCGGCAGTTGGAGACCCTTGGCATCACGCCCCGGGTGCAGGTGAGCACGCCCGGCTTCAACGTGCTGCCGTTCCTGGTGAGCGGCACCGACCTGGTCGCCGTGGTCCCCGAGCGGCTCGCCCGCCGCTACGAGGGCTTCGCGCGCTGTGCCGTCGTACCGACGCCCTTCCCGGACGTACCGCTGGTGGAGGCCATGTACTGGCACCACAACCGGCACGCGGACCCGGCGCACCGCTGGCTGCGGGAGACGGTCCGCGAGGTGGGCGCTTCGCTGGACGACCCGGTGGCGCGCGAGATCGCCGACGAGATCGCCGGCGCGGATGCCACCCATGCCGATCGTGCGTTTCCGGAGCTGACCGCGGCTTCCTAGCGTGGACGGGAGACAGCCCGCACCCCTTGGAGGCAACCGTGAGCCGCACGCGTCTGGCCGGTCGTACCGTCGTCGTCACCGGGGCCGCGCAGGGCCAGGGAGCCGCCGAGGTGGCGGCGGCGGCTCGCGAGGGGGCGACGGTGGTCGCGACCGATGTCCTGGACGAGGCGGGCGAGAAGCTCGCCGCGTCCCTGCGCGCCGACGGCCTGGACGTCACCTACCGGCACCTGGACGTGTCGTCCGAGGACGACTGGGCGGACCTCTCGGCCTCCCTCACGGAAGTGCACGGCCTGGTCAACAACGCGGGCATTCCCATGCGGGCGCGGCTCGGCGATGTCCAACTCGCCGACTGGAACCGGGCGTTCGCGGTGAACACCACGGGCGCCCTGCTCGGCATCCAGGCGCTCACCCCGCTGATGCCGCCCGGCTCGTCGATCGTGAACGTCGGCTCGGTCGCGGGTCTCACCGCGCATCACGCGGTCGCGTACACGACCAGCAAGTGGGCGCTGCGCGGCCTGTCGAAGGTGGCGGCGCTGGAGCTGGCGCCGCGTGGCATCCGTACGAACGTGATCCACCCCGGCTACATCGAGACGCCGTTGATGGCGTCCGCGAACCCGGTGTTCGTACAGGCCCATCTGTCGCTGACGCCCCAGGGCCGGGCCGGGACGGTGGACGAGGTGGCGCCGTTGGTCGTCTATCTGCTGTCGGACGAGGCGTCGTACGTCAACGGCGCGGAGATCACCGTGGACGGCGGGTACGCGGCGCACGGCGGGGTGAAGGCGATCACGAACGCGCTCGACGCACCGTGACGGCCGGTGTCCTGGGCGGCACCGGCCGTCGTGGGTGAGGGCTGGGCGCTACTGATCGGTGCGGTCCGTGCGGAGGTTGGCGGTCAGCCGGTTGATGCTCTTGACCGCGAGTTCTGCGAAGTTCGAGCGGGCGACGATGGCGGTGGTCTCGCCGTGCCGTCGGACGCTGCGCAGGTCGCGTTGGACCTGGCGCGAGAGCTGGTGGAGTTCGCGTTGGGCGGTGGCGAGCCTCCGCTCGGCGGCGGTTCGGGCCTGTCGGTGCTCCCGTCGGGTGCGGGGAGTGCCGGTGCTGCCGGACGAGGTCTCTGTGGGCATGGCGGTGCTCGCCTCCGTGGTGGTGGGTCGCGTCGCCGCGAGCGGGCGGACGCCGACGGTGGCCAAATAGGCTTCTACGGCCGGGAGTTCGGCGGTGTCGACCACGGCGGCGACGTATCCGTCCGGGCGGACGAGCACCCACTGCTCGACGGACAGTCCGTAGGCGCTCTGCACGCGGTCGCCGCTGTCGAGGATGTCGCCCCGGGTGCCGATGGTGTGGATGTGCAGGCCCGGGCGCGGTGCCGGGGCCGAGGACTCGTCGACGTCATGGCCCAGCAGGGTCCAGTGGGAGCCTTGGAACAGGCTGAACAGGCGGGTGGGCAGGCCGCCCGCACCGGTGACGGGCGCGTCGGGCGCACGGTCGCCGGCCAGTACTCCCTTGTCGCGCCCCGGAGTGCGCAGCGACAGGGGCGAGTTCAGGTAGCCGAGGTCGAGCTGACCGACCTCGCGGCCCCGGTGGATGTCGCGGTTCTTGGCCGCTTCGAGCAGCTTCTCGGACAGGCCGAGGACGGCTTCGGCGATGGGCCGGCGTTCCTGCTCGTACGTCTCCAGCAGGGAGTCCGGGGCACCGTCGAGTACGGCGGCGAGCTTCCAGCCGAGGTTGTAGGCGTCCTGGACACTGGTGTTGAGGCCCTGTCCGCCGGTCGGCGGGTGGCAGTGCGCCGCGTCCCCGGTCAGGAACACGCGCCCCCGCCGGTAGGTGTCGGCCAGCCGGGCGTTCATCTGGAACGCGGACGCCCAGGACACGGAGTGGATCACCACGTCCTCGCGGCCGGTGCGTTCACGGAGGAAGGCGGTGAGCCCCTCGGCCGAGAGGTCCAGATCGACGTCGAAGGGGACGGGGGCCTGGAGTTGGAACATGTCGGTGCCGTAGAGCGGGCACATCGAGAGCTGCCCCGCGGTGTCCTCGCCCCAGCGGTGCCAGGCGTCCGGCGAGACACCGTCGCCATACACGTCGGCCACGATCGCCCGTACGCCGAGGGTCTTACCGGGGAAGCCGATGCCAAGTGTCTTGCGGACGAAGCTCGATCCACCGTCGGCACCGATCAAGTACCGTGCGCGTACGCCCTGTTCACCTTCCGGGGTGGCGATGCGCGCGGACACGCCGTCGGCGTCCTGGTCGAAGCCGACGAGTTCATGGCCGTAGTGCGGGGTGTGGCCCAGCTCGGCGAGGCGTTCGCGCAGCCGACGCTCGGTGAGGAACTGCGGGACGAGCAGGGGTATTTGGTACGGCTCCTCGGGCGTCGGCTCCGACATCTCCACGCCGACCTGGTCGATGGGCCCGTCTGCGGTGTAGACGCGCTGGACGGGATACTCACCGCCGGAGGCGACGATCCGGTCGATCACGCCGAGGTCCTCGAAGACCTCCTGGCTGCGGGGCTGGATGCCCTTGCCGCGGGAGCCGGCGAACGGCTGCGGCGCCTTGTCGATCAGCAGGAAGGCGGTGTTCCTGCGGGCGAGGTCGAGGGCGAGCGTCAGACCGGCCGCGCCGGTGCCGCAGATGACGACGTCGGTGTCCGTGGTGGGAGGCATGGCTCCGGGCTCCTTCGGTAACTCCATTGATTTCAGTACGAGTTGCATGACGGCCTTGCCGGGGTCAGGGCACCAGGACGGTGCGTACGCCCGGGACCTCGGACGCGTTCCAGGCGCTCTCGACGTCGGCGAGGGGTACCGCCTTGGCGGTGACCGCGATGCCGCCGCTCTCGATCTCGTCGACGAGGGACGGGAGTTCCTCCAGATACGTCCTGGTCGACACCGCGCCCTGGCCGTTGCCCTGGAGCCGGAAGTTGGCCGAGCGCAGTGCCACTGACGGGAGTTCGATGGTGGGGCCCGCCATGGCGCCGATCTGGATCCAGTTCAGGGCGCGGCTCCGGTCGGCGCGGGCCCGCAGCACCGCCATGATCGCGTCACCGGCGGGCTTGCCCCACAAGTAGTCGATGACCAGGTCGACTTCGGCGGCTTCCTTGGCCAGCGCGGTCGCGGTGGCGTCGGCGTCGTCGGTGAGCGCGACGGTCGCGTCCGCGCCGATTCCGGGCAGTGCCGCCAGGCGGGCCCGGTCGCGTCCGGCGCCGACGACCCGTCCGGCGCCGAGCCGCTTGGCGACCTGGACGGCCATCTGTCCGGCGTTGCCGGTGGCGCCGAGGACCAGCACCGACTGCCCCGCCTCGATCGGAACGCGGCGGCGCAGCGCCACCCAGGACGACATGGCGGGGTTCATCGCGGCGGCGATCTTCACCACGTCCGCGCCGTCGGGGAGCGGGACGCTGCGGCGGCCGTCGATGACGGTGCGGGTGGCCATCGAGCCGGCCAGTCCGTCGTCGGCGACGAAGTACACCAGCCGACCGTCCTCTCGACGGCCGACCCCGTCGACTCCGGGCACCATCGGCAGCTTCCCGGTGCTGGTGTAGTGGCTGCCCGACGCGCCGGTGCGGACTCGGGGGTGCAGGCCCACAGCGAGGACGTCGACCAGTTCCTGGTCCTCGTCGACGGGAGCGGGCAGGTCGAACGGCTCGTAGCGGGGCGGGTTGTCGAACGAGTTGACCACCGCGGCGTGGATGTCCATGAGAGCTCTCCTCGGCTTTGGTTCGCGGCACGGAAGGTACGCGGAGCAGAAAGTACGCGACACAGAAAGTACGTGGCACGAATTAAATTAGTAGGTGCCACGTACCTTTGCAAGTAGAATCGGGACCATGACCTCACCGCGCGACACCGCGCCCCCCGCGACCGAGGACCTCGGCCTGGTCGACGCCCTCGCCCAGCTGTCGTTCCTGGTGCAGAACGCGCTGGCCGAACTCGCCGGGGAGCACGACCTGTCGCTCACCCAGACGCGGCTGCTCGGGATCCTGCGGGACCGGGAGCCGACGATGAACGAACTCGGCCGTCACCTCGGCCTCGACAAGTCCTCGATCACCGGCCTCGTCGACCGCGCCCAGCGTCGGGGGCTGGTCACCCGCACGCCCAGCACCGTCGATCGCCGCTCGTTCCAGGTGTCGATCACCGACGCCGGCCGACAGCTCGTGGAGCAGGTCGCCGCTCAGTTCGCCGAGCGGATCGAGAAGTGTGTCGAGCCGCTTCCCGAGGCCGACCGGAAGCGGCTGTCGCGGATGGCGACGCGGATCGTGACCGCCGACGCCCAGGACCGCGGCGTCGACCTGCGCACCGATCCCCGCTGACCGGACCCCGTCAGAGGGAGCCGCGCGGCACCGTCACCACGTGCTTGCCCACGACGCCGCCGCGCTCGAACGCCCGGTGCGCAGCGGCGATGTCCGCGAGCGGGTACACGCTGTCGATCACCGGGCGCAGCGCACCCGAGGCGACACGGTCGGCCACCTCGCGCAGCACGGGGGTCTCGGGGTTGGCGCTGAAGGTACGGATACGGCGGGAGCCGTGCACGCTCGACGCGGCGATCGCGGCAATGGCGGACGGGGACAGTCCGACGGTGACCATCCGGCCGCCCTTGGCCAACCGGCCGCGGTAGCAGTGCAGTTCGGTGCCGACGGTGTCGACGATGACGTCGAACGGCCCGATCCGGTCCGAGGTGGTGGAGCCGTAGTCCAGGACCTCGTCGGCGCCGAGATCGGCAAGCAACTCGGCGTGCCGGTCGCGCGCCAGCGCGGTCACCCGGCCGCCCATCGCGTGCGCCAACTGCACGGCGGCCGTGCCGACTCCGCCGGCCGCGCCCCGCACCAGGACGCGTTCCCCGCTCACCAGCCGCACACTGTCGCGCAGCGCGATCAGCGCCGTGGAGCCCGCGACCACCAGGGCCGCCGCCTCGACCGACGAGAGGTCCGCCGGCGCGTGCGAGACGCGCTGCGCGGGGACCACGACGTACTCGGCCGCCCCCGCGACGGAGTGCCGCTGCCGGGGATGCACCATGCCCCACACCCGGTCCCCGACCCGGTAGCCCTCGACACCGGCGCCGGTCGCGGCGACGGCGCCGGCGAAGTCCAGCCCCACACCGACCGGGAAGCGGCGCCCCGACACCATCTTCAACTCCCCCGCCCGGACGATCACGTCGTGTCCGTTCACGCTGGACGCCTCGACCGCGACCAGCACCTCGCCCGAGCCGGGAGCGGGATGCTCCACTTCATTGACCCGCAGAACGTCCGCAGTACCGAAACTCGTGATCTGAACGGCCTTCATGTCGCTGTCCTTCCGTGGCCCGCCGTGTGGTTGGTCCGATGCTGGACGCCGCACGCGACATCTCGGTCGTTCTTCTTTTCCTGGGTCCGGCAGACCCACCCTCGCGGGCCGCACCGACGGCATACTGACGCGGTGACCGACTCCTCCCCCGCCATGAGCGACGATCCCCGACGCGAGCTCGCGGAGTTCCTGCGCACCCGCCGAACTCGGCTGCGGCCGGAGGACGTCGGCCTGGAACCCGGCCCAAGACGGCGCGTCGCGGGACTGCGCCGGGAGGAACTGGCACTCCTGGCCGGGGTGAGTTCGGACTACTACCAGCGCATGGAGCAGGGACGCGACGTACGCCCCTCCGAACAGGTCCTCGACGCCCTCGCGCGCGCCCTCGACTTCTCCGCCGAGGAGACCCGCCATCTGCACGGCCTCGCCGCCGCCGCACGCAACCCGGCCCGCCCGCCGCGTTCGTACGAGCCGGAGGAGGTACCGGACACCACGCTGCGACTGCTGCACGGCATGACCGCGCCCGCTCTGGTCGTCGGCCGTTTCCTGGACGTGCTGGCCTGGAACCCGCTCGGCGGTGCCCTGTTGGGGGAGTTCACCAGGCAGCCCCAGCGGGAGCGGAACCTGCTGGCACTGTTCCTGCGCCCCGAGGCAGACCGGACCTGCCCGAACCGGGCGGCCACCGTCGCGGAGCTGATCGGGATGCTGCGGACGCAGGTCGCCGCCGATCCCGGCCACCCGCGCGCCGTCGAACTGGTGGGTGAACTGGCCGTCCGCAGCGACGAGTTCGCGGCCCTGTGGGCCCTCCACGACGTGACGGAACCGACCCGCGGCCAGATGCGCCTCGACCACCCCCGGGTCGGCGAACTGAACCTGGACTGGGACGCCTACCCGATACCGGGCAACCCCGGTCCCGCACTCATGGTCTGCACGGCCGCCGAAGGGAGCCTCGACGCCGAGCGACTCCAACTCCTCGCCGACCTGCTCGACGCCCGCTGAGGCCGGGCCCCGGTCAGCCGCCCAGCCGGAGTCCCGCGAGCCAGGCGTCAGGCGTGCCGGGTGTCGACTCCTCGGCTGCCAGGCGAGCCAGGATCCGCCGTGCGCGGCGCAGAAGTGCGAGGGCGGTCATCGGAACCTCCGGTGTCATGGGCTGATTTCCCTGTCTTCACCCCACCGACGAGCGGCCCCTACGCGGATCGACACTCCGCGAGCCGCTTCTCCAGGAAACGCCGCTCCGCCGCGTTCTCCACCAGCTCCAGCGCCCGCCCGTACGCTTCGGCCGCCTCCGTCGTACGACCGCTGCGGCGCAGCAGATCGGCGCGGGTGGCGGGCAGCAGGTGGTAGTCGGCCAGTTCACCCGACCGTTCCAGCTCGGCCACCAACTCCAGCCCGGCGTCCGGGTGTTCGGCCATGCCGACGGCCACCGCGCGATTGAGGCGCACCACGGCCGAGGGCACGAAGCGCTCCAACTCGCCGTACAGGCCCGCGATATCGGCCCAGTCGGTGTCGGCTGCGGTGGGTGCGGTGGTGTGGCAGGCGGCGATGGCGGCCTGGATCTGGTACGGCCCGGGGCGGCCTCGTCGGAGGGCCGTCTCCAGGAGGGCGGCGCCCTCGTCGATCTCCGCCCGGTCCCAGGCCGTACGGTCCTGGTCCTCCAAGGTCACCAACTCACCCGCCGCATCCACCCGCGTGCCACGGCGGGCGTCATGGAGCAGCAACAGGGCCAGCAGGCCCAGCACTTCGGGCTCGTCCGGCATCAAGTGGGCCAGTACGCGGGCCAGTCGGATCGCCTCCGCACAGAGGTTCGTGCGGACCAGGTCGGCGCCGGACGTGGCAGCGTACCCCTCGTTGAAGAGGAGGTAGACCACGCCGAGCACCCCGGTCGTGCGCTCGGGCAGCAGATGTGCGGGCGGTACCCGGTAGGGGATGCCGGCGTTGCGGATCTTCTTCTTGGCGCGCACGAGCCGCTGCGCCATGGTCGCCTCGGGGACGAGGAAGGCACGGGCGATCTCGGGCGTGGTCAGCCCGGCGAGCGTGCGCAGGGTGAGGGCGACCCGGGCCTCGATGGGCAGCGCGGGGTGGCAGCAGGTGAAGAGCAGCCGCAGCCGGTCGTCCTCGACGCCGCTGTCGTCACCGTCGTACTCCAGGTCGTACGGTCCCTCGTCCCGTCCCAGCACCGCGACCTCCCGGAGTTTCGCCGCCCCGACCGCCTCCCGGCGCAGGACGTCGAGGGCGCGGTTGCGGGCGGTGGTGGTCAGCCAGGCGCCGGGGCGGCGCGGGATTCCGTCGCGCCGCCACCGGTCCAGTGCCTGGGCGAAGGCGTCCTGCGCGCACTCCTCCGCGAGGTCCCAGTCGCCGGTCACCCGGATCAGGGTGGCGACGACCTGGCCCCACTCCTCGCGGAAGGCGGCGGCGACGGCCTCCTCGACGTCCGGCACGTTCACTCCCAGACCGGCCGTACCTCGACCGAGCCGCCGGCAAGCGCGGCGGGGTGCCGGGAGGCGAGCGAGATCGCCTCGTCCAGGTCGGCGACCTCGATGATGTCGATGCCGGCGACGTACTCCTTGGACTCGACGAACGGGCCGTCGCTGAGCAGGACTTCGTCGCCCTGGACGCGGACGGTGGTGGCGTCGGAGGACGGGCGCAGCCGGGCCCCGCCGCGCATCAGGTCACGGCTGCGGACCTCGTCGATGTACGAGGTGAAGCGGGGGTCGGCGGCGATCTCGGCGGGGCTGAGTTCCTCGCCGTCGACGGGTGTGCAGATCAACAGGACGTACTTCATGACCGCTCCTCGGCCTTCTCGGTGGCGGCTGAGATGTGTTCGTGGACGATCTCCCAGCGCAGTCCGGTGTTGCGGTAGCCCGTGGTCACGCGCAGTACGTCGTCCAGCGGCCGGCCGTCGCTGCGGGTGCCGCGCAGCCGGACGAGGGCGTGACCGAAGGCGACGGACTCGTCGACGTGGACGCGGAACTCCAGCACCTCGCGGGTCAGCGGCCAGGTCACACCCCCGAGGACGTCCTCCACGGCCTTGCGGAAGGCGGCGGTCCCGGGCCGTTCGGCGTCGAGCGCGCGGATCTGCGTCTCGCCGTCCTCCTCGCCGTCCATCGGCCAGAAGGGGCGCACCTCCATCGCGCCGATGGTGGCTACGGGATGCTTGGCGGCGGCCTCGACGGCCTCCTCCAGGGTGTCGCACTCCAGGATGTCGAACCCGGCGACGTACTCCTTGGTCTCCGCGAACGGCCCGTCCGTACGGAGCACCTCGCCGCCGCGCACCCGTACGGTGACGGCGTCGGCGGGCAGGGCGAGCCGGTGGCCGTGCAGCCGTACGCCGCGGTCGCCCAGTTCCTCCACCCAGGGTTCGACGGGTGCCATCCCGGAGGCGTCGGCGGTGTCGTCGCCGCACACGAGCAGCATGTACTTCATGGATCCTCCCGGTCCTCATGAGCTTCCTACACCCCACCGACGAACGCGGCCGGGCCGAATCGACACCCCCTTCGGAAATCTTCTTCGGAAACACGAAGAGGCCGGGGCGACAAGGCCCCGGCCTCCCCTACGACGTACGGCCTACGCGGTCGCCGCCTGCACCGACGGCTCCCCCGCTTTCACGGTCGAGCGCTCGGTGTTCTTGCGCACCAGCAGCAGGGTGACGACCGCGCCCAGCAGGGAGGCGCAGCCGCAGATCACCACGCCGAGGGCCATGCCGTGGCCGAGGGCGGTCTGCGCGGCGGCCTTGGCCGAGGCACTGCCCGCGTTGACGACGGCGAGGGGTCCGGCCGCCTTCTCCATACCCGCGTCGGCCCCGCTGAGCTTGCCGACGAGCGCGGAGGAGGCCGCGCTCATCGCGATGGTGCTGATGACGGCGGGGCCGAGGCCCTGGCCGAACTCGCGGACCAGGCTGGTCGCGCCGCTGGCCATGCCGGTCATGTTGATGGGTACGGCGTTCACGGCGGCGGAGGTCAGCGAGGACACCACGCAGATGAAGCCGACGCCGAGCAGCAGCACCGGGCCGATGAAGGCGGCGAGGGAGGTGGTGGTGATGGGCAGGGCGGCGATCCAGAACTGGCCGGCGGCCATGGGCAGCAGGCCGCCCATCAGGAGCCAGCGGGCGTCGACCCGGGTGAGCATCTTGCTGAGCACCGGCGCCAGCAGCAGCGGGATCAACTGGAGGATCACGAACGGCATTCCGGCCCGCAGCGGGCTCAGGTGCATCACCGCGCCGAGACGGATCGAGACGCAGTAGGCGGTGCCGATGAAACCGAACATGCCGGCCAGCGCGACGACGGCCGCCGCCGCGAACGAGGGGATCTTCAGCAGGCCGAGGTCGAACATCGGGGAGGCCGCGCGGGTCTCCGCGACGACGAACCCGACGAGCGCGACGGCCGCCAGGGTCAGCGAGCCCACGATCGCCGCGCTGTCCCAGCCGCGGTCGCCGCCCTCGATGACGCCCCAGAGCAGGGCGGTCAGGCCGACGGCGATGGTGATCTGGCCCGGCCAGTCCAGCGCGCGGCCCTCGGGCGCCTTGGAGTCGGTGACGAGCTTCCAGGAGGCGACCGCGACGATCAGACCGAGGACGACCGGCGGCACGAACGCCCAGCGGAAGTCGGCGACCGTGGCGAGGATCCCGGAGGACAGCGGGCCGAGGGCGGAGGCGAGGGAGATCGACAGCGCCCAGGTGGAGACGGCCTTCGCCCGGTCCTTGCCGTCCGGTGTGGCCGCCGCGATGACCGCGAGGGAGCTGGGGAACAGCGCGGCGGCGCCGATGCCGGCCAGGGCCTGCCCGGTCCACATCATGGTGATGTTCTGCGAGGTGGCGTTGAGGAGTTCACCGAGCGCCAGGACGAGCCCGCCGAGCACCAACAGGCGCTTGCGGCCGAAGAGATCGCCCACCACACCGAAATTCAGTTCCAGAATCGCGGTGGGGAGAATGAACGCGGAGGTAACCCAGGCGACCTGGGAACCCGAGGCGCCGAATGCGGCCTGGATTTCCCCGTTGATGGGCGAGGGAACGGTAATGCACAACTGTGCCGCCGCGACCGCGAGACAGCACGCTATGAGCGTTCCGGGGTCCAGTCTTTTCAAGGAGATCGAATCCGTCATCGTGCGTGCCCTCACTCTGCGTTTTTCTCTATGAGTTCGATGAGATTTCCCTCGGGGTCACTGACCCAGGCCATGCGCACTCCGGGCTCGGGGGACGGCCCGGGTGCCATGACCTCGCCCGCGCCACGGGCCACCAACTCCTCGTGGACGGGGTCGAGTTCGGGGGTGGTGACCGCGAAGTGCCCGTATCCCTCGGTGAGTACGGCGGTCATCGGGTCCGGCGCGCGAAGGCCGGGGGCGGAGCCGGGTCTGGCGAGCAGCTCGATGCGCCAGCCCCGCGGATGCTCCAGGACGACACCCCTCAGACCAGGCCCTTCGAGATGGAACTCGAAGACGGTCTTCAGGCCGAACGCCCCCTGGTACCAGGCGGTTTGGGCGGTCAGGTCGCGTACGTTGACGCCCACGTGGTCGAGTCGGACGGTCACGGCGGCTCAGCCCGCCATCGCGCTGTCGCCGCCGTCGACCATGAGGTTGGCGCCGTTGACGAAGGCCGCCTCGTCGGAGCAGAGGAAGGCGGCGGCCCGTGCGATGTCCTCGGGCTGCCCCACCCGCCCGACCGGGATCCGCGCCTCCAACTGGGCCTTGGGGCCGTCCGGATCGTCGAGGAAGGGTGCGGTGGCGGAGGTGCGGGTCATGCCGGGGGCGATGGTGTTGACGCGGATGCGGTGCGGGGCGCCGGCCGCGCACAGGTGCATGCTCATCGCCAACACCCCGCCCTTGGCGGCCCCGTGGGGCACCATCGGCATGAACGGCGCCCCGCGTACGGCGGCCACGGAGGCGACGTTGAGCACGGCCCCGCCGCCACGGGCGATCAGGTGCGGCCAGGCGGCCTGGGTGCAGAAGTAGGGGATGTCCAGCTCGTTCTTGATGGTGAAGTACCAGTCCTCGGCAGGCATGGTCTCGAACGGGCCGTTCCGCAGTGCGGAGGCGTTGTTGTAGAGGATGTCGATCCCGCCGAAGGCCGCGATCCCGGCCTCGATCCACTCCCGGGCGCCGTCCTGGATGGACAGATCCACGGGTGCCAGGGACCGCATGATTCCACCGGCCTTTTCGACGAGTTCAACGGTCTCGGCCGCACTGTCCTCGTCGATGTCACAACCGAAAACCTCGGCGCCCTCGGCCGCGAATATCTGCGCCGCGGCCCGCCCTATTCCTGCCCCCGTTCCACTGATGAAAGCGATTTTCCCGGCCAGTCGACCCATGATTGCCAAGTCCCTTGTCCCGTGCCGCCGTGGTGCGGTGGTGGCAGCGTAGGTACGGCCATTGACCAGAACAAGAAATGGGTCGGCGAAGGGCCATCGGGGGTTCGTATGGCTGGTATGAGGCGGGAAGCCGGGAACTCCGCACAGCTTCACGGCAGGATGTCCCCATGAGCACCGACGACCAGGCCCGGCTGATGCGCGCCAACCAGGCGAACTGGGACGCCCGCACCCCCGTCCACCTCGCCAGCCGCTTCTACGGCCTCGACGGCGACCCGGACCCGGAGCGCTGGTTCGCCGCCTTCGAGTGGGAGGACCTCGGCGACCTGGCCGGCCGTGACGTGCTCCACCTCCAATGTCACCTGGGCACGGAGACCCTCGCGTTCGCGCAGCGCGGTGCGCGCGCCACCGGCCTCGACTTCTCCGAGGCGTCCGTGACGGCCGCGACGGACATCGCGGCGAAGGCGGGCCTCGACGTCGACTACGTCCAGGCGAATGTGTACGACGCCGTCAAGGCCCTGGGGCAGCGGCAGTTCGACGTCGTGTACACCGGCAAGGGCGCCCTGTGCTACCTGCCCGACCTCCCGCGCTGGGCGGACGTGATCGCCCAACTCCTGCGCCCCGGCGGCTTGTTGTACATCGTCGAGTTCCACCCCCTGCTCAACTCCCTGGGCCCGAAGCCGAATCCGGGCGAGGGACCCGAACTCCTTCTGCGCCACGACTACCTGAGCGGCGGAAGTCCGGTGCACCGGGACGCGACGTTCACGTACACCGACGGTCCGGCCGTGGCGGACGCGACCGACAGCTATGAGTGGATGCACGGAATAGACGAGGTCATCAACGCGTTGACGGCAGCGGGACTGAACATCCGACGGCTCCGCGAGAGCGAGGAACTCCCGTGGCCGCGCTGGCCCCGGATGGAACGGACCCCGACCGGCTGGTGGCGACTGCCCGAGCCGCGGATCCCCCTCCTCTACGGCCTGCTGGCGAGCCGCTGAGCCGTATCTCACAGCCGGACCCGCACCGGGTGTGCTACGGTGCGGTCAGCACTTGTGTACGCCCCGTTCCGGGCGCCGGTGCCAGAACCACTTCTTCTCCGCCGACCGGCCCGTCGATTCCGACCGGCACACGGCTTCCTCACACCACTTCGTGACCGGCGTTTTTCCGCCGCACCCGAGGTGATGTTCCCGCCGCCCCGAGGAGCGCCCATGCGCCCTCCCTCCGCGGCTTCTCCCCCTTCCTTCCGCATGACACATGCAACCGTCCTTGAAAGGACCACCCATCATGACCACCACACTCGAACCCCCCGTACAGGAACAGCCCCGCACCCAGACCGCGACCGGTGTCCTCGACATCGACGGCAACGGGAAGGGGCACCTGAGGGCGCTGAACCTCCAGCCCTCGCCCACCGACCTCCAGGTCTCCCCCGCGCTGATCCGCCGTCACGGCCTGCGCAAGGGCGACCTCGTGGAAGGCGTCCGCGGCGGGCAACGCGCCCTGACCGAGATCGCGTTCGTCAACGGCCGTACGCCCGACGAACTGCGCGGCCGACGCCACTTCCGCGACCTCACCCCGCTGCACCCGCGTGAGCGGCTGCACCTCGAACACCCGGCGGCCGGACTCACCGGACGCGTCGCCGACCTCATCGCCCCCGTCGGCAAGGGCCAGCGCGGACTGATCGTGGCCCCGCCCAAGACCGGCAAGACCGTCCTGCTCCAGCAGATCGCGGCGGCCGTCGCCGGCAACCACCCCGAGGCCCGCCTCATGGTGGTACTGCTCGACGAACGCCCCGAGGAGGTCACCGACATGCGGCGCTCCGTGCGCGGCGAGGTGTACGCCTCCACCTTCGACAAGGCCCCCAAGCAGCACATCGCGCTGGCCGAGCTGGTGATCGAACGGGCCAAGCGGCTCGTCGAGGCCGGCGAGGACGTCGTGATCCTCCTCGACTCCCTCACCCGCCTCTGCCGGGCGCACAACAACGCGGCGGCCTCGGGCGGCCGCACCCTCAGCGGCGGTGTCGACGCGACCGCGCTGATCGGCCCGAAGAAGTTCTTCGGCGCCGCACGCCTCGCCGAGGAGGGCGGCTCGCTCACCATCCTCGCCACGGCCCTGGTCGAGACCGGCTCCCGTGCCGACGACTTCTACTTCGAGGAGCTGAAGAGCACCGGCAACATGGAGCTCCGCCTCAGCCGCGAGCTGTCCTCCCGCCGGGTGTTCCCGGCCGTCGAGATCAACCCGTCCGGCACCCGCCGCGAGGAACTCCTGCTCACTCCCGCCGAGTTGACGGCGGTACGAGGCCTGCGCCGCGTCCTCCAGAACAGGGACGGCCAGAGCAGCACGGAAACCCTGCTGGAGCGCATGCGAGAGACCCCGGACAACGCGACGTTCTTGCGCCGCATCCAGCCGACGCTGCCGTCGAACTGACCCGAGCTGTCGTCGTTCAGGGGCGCGGGGAACTGCGCGCCCAGCCCCCACCGGCCCGCAGCCGAACCACTAGCGCATCCGGGTGCTGACTCGCCTCAATCGGCCCGGCCAACGCCCTCTGCAGCCCCTTCGTTCCTACGTTTGCCGGTATGACTATCGGATTCTCGTCTCGGATCGCCATGTCAGCCTGCGTTCTCTGCCTGACAGGCGCCCTCGCGTTCACCCCCACCGCAGCGACAGCCAACACCGGGCCGGATCCCAGCACCCAGGTCCACCCCCACCCCGGTGCCCCTCAACTCCCGGACGTCTCCGCCCTCTCCTGGCTCGTCGCAGACACCAACACCGGGGCAGTACTGGCCGCCCACGACGCCCACCGCAGACTCCCACCCGCCAGCACCCTGAAGACCCTCTTCGCCCTGACCGTCCTCCCCACCCTGCCCGGAGGGCTCCGGCACCGCGTCAGCGAACAGGACCTGGCCGGCATCGGCGAGGGCAGCAGCCTGGTCGGGGTCGAGGCGGGCCGCACGTACCGCGTCGCCGACCTGTGGCGCGGGGTCTTCCTCAACTCCGGGAACGACGCCGTGCACGTCCTGGCCGCCCTCAACGGCGGCTGGGACGTCACGGCCGCCCGGATGCAGGCCAAGGCGCGCTCGCTGGGCGCGCTCGACACCCATGTGATCTCGCCGGACGGCTACGACACCGACGGCCAGGTGTCCTCCGCCTTCGACCTCGCGGTGTTCGGCCGGGCCGGGCTGCGCAACGCGGACTTCGCCCGGTACTGCTCCACCGCCGAGGCCGAGTTCCCGGGTGACGGATCGTCGTACGCGATCCAGAACACCAACCGGCTGCTGACCGGCAACGACGGCGTGGAGCCGTATCCGGGGCTCATCGGTGTCAAGAACGGCTACACCACCCACGCGGGCAACACGCTGGTCGCGGCGGCGCGTCGGGGCGGGCGGTCGCTCGTCGTCACGGTGATGAACCCTCAGGCGGGCGGCGGCTTCACCGTGTACGAGGAGGCGCGCGAGTTGCTCGACTGGGGTTTCGCGGCTGCGGGGCGGGTCGATCCGGTGGGTTCGCTGGACGCGTTGCGGGCGAGCCCGCGGCCGGGCCCGAGGCCAGGTCCCACCGCCGTACCGGTGGCCGCCGCGGCGGCGGCGGACGAGGGTCCGGGCTGGGCGGAGACGGCCGCGGTCGCCGGGGCCGCCGTGCTCGGCGCGGCAGCGGTCGTGCTGGCGTTGCGGTTCAAGGGCCGTCGGCTCCCCGGGGCCTGACCGGTCGGCAGCCACAGGAGCAGGCCGAGCGTGACCCAGGTGTACGTGTTGCTGCCGAGGAAGCCGTCGATGCCCGAGGAGTCGTCGAACCAGAGCCACACGACACTCGTGCACATCACCGCGTACAGGGCACCCGCGATCCGCCGGTGCCCGGCGCGGACCAGCACGGCGAACGAGGGCAGCAGCCACACGAGATGGTGCACCCAGGTGATCGGGCTGATCAGACACGCGGTCAGTCCGGTCAGCGCGAAGGCTGCCGTCCAGTCCCCCGCGACGACCGCACGGCGTACCCGCACCGCCCATACGCACAGCACGAGCAGGACGACCGTCGCCCACAGCGGGCGGCCGGTCTCGCCGAGGCGGGCCAGGACGCCTTGCAGGGACTGGTTGGAGACGTAGTCGAGGCGGCCCACCCGGGTGGTGTCCCACATCGCCTGGGTCCAGTAGAACTTCGATGCACTCGGGACCACCAGGGCCGCGAGCCCGGTCGCCGCGAGCGCCACGGCCGTCGCCACCGCGGCGGCTTTCCAGCGTCTGGCCACCAGCAGCAGGCCGATGAACAGTGCCGGCGTGAGCTTGATCGCCGCCGCGAGGCCGATGCCGACGCCCGCCCAGCGGCCCCGGCCGGTGGAGAGCAGCCAGCCGTCGCCGAGGACGAGGGCCAGCAGCAGGAGGTTGACCTGCCCGAAGCTGAAGGTGTCGCGCAACGGCTCGAACAGCGCAAGACCGCAGGCGACCAGCGCCCACCCGAACCAGCCGTGGCGCCGCCATCCGGGACCGGCCAGAATGCCCAGCACCACGGCGAGGGCCACCAGGTTGAGGGCCAGCGCGGCGACGATCGCGGTGCCGAGCCCGAGGTAGCCCATCGGGGCCATGCTGACGGCGGCGAACGGCGGATAGGTGAAGCCGTAGGTCGTGCCGGGCACGTGGTAGTCGTAGATCCGGCCGCCGTGGTGGAGCCAGGTGTGGACGGTGCCGTAGTAGACGCGCAGGTCGAACCAGTCGCGCAGCAGTGGGACGGTCGCGGTGAAGACGGTCACGGTGGTGGCGAGGGCCAGCACCAGGAGGAGTCGGCCGCGGTCGGTGGTGGGTGTTCTCATGCCGTACGTCCCAGGGCCGGGGCCTCGGCGGCCTGGCGGGCCTGCCAGAGGACGACGATCGCCAGGACTCCGCCGGAGACGGCCAGCACGAGTTGTCCGATGTCGGCGGGTCCGCCGCTGGGCAGCACGGCGAGCGCGAGGACGCCGGTCACGGCGGCCACCCGGTGCCGTACGGATGTGCTGGGCGCGGCGGCGGCGATGAGGAAGAGACCCCACAGGGCGTACCAGGGGCGGATGGCCGGGCCGAAGGCGGCGACGACCGCGAGGCTCAGGCCGAGCGCGTAGACCGGGCTGGGGCGCAGGCGGAACCATATGGCGAGGATCGCCGCGCCGGTGACCGCTAGTCCGAGGGCGTGCCAGGCCGGGATCGCGAAGGGGGCCAGGCTGCTGCCGAGGTGTTCCAGCAGGGCGCCGGTGGCGCGGCCGAGGAGGCTGGTGAGGGCCCAGTTGTGCGCCGAGACGGGTGTGTCGAGGGCGCCTATCCAGCCGTAGCCCGTGCCCGCGACGGCCGTGGCGGCGACCGTGGTGACCGCGGACGCGACGACGGTCGTCGTGACGGCCTTGGCCGGGCTGCGGCCCGCGCGGATCTGCAGCAGCACGACCGCGGCGAGCCCGAGCGCGGCCGGAGCCTTGACGAGGGCGGCGAGCGTGACGAGTACGGCGCCCAGGATCGGCCACCGGCCGCGCGCCGCGACCAGGCCTGTGCCGAGCAGCCCGAGCATGATCGCGTCGTTGTGGGCGCCCGCGACCAGGTGGAGGAGCACCAGCGGGTTGAGGGCGCCCAGCCACAGCGCGGCGGCCGGGTCCGCGCCGCACTGCCGGGCGAGTCGGGGCAGGGCGGCGGCCATCAGGCCCACCCCGAGCAGGGCGACGAGCCGCATCCCGAAGAGCCCGGCGGGGAGTTCACCACGGGTCAGTCCTGACAGCCCCGAGGCCAGAGCCAGGAACACCGGGCCGTACGGCGCCCCGGTGTGCTGCCACAGGGGGGCGACCTCGTCGGCGAGGGGGCCGCCCAGCGCGGCGGGGCCGTGCGCGTAGACGTCCATGTGGGCGTCGACCATGGCGCCCTGCGCGAGGTAGCTGTACACGTCCCGGCTGAACAGCGGCGGCGCGAGCAGCAAGGGCGCCGCCCATACGGCGAGGACCAGCAGCAGGGAGCGCGGGGTCGGCGGTTCGGCGCTGCGGATCAGCCTGCCCAGCAGCAGCCAGGCCGCTATCAGCAGGACGACACCGAAGTAGACCCCGACGAGCCCCAGCGCGGCCTGTGCGGAGGCCGGGGAGAAGAGGTCGGCGGACGGAAGTGCTCCGGCCGTCTCGCCGCCCAGCGCGAGGACGGCGGTACCGGCCAGACCGAGTACCTGACAGCGGCGGAGATCGACGGGAAAAGCCATGGCCAACACTCGTTCAGCGTGTCAACGCCGGATGGCGGGAAAGCGACGCCCCGCTCTCCGCGCGGCGGACGGCGCGTGACCTCCGTGTGATCGGGCCTCGGTACCCGTGGAGTCGCCGTACGTGTGGGGCTCCGGTCAGAACACCGACACTCCGGTGAGCGTCGTGAAGCGGTCCAGCGCGGCGACCCCCGCCACCGAGTTCCCGCGCTCGTCAAGTCCGGGGCTCCACACGGCGAGGGTGCACCGGCCCGGCACGATGGCGATGATCCCGCCGCCCACTCCGCTCTTGCCGGGCAGGCCCACCCGGTAGGCGAACTCGCCCGCCGCGTCGTACGTCCCGCAGGTCAGCATCACCGCGTTGACCTGCTTGGCCTGGGTGAGGGTGAGCAGCCGGCTGCCGTCGGCGCGGCTGCCGTGCCGGGCCAGGAAACCGGCCGCGAGGGCGAGGTCGGCGCAGGACGCCATGATGGAGCACTGCCGGAAGTACTGGTCCAGGAGGACGGGCACCTCGTTGTCGATGTTGCCGTAGGACTTCATGAAGTGGGCGAGGGCCGCGTTGCGGTCACCGTGCGCGGACTCGGAGGCGGCGACCTCCTTGTCAAAGTCGAGGGACGGGTTGCCGCTCTCCGCGCGCAGGAAGGCCAGCAGTTCGCCCGCCGCGTCGCCGGTACGGGTCTGCAGCCGGTCGGTGACGACGAGCGCGCCCGCGTTGATGAACGGGTTGCGCGGGATGCCGCTCTCGTACTCCAGCTGGACAAGGGAGTTGAAGGGGTTGCCGGAGGGCTCGCGGCCCACGTGCTCCCAGAGTTCGTCGCCCTCGCGGGCCAGGTCGAGGGCGAGGGTGAAGACCTTGGTGATGGACTGCGTGGAGAACGGCTGCCGCCAGTCCCCCACGCCGTAGACCGTGCCGTCCAGTTCCGCGACGGCCATGCCGAAGCGGCGCGGGTCGCAGGCGGCGAGCGCCGGGATGTAGTCGGCGGCCTGGCCACGGCCGGGCATCCGCTCGATCTCGCCGGCGATGCGCTCCAGGACCGGCTGGAAGGTCATCGAGGGGGACATGATCACCATTGTGCCTCCGGGCCGGTCCTGGTGCGCGTCCGCGGTCAGACGGCGACGGGACCGCTGCCGGCCAGGACCTCGGGCCGCAGCAGACCGGCGAGCGTCTCGGCGGGCAACAGGCCCTTTTCCAGGACGAGTTCGGCCACGCCCCGGCCGGAGGCGAGGGCCTCCTTGGCGATGTCGGTGGCGGCCGTGTACCCGATGTGGGGGTTGAGCGCGGTCACCAGACCGATGGAGTTCTCCACGCTCGCGCGCAGCGCCTCGGTGTTGGCGGTGATGCCGTCCACGCAGCGCTCGGCGAGCGTGAGGCAGGCGGCGCGCAGATGCGTGATGCTCTCCGACAGCGAGTGCAGGATGATCGGCTCGAACGCGTTGAGCTGGAGCTGTCCGGCCTCGGCGGCCATCGTGATGGTGACGTCGTTGCCGATCACCTCGAAGGCGACCTGGTTGACGACCTCGGGGATCACCGGGTTGACCTTGCCGGGCATGATGCTCGAACCGGCCTGCACCGGCGGCAGGTTGATCTCCCCGAGCCCCGCGCGCGGCCCCGAGGACAGCAGCCGCAGGTCGTTGCAGCTCTTGGAGAGCTTGACCGCGACCCGCTTCAGCACTCCCGACATCTGCACGAACGCCCCGCAGTCCTGCGTGGCCTCGACCAGGTTCGCCGCGGTCACGAGCGGCAGCCCCGTGATCTCCGAGAGATGCCGCCGAGCCGACTCCGCATAGCCGGCCGGCGCATTGAGTCCGGTCCCGATGGCCGTGGCACCCAGGTTGATCTCATGGATCAACTGGACAGCCTCGTCAAGACGTTGACGATCCTCGTCAATCATGACCGCATACGCCGAGAACTCTTGACCGAGCGTCATCGGTACCGCGTCCTGCAACTGTGTACGGCCCATCTTGAGCACGTCATGGAACTCGACGGCCTTACGGGCGAACGCGTCCTGCAGTACAGACATTGACGCGATCAATCCATGTACGGCAAAGACCGTCGCTATCTTGACGGCGGTCGGATACACGTCATTGGTCGACTGACCGAGGTTGACGTCCTCATTGGGGTGCAGGTACCGGTACTCCCCCTTGCCGCGCCCCAGCAACTCCAACGCCCTGTTGGCGACAACCTCGTTGGCGTTCATGTTGGTGGAGGTACCGGCCCCACCCTGCACCACGTCCACGACGAACTGGTCGTGCAGCTTCCCGTCCCGGATCTCCCGGCACGCGGCAACGATGGCGGCGGTTTTCTCCGCCGACAGCAGCCCCAACTCCTCATTGGCGAGAGCGGCGGCCTCCTTCACGGCGGCAAGAGCGTTGATCAAGTGCGGGTAGACGGAGATCGGCGTCCCGGTGATGGGGAAGTTCTCCGTGGCACGGAGGGTGTGAACACCCCAGTAGGCGGAGGCGGGTACATCCCGGTCCCCGAGCAGATCATGTTCGCGACGGGTAATGGCAGACATGGGGTCCTCTTTCCAACAGCGTTCAGGTCACTTAGGGGCTCGGGGAACTGCGCGACCAGCCACAACGGACCCGCAGTTCCCCGAACCGATCTAGGCACACGCAGACAACGGCGACACCGGGTCCAATGCACGCACCGGCCGCACACACCCCACCGGCTCCCCGCCCCCGAGCAACGGCTCCCCCGCGAACTCGACAAGCTGAACCGGATCAACCCCAGCCCGCACAAGCCCGGCGGCAGCGACAGGCACACGCGCCCGATTCGCCCCGTCCGCGATCTTCACCGCAACAGCCCGCCCATCGGGCAACGCGGCAACCTCGACACCCTCGAACCCGTCCTTGGCCAACAGCCCGGGAACGGCACGCATCAACGCGGCCACATCCCGCCCGGACCCGGACGCCATCTCGGCGAACTCCCGCATCGCGTCCGCGACCCGGGCCTCGGGCGTACCGGGCGCAGCGGTGGTGACCCGCGAAACAGCGCGAGCAAGCCCGTGCAACGAAATGGAGAACAGCGGAGCACCACACCCGTCGACACTCACCTGAGCGATCCGCTGCCCGGTGAGATCCTCGACGATCTCCGCGATCGCCTGCTGAAGCGGATGCGCGGGATCGAGATAGTCGTCCAGGGACCAGCCGTTGAGCTTCGACACGTACAACATCGCCGCATGCTTCCCGGAGCAGTTCTGCGCGAGCCGGGACGGCACCCGCCCCTCACGGACCCACGCATCACGAACAACAGGGTCGAAGGGCAGATCGGGAACGTTGCGCAGATGGTCCTCGGTCAGCCCGGCGAGTTCGAGGATGCGCCGGGTCCCGGCGAGGTGGCGTTCCTCGCCGGAGTGACTGGCGGCGGCGAGCGAGAGCAGCTCGCCGTCGAGGGGCAGTCCCGCCCGCACCATGGCGACGGCCTGGACGGGCTTGATCGCCGAGCGCGGGTAGAACGCGGCCTCGATGTCGCCGAGTTGGAGCTGGACCTGGCCGTCGGTGTCCAGGACGACGACGGAGCCGTAGTGGATGCCCTCGATCATTCCGCCGCGTATGAGGTGGGCGACGGGTGCGTGGAGGGGTTCACGGATGAGGGGTGGGTCCGCGAGGGGACTGCTGTACATCACTGCCTGTCAGGTCAGGACGGCGTGGGTCTCACGCGTCGGGTGCGGTGGTGGACGTGCTCACCACGCGGCGGCGGACGGCGAACCATCCGGCGACCAGCGCGGCGGCGATCAGCGGAAGACACAGGACGGTGGTGCGTCCGGCGCCGCCGTCGGCGTACATGAGGACCAGGACGGAGGCGAGGAAGGCCAGCGTCACGAGTTCGGTCCAGGGGGAACCCGGCAACCGGTAGCTGGGCCGGGAGAGTTCGCCCTTCTCGGTCTTCCGCCAGAAGAGGAAGTGGCAGAGCATGATCATGCCCCAGGTGGCGAGGATGCCGATCGCGGCGAAGTTGAGGACTATCTCGAACGCGTCCGCCGGGACCACGTAGTTGAGGCCGACGCCGAGGACGCAGATGCCGCTGGTGAGCAGGATGCCGCCGTAGGGGACCTGGCTGCGGCTCATGACCGAGGTGAACTTGGGGGCGGAGCCGGACATCGCCATGGAGCGGAGGATGCGGCCGGTGGAGTACAGGCCGGAGTTGAGCGAGGACATGGCCGCGGTGAGGACGACGAGGTTCATGACGCCGCCCGCCGCCGGGATGCCGATGTTCGACAGCACGGTCACGAAGGGGCTCTGGCCGGCGCTGTACTTGTTCCACGGCAGCAGCATCGAGAGCAGGAGCACCGAGCCGACGTAGAAGAGGCCGACGCGCCACATGATCGAGTTGATCGCCTTCGGCATGATCTTCTCGGGGTTCTCGGTCTCACCGGCCGCGACGCCGACCAGCTCGACGGAGGCGTAGGCGAAGACGACGCCCTGGATGATCAGGAGCATGGGCAGCAGGCCGTTGGGGAAGATGCCGCCGTTGTCGGTGATCAGGGACGGGCCGGGTGTGGTGCCGTCGACCTGGTGCTGGGTGGCCAGCAGGAAGATGCCGATCAGCATGAAGACGACGAGCGCGCTGACCTTGATGATCGCGAACCAGAATTCAAGCTCGCCGAAGAGTCGTACAGAGATCAGGTTGACCGTCAAGACGACCGCGAGGGCGATCAATGCGATCAACCATTGAGGGATGTCGGAGAACATGCCCCAGTAGTGGGTGTACACGGCCACCGCGGTGATGTCGGCGATGCCGGTGGTGGCCCAGTTCAGGAAGTACATCCAGCCCGCTATGTAGGCGCCCTTCTCGCCGAGGAACTCTCGGGCGTACGACACGAAGGCGCCGGACGAGGGCCGGTAGAGGACGAGTTCGCCGAGGGCGCGGACGACGAGGAAGGCGAAGAGGCCGCAGACCGCGTACGCGATGAAGAGGGAGGGGCCGGCGTCGGCCAGGCGACCGCCCGCGCCGAGGAAGAGGCCGGTGCCGATCGCGCCGCCGATGGCGATCATGTTGACGTGCCGGGACTTCAGGGACTTGCTGTAGCCGGCGTCTCCGGCGTCGACATGGCCGGATCGTTTCTGCACACCGTCGTGCAGGGGCTGTTCGCTGCCGTGCAGGGACTGCTCGCTCACGCCTCGGGTCCGCCTTCCGTGGGGGTGTCCGTGCGCGCGGGGCGCACGATGTCGGTGAGGGTCGTCTCGACCCGGTCGAGGTGATGGGACATGGCCTCGACGGCGTCCGGCTCGCTGCCGTCGATCAGCGCCTCGACGATCGCCCGGTGCTCGCGGTTCGACTGCTCGCGCCGGCCGCCGAGTTCGTTGAGGAACGCGGACTGGCGGGCCAGCGCATCACGGATCTCCTCGATCACCCGGCGGAACACCGGGTTCTGCGCGGCCTCCGCCACGGCGAGGTGAAAGAGCGTGTCCATCGCGACCCACGCGGTGGTGTCCGTCTCCTGTTCCATCCGCTCCAGGAGGTGGGCCAGGTGGTCCAGGTTCTCCGGGGTGCGGCGCAGTGCCGCGTATCCGGCGACCGGGACCTCGACATGGCGGCGCACTTCCAGCAGGTCGCTGGCCGCGTAGTCGCCGAAGGTGGGGTCCTCCACGGCATTGGCGACCACGAAGGTGCCCTTGCCGGTCTTGGAGACGGTCAGACCCATGGTCTGCAGGGCCCGCAGGGCCTCGCGGAGCACGGGTCGGCTGATCTCCAGGGTGCGGCACAGCTCGGCCTCGGAGGGCAGCTTGTCGCCGATGGCGTAGTCGCCGCGCTCGATGGCGCCGCGGAGGTGGACGAGCACCGCTTCCATGGCGCTGACGCGCCGCGGTCCGACTCCACCTGTCTGGCTGTCTGACAGGTTCACGGACGTGATCCTGCGGGTGACGGGACAGTGCTGTCAAGCGATCGGCAGAGAAACATTCAGGGGGCGTGCGGCCTGAAAATTCGGCTGCACGCCCCCTGCGGTGATCGTCCGTCCGGTGTCAGCTGTTGAGCACACCCGCACCGAGCAGCCCGAACAGCAGGACACCGATGATGATCCGGTAGATCACGAAGGCGTTGAAGGAGTGCTTCGCGACGTACTTCAGCAGCCAGGCGATGGAGGCGTAGGCCACCACGAACGACACGATCGTGCCGACGGCCAGCGGGGCGGCGCCGACTCCCGCGCCCAGAGCGTCCTTCAGCTCGTAGATGCCGGCGCCCGTCAGGGCCGGGATGCCGAGGAAGAACGAGAGCCGGGTCGCGGCGACACGGTCCAGGTCGAGGATGAGACCGGTGGACATGGTGGCGCCGGAGCGCGAGAAGCCGGGGAAGAGCAGCGCGAGGATCTGTGAACTGCCCACCAGCATCGCGTCCTTGAAGGTGGTGTCGTCCTCACCGCGCTTGTGCCGGCCCATCTGGTCGGCCGCCCACATGACGCCACTGCCGACGATCAGCGAGGCGGCGACCACCCACAGCGAGCCGAGCGGGCCGTCGATGAGCGGCTTCGCGGCGAGGCCGACGATCACGATCGGGATGGTCGAGTAGATGACCCACCACGCGAACTTGTAGTCGTGGTGGTAGCGCTCCTCCTTGTTGAACAGGCCGCGCCCCCAGGCCGTGACGATCCGCACGATGTCCTTGAAGAAGTACAGGAGCACGGCGGCGATGGCGCCGACCTGGATGACGGCCGAGAACCCGACGACGGAATCGTCGTCCACGGGGATGTTCATCAGCCCCTCGACGATCTTCAGATGGCCGGTGGAGGAGACGGGCAGGAACTCGGTCACCCCCTCGACGACTCCGAGGACGGCGGCCTGACCGACGCTGATGACGCTCATGAGATCCAGTTCTTCGGGATTGGTCGACAGTGCTGTAGACAATAGCGCTGAAGGCGATCCTGGTCGGGCGCGGGATCCGCCCGATTTCTTACGCCCACAGGGCCTGCGCGATCGACACCCCGACAAATGCCGCACCGAGGCCCGCCATCACGCTGCCGACGACGTTGGCGGCAGCGTAGAGCCCCGCCCCTGTCTCGGTCAGTCGCAGTGTCTCGTACGAGAAGGTCGAGTACGTCGTCAGGGCCCCGCAAAGGCCTGTGCCGACGAGGAGTTGGAGATGCGAGCCCGCCGCGCCGGCGGACGCGGCGCCGGTCAGTGTGCCAAGGATCAGACAGCCG
The DNA here is from genome assembly GCF_044457385.1 of Streptomyces sp. NPDC050548. Classification (NCBI taxonomy): domain Bacteria; kingdom Bacillati; phylum Actinomycetota; class Actinomycetes; order Kitasatosporales; family Streptomycetaceae; genus Streptomyces; species Streptomyces sp. NPDC050548. Next base: position 251,833 of record NZ_JBITGV010000009.1, read on the forward strand.
GTGACGTTCACCGCGAAGGTGCCCCAGGGGAAGACGGAGTCGTGTCTGGTCTGCACGGCACGGTCGGTGAGGTACCTGAGTGGGGCACCGACGACGGCTCCCGCGACGACCAACAGCCAGTTCACAACGACTTCTTACCCTTCGCGTCGGCCTCGCCCGTACGACCCACGTACCGGATGACCTCGCAGTCGTCGAGGATCACCAGCCCCTCGGTGACGAGTTCGTCGAGCTGCGGCAGGAAGGCCCGTACGCGCTCCTCGGTGTCCACGATCACGATCGCCACGGGGAGGTCCTCGCTGAGCGACAACAGCCGCGTGGTGTGGATCAGGGAGGAGGCGCCGAAGCCCTCGATGCCCCGGAAGACGCTGGCACCGGCCAGCCCGGCGGTGTGCGCGCGGTGGACGATCTCCGAGTAGAGGGGCTTGTGGTGCCAGGTGTCGTTCTCGCCGATGAAGACGGTCACGCGCAGGGCGCTGCCGGTCAGCCTGGTCATCGCTGCCTCCACTTCAGGACGCGCCGGGCCGCCGTCACCGCGATCCGGACCGCCGCGAGGGCCGCGAGCAGGGTCGCGGCGAGATAGGCCAGCGCGGTGCGGGGATGGCCCGCGTCGACCAGTTTCTGGATGTCGACGGCGTACGTCGAGAAGGTGGTGAAGCCGCCGAGCACACCGGTGCCGAAGAACGGCCGCACCAGCCTGTGGGCTGCCCACACATCGGTGATGACCACCATGAACACGCCGATGACGGCGCAGCCGACCACATTGATCCAGAACGTCGTCCAGGGAAACCCGCCGCTCTGCGCGGGCCACCACAGGGAGGCCGCGTACCGTCCTGTGGCCCCGATCGCGCCACCGAGCGCGACCACCGCGACCACGGGTCCCTGACCGCGCCAGACAGACGGCCGCGAGGTCTGTGACCGGGCGCGCACGCTCTCGGCCTCGGGAGCTGTCATGGCCGTACGTCTCCTACTCGTCGGGGGCCCTGGGGGCACACGCCTCTACAAGTAGGGACCGTTGGCGGCACCTCTGCCGCGGTTCGGGTACGGCGGGCCCCACCGCCGCGCCGCGAGGAGTGCTCGCGGCCGGGCATCAGGGTAACGCCGGGGACCTGCCGGGGTCACTTCGGGGCGGGCGGCTCGCACAGCGCGATCCCGCGCTCCCGCACGCTGCCCAGGACCAGGTGCCCGGCCGCCTCGCACACGCTGGTGGCCATCCGGTAGGACGAGCCGCGCGCGACGAGGTGGTGGACGACGGAGCCGTCGTCGTCGAACGCCATGGCTCCGATCATGCCCGTGGGGCGGAAGGGCACGTGTACGGCGACCCGGGCCGCGGCCTGCCGTGCGGCGGGCGGCGCCTGGTGGAGGAGTTCGAGCGGCGGGACGCGCGGGCCGGCCAGCGCGACCCAGATCGGCCCGTCCGGGCCGCCGCGCCAGAGGTTGTCGGGCATTCCGGGGAGGTCGTCGGCGAAGGACTCGCTGTGGCCCGCCTCCGGTCCGGTGAGCCAGTAGCGGGTCAGCCGGCGGGCGCCGGTCTCCGCGACGACCAGGAACGACTCGTCGGCACTCACGGCGAGTCCGTTGGCGAACTGGAGTCCGTCCAGGAGGACTTCGGGACTGTCGGCACCGGGTGCGAGGCGCAACAGCCGTCCCGTGCCGGTGTGTTCGACGATGTCGCCGATCCACCGATCGATCGGGTAGCGGAGGCTGAAGACGGTGAAGTACGCGCTGCCGTCGGACAGGGCGACCACGTTGCTGCAGCCCACCAACGGCTCCCCCGCCACCGAGTCGGCGAGGACCCGTACGGTTCCGTCCCCCAAGTCGATGCGCAGCAGCCCGCGTTCCGAGTCGGCCACCAACAGGGCGTCGTCCGGGAGGAGTTCGAGGCCGAGCGGCCGTCCGCCGGTGTCGGCGAGGGTCTCCACCCGCACCGCCTCGGGGTCGATCAGCCCGTCGAGACGGAGGATGCGGCCGTCCTCGACGCCGGTCAGCACCCGGCCGCGGGCGTCCGCCACCACGTCCTCGGGACCCACGCCGCCGATCGCGACGTAGCGGCGGGCCAGCAGTGCCTTGGGTCGGTCCACGAACACCTCCACGGTTGGGACCGGCGCGCGTACGCTTGCTGTTCTTCCCGGTCATCGCGGCACCCGGTCACGTTCGCCGAGCGTATTCCCGGTGACCCGGATCGCGCTGCCGACAGGCGAGAAGTGAGAAGGGGGCCTCGCATGACGTGGTCGGCCGCCCGCCGCGCGGGAACGCCCCGGTGAACCGAGTCCGCGCCGCCTGGCAGCGCCTCGGCCTGGCCGAACTCAACCGGCGCGGGCGGGAGTTGGAGCTGCTGCACCGGGCCATGAGCTTCGCGACGCTCGCGCTGGTCACACTGGCGCCGCTGCTGATCGTGGTGGCCGCGGCCGATCCGCTCGGGCACGGCGGGTTCGCGCTGTGGCTGGTCGACGGCATGGACCTGTCCGGCCGTTCGGCCCGCGCGCTCACCGACGTCTTCACCCCGCCGCGCAAGGTCATCGGCACCACCAGCGCCTGGAGCGTGGCGCTGCTCGCACTGTTCGGGCTGTCCTTCGCGTCGAGTGTGCAGAGCGGCTACGAGCACGTGTGGCGCCCGACCGGCGCGCCCTGGCACCGCATCTGGCGCCAACTGATCTGGCTGGTCATGCTGATGGGCTATCTGTACGCGCAGGTGCAGACCCGCAACGTCCTCGCGGGCACGCCCCGCATCCTGCTCAGCATGGCGGCCGGTCTGCTCTTCTTCTGGTGGGGCCCGCACTTCCTGCTCAGCCGCCAGGTCCACTGGCGCTATCTGCTGCCGGGTGCGCTCGCCACGATGGCGGGCCTGGTCGGCCTGCGCTGGTTCTCGTACCTGGTGTTCACCCCGCTCCTGGTCACCAACGCGGTCAGCTACGGCCCGGTCGGCACGGTGCTGGTGGTGGAGTCCTGGCTGGTCGGCGTGGGGTTCGTGCTCTACGGCGGCGCACTGGTGGGCAGGCTGCTGTGCGAGCGGTTCGGGGATCCGGACGCGTCGTTCCGCACGGAACCGGAGACACCGGAGGAAGCGGAGGAAGCGGACGCCGGCCAGGACACGGTGTGACGCTCGGCCTACCAGCCCTTCTCGAACATGCGGGCCACCTCGGCGATCCGGACCTCGTCGCGCTGGTAGTAGGTGCGCAGCCGGATCCGCCGGGTGCGCAACAGGCCCAGGGACGCGAGAAGTTCGAGGTGGGTGTCGGCCACCTGGCGGGACACGCCCAGCTTGGCCGCCACCGCCTCCGAGCTGACCCCGGCCTCATGGAGATGACGATGTGCCGGGAAGTGGGCGGCCGGATCTCTCAGCCACTCCAGGATGTCCAGTCGCCGCTGACTTGCCGGAGTCCTCAGCATCTCGTGCCCCTCCGTCCTGCGCGCCGCTTGCCGCGTCCCCCCACTCTCCCGCAGCACGGTCCACCGCGTCCCGGACTCGGTGCCCCTTGTCCGGGACCGACCGTTCCTGTTCGACGCGGCGGTCGCCGCTGGGGCATGGGGCAACGGGCGGGACGCGCGGAGACCGCCGGGAACGAACTCCGGCTTCCGGACCCGGAGTTGGCCGAACCACACCGCCGCAGCCGCACAAGAACGCACGCACGCCGACCGCCGTCGAACCGCGCACCCGCGGCACGTTCACCACAGCGGCTCGGTGCCGTCGACGCCGAGGCGCAGCACAACGGACGGGACGCGGCAACCCACCCGGGGACGAACTCCCGCCTCCGACGCCGGAGTTGGCGGACCCACACGGCCACACCCGCACACGAACGCACGCCAGGCCGTGGACGTCCCCCTCCGCCCGCGGCTCACGGCTCTCGCGGGCGGAGGGGAGTCGGCTCAGCCGTCGAGTCGTACGACCCGCACGGCTCCGGCGGGAACCGCGAGACCGCCCGCGGCCCGCTCGCCGGTCAGCAGCTCGGTGCCGTCGGCCCCCAGCGGCACCTTGACGTCCGAGGCGCTGTGGTTGATCGCGAAGAGGAAGCTGCCCGACTCGCCTTCCCTGCGCACGACTTCGACGTCGTACGGCAGCTCGGCGCGCGGCGCGATCCGGGCGTCCTCGGCCGCCCAGCCGAGCAGGGCATCGAGGCCGTGCGCGTCGAGACGCGTGGACACATACCAGGCGGTGCCCTCGCCGAGGCGGTGGCGGGTGACGGCCGGGTGATCGGCGGTGAGACCTTCGGCGTACGTCCAGACGGTCTCGGCACCGCGCGGGACCACGAACTCGGTCCATACGTCACCGGTGAGTTCGGAGCCGTCCGGGCCGGTGATGCGCACCCGGTCGCCTTCCAGCAGCGGCGAGAACTCCTCGACGGTCAGGCCGAGTACGTCCCGCAGCGCGCCGGGATACGCGCCCTCGTGGACGGCGTCGTGCTCGTCGACGATGCCGGAGAAGTAGGAGACGACGAGGGTGCCGCCCTGCTCGACGTACCGCTGAAGGTTGCGGCCGGCCGCCTCCGTCGTCAGGTACAGGGCGGGTACGACGACAAGGGGATAGGCCGACAAGTCGGCTTCCGGGTGGGCGAAGTCGACGGTGAGGTGGCGGTCGTAGAGGGCCTCGTAGAAGGCGTCGGCGCGCTCGCGGGCGTCGTGGTCCTGGCTGGGGCGCCACTCCAGTTTCTGTGCCCACCACGACTGCCAGTCCCATACGACGGCCACGTCGGCCTGCGTGCGCGTCCCGCGTACAGCGCTCAACTCGTCGACGGACGCGCCGAGTTCGACGACCTCGCGCCAGACGCGGGTCTCGGTGCCGCCGTGCGGGAGCATCGCGGAGTGGAACTTCTCGGCGCCGCGCCGGGACTGGCGCCACTGGAAGAACATCGCGCCGTCGGAGCCGCGCGCCACGTGGGAGAGGGCGTTGCGGGCCATCTGGCCGGGGGCCTTGGCGGGGTTGCGGGGCTGCCAGTTGACGCCCGAGGTGGAGTGTTCGAGGAGCAGCCAGGGGGCGCCGCCCGCGACGGAGCGGGTGAGGTCGGCGGCCATCGCGAGGTTGACGTGGGTGCGGCGGCCGTCGGTGATCAGGTAGTGGTCGTTGGTGACGAGGTCGACCTCGCGGCCCCAGGCCCAGTAGTCGACGGACTCGCACTGGCTGAGGGCGGCCATGAAGTTGGTGGTCACCGGGATGCCGGGCACGAGGCGGTGCAGGATGTCCCGTTCCGCGATGAAGTTCTCGCGCATGGTGGCGTCCGCGAACCGCGTGTAGTCCAGCGCCTGGGCCGGGTTGACGGCGGTCGGGGTGAGGCGGGGCGGGTTGATCTGGTCGAGGGTCGCGTAGCGCTGGCCCCAAAAGGCGGTGCCCCAGGCCTCGTTGACGCCGTCGACGCTGCCGTATGTCGTCGTCAGCCAGCGGCGGAAGTGGGCGGCGCAGGAGTCGCAGTAGCAGGCGGAGACGGGGACGCCGTACTCGTTGAAGACGTGCCACAGGGCGAGGGCGGGGTGGGTGCCGTAGCGCTCGGCGAGGCGGGTGGTGATGTTCGCGGCGGCGGCGCGGTAGTCGGCGTTGCTGTGGCAGATCGCGCCGCGTGAGCCGAACTCGTAGCGGGTGCCGTCGGCGGTGACGGGGAGGGCCTCGGGGTGGGCGCGGTAGAACCAGGCGGGCGGGGCGACCGTGGGCGTGCCGAGGTCGGCGCGGATGCCGTTGGCGTGCAGGAGGTCCAGGAGGCGGTCGAGCCAGCCGAAGTCGTAGGCACCGGGCTCGGGTTCCAGCAGGGCCCAGGAGAAGATCCCGACGCTCACCATGGTGACGCCGGCCTCCCGCATCAGCCGGACGTCCTCCTGCCAGACGCTCTCCGGCCACTGCTCGGGGTTGTAGTCCCCACCGAAGGCGAGCCTGGTGAGCCCCTTGGGTGTGGTCTCCGGCATGGATCTCTCCCGTAGTCGATCATTTGGGAACGTGCACACAGCGCGCCCTGAAGCGTTGCCCCAACATAACCGCACGTCCGTGACCGCTGACAAGTGTCCCCGATGTTTCTCTGTCGTGAATGCTGTGAACGCTCCCATAAGGGTCACCCAGCGGTGCTTCGGGCTCCGGGCCCGGGAGCCGTAGAGTCGTGACCATGAGCAATACGGGGGGTCGGCGCAGACCACCGACGATCCATGACGTGGCACGCGAGGCCGGCGTCTCACGGGGCACGGTGTCGCGGGTCCTCAACGGCGGGCACTATGTGAGCCCGGCCGCGCAGGAGGCCGTCAACGCGGCCATCCGCAGAACGGGTTACGTCGTGAACCGGCACGCCCGCTCCCTGATCACCGGGCGCTCGGACTCGGTCGGTTTCCTGCTGACGGAACCGCAGGAGAAGTTCTTCGAGGACCCCAACTTCAACATCCTGCTGCGCGGCTGCACCCAGGCGCTGGCCGCGCACGACATCCCGCTGCTGCTGATGCTGGCCGGCACCGAGGACGAGCGGCGGCGCATCACGCGGTACATCACCTCCGGGCACGTCGACGGGGTGCTGCTGGTCTCCAGCCACTCCGGGAACCCGGTGGCGGAGGAGCTGAGCGAGGCGGGCGTGCCGCTGGTCGCGTGCGGCAAGCCGATCGGCCTCGGCTCCAAGATCAGCTATGTGGCCGCCGACGACCGGGACGGCGCCCGGGACATGACCCGGCATCTGCTCTCCCTGGGCCGTCGCCGCATCGGTATGGTCACCGGACCGCTGGACACCCCGGGCGGTGTGGAGCGCCTCGCCGGATACAAGGAGGTGCTCGCCGAGGCGGGCGTCGAGGTGGACGACCGGCTCGTCGTCTCCGGCGACTACAGCCGGCTCAGCGGCGAGCGCGGCGCCGAGCGGCTGCTTGCCCAGGTCCCGGACCTGGACGCGGTGTTCGTCGCCTCCGACCTGATGGCGCGGGGCGTGCTGACCACGCTGGAGCGGGCCGGGCGGCGGGTGCCGGAGGACGTGGCGGTCGGCGGCTTCGACGACTCCCCCGCCGCGCTCGCGTCCAGCCCCGAACTCACCACGATGCGGCAGCCGTTCGACCGGATCAGCGCGGAGATGGTGCGAGTGCTGCTGGCGCAGATCGGGGGCGAGGACACGGCGGCGGTGATCCTGCCGACGGAGCTGGTGAAGCGGGAGTCGACGTAGGAGGGGGCGCGCTCGCGGCACGCCCCCTCCTCGTCGCCGTCAGGCGGTCGGGTTGACGACCACCTCGGCCGTGTTGTTCGCGCTGTTCGGGTCGAAGACGGCGGGTCGGTCGGCGTGGGCGTGGACGATGACCTGGCCGGTCGCGTCCGGGACCACCCGGTCGATGCGCAGCCGGAACGGGAAGCTGACGTCCGCGCCGGGCCCGGCCCAGATGGGCAGGTCACAGGCGTAGTGCGGGACGGCCGAGTCGTCGCCCGTTGACCGGGCGCCGTGGCAGGTGCTGGGCATGGACGTGGCGGTGGTGCCCTCCGGGAGGTAGAAGTCGACCGTGGCGACCGGGTCGCCGGAGCCGGCGTTGGCGACCCAGGCCGGGCCGTCGTTGGTGAACCGGATCGCGGCGGTGACGGTGTCGCCGACCGCGCCGCTCACCTCGGTGCCGTGCGCGGCGAAGTCGGCGGTGTTGTCGGCGTCGATGTTCCAGGCGCGGCTGTTGTCCGAGCTGTCCAGGTCGGTGACGCCGTCGACGGGCTCGATGTCGTAGTCGAACCGCTCGAAGAGCGCGTGGTCATTGACGGTGAGCCGCAGCGGCGCGGGCAGTTCGACGGTGGCGCCGGGCGCGATGTCGGTGTCGAAGGCGCAGGTCGCGTGCGTCATGGGCATGTAGGTGCCAGTGGCGTCCGGCTCGGTGTAGGTGCACTGCGGGTAGCGGGTGACGATGTCGAGGCCGTACGTCGCGTACAGCTGGACCGTGAAGCCGTGGGCGGTCTCGTTGCCGGTGTTGGTGACGGCGAAGGGCACGGTGAGGTCGGTGCCGACCGCGACGCCGGTCCTGTCCTGCTGGGCGTCGATGCCGAGGTCCGGGCCGGAGCGGACGGTGACGGGGGTCGTGCTGCCCTCTGCAGCGGTGAGTGTGCCGTCGGGTCCGCCGGTGGCCTCGGCGGAGTACGCGATCGTGCCCTGCGCTCCCACGGCGGCGCCCGCGACGGCCCGCACCTGGAGCTGCACCTCCGCGCTGTAGCGCGTGGGCACGTCCCCGGTGTCGCACACGGCGACGGTTCCCGCGCCGTTCGGCGTGCAGTTGTCGGGCCAGGCCACCTCCGCGACCCCGGCGAGCCCGGAGACGTCGACGGTCAGGTGACCGTCCGTCACGGTGAAGTTGTCGTTGTCGTGGTACAGCCCGAGCTTCAGCGTCCGGTACATCGCCGTGCCGTCGGCCGAGGCCACGGTGACCGACTGGTCGTACGGCGCCTGGATCCACAGGTTGTCGGTCTGCGGCTCGTCGTCGGCGAAGGCGGCCCCGCTGCCGAGACCGGTGAGGAGCAGCGCCCCCACGGCGCCGGCACAGGCTCCGCGACGCAAGCGACGCCGGACGGAGACAGATCTCATGACATCCCCCATGTTGGTACGACAGAGACCCCGGCAAGTGATCAGTACCGGGCGGGAGTTGGACGGTCCACCGATACGAAAGGTTGTAGTGGGAGGCGTGTCTATACCCTTTGGTAGAGACGCCGATCCTCCGCCGCGGCGACGATTCGCCGGCCGCCGGGCGGAATGCTCGTGGCCATGGACATCACTTCGCTCACCGTCGTACTCAGTGTGATCGTGGTCCTCACCGCCTCGGTCCTCGTCGTCTCCAACCAACCCCCGCTGTGGGTCTACCTGTTGAGCGGTGCGGGCTCGCTGCCCCTGAGCGGTGTCCTGCTCGACCTGCCCGCCGTCTCGTCCGTGCTCGTGGACGGTTCCGCGGCCACCTGGGGTCTGCGGCTCGCCGTCGCCTCGACCGTCGCGGTCGTGCTGAGCTTCTTCTTCGGCGGGGACGGTCCGTCACTCGGGACGGGCGAGGGCGGTGACGGTGAGCGCGAGGACGCAGGCGAGGCAGAGCCAGGCGAAGGTGTCGCCGATCCGGTCGTAGACCGTGGTGACGCCGTGAACGGGCACGTAGGCCACCATGGTCTGCTGTTCGGTCGTGAAGTAGTCGGTGGTGGCGAGGACATGGCCCTCGTGGTCGTAGGCGGCCGAGACGCCCTCCGCGTCCTGGCGGATCAGTGAGTAGCCGCCCTCGACGGCCCGCAGGCTCGCCTTCTCGGTGTGTGCGGCTCCGTACTCCCGCCAGTCGTGGGAGGGGACGAGCATGATGTCGGCGCGGGTCCGCATCATCGCGGGGAAGTCGGCGTCGTAGCAGATGACGTTGGCGATCCGGCCGTACGGGGTGTCGGCGACGGGCACGCGACCGTCGCCCGGCGTGAACTTCTCGGAGCCCGGGATGGGGTGGGCCTTCTGGTAGGTCCACAGCACCTTTCCGCGCGGGTCGATGAGGAGCGCCTCGTCCTTGTCGTGGGCGGGTCCGCTCCTGCTGTAGACGCGGACGCCGATCTCCAGATAGACGCCCGACCGGCGGGCCCGGTCCTGCGCGGCGGTGACGGCGGCCGGCTCACGGGACTCCTGGACCTTGACGGCCTCCTCGGGCCAGATCACGATCTTCGCTCCGGCGGCGGCCTCGCGATGGGTGGCGGCCAGCAGGTCGTTCTCGACGGCGGTCATGGCGGGTTCGACCGTCGCGGCGGGCGCGGTGGCGATGTCCGGGACCTTCGAGAACACCGCCTGCTGCGCGTCGGTCACGGCCCGGCCGGGGCTGATTCCGGCGACACGGACGGTGGGAGCCGTCGAGGGGGCGAGGGCGAGACGCGCACCACCGGCGAGTACGACGGTCAGCAGGACGGCCACATAGACCAGGCCGCCTCGCCAACTGGGGCGTTCCCAGAGACGGTTGACGGTACTGGCGAAGTAGGCGATCAGGAAACCGATCCCCCACGGGCCGGTGACGGAGACGACCTGAAGGAGCGGAAGGTCACCGTACTGAGTGACCGCGAGCGAGCCGTAGGCGGTGCCGAACGGGGACACCACGGTGATCAGGAACTCGGTGGCGGCGACGGCGGCCGGGAACGCGAGGGCCGCCGGGCCGGGGCGCAGCCGGCCGGTCAGCAGTCTGTCGGCCAGGAACGGCAGCGTCTGCAGGGCGGCCAGCGCGACGGCGCCCACGACCACCACCGGCCCGAAGCCGATCGCCGACTCCTGGACCCAGAAGACGGCGGCCACCGCGTGCGCCGCCCAGATCCACAGGGCCCCGGACCACGGACGGCCGGTCCGCGTGAAGCGCAGCAGGAGCACCAGCGAGATCCAGGCGGCGGCCGGGACGTCCCACCGGCCGCCCACCGCGAACAGCGAGGTCCCGGTGCCGAGCAGGAGCAGGACCCACCTCGCGGCGGGGCGTGAACTCCCCTTCCGGTCAAGGGACGTGGTCGCCTCAGCCGTGGCGGGAGAAGGGCGGGTCTGTTCTGCGGGGAGGTTCGTCATGGGGAACGACGCTAGGAGTGCGGCACCCCAGGGCGCCTCCGTCCCCGCGGCGATCTTCGGCGGGACCGCGCAACCATCGATGCGCGCCCGGCGGAGGATCCGGCCGAACTGCCGCTGCCCTAGCCTGATGAACTGAGATGGTCATGGAGACGAGGGCCCTGCCACGGGCCGCACAGCGCTGGTTCGCCGCCCGGCCGCGTCTGACGGATGTCGCGCTCGGCGGCGGTCTGACGCTGTTCGACATGGCCACGGTGCTCGGCCGCAGCCCCGCGCCGAGCGCGTGGGCCGTGGCCCTGTGGGGAGCGCAGACCGTCCCGCTGCTGTGGCGGCGGACCCGTCCTCGTACCGTGCTGGCCGCGATGACCGTCCTCTACGTCGCCTTCCAGGTGCTCGGTCCGATCCCGGGGAAGATCCCCGGCCCGTTCCTGCTGATGCTCGGGGTGTACGCCCTGGCCCGGTACGAACCGGTCGCGGCCAGTCTGCCGGGAGCCTTGCTGTGCCTGGCCGTCGCGATGACCGCCGACGCTCTCAGCGGGCACTGGCAGACTCCGCAGCTCGGGTCGCTTGAGCCGATCAGCGCCACCACGTTCGTCTTCTTCTTCGCCCTCGCCTGGATCCTGGGGCACGGCAGACGCAGGATCGGCGCCGACGCCGACCGGTTGCGCGACCTCAACCGGCGGCTCAGGGCCGAGCAGGACCTCAACGCCCGGCAGGCGGCGATCGCCGAGCGGGCCCGTATCGCCCGAGATCTGCACGACGTCGTCGCCCACCACGTCAGCGCCATCGCCGTACAGGCCCGGGCCGCGCAGGACGTCATGGACGACGATCCGCCCCTCGCGGCTCAGGGGGTCGAGTTGATCGCCACCACCGCCGACACCGCGCTCGTCGAGATGCGGCGGCTGCTCGGGCTGCTGTCGTTCCGGGAGGGGGAACTCGCGCCCGAACCGTCGCTCGACCACCTCGACACCCTCATCGACGCCGCCCGGTCGGCCGGGTGCCGGGTGACGTACACGCCGGAGATCCGGGCGGGGGCGGCGCCGTCCGGGGGGATGCGGGTCTCGGCGTACCGGATCGTGCAGGAGGCGCTGACGAACGTGGTCAAGCACGCGGGGCCCGTGGATGTGCTGGTCAGCGTGTGCGGCGACGACAGCGGCCTCGTCATCGAGGTGCGCAACGACCCGGCCGCTCCGGGCCACCGGTCCGTCACCGGCTCCGGCCGGGGGCTCGTCGGCATGCGGGAACGCGTGGCGGCCTTCGACGGTGAGCTGGCGGCGGGGCCGCGCGCGGACGGCGGCTGGGGGCTGCGCGCCGTCCTGTGCGGGACGGCGCCACGACCCGCGGAGGCGGCCGGATGACCGTACGTGTGCTCGTCGTCGACGACCAGGAGATCGTCCGGACCGCGCTGCGGCTGGTCATCGACCGCCGCGAGGGCCTGTCGGTCGTCGGCGAGGCGGCGGACGGTGCACAGGCCGTGGCCCGGGCGGCCGAACTCCGGCCCGACGTCGTGCTGATGGACGTACGCATGCCCGGCACGACCGGCGTCGAGGCCACCCGGCGCATCGTCGGCGACTGGCCCGGACCGGGGCTCGCGCCACGGGTCGTCGTCCTCACCACGTTCGACCTCGACGAGTACGTGCACGCGGCGCTTCGGGCGGGCGCGGCCGGCTTCCTGCTGAAGAACAGCCATCCCGACGACCTCGCCCGCGCCCTCCACGCGGCGGCCGCCGGAGAGCCCGTGCTCGCGCCGAGCGTCACCCGCCGGCTCATCGACACCCTGACCGCGCTGCCGACAGCGCTTCTCGCAGACGCACCGGCCCCGGCACCTGGCGAGCCCGCGCTGACGGAACTGCTCACCGAGCGCGAACTGCAGGTCCTCGTCCTGGTCGCCCGCGGCCTCTCCAACTCCCGGATCGCCTCCGACCTCGGGCTCAGCGAGGCGAACGTGAAGAGCCGCGTCAACCGCATCCTCACCCGCCTCGGCCTCGACAACCGGGTGCAGGCCGCCCTGATCGCGCAGCGCGCGGGCCTCACCGGAACCCCGTGAGCAGGTCTTACGGACCGGTGACACCGCGGCCGTGCCACTGCCACGCGCCGGGTCGGCGGTCCTAGCGTCTGACACATGCGAGTACTGGTCACCGGCGGTGCCGGGTTCATCGGGTCCCATGTCGTCGAGGCGCTGACCGCGCGCGGACACGAGGCGGTGGTGTTCGACCTGCGCGACGGACCGGACGTGCGCGACGGCGAGGCCGTCGCGCTCGCGCTGCGGGGCGTGGACGCCGTATGCCATCAGGCGGCGATGGTGGGACTGGGCACGGGATTCGCCGACGCGCCCGACTATGTCTCCCACAACGACCTCGGTACGGCCGTGCTGTTGACCGCGATGGCCGACGCGGAGGTGCGCCGACTGGTGCTCGCCGGGTCGATGGTCGTCTACGGCGAGGGCTCCTACGCCTGCGAGTGGCACGGGCCGGTGCGGCCGGGGCCCCGGGCCGTGGCCGATCTGGACGCGGGGCGCTTCGAGCCCCGATGTCCGCGCTGCGGCGAGGAGTTGACGCCGGGGCTGGTGGGCGAGGACGCTCCGGTCGACCCCCGCAACGTGTACGCGACGACCAAGCTGACCCAGGAGCATCTGGCGGCGAACTGGGCGCGCGCCACGGGTGGTTCGGCCGTCTCGCTGCGCTACCACAACGTGTACGGCCCGAGGATGCCGCGCGACACCCCGTACGCCGGAGTCGCCTCCTTCTTCCGGTCCGCGCTCGCCCGAGGCGAGGCGCCTCGGGTCTTCGAGGACGGCGGCCAGCGGCGGGACTTCGTGCAGGTACGGGACGTCGCGGCGGCGAATGTGGCGGCGCTGGAGTCCGAGTCCCGGGCGGGGGCGCTGACCGCGTACAACACGGGCAGCGGGGACCCGCACACCGTCGGCGAGATGGCGCACGCGCTGGCCGCCGCGTACGGCGGACCCGCGCCCGTGGTCACCGGGGAGTACCGGCTCGGCGACGTCCGCCACATCACGGCGGACTCGTCACGGCTGCGGGCCGAGCTGGGCTGGAAGGCGGAGGTCGGATTCCCGGAGGGGATGCGCGAGTTCGCGGTGTCGAAGTTGCGCGGGGAGCGGTAGCAGCTGGGCGGCCGGGGCGCCTCCTGCGTTCGCCGCTCGGGCGGCCGCCCCCTCGGCCCGGCCCTGTCCCTCGGTCCGACCCGACGCCTGCCCCCGGCCCGACCGGGCACTGTCCCTCGGTCCGGCCGGGCGGCCGAGGGAGTCAGCGGTGGTCAGCCCTCGGCCATCGGCAGGGTCACCTCGAAGCGGCAGCCGCCGGACACGTTCCGTACGGCGGCCCGGCCCTGGTGGGCCTCCACGATGCCGCGCACGATCGCCAGGCCCAGGCCTGCCCCCGCCGGGGGTGTCCGCGCGTGGGTGCCGCGCCAGCCCGTGTCGAAGACGCGGGGCAAATCCTCCTCCGGGATGCCGCCGCAGCCGTCCGTCACCGAGAGGACCACGCCCTCGGCGGACTGTTCGGCGGCGACCGCGACCGTGCCGTCGGCCGGTGTCCGGCGGATCGCGTTGACCAGCAGGTTGCCCAGCACGCGGCTCATCTCGCGGCCGTCCACCTCGACCGGCACCGCCACGATCCGGTCGCCGACCAGCCGCACCCCGTGCTCGCGGGCAAGGGGGTCCGCGCCGGCGAGGGCGTCGCCGATCAGGTCGTAGAGCGACATGCGGGACGGGGAGAGCGTGAGGGTCCCGGCGTGTATGCGGGAGAGTTCGAAGAGGTCGCCGACCATGTCGTTGAGGCGTTCGACCTCGGTGCGGATCTGGCGGAGATAGCGGTCGGGGTCGGCGGCGACGCCGTCCTCCAGGGCCTCGGACATCGCGCGCAGTCCGGCGAGCGGGGTGCGCAGGTCGTGGGAGATCCAGGCGACGAGTTCGCGGCGCGAGGACTCCAACGCGCGTTCGCGGTCCCGGGATTCGGCGAGCTTGGCGCTGGTCGCGGCCAACTCACGGCTCAGGTCGGCGAGTTCGGCCGTCGCCGCGCCCTCGGGTGCCGAGAAGTCGCCGCCGTCGCCGAAGTCCCGTGCGGCGCGGGCGAGTTCACGGCTGCGGGCGACGACCCAGCGGCCGAGCAGCAGCGCGGTGAGCAGGGAGACCACGGCCGCCATGGCGACGACGGTGGTGACGACGGACAGGTCGTGCGAGGACAGGAACATCGCCTGCGCCACCGCCAGCGTGCCCGCGAGCATCGCCGTCACCGCGACGGCGGCGACCACGGACACGGACGCGGTGAGGGACCGCCGACGCAGCAGCCAGAGCGCGCCCGCGCCGAGCACCCCGGCTCCGGCGGCGCCCAGAAAGGCGAACAGGGCGATGAGCAGCATGTCGCGCATGATCAGCCCTCCTCGACCGAGCCGGTGCGGGCGGGCTCGAAGCGGTAGCCGACGCCCCACACCGTCTGGATCAGCCGGGGCCTGGCCGGATCGTCCTCGACCTTGCCGCGCAGCCGCCGTACGTGCACGGTGACGGTCGACAGGTCGCCGAAGTCCCATCCCCAGACCTCCCGCATCAGGTCCTCCCGGCTGAACGCCCGGCCCGGGTGTCGCAGGAAGAACGCGAGGAGGTCGAACTCCCGCAGGGTGAGGGCGAGTTCGGTGCCGTTCTTGGTGGCGCGGCGGGCGGCGGGGTCGGCGGTGAGTCCGGCCGCGCGCAGGGGGCGGGTCGCGGCCGGGGGGCCGGAGCGGCGCAGGACGGACTCCACGCGGAGGACGAGTTCGCGTGGGCTGAACGGCTTGGTGACGTAGTCGTCGGCGCCGACCTCCAGACCGAGGATCCGGTCGTCCTCGTCGCCGCGCGCGGTGAGCATGATGACCGGCACGGGTCCGTGGCCGCGCAGCCGGCGGCACACCTCCAGGCCGTCCATGCCCGGCAGCATCAGGTCGAGGACCACCAGGTCCGGCCAGTGCGCGGCGGCCCGGGCGAGCGCGCCCGGCCCGTCCTCCGCGCGGTCCACGACGTATCCGGCTCGGTCGAGGTATCCGGAGACGACCTCGGCGACGGTCGGGTCGTCGTCGACCACGAGGACGCGCGTCGGGTGGGCGTGCTCGCTCTCGACGGGCACGGCACCTGGGGATTCGTACGGCTGCTGCATGTCATCAAGGGTCCCACCGGCCGCGCCCGCCATCCGAATCCGCTGCCCCGACGTCCGTGTTTCGTAAGGAACCGAAGTCCGGTATGCCGGATTCGCGCTCGTAGGGTGAAAGCCGTGACGACACCTCCCCCACCAGATCCGGACCCGGCGCCCGTCGATGTGGTCCTCCCCTGTCTGAACGAGGCCGAGGCCCTGCCCTGGGTGCTGGCCCGCATTCCGCGAGGCTGGCGCGCGCTGGTCGTGGACAACGGGTCCACGGACGGCTCCGCGGAACTCGCCCACAGCCTCGGCGCCACCGTCGTGCGTGAGGAGCGCCGCGGGTTCGGCGCCGCCTGCCATGCCGGGCTGCTGGCCGCCACCGCGGACATCGTGTGTTTCTGCGACTGCGACGCCTCGCTCGATCCGTCCCTGCTGGTGGACTTCGTCCGCGAGGTACGCGACGGCGAGGCCGATCTCGTGCTCGGTCGGCGCAGGCCGCAGGGGCGCGGGGCCTGGCCCGCGCACGCCCGGGCGGGCAATCTCGCGCTGGCCCGGATGCTGCGCCGTCGCACCGGGCTGCGGCTGCACGACCTCGGCCCGCTGCGGGCCGCCCGCCGCACGGATCTGCTCGCGCTCGGCCTCACCGACCGCCGCAGCGGCTATCCGCTCCAGATGGTGGTGCGGGCCGCCGACGCCGGTCTGCGCGTCACCGAGCACGACGTGCCGTATCTGCCCCGCACCGGCGCCTCCAAGGTCACCGGGACCTGGCGCGGCACCTGGCAGGCCGTACGAGACATGAGCCGGGTGCTGGCCGAACCCGTGGCAGCGCCGACAGCCGTCCCCTCACCTCAAGGAGCCCATTCCCGGTGACCACCCTTCTCGTCATCGCCAAGGAACCGCGCCCGGGACGGGTGAAGACCCGGCTCACTCCGCCGTTCACGCCCGAGGAGGCCGCCTCGCTCGCCGAGGCCTCGCTCGTCGACACCCTGCACGTACTGCTGGCGACACCCGCGCGGCGGCGGGTGCTGGTGCTCGACGGAACGCCGGGCCCCTGGCTGCCGCCCGGCTTCGACGTCGTACCGCAGTGCGGCGGAGGGCTCGACGAACGGCTCGCCGCCGCCTTCGCCGCCTGCGCCGGGCCCGCGCTGCTGGTCGGCATGGACACACCCCAGGTGACGCCCGCGCTCCTCACCGTCGACTTCGCCGACTGCGACGCGTATTTCGGCCCGGCCGAGGACGGCGGCTTCTGGGCGCTCGGCCTCGCCGACCCCGACCCGGCGCTCCTGCGGGGCGTACCGATGTCGACGCCGACCACCGGCGCCGTCCAGCGCGCCCGGCTCACCACCGCGGGCCTGCGCGTCCGCGACCTCCCGCCCCTGCGGGACGTCGACACGGCGTACGACGCAGAACTGGTCGCCGCCGAGGCACCGGAGGGGCGGTTCACGAAGGAACTGGCACGGCTGAGGACGGGAGTCGGCAGGTGAGTGCGGCGCGTCCGGTGCCGACCGGCGAGGGCGCGCGCCCGGTGACCGCGCTCATCGGCTGCCCGCCGTCGGACTCCCCCGCACGCCCCTGGTCCGCCGACCCGTACACAGACGCCCTGCGCACCGGTCGCGGCCCGCTCTTCCTCCGCCGTACCGACGGCTGGCTGCTGCCCCTGGAGGTGGAGCGCTGGTGCGCGGAGGCCGACGCGGCGGACCGGGAGGTGCTGCGCCGGTGCGAAGGGGCCGTGCTCGACGTGGGCTGCGGACCGGGTCGGCTCGTCGCGGCGCTCTCCGCGCAGGGGCGGCCGGTGCTGGGCATCGACGTCAGCGAGGCGGCCGTCGCGCACACCGTCCGGCTGGGCGGGCAGGCCCTGCGCCGGTCCGTCTTCGAACCCGTCCCCGGCGAGGGCCGCTGGGACACCGCCCTCCTCATCGACGGCAACGTCGGCATCGGCGGCGACCCGCACGCCCTGCTGCGGCGGATGTCCCAACTCCTCGCTGACAAAGGGCTGTTGATTGTCGAGACCGCTCCGGTCGACGTCGACGAACGGGTACGGGTGCGGGTCGCCGACGGCCGTGGAGCCTCCGGTACGTCCTTCCCGTGGGCCCGTGTCGGCACCCCGGCCCTGTTGCGCCACGCCGATCGGGCCGGGTGGCGCCCGGAGGGTCAGTGGACGGCCGACGACCGCTCCTTCCTCGCCCTGCGCAACCGCAGCAGCCGCAGCGACCGCAGGACGAGCAGCACGGCCGAGCCGCCGAACAGCGCAGCCGTGACCAGCAGCCAGCGGGACAGGAAACCGTCGCCGGAGAGCGTGGTCGCGGACCTGTAGCGGTCCGCGACCTGCCCGCTGATCAGCGGGAACCACACCAGCAGCAGAAGACCGGAGAGCAGCGCCGGGATCCGGACGTACCCCGTCCACTCCCGGTGTCCGGCGGTGCCCAGCACCCGTGCGAGCGCCCGGTCCGCGCCCGCGTACAACGGCACCAGCACCAGGTCGTGCAGCACCGCCGCGCCCACCAGCCACAGCGCCACCCCGAACCAGTCGTCCGCGAGCAGCCGCACCCCCGCGTACCCGGCGAGCGCGAACGAGCAGGCCAGCAGGAGGAGTTGCAGCGGGCTGCCGAGAGCCGGCCGTCGGAACGGAATACGCATCACAGGTCTCCGAAGGTCATACGGGCCACCCATTTGGTGTTGAGCACGCCCGGTGCCGCCGGGACGATCACGCGGGCGGGGTAGCCGTGGTCGGGGGTGAGGTCGGCGCCGTTGACGAACAGGGCGAGCAGCGAGCGCGGGTCACGGACCTGGTTGTCGCGCAGGGCGGACCGACGGAACGCCCCGTGCCGTTGCAGGGACTCCACCAGGACGTCGGGGGCGGTGTCGGTGTCGTAGCCGACGAGTGCCGCGAGATCCCGCAGCCTTACGCCTCGCCACCACTGGTCGGAGGTCGACCAGCCCTCCACGCAGGCGATGGGCAACGCGGCGCTGTACAGCGGGAGTTGGAGCAGCGCGGCCCGGCCGAGACGGACCGTGCGGCCGTTGCCCTCGACGACCAGGCGCCACGCGTCCTCGGACGTCTCCCTGGCGTCGATCCCGACCGCCGCCGCCGTCTTGTTGATCTGGAAGGCGCCGGGTCCTGAGCCCGGTTCGGGGCCGCCGTGGGGTGCGAGTACCGCCGTCTCCCGCAGTGGTCCGTCGAAGCCTCGGCCCACTGTCGTGCCGAACAGCAGCAGCGATCCACCGCCGACCACACCGAGGGCACCGCGGCGCGAGACGGTGGGCTCGGTGGGGTTCGGGGTCACCAACTCCCCTTCCTCCGCCGGGTGTTCGCCCCTCATGTGGCGCAGGTTGCGCAGGGCCGCCGGTGTCTTCAGGACGGCGTGCGCGAGGAAGGCGGCGAAGAAGACCCAGGCGCCGTAGAAGTGCAGGGGGTAGAAGGAGCCGGGGAAGACGTAGTCGAGCTGGACGTTGAGCACGCCCGTGGTGAACTCGAACAGGCCACCGCCCACGAGGAGCAGTAGCGAGAGCCGTTCCAGCGCGTGGGTGAGGGAGCGGGCCGGCGGCAGGGCGAAGAGCTTCGGGACGACCGACCACAGTTTCGCCAGCAGGACGGGGATCAGCGCGATGCCGAGGGTGACGTGGGTGCCCTGGGTGAGGCGGTAGAGCCAGGACGGGTCGGTCGGCCAGGCGAAGAGATAGAAGCCGAGGAGGCCCTTGTCCGGGGTCTGGTCGTTCACCGGCGAGAGGTCCGGGTTGTAGGCCGCGTACGACAGCAGACCCGTCACGAACAGCACGGTGATCCCGACGAGCAGCACGACGCCCAGCACGGAGGTGAACCAGGGGCCGCGCAGCGGGCTGCGCCAGAAGGCGGGCGAGGAGGGGGAGCGTGGCATGCCTCGACCGTAGGCCGGGGACACCCCCCGAACGGGTTCGCAAACCATGACGAAACTCTGACGTCCGTCTCGGCGGAGGCTCCGCCGGACGCACCCCGACCTAGCGTGGCGATGTGAACCGCGATCTTCTCGTCGACCGCGAGCGCCGCCACGGCGCCCGCCCCGCCGACCGTCCCCATGACACTCCGGGCGACCGCCCGCGCGACCACGTCCGCGATCTGTCGGCGGCCCTCGCCGCCGCCCTGCTCGTCCTGGTGGCGGTGCTGGTCGGCACCGCGATCCAGCGGCGCCACCACTCGCTCTTCGTCGGCTGGCCACCCGTCTTCGCCCAGTGGGAACCGCACGTCGGCCCCGGCACCCCGGCGGCACTCGCCGTCGCGGTCGCCGTGGTGGCCTACGGCCCCGTCCTGGCTGCCCAACTGCCTTGGCGGGCCCTACTTTTCAGCGCCTGGGGCACCGCCATGGCCTGGACGTTCTCGCTGGCCCTGGTCGACGGCTGGCAGCGGGGCATCGCGGGACGGCTGACGACCACGAACGAGTACCTGACGGTCATCGGCCGCTTCCACGACATCCCCGCCACCCTGCGCGACTTCACCCATCACATCCTCAGCCACTCCCCCGCGCCCTGGCCCGCGCACATCGCCGGGCATCCCCCGGCGGCCACGGTCACCTTCGTCCTCCTGGACCGGATCGGGCTCGGCGGCGGGGCCTGGGCGGGTGTCTGGTGCATCACCGTCGGGGCGACGGCGGGCGCGGCGGTCCTCGTCGCCGTGCGCGTGCTCGCCGGTGAGCAACTCGCCCGCCGCGCCGCCCCGTTCCTCGTCCTCGCCCCGGCCGCCGTGTGGGTGGGCACCTCGGCGGACGGGTATTTCGCGGCGGTCGCCGCCTGGTCCGTCGCGTTCCTCGCCCTCGCGGTCACCGGACACCGTCCGCGCTCGGCCGGTCTCGCCGCCGGGCTGTTCCTCGGTCTCACCGCGTATCTGTCGTACGGCCTGACGCTGTTCGCGGTGATCGCGGGCGCCGCACTGCTGCTCGGGCAGCGCCGGCTCCGTCCGCTCCCGTACGTCGTCGCCGGACTCGCCGTCGTACCAGTGGTGTTCACTCTGCTCGGTTTCAACTGGTGGGAGGCGTACCGCCTGTTGATCACCCGCTACTACGAAGGGGTCGGCGGGACCCGGCCGTACGGCTACTGGGTGTGGGCGAATCTGGCCTGCACCGCGCTGATCGTGGGCCCGGCGACGGTGGCGGGGTTGCGGCGGACCGGCACCCAACTCCCGGTACCGCGCCGCGGTTTGCATACCGCCGCACCCCAACCCCGGCTCGCCCTCCTGGTGTTCGCCGCGCTGCTCGCCCTGCTCGTCGCGGATCTCTCCGGCATGAGCAAGGCGGAGACGGAGCGCATCTGGCTGCCGTTCGCGATGTGGCTGCTGCCCGCCTGCGCGTTCCTCCCCCGGCCCCGCGCCTGGCTCACCGCGCAGGCCGTTCTGGCCCTGCTCCTCAACCACCTGCTCCTGACGGGCTGGTGAGCCGCCGGCACGGGCCTACGCCACCTCGTGGGGCTCCGGAGCCGTGGTGTTCGCGTCGGCCACGGGGGCGGTCTTGTCGCGTCGGCGCCCGGTCAGGCGGGTGGCCAGCGGCTCGGTGTAGCGGGCGCTCAACGGGCCGACGACGACCAGGATCAGTACGTATGCCGTGGCCAGGGGGCCGAGGGAGGGTTCGATGCCGGCGGTGACGGCGAGTCCGGCGATGACGATGGAGAACTCGCCGCGGGCGACCAGGGTGCCGCCCGCCCGCCAGCGGCCCTTGGCGGAGATGCCCGCGCGCCGGGCCGCCCAGTATCCCGTGGCGATCTTCGTGCCCGCGGTGACGATCGCCAGGGCGAGCGCGGGCAGCAGGACGGGCGGGATGCTCGCCGGGTCGGTGTGCAGGCCGAAG
Organism: Streptomyces sp. NPDC050548; assembly: GCF_044457385.1. Classification (NCBI taxonomy): domain Bacteria; kingdom Bacillati; phylum Actinomycetota; class Actinomycetes; order Kitasatosporales; family Streptomycetaceae; genus Streptomyces; species Streptomyces sp. NPDC050548. The sequence continues at coordinate 273,223 of NZ_JBITGV010000009.1, forward strand.
AAGACGAAGAACACGGCGGCGAACAGGTCCCGCAGCGGGGAGAGCAGGCTGTGTGCGCCCTCCGCGGCCTCGCCGGACAGGGCGATGCCGACCAGGAACGCGCCCACGGCGGCGGAGACTTGGAGCTGCTGGGCGAGTCCGGCAACCAGGAGGGTCAGGCCCAGGACGACCAACAGCAGTTTCTCGGGGTCGTCGCTGGAGACGAAGCGGGAGATGTGGCGGCCGTAGCGGACCGCGACGAGCAGGACCAGGGCCGCGGCGCCGAGGGCTACGACCAGCGTGAGGCTGCCCGAGGCTAGGCCCGTGCCGGCGAGGAGTGCGGTGACGATCGGGAGGTAGACGGCCATCGAGAGGTCTTCGAGGACGAGGATGCTCAGGATGACGGGGGTCTCGCGGTTGCCGAGGCGGCCCAGGTCGCCGAGGACCTTGGCGACGACGCCGGAGGAGGAGATCCAGGTGACGCCGGCCAGCACCACCGCGGCGACCGGTCCCCAGCCGAGCAGCAGGGCCATGGCGGCGCCGGGCAGCGCGTTCAGGGCGGCGTCGACGAGACCCGCGCTGTACTGGGTCTTGAGGTTGGAGACGAGATCGCTGGCCGTGTACTCCAGGCCGAGCATCAACAGCAGGAGGATGACGCCGATCTCGGCGCCGATGGCGACGAACTCCTCGCTGGTGCCCAGCGGCAGGAGCCCGCCCTCGCCGAACGCGAGCCCGGCCAGGAGGTAGAGCGGTATCGGGGAGAACTGGAAGCGTGCGGCGAACCGGCCCAGCAGTCCCAGGGCCAGGATGATCGCGCCGAACTCGATCAGGAACCTCGCGGAGGAGTGCATCGCGCTCACTCCCGCCCGAGTATCGCGGCGGCCGACTCGACGCCCTCGCGGGTGCCGATCACGATCAGGGTGTCCCCGCCTGCCAGCCGGAAGTCCGGTGTCGGGGAGGGCACGGCCTCGGCCCGGCGCAGCACGGCCACGATGGAAACACCGGTCTCGGTGCGCATTCTGGTCTCGCCGAGGACCCGCCCGTTCCAGTACGAGAGCGCCGACAGCTGGACGCGCTCGGCGACCAGGCCCAGTTCGGTGGTGGACAGCAGGTTCGGGCTGTGGTGCTCGGGCAGCAGGGCGTCGACGAGCGCGGCCGTCTCCGTCGTGGTCAGCCGTACGGAGAGGGCGCAGGCGTCAGGGTCGTCGGACCGGTACGCGTTCAGGGTCCGCTCACCGTCCCGGTGCGCGACCACCGACAGCACGCGCTGCTCACGTGTCGTCAGGTCGTAGCGGACACCGATCCCCGGCAACGGTGTACTGCTCACGCGTGGAGTGCCCATGACGTGTCCCCCTGTTCCTCGAAGATCTCCGTGAACCTTACACGTTCTTGACGTTTCTTTAGCAGCCCTTGACCTTTCGGTCGCTGCAAAACAGGCGATTCCGTCCTCACCGCAACAGGCCGTCATGCTGACTGAGTTTCCCGACCCTGGAGTAGGGCGGCCGGTCACGGGCACAAGGGGATCCGGGTGAGAGGTGGATGGGCATGAGCACACCGTTCGTTGGGATGATCGCGGGTATGGCGCCGGCGTTCGCGGGCTGGTTCGGCGGGTTCGGCGCCTTCCTGCTCGTCGCCGCGCTGGGCGCGCTGGGATGGGCGGCGGGCCGATGGGTCGAGGGCGGCGGCAGCGTCCGGGACGTACGGAACGCGTTCGAGCGAAACCGCCGATGAGCGCCGCCCCACAGCGCGGGCGGCTGCGGTTCGGGGCTGCCCGGCGCCTCGCCCTGCCCGCGCCCGCCGACTGCGCGGTGCGCCCCCAGGCGCCGGCCGAGGCGCTGGCGGCGGGGCCGTACGCGGGCCGGGCCCGCCGGGTCGTCGGGTTCCGGCCGCCCGCCGGCTGGTGGCCCGCGCTGCGGCGGACGCCGGTCGCGCTGTGGAACGACGACATCACGGACTACGCGGCGGCGCTGACGTACTACGCGATCCTGGCCGTGCTCCCCGCGATGCTGGCGACGGTCCTGGGGTTCGGGATGATCAGTCCGGACACGGCGGAGGAGTTCATCAGCCATGTCGCCGCCTACGCCCCGGCCGACTCGGGCGCCGACCTGCACACCGTCCTGTCCCACGCGCTGCAGGCGGACGGCACGGCCTGGCCGCTGCTCGTGACCGGTGCGGGCAGCGCGCTGTGGTCGGCGTCCAGCTATCTCGCCGTGTTCCGCCGCGCCCTGCACCGGATGCACGGCACGGAGGACCGGCGTTCGACCTGGCGCAAGGTGCCCCGGATCGTGCTCACCGCGCTGGTGCTGCTCGGTCTGCTCCTCGTCGGCACACTGACCCTCATCCTCACCGGCCCGCTGGCGGAGGTCGTCGGCCGGATGTTCGGCATGGGCAGCACCGCGGCCTGGGCGTGGAACCTGCTGCGCTGGCCGGTGCTGCTGTGCCTGGTGGTCCTCCTGGTCGTGGTCGTCTTCCACACCGGCCCGGCCTCCGCGCGCCGACGCGGCCACACCCTGCCCGGCGGCGCCCTGGCCGCCGCGCTGTGGCTGGCCGTCTCGGCGGGCTTCTCGTCGTACGCCTCGACGCTCGGCGCGTACAGCAGGCTCTACGGCTCGCTCTCCGGCATCGTCGTCTTCCTCGTCTGGCTGTGGTTGTCGAACCTGGCGCTGCTCACGGGGGCGCAGTTCGCCGCCGAACTGGCCGGGCCGGTCTCCCGGTCAACCGGTCACAGCACAGGGAAGCCGGCCGTCCCGTAGGACTCCTCGGGCAGTGGATCCGGTGTGCCGGCGGGGTCGAGGAGGTGGGCGACGAGGGCCGCCGCGGTGTCGTGCCAGAGGCGGTGGCGGCGGAGCATGGCGTGGTCGCCGCCGCCGATGAGGGCCATTCCGGTACGGATGGCCGTGGCCCGTGCCCGGCGCACGCAGTCCGCCGACTCGGTGGGTGAGGTGACGCGATCCTGGTCACCGTGCAGGCAGAGGATGTGTCGGCCGGCCGTCTGTTCCACCGGTTCGCCGGGCGGCCACCACGGCGCGAGCGCGACCACACCGCGCACCTGCGGGTGACCGGCGGCGCGCAGGGCGGCCCGGCCGCCCATCGAGTGGCCGAGCAGCACGGTCGGTACGGGGCCCGCCAGTTGGGCGAGTTCGTCCAGCGCGCGGTGGGTGTCCCGCACGGGGTCGGCACGCTCGCCGTTCCAGCCGCGCACGCGGTAGCGGGCCCGGGCGACGAGGATGTCGTCGCCGGGCACCGCCCGCGCGAACGGTCCCATCCGCAGCGCGGCGAGCTGCCACGGCCTGGCGGGACGGTGGCTCGTCTCCTGTCCGCCGTGCAGGACCAGGACGGCCGCCCGCGGGCGGGCCGGACGGTGCCGGAGCAGCAGCGCGCCTCCGGGCGCGGGCGGCGGAAGTTCGGTCTCGTCCTGCTGCACCACGGTGTGCCCCCTGTTCCGGTGTTCCGGCCTCGCCGCGACCTCCGCGTCGCGGGTCACGGAGATGATCCTCCCCCGGACGACGCGTCGCCCCCGCACGGCAGCCGGTCAGGATTGGAGAAGCCTCCACCCGCTCCCCCGCCCTAGCCTGAATTCACCGGCGAAATCCGCCGGAGCACGCTTCACGGAGGAGCCCGCCATGACCGACGGTCTGAACACGATCATCTACCCCGTCAAGGACCTGGACCGCGCGAAGGCCCTGTTCGGCGCCCTGCTCGGGGTCGAGCCGTACGCGGACGAGCCGTACTACGTCGGCTACAAGGCCGCGGGGCAGGACGTCGGTCTCGACCCGAACGGGCACTCCCGGGGCATGACCGGACCGGTGCCGTACTGGACCGTGGACGACATCCGGACGCGGGTGGCGGCGCTGGTGGAGGCGGGGGCCGAGCTGGTCCAGGACGTCCAGGACGTCGGCGGCGGCAAGCTGATCGCCTTCGTGAAGGACGCGGACGGGAACTTCGTCGGGCTGACCCAGAATCCGGCCGCCTGACCCCTGTCGCCGTACCGGCCCGGCGACCCGTACGCGCTACTTGCACGCGCACTAGTTGCAGACTCAACGATTGGCCGGATCGGTGTTACCGTGCAGGTATGGCAGTCAAGTCGGCCGGTGCCCGGCAGCTAGAGGACCAGTGGCGGGACATCCTGTCCGTGCACGCGCGCACCATGTGCGAGATCGACCGCGTGCTGCACCCGCACGGGCTGGGCGCGAGCGACTTCGAGGTGCTGGACATGCTCGCGTCCGAGGCGCCCCGGGACGGCGACCACTGCCGGGTGCAGAACCTGGTCGGACGGGTCCATCTCAGCCAGAGCGCGCTCTCCCGACTCATCGGCCGGCTGGAGAAGGACGGCCTCGTGGAACGCTCCGTGTGCGTCGAGGACCGCCGCGGGGTGTGGGTCGCGCTGACCCGCAAGGGCCGCGATCTGCACACGCGGGTGTTGCCGCTCCAACGGGACGTACTGGCACGGATGTTGGACGACACGCGGGAATAGGCGCCACCCGCCTCACACCACGAACTCGGCCCCGTCCATGAGCACTTCGACCCCCGCTCCGTTCACCTGCGCCCGCGCCGTCGAGCCGGGGTCGAGCAGCGGGTTCGTGTTGCCGAGGTGGGTGTAGATCCGGCGGACCCCGGGGTGACGGGCGAGCGCGGTGAGGCTGCCCCCGGGGCCGGTGACGGACAGCTGTCCCATGCCCACCTCGTCGGCACCGAAGAAGGTGCCGTCCAGCACCGCGCAGTCCGCCGTCTCCAGCAGGTCGTCGAGAGCGGCGGTCCAGGCGCCGATGCGGGGTGCGTAGACGAATGCCCCGCCGGTCGCCAGATCCTCGACGCGGTACGCGACCGTCCAGCGGTCGTCCGGGCGGCGGGCCGGCGGCACGTACTCGGGTGGCCCCTCGCCCACCGGATGGGCCGTGACGACCAGCCCTCCGGCGAGTACGAACCCGTCCTCGGCGAGGCTGTCGGCCCACTCCCAGGGGGCGTAGCGGTCCAGGACGGTCCGGGCCGGGGTGAGCGCGGCGAGGGCGGGCCGCGGGGCGTACACCTTGAGGCCCGCCGCCCCGCACAGCGCGGTCAGACCCGCCACATGGTGGGGCTCGGCGTCGGTGAGGAGCACGCCGCGCACGGGGGTTTCGCGCGGGCCGGGGCCCGGCGAGAGCGCGGAGGTGGCGGCGACCTGGGTGCGGACGTCGGGTGAGGCGTTGAGCAGCCACCAGTCGCGCGCGTTGCCGGTGACGGCCACGGAGTCCTCGGTGCGCCAGGGCAGTTTCCCGTCCCGGGCGGCGGCGCACAGCGCGCAGGCGCAGTTCCACTGCGGGAAACCGCCACCGGCGGCGGTACCGAGCAGGACGACCCTCACGACGATCGCGCCCCCTTGCGGAATCGGAATCGGCACCGACATCGACGCCGACTCACGGAATCTCCCCGGGGGATCTTTCCTCCGAAACGGGCCGGACTACCCCACCGCAGCGGACAGTTCCGGCCGATCTGCGTAACCGGGGCGCGACTCAGCGCAGCAGGTCCCGTACGGCGGCGAAGGCCGCGTCGACCGTCGCCGGGTCGGTGCCCGGGCGGGCCAGCGCGCTCATGGGGATCGGGGTGACCGAGGGCAGGCCGTCGTACGGGGTCAGGCCGTCCGGGGCGGTGCCGACGGCGGCGAGCAGGGCGACGCCCTGTCCGGTGCGGGCGATGTCGAGCACACCGGCGAGATAGCCGGCGTCGCCGACGACCGCGGCGGGTACGCCGTGCGCGGCGAGGGTCGAGATGGCACGGCGGCGGATCGCGCACGGGTCCTCGATGGCGACCAGCGGGACCGGCGCGGGCGCGGCCGGTGGCCGCCAGCCGGGCGTCGCGTGCCAGGTCAGGGGGAGGCCGCCGACCGGTGTGCCCTCGGTCGCGGCGGCCTCGGTGACATACACCGCGACGTCGACGCTGCCGCGTTCCACAGCCTCGACGAGGCGGGCCGAGCGGTCGATGCGGAAGCGGACCCGGCAGCCCGGCCGCACCTCCTGGACGGCCGCGGTCAGCCGTGGCAGAAACTGGTCGGCCGCGTGTTCGGTGGAGCCGATGGTGATGGTGTCGCCGTCCACGTCGAGCAGGGTGCGTACGGCCTCGTCGTGCACCGCGAGGATGCGCCGGGCCTGTTCGAGGAGGAGCCGTCCCTCGGGGGTGAACCGGGTGCCGCGCCCCTCCCGCTCGACGATCGGCAGCCCGAGCGTCTTCTCCAGCCTGCGCACATGCTGGCTGACCGCGGACTGGCTCAGGGCGAGGGCCCGGGCCGCGCGATGGAAGCCGCCGCAGTCGGCTATCGCGGTCAGGCTGCGCAGGGCCACGATGTCGAGGACAGGTTGGGGCATGCCGGTGACGGTAGTCGTTCCGGACATCGATCGCGATAACTGATCGATTTCGATGCGGAATCATCGTTGGACGCGATCGGTCGGGGCCGGTCATGATGAGCGCATGCTGCACACGACCGCTTTCGCTGCCCTTCTGACGCAGCGCCGAGTCATCGACTTCGGCGTGGCGTGCAGCGCGCGCTGTCGTTGACCAACCGCCTCTCCGCGGCACCCTTCCCGAGTTCTCGCTGATCACGTCCGCCCTGCGCACTGACACGTGACGGCGGCTCCGGCCTGCTCGCTTCCGCCCCCCTTGCTGGATTCCCCTCCCCTTTCCCCTCGTTGGGAGTTGTCACCCCATGCCCTCTCACTCCGTCTCGTCCTGGGACGAACCCGAAGGCCTCGCCGCGCGCGGCACGTTGATCGTGCTGGCCGGGCGGGGCGAACACGGCGGTGTCTACGAACGGTTCGGCCGTCGGCTCGGCTACGACGCCTACCGCGTCCGCGCCCTCGGCGACCCGGCCGCCGACCCCGCCGTGCTGGAGCAGGCCGCCAAGCTGCTCGCCGACGAGTCGCTGCCGGGCCCGAAGGTGCTGGTCGGCTCCGACACGGGCGCGCGGTACGCCCTGCAGCTCGCCGCCGAGCAGACCGCGGGCATCGACGCCCTGATCCTGGCCGGGCTGCCCACCGGCGCCTGGACTTCGGGGAGTTGGGAGGAGGAGGCCGCGGCACGCACCGCCTGCCCGACCCATCAGGGGCGCCTGACCAACGACTCCGAGTTCCGCCGGGGTGCCGTCGACAACACCGCCGAACTGCCGGGACCGGGCCTGGACCTGGTGCGCGTCCCGGTGCTGGCCCTGCACGGCAAGGACGACACGATCAGCCCGCTCGACCGGGCACTGAACGTCTACGACGGTCATTCGAACGTGCACACCGTGACCTTCGTGGACGGCCGGCACGACGTACTCAACGACGCCCTGCACCGCACCGTCGCCGCCACGGTCGTCCTCTTCCTCGAACGGCTCCGCCTCTCCCCCGGCCTTCCCGCGATCGCCGAGGAGTTGACATGAGCCGCCGCGTGACGACCACGGTCCCCGAACTGGCCGAACTCCTCCGCTCCGAGCAACCGCCGGTGCTCCTCGACGTCCGCTGGGCCCTGGGCGATCGCTACGGCCGCGACCACTACGCCGACGGACACATCCCCGGCGCGGTCTACATCGACCTGGACACCGAACTGGCCGCACCGGCGAGCCCGGAGGGCGGTCGGCATCCGCTGCCCGACCTCGCGGAACTGCAGGAATCCGCGCGCCGCTGGGGCATCGACAGCGGGCGACCCGTCGTGGTCTACGACGACCTGGGCAACACGGCGGCAGCGCGCGCCTGGTGGCTGCTGCGCTACGCCGGTGTCGACGAAGTGACGCTGCTGGACGGGGCGTTGGGCGCCTGGCGCACGGCTGAGCTGCCGCTGGAGTCCGGGCTCCCCGCCGATCCGGAACCCGGTGACGTCGTACTCCGCGCGGGTGCGCTGCCGATCACCGACGGGGACGGTGCCGCCGAACTCGCCGTGTCCGGGCTGCTGTTGGACGCCCGCGCCGGTGAGCGGTATCGGGGCGAGGTCGAGCCGGTGGACCCGCGCGCGGGGCACGTCCCGGGGGCGGTGTCCGCGCCGACCGGGGAGAACCTGGCGGCGGACGGGACCTTCCTGTCGCCCGAGGAGCTGCGCAAGCGGTTCGAGGAGCGCGGTGCCGGTGAGGCGGTCCGCATCGGCGTGTACTGCGGGTCCGGGGTCACCGCCGCCCATCAGATCGCGGCGCTGGAGATCGCCGGGTTCGAGGCGACGCTCTTCCCCGGTTCCTGGTCCGCCTGGTCCGCCGACCCCGCGCGCCCGGCGGCGACGGGAGGCAGGCCATGACGACGAAACCGCTGAACGCGGCGGTGCTGCCCGCGCATTCGGCCCCCGAGGACAAGGTCCCGGCAGCGGCGGCCCGCGTCACCATCCGGGGCACGGCGAAGACCGCCCGCCGCTTCACCGTCCCGCGCTCCGTACGGCGGGCCGCCGGACCGGTCGGCCTCGTGCTGCTCTGGTTCATCACCTCCGCCACCGGGGTGCTGCCCGAATCCGTGCTGGCCTCCCCCGTCGACGTCGTCCGACAGGCCGTCGATCTGACGAAGGACGGTGAACTCCCGCGTGCCATCGCCGCGTCGGGTCGCCGTGCCGCCATCGGATTCCTCATCGGTGCGAGCGTCGCGCTCGTCCTGTCGCTGGTGGCCGGGCTGTTCCGGCTCGGCGAGGACGTCATCGACTCCTCGATGGGCATGTTCCGGGCGATCCCCTGGGTGGGTCTGATCCCGCTGTTCATCGTCTGGTTCGGCATCGAGGAGACCCCGAAGATCGCCCTGGTCGCGCTCGGTGTGACCTATCCGCTGTACTTCAACATCTACGGCGGCATCCGCTCCACCGATGCCCAACTCGTCGAGGCCGCACGGATGATGGGCCTCGGCCGGCTCGGTCTGATCAAGTACGTCATCCTGCCGAGCGCACTGCCCGGGGCACTCGTGGGACTCCGGTACGCGCTGTCCACCGCCTGGCTGGCGCTGGTGTTCGCCGAGCAGATCAACGCGGACGCGGGGCTCGGCTATCTGATGAGCAACGCCCAACAGTACTTCCGCACGGACGTGATCGTGCTGTGCCTCGTCGTGTACGCGCTGCTCGGGCTGGCCTGCGACTTCGCCGTACGGATCCTGTCGCGCCGCCTGCTGACCTGGCGGGCCAACTTCGAGGGCGAGGTGTAGTCATGGCCAACTCCGTGGAGATACGGGGCCTTTCGCGGGCCTTCGACGGCAACACCGTCCTGCACGCGCTCGATCTGGACATCCGTGAGGGCGAGTTCGTGGCCCTGCTCGGGCACAGCGGCTGCGGCAAGTCGACACTGCTACGGATCCTCGCCGGGCTCGACGACGAGATCGGCGGCGAGGTGACCGTACCCGCGCGGCGCAGCGCGGCCTTCCAATCGCCGCGCCTGCTCCCCTGGTTGAAGGTGTGGCGCAATGTCGTGCTCGGACTGCCGGGCCGCCCGGACAGGGACCTTGCCCTCAAGGCGCTCGACGAGGTCGGCATCGCGGAGCGCGCGACCGTCTGGCCCAAGACGCTGTCCGGCGGTCAGGCCCAGCGCGTCTCGCTCGCCCGCGCCCTGGTCCGGGAGCCCGAACTCCTGCTCCTGGACGAGCCGTTCGGCGCCCTGGACGCCCTGACCCGGGGCAAGGTGCAGGCGCTCGTCGCCGAGCTGTGGCGGCTGCACGGGTGCGCGATCCTCCTGGTCACCCATGACGTGGAGGAGGCGCTGCTGCTCGCCGACCGCGTGCTGGTGATGGACGAGGGGCGTATCGCCCACGAGTTGACCGTCGACCTGCCCCGTCCCCGTGATCTGACCGCCCCCGAGTTCGTGACCCTGCGCGCCCGCCTCCTGAACTGGCTCGGCGTGACCCGTACCCTGGAAGGAAACCCCTCGTGATCCGCAGATTCGCCGCCGCCTCCCTGAGCCTGACCGCCCTGCTGGCGCTGAGCGCCTGCGGCGGCAACTCCTCGGCGGACACCGCCTCCGGTGGACAGGTCACCCTCACCATCGGCGACCAGGCCAAGACCCTCCAAACGATCATCGCCGCCTCGGACGCGCTCAAGGGCGCCAAGTACAAGGTGAAGTGGGCCGAGTTCCAGGGCGCGGCCCCCCTCTACCAGGCCGTACAGGCGGACGCCGCGGACACCGGGTTCTCCGCCGACCTGCCCGCTCTCCAGGCGCTCAGCGGCGGCGTCAAGATCAAGAACGTGGCCGCCCTCAAGAACGACGGCACTCACGTCGGGATCGTCGTCCGCAAGGACTCCGGTATCAACAGCGTGAAGGATCTCAAGGGCCAGAAGGTCGTTGTGTCCTCGGCGAAGGGCAGCGTCTCGGAGTATCTGCTGGCCAACGTCCTCAAGCAGAACGGGCTCGGCTACAAGGACGTCAAGGTGCAGTACCTGCTGCCGACGGACGCTCAGGCCGCGTTCGCCTCCGGGAAGATCAAGATCTGGGCGACCTTCGGCGTCTACCAGGCTGTCGGTCTGGAGCAGGGCGGCAGGCTGCTCGTCGACGGTGGGGACGGCCGGGTCAGCGGCATCGGCTTCGTCAACGCCTCCGAGAAGGCCCTCGCCAACTCGGCGAAGAAGACCGCCCTGAGCGACTTCCTCAACCGTCTGAGCACGGCTCTGAAGTGGACCAGCACCCACCAGGACGCGTACGCCAAGGCCATCGAGCAGCGCAACGGCGCCGACGCCTCGGTGGCGAAGGCCCTCGCCTCGGCCGCCTACAGCCAGGTGCTGCCGATCACCGCGGACGTCGACACCACCGTCCAGCAGGTCGCCGACCTCATGAACAGCATCGGCGTCCTCGACCCGAACGTGGACGTGGCCAAGTCCACCGACGCCTCCCTGATCAAGTGACCTTCACGTCTTAGGAGTTCGCTCATGCCTGTCGAGTTCATCAGCGCCGTCCACACCGACTCCGGGGCCTCGGGTCCCGCCGCGTCCAGCCGTACCGGTCTCGACGTCGACCACCTCCGCAAGTACGCCCGGGCACTGGACGACGGCGGTTTCGACCACACCCTGGTCGCCTACCACTCGGCCTCGCCGGACGCCTTCCAGATCGCCCAGTTCGTCGCCACCCACACCGAGCGGATCCGCCCGATCCTCGCCCACCGCCCCGGCGTGATCTTCCCGACGCACGCGGCCCGCGCCCTGGCCACCCTCGACCGGATCAGCAACGGCCGGCTCACCCTGCACATCATCTCCGGGGGCAGCGACGAGGAGCAGCGCCGGGAGGGCGACTACCTCAACAAGGAGGAACGGTACGAGCGTTCGGACGAGTACATCCAGATCCTGCGGAAGGTGTGGCAGGCCGAGGGACCCGTCTCGCACGAGGGCAAGTACTTCAGGTTCGAGGGCTACTACTCCGACATGAAGCCGGTGAACGGCCTGGTCCCGATCTCGGTCGGCGGCTCCTCGCAGGACGCGTACCGGGTGGGCGGCCGGCAGGGCGACATCTTCGGGCTGTGGGGCGAGCCGCTGAAGGAGACGGCCGAGCAGATCGCCGCCGTGAACGCGGTCGCGGATGCCGCCGGGCGCCCGCATCCCCGTATCTGGGTGTCGTTCCGCCCGATCATCGCGCCCACCGAGGAACTGGCCTGGGAGAAGGCCCACCGCACCCTCGGTGTCCTCAAGGACCAGGCGAAGAACACCGAGTCGCTCCGCCACTACCGCACCGCCGGCCGCCCGGCGAACGTCGGCTCGCAGCGCCTCCTCGACATCGCCGAGCGCGGCGAGGTCCAGGACCGCTGCCTGTGGACCGCGCCCGCCGTCGCCACCAACGCGGCCGGTGCGTCGACTGCCCTTGTGGGCACGCCCGAGACGGTGGCGCAGGCGCTGCTCGACTACGTCGACACCGGCTGCGACCTGCTGTCGATCCGCGGCTACGACCCGCTCAACGACGCGATCGACTACGCACGCCACGTCCTGCCCCTGGTCCGCCAGGAACTCGCCCACCGGGCGACCGCCTCGCACGCCGCCTGACCCGTCCCTCACCTGCTGATTGCGAACACCCTTATGGAGACCCCGTGTTGTTGCGTCACACCCTGCGCGCGTCCACCGCCGCCCTCGCCCTCCTCCTGCCCTTCGCCGCGGCCTGCGGAGGCAGCGCGACGGCCGACTCCGCTTCCTCCGACGTCTCCTCCGTGACCCTGCGGGTCGGTGACACCGGCTGGAAGGTCGACGAGGCCGTCCTCACGTACGCCCACCTCGACGACACCCCGTACAAGGTGAAGTGGAATCTGTTCCCGGGCGGCGACAAGCAGCTCCAGGCCGTCCGCGCCGGAGCACTGGACCTCGCCTCGTCCAGCGAGATCCCGCCCATCTTCTCGGCCGCCGACGGCAAGCCCGACTTCAAGGTCGTCGCCGTCCAGCGCGGCACCACCCTCAACCAGGAAGTCGTCGTCCCCAAGGGCTCGACGGTGACCGACATCGCCGGTCTGAAGGGCAAGAAGGTCGGCTACGTCCAGAACACCACCGCCCACTACTTCCTCTACGAACTGCTGAAGCAGGCCGGCCTCAAGTGGTCGGACATCGACGCCAAGCCGCTGCTCCCCAACGACGGCCTCGCGGCCCTGAACGGCGGCTCCATCGACGCCTTCGCCTCCTACGGCACGTCGATCATCACGGCCCACCAGCAGGGCGCCCGCACGGTCGGCTCCGGCGCGGACATCCTGTCCGGCAACTTCCTCTGGTCCGCCCGTGACAGCGTCCTGAAGAGCCCCGCCCAGAAGGCCGCCGCGGCGGATCTGATCGCCCGGATCACCAAGGCGTACGCCTACGTCCGCGACGGTCACGTGGACGGCTTCGCCAAGGTCACCGCCGACGCCACCCACCAGCCGGTGGCGCAGGCCAAGTCGGACCTGGTCGCCGCGCAGAAGCAACGCCCCACGCAGGCCAGGACGGTCGGCGACGACACGATCGCCTCGCAGCAGAAGGTGGCCGACGCCTTCACCGAACTCGGCGCGCTGAAGGAGCACTTGGACGTGAAGTCCTTCTGGACCACCGCACTCAACTCCGACCTGAAGAAGGCCCTGTGACCGCCCGCATCGCCGAACTGGCCGCAGGCTACGACCGGTCGGGCGCGTTCCCCGACGAGTCCCTCCGTATCGCCCACGAGGCCGGACTCCTCACCGCGACCATCGGAAAGCAGTACGGCGGCCAGGGCGCCCGCGTGGAAGAGAGCGCGCGCATCCTCCACCGGATCGGGCAGGGCGACCCGTCCGTCGCCCTGATCGTGGCGATGACCCTCAACACACACGCACGGCAGGCCGTACAGCCGCACTGGCCCGAGGAGTTGTACGCGCGGCTCGTCAAGGAGTCCTTCGAACGGCCCGTGCTCGTCAACCACGCGCGCGTGGAACCCGAGTTGGGCTCCCCGGCACGCGGCGGACTCCCCTCCACGCTCGCCCGGCGCACCCCCGACGGCTGGTCGCTGAGCGGCACCAAGCGCTTCGTGACCGGGGCGGAGGGCCTGGACTGGTTCCTGGTGTGGGCCACCACCGACGAACCGGAGCCGCGCGTCGGCACCTTCCTGGTCCCGGGCGGCTCCCCGGGTATCGAAATCACGGGCCGCTGGGACCAGTTGGGGCTGCGGGCCAGCGGCAGCCACGACGTGGCGTTCCGGGACGTGGAGATCCCCTACGAGCACGTCATCGGCATCGGTCCGTACGGCGCGGCGGCCGAGCAGGACAACCGGGCGGGCGCGGCCCTCCATCTCCCGCTCGCAGCCCTGTACTTGGGAGTGGCGCGGGCCGCGCAGTCCTTCTTCCACACGTTCGCCCACGAGCGCGTCCCCGCCAACCTCGGGCATCCGGTGGCCCGTACGGAGCGGTTCCGCAGGGCCGCCGGGGAGATCGAGGTGCTGCTGACCGCCGCCGAGGAGCTGGTGTTCGTCGGGGCGGCGCGCGTCGACGCAGGCGACACCTCGTACGCCCCCGAACAGGCCCTGGGGGCAAGGGTGTTGGCCGACCGGCACGGCGTACGGGCCGTGGAGCTGGCGGTTCGGCTGCTCGGGAATCCCGGTCTCGCGCGCGGCAATCCGCTGGAGCGGCACTTCCGGGACATCCAGTGCGCGCCCGTGCACGCGCCCCAGGAGGACATCTCCCTGCTCGCGATCGGAACGAAGGCGCTGAATCCGTGAAGGCACGCACAGTGAGGGTACGGAACCCGTGACCACAGCTCCCCCGACCACTCCCACCGCCGCCGCCCGGCTCCTCGGTCTGCTCGCCCGGGATCTGCCGCCCGACCAACTGGCCACGGATCTCCGCACGTTGGCCGCGCACGCCACCGACCGGTCGGGCACCCGGCCGGACGGTGTCCCGCTGGCCGTGGTGCACGCCCGGCGCACCGAGGACGTGACCGTCACGCTCCGGCACGCGAACGCGCTGCGCGTGCCGGTGGTGCCAAGGGGCGCGGGCAGCGGCCTGTCGGGCGGGGCGTCGGCCGGTGAGGGCGTGCTCGTGCTGGACCTGTCCGGGATGAACCGCATCCTGGAACTCTCGGCCGACGACCAGCTCGCCATGGTCGAACCGGGCGTGATCACCGCCGAGTTGGACCGGGCTGCGGGCGAGCACGGGCTGCGGTACGCGCCGGATCCGGCGAGTGCGGCGATCTCGACGATCGGCGGGAACATCGCGACCAACGCGGGCGGGCTGCGGTGCGCGAAATACGGGGTGACGCGGGACAGCGTGCTCGGGCTGGAGGCCGTCCTCGCCGACGGGACGGTGGTCACGACCGGCCGCCGTACCGTCAAAGGGGTCACCGGGTACGACCTCACCGCGCTGCTGACCGGCTCCGAGGGCACCCTGGCCGTCATCACCTCGGCGACCCTGCGGCTGCGTCCGGTGCCGGTGGCGACGGCCACGGTCGCCGCCTGGTTCGACTCCTTCGAGGCGGCGGCCGAGGCGTCGTACGCGATCGGGCGGGCCGGGGTCGTACCGGCGCTCGCGGAGCTGCTCGACGGGCCGGTGCTGCACGCCGTCGACCCGGCGCTCGGCGCGCGGGGTGCGGCGCTGCTGCTGGTGCAGTGCGACGGCGCGGGGGCGAGCGCCGAGGCGGAGCAGGTCGCGCGGGTGCTCGCGGCGACGGCCACGACCGTGGAGACCACGGCGGACCCGGTGGAGGCGGAGGCGCTGCTCGCGGCCCGCCGGCTCGCCCTGCCCGCGCTGGAGCGGCTGGGCCGGCCGCTGATCGAGGACATCGCGGTGCCGCGCTCCCGGCTCGCGGAGGCGGTCCGCGAGATCCGCGCGATCTCGGCCCGTCATGCCGTGCCCGTGTACACGCTCGCGCACGCGGCGGACGGCAACCTCCATCCGATCATCGTGGTCGATCCCGCCCTGGACCGGTTGCCGGACGCGGCCTGGGAGGCGGCCGGCGAGATCTTCGCGCTGGCGCTGCGGCTCGGCGGGACGCTGACCGGCGAGCACGGCGTGGGCGTACTGAAGCGGCAGTGGGTGGCGGACGAACTCGGGCCCACCGCCCACGCGTTGCAGCGACGGCTCAAGGACGCCTTCGATCCGCACGGGATCCTCAATCCCGGCAAGACGCTCTGAGCCGACCCGGATCGGATACCCCCGAAAGGGTGATGCCGGGTCAACCGGGGGTGGTGCGGAGGCACGTGCGAGCGGCATGTGCCTCGACCGCCGTCCGGGATCATCACTCGTCGTGACCGAAGACGGGTAGCTGTACGCACGGAACGTGACGGGACGCAGGCATTCCGTCATCCGTGCGACAGGAGAGAAGGCACCATGTCGGTCGAGACCGGTACCGCGCCCGAGGCGGGCTCCGAGGAGCGGGAACAGCAGAGCCTCGGAACCGCCGCGGCACGCACTCTGGCGACCACGACCAAGTCCGAACCCCAGATGCAGGGGATCAGCTCCCGGTGGCTGACCCGCATGCTGCCCTGGGTGAACGTGCCCGGCGGTACCTATCGCGTCAACCGCCGGCTGTCGTACACGCGCGGCGACGGTCGGGTGACGTTCGTGCAGACCGGTGCGCAAGTACGGGTCGTCCCGGCCGAGTTGAACGAACTCCCGCTGTTGCGCGGCTTCACGGACGGTGACGCGCTCGACGCGCTGGCCGAGCGGTTCGAGCAACGGGACTACGCGCCGGGGCAGTTGATCGTCCAGGCGGGCCAGCCCGCCGACTCGGTGTTCCTGGTCGCGCACGGCAAGGTGGAACAGCTCGGGGAAGGGCCCTACGGCGACGAGGCGGTCGTCGGGCTGCTGGCCGACGGCGACACCTTCGGTGGCCAGGTGCTCGCCGAAGCCGACGGCGCCTGGGAGTTCACGGCCCGCGCGGCGACGGCCACCACGGTGCTGACGCTGCCGCACGCGGCGTACCAGGCCGTCGCGGACCGGCACGCGGAGCTGCGCGCGCATGTCGAGGCACGCGCCACGGACGAGCCCGGTCCGCTCAACACCTTCGGTGAGGCGGCGATCGCGCTCAGCGCCGGGCATGCGGGCGAGCCGGACCTGCCGGGCACGTTCGTGGACTACGACCTGGCGCCACGCGAGTACGAACTGAGCGTTGCCCAGACCGTGTTGAAGGTGCACTCCCGGGTCACCGACCTCTACAACCAGCCGATGAACCAGACCCAGCAACAACTCCGGCTGACCGTCGAGGCGTTGCGTGAGCGGCAGGAGAACGAGCTGGTCAACAACCGGGACTTCGGGCTGCTGCACAACGCCGACTACGACCAGCGGATCTCCACCCACTCCGGGCCGCCGACCCCCGACGACCTGGACGAGTTGCTGAGCATGCGGCGCGACACGAAGTTCCTGTTCGCGCATCCACGGGCGATCGCCGCGTTCGGCCGTGAGTGCAACAAGCGGGGTGTCTACTTCAGCGGCATCGACGTCGGCGGCCACCATCTGCCGGCCTGGCGTGGAGTACCGCTGCTGCCGTGCGGCAAGATCCCGGTCAGCGCGTCCCGTACGTCGTCCATCATCGCGATGCGCACCGGCGAGGACGACCAGGGCGTGATCGGCCTCTACCAGACGGGCATCCCGGACGAGCTCGAACCGGGCCTCAACGTACGGTTCATGGGCATCAACGAGCAGGCGATCATCTCCTACCTGGTGAGCACCTACTTCTCGGCGGCGGTCCTGGTGCCGGACGCGATCGGCATCCTGGAGAACGTCGAGGTCTCCCGCCGGGACGGCAACTGACCTTCATGGACGGCTAGTTCAGGAACGCGTCCAGTCGTGCCGCGTCCGGCGCGGTCGCCGGGCCCGGCGCGGTGACCGCCAGAGCGGCACCCGCGTTGGCCCGGCGGGCGGCGGCCACCGGGTCGGCCCCCCGGGCCAGGGCGGCCATGAAGACACCGGTGTGCGCATCGCCCGCGCCGTTGAGATCGACGGCGTCCACGGCGAACCCGGGGACTTCCACGAGGCGTCCGTCCTGGCGCACAAGGCAGCCGCCGGGACCGGTGCGGACCAGCACCGAGCCGCGTCCCAGCCGGGATTGGAGGGCGCGGGCGGCCTCGGCCGGGTCGTCGACGCCGGTGAGCAGCGCGGCCTCGCGGGCGTTGCAGCTCCACCAGTCGGCGCGGGCGAGCAGCAAATCCAGGGCGTCGCCCGGGATTTCGGCCACCAACGGGCCCGGGTCGGCGACCAGTGTGACGGCCGGGTCCAGTCGGGGCAGAAGATCGAGCAGAGCCGCCCGGTTGCTGTCGTAGAGCAGGCTGTATCCCGTGACGTACACCAAGTCGCTTGCACCGGGCCGGAGTTCGACAAGGTCGGCAGCGGCGAGGGTGGCCTCGGCACCGGGGCTGGTGACGAAGGTGCGCTCACCGTCAACGTCGACCAGACAGACCACGAAGCCGGTGTCCGGTTCCGGGCGCGGGGCGAGGAGGACGTCGATGCCCTCGGCGCGCAGCGCGGCACGGACCCGGTCACCGAAGGCTCCGGTGCCGTGGGCTCCGGCGTAGGTCACGGGGAGGCCCTGGCGGGCGGCGGCGGCCATGACGTTGAAGCCGCCGCCGGGGGTGCGTTCGGTGCGGGTGGCGAGGACGTCACCGCCACGCTCGGGGAGGGCGGGGACCTCCAGGACGAGATCGACGACGACGTTGCCGAGGTGCCAGAGCCGTGCGCTCATGATCCCTCCCGCAGGCCGAGCGTGGTCATGCCCGTGGCATCCGGGTCGACCACGGCAGTGCCGAGGTGCCGGAGCCCCTTGCTCACGGCCGCTCCCGCAGACCCAGCAGCGCCGCGATCCTGGCATCCAGGTCGACGCCGCTGCTGAGGGTGCCGCACCCGCCCACTCATGACCGCACCCGCAGACCGAACAGACCCGCCGCCGTGACATCCAGGCCGCCGCCGACGGTGCCGAGGTGCCGGAGCCCGCTGCTCACGACCCCTCCCGCAGACCCAGCAGCGCCGCCGCCATCGCATCCAGGTCGAGCCCCGGGTTGACGCGGACGAGCGTTTCCCGCGCGTCGGTCGGGAAGGCGTCCACCCCGTGGCAGGCGCCGCCGACAGCGCCCGCGATCGCGGCGATCGTGTCGCAGTCGCCGCCGACGGATGCCGCGAGCAGCGCGGCCCGCCAGGAGTCGTCGGGGCAGGCCGCCAGGACGGCGAAGGCGGCCGGGACCGACTCCTGTGTGGCCAGGCTCGTCCCGACCAACGCGTAGACCCGCTCGCAGACTTGGGCCTCCGTGAGCCCCCGTACCAGGCCGGTCGCCCACACGATCCGCTCGGCGACATCGGCGGCGGCCACCCAATGTCCACGCCCCGCCGCCAACCGGGCCGCCGACACGGCCACTTCGATCGCCTCGGGAACCGACGCCCCGTCAACTCCCGCGCTCACGGCGGCGGCCACAGCTGCGGCACCGGCGAGCGCGACCCCGGTGTTGTGGGTGAGGGCGCTCGCCTCCACCACCCGGTCCACCAGCGCGGCCGGGTCCGCGACCGACAGCGCGATGCCCACGGGGGCGATGCGCATCGCCGCTCCGTTGGTGGTGCCGTAGCGGCCCACCTCGTCCGCCGGGGTCCCCGCGAGGACCTGTTCCACCGCGCGCTTGGTGGACGGGCCCAGCAGGTCGAGGGAGCCCCGGGCCCGCATGTCGTCCTCCCAGACGACCAGGCGACGGGCCAGCTCCGCCGGGTCGATCCGGCCCTTGCCCTCCACCAGCAACTCGGCCAGCAGCAGGGCCTGTTCGGTGTCGTCGGTGACGGCTCCGGCCGGCATTCCGGCGGCCAGCGGATGGTCCGGGTCGGCCGGGTGGAAGCCGGTGAGGAAGGGGCCGTAGCGGGCGGTGATCTGTGGGCGGGACAGCATTTGGGTGGGCATGCCGAGGGCGTCGCCGAGGGCGAGTCCGTGGAGGGCTCCGGTGGCGCGGCTCTGGAGGGTCATGGGTACTTTCCGGTGCGGTTCGCGGGTTCGGCGGTTCAGCCGAAGGCGAGGGTGAGTTGGAAGTGGTCGGGGTCGAGGAGGCTCACGACATGTTCGACGAAGGAGCCGTCGGCGGCCCGGCTGGTGCGGCGCGTGTCGAGGAACCAGTCACCCGGTTCGCGGCGCAGCAGTTCCGCCTCCCGGCCGTCGATCCGCCGCCCGCTCACCCGCTGCTCGCCGTGGTCGGGCCGTAGCCCGGCCCGCAGCATCACATCGGTCAGGGAGTCCTGCCCGAGCCCGCGCGCCGGCAGGTCCCGTACCCCGGGCACGGGTGGCAGGAAACTGCGTTCGTACGACACGACGACCGCGTCCGCGACCAGTTCGCGTATCCGCTCGACGCACACGAACTCGCTGGTGTTCAGGGTGAGTTGGCGGGCCAGTTCCTCGTCCCGCCGAGCGTCGACCGCGAGTGTCCTGACCCGGGTGTCGATGCCCTGGGTGGCGAGCGCGTGGGCCCAGCCGAGGCTGTCGTCCAGTGGGCGGCCGTCGAAGAGGACGTAGGAGCCCTTGCCGGTGCGGGTGGCGATCAGGCCGGCCTCGCTGAGTTCGGCGAGGGCCGCGCGGACGGTCGTACGGCTGACGCCGAAGCGTTGGGCCAGGGCGTGTTCGCCGGGGAGTTGCTCGCCGGCGGGGCGGTGGCCGCTGCGGATCTCCTTGGCCAGGACCTCGGTGATGCGCTGGTGTTTGAGGCGGACGCCGGTCATGAGGCCTCCCCGACCGCCTCGGCGGCGGTGACCACTCGGATCAGGGGCTGGTACAGGTCCATGACGTGCAACGCCTTGGCGTGGGAGTCGTCGTCCACACCCGCGCAGGCGTCGGCGACGACCAGGACCTCTGCTCCGGCGTCGGCGGCGGCGAGGGCCGTGGACAGGACGCAGCAGTCGGTGCTGACGCCCGCGAGGAAGAGGCGGCCGGTGGGGGCGACGCGGTCGGCGAGTTCCGGGGTCCACTTGCCGAAGGTGGGTGCGTCCACCAAGTGCCGTGCCCGGGCGGCGAATTCGTCGGTCAGCCGCCAGAGCGGGGCGTCCGGCGGCCGGAGGGCGAAGGGCCACTGGTCGTAGTAGGCGCGCCAGCTGCCCTCGGGTTTGTCGGGGGCGATGAAGCGGGTGAAGGTGACGTCGTCCCCGAAGGCCGGCAGCAGTCGTCGTACGCCTGCCGCCGCCTCCTCGAAGCGGGGGGTGGCCCAGGGGCTGTCGGGTTCGGCGAAGACGCGCTGCATGTCGATGACGGCGAGATGGCCGGATGCGGTGGTCATAGGGCGGCCACCGCCTCGGGGCTGGCGGCCTGCTGCTCCTGGTCCTGGATGCGGGCGCGGCCCAGCACGAGGGTGCCGAGGAAGCCGAGCGCGAGCGCGGCCAGGACGCCGAGGTTGGCGTAGGCCCAGGCGCCGGACTTGCCGCCGAGGCCGAGCGGGTCGAGGAGGTAGCCCTGCCAAGTCAGCCAGCTGGCGGCCGTGTTGGTGACCAGGCCCCAGCCGATCGCGGTGGCGCCGAGGGTGAGGAGGAGCGGCGTGAGTTGGACGTCGCCGTAGCGGCCGGTCGGGCGGAAGAGGTCGCCCTCGTCGTAGTCGCGGCGGCGCAGGGCGAGGTCGGCGAGCATGATGCCGCACCAGGCGGCGATGGGGACGCCGAGGGTGGTGAGGAAGCCCATGAACTGGCCGAGGAAGTTGTCGGCGAAGAACACGATGTAGATGGAGCCCGCGATCATCAGGACGCCGTCGACGAGCGCGGCGAGGTAGCGCGGCACCCGCAGGCCCGCCGAGAGGAGGGCGAGGCCGGAGGAGTAGATGTCGAGGACCGCGCCGCCGACCAGGCCGAGCACCGCGACCACGACGAACGGGACCAGGAA
Source organism: Streptomyces sp. NPDC050548 (assembly GCF_044457385.1). Classification (NCBI taxonomy): domain Bacteria; kingdom Bacillati; phylum Actinomycetota; class Actinomycetes; order Kitasatosporales; family Streptomycetaceae; genus Streptomyces; species Streptomyces sp. NPDC050548. The sequence goes on from NZ_JBITGV010000009.1 coordinate 294,379, forward strand.
CCAGGTGGGCAGGATCGTCGTCAGCGCGCCGATCGGGTCGGCGGCGATCGCCTTGTTGAGCGTGCTGGAGGAACCGGCGAGCAGCAGACCGAAGACCAGCAGAAGCAGTGGAGCGACGGAGGCGCCGAACGTGGTCCAGCCGATCACGCCTCTGCTGGACGAACTCCGGGGCAGATAGCGGGAGTAGTCGGCGGCGGCGTTGACCCAGCCGAGGCCGAAGCCGGTCATCATGAACACCAGCGCGCCGATGAACTCCTGGGCGGAGCCCGCCGGTAGGGCACTGACCGTGCTCCAGTGGATGTGGTCGGCGACGAGCGCGATGTAGACGACGGTGAGCACGGCGGTGACCACGGTGATCACCGTCTGGAGCCGCATGATCAGGTCGAAGCCCATGACTCCGCCGACGACGATGAGCGCGCCGACGATGATCAGCGCGACCACCTTGGTCTCCGTGCCGCCGCCCCAGCTGAGCCGGTCGAAGACCGTCGCCGTGGCCATCGTCGCGAGCGCCGTGAGGACGGTCTCCCAGCCGACGGTGAGGATCCAGGAGATCACCGACGGCAGCCGGTTGCCGCGCACGCCGTAGGCGGCTCGGCTGAGCACCATCGTGGGCGCGGAGCCGCGCTTGCCCGCGACGGCGATGAAGCCGCAGAGCAGGAAGGAGAACACGATGCCGATCACACCGGCGACGAGCGCCTGCCAGAAGGAGATCCCGAAGCCGAGCGCGAAGGCGCCGTAACTCAGGCCCAGGATCGAGACGTTGGCCCCGAACCAGGGCCAGAACAGCGTGCGAGGGGTGCCTTTGCGTTCGTCGTCGCCGATCACATCGAGGCCGTGGGTCTCGACCTGAAGTTGCCGGGACTGGGAAGTCTGGGAGTCCGCCATCGTCGACCTACCTGTCTAGACGTGTTCAGTCGAGGCTAGGTGCGGTGGTGACGGGCGTCAAGAGGAACGGGTGGGTCCACGGCCGTTCCGCTGAGCGGATCCATGGGCGACTTCCGCGTGCCGGTGCAGCACGCTGGCCATCGGTCGCCGACGGCGCCGGGCCGCTCGGTGTACGGAGTGCATCCACCTTGGGGGAGTTATGAGAGAAGCATCGAAACCGGCGCGTCGTCGCGTGCTCGCCGGAACAAGGGCGGGGCTGCGGAGGTGGGCGGCCCGGGTGGCGCGCTCGCCGAAGGCGGTGGTGCTCGTCGTGGCGGCGCTGGTGGCCACCGCGTTCGCCGTGACACCCGCCTACGCGGACGATCCCGGACTGAACTGCGCGGTCACCGCGACCGCCACCATCTCGGTGACGCCCTCCCCCGTGCTCTACGGCCACAACGCCCTGGTGCAGTGGAGCGCGGACTGCGTGGCCAATACCTCGGAGGACGCGCTGGTGATCAGCGGGCCGGGCTTCAACCCGTCGACCACCGTCTTCCCGGTCGGCGGCGGATCGCAGCCGGTGTTCATCAACCAGACCGGGACCGTGGGCTGGAGTGTGACGGTCGTCGACACGTCGTCGGACACCGGATACAGCCGGGTCCTGGCGTCCGTGTCGGCCTCGGTGGCCGGTGTGACGACCGTGCCCAACGTGGTGGGTGACTCGCAGGCGCAGGCCGACCAGGATCTCAGGGCTGCCGGATACGTCCTCGGCACCGTCGGCAGCGTCGTCGACTGCAACAACGTCAACACGGTCAGTCGGCAGTCTCCGACCGCGGGCACCGTACTGCCCTCCGGGTCCTCGGTCTCGATCAAGATCGGCAAGAAGCCCACCCCGCCCGCCCAATGTGAATGAACCCGTCCGATCGACAGCCTCCTCGCCCTCGTGCCGGGACCGCATCCCGCGGCCCCGGCACGTCGCGGCGCTCAGACGAAGACGGCCATGATGTCACCGGCGAAGTAGCCGCTGCCCGCCCAGGCCACCGAGGTGTTGGGGGCGTTGACGATGTTCCCCCCGATCGTGGTGCAGCCGCCCGCGCTGCACGCCGTGCCGACGACGTAGTAGCGACCGGTGGTGCAACTGACTCCCACGTACTTTCCGTCGGAGGAGCGGGAGGTGGTGCACGAGGCGGCTGCCTGGTCCGACTGAGCCGCCGCCGGAGTCGCCAGACCGATCGCGACCACGGAGGCGGCGGCGCACAGGGTGGCCGCGAGACGTGTCCGAGTCATCATGTTGGTACTGCCTTTCGCGAGAGGTGACTTACTGTCAGCGGGGGTCCGTCAGCAGTTCTTGATCCAGTGGACCCAGTACCAGGGAGCGTCCGGGTCCTGCGAGAAGGCACCCGCGTCGTGCCACTGCGAGACGCCGTTGTCGTCCAGGAAGTTCGCGACCGTCCCCTTGGACTGGTTGTTGATCCACGATCCGTTCTGCAGCCATGGGATGCGGAAGTTGTAGCAGGCCCACATGCTGATCTTGTCGCCCTCGTACCAAGTGCCCTTCCAGGCACACATGGTGTTGCCGGGACAGAGTTCGACCAACGGCTTCCTGGGCGCGCTCGCCTCGCGAACCGTCTTCTCTCCCGGCAGGGTCAGGACGATCTCACCGCTGTCGCCGATGAGGATCCTGTTCACGGACACCTGTGTGCCGCCGGTCGAGGACAGATAGGAGTCCACCCGCTGCTGAAGTCCCTGCGCCTGCGCGCCGGTCAGTCCCAACTCCCGCGCCTGTCCGGCGAAGTCGGCCCGGGCGGGCCCGCTCGCGCCGGCGGCCACTCCGGTCGCCGACGCGAACACGAAGGCACCCACCGCGAGGACGGTGGTCAGACCGCGTCTCGCCCCGTTTCGTCTTGCCATAGAGCCATTACCCCCATTGAGTGCTGCGGCGGGAGGTCGCCCCGCTCACCGGGACATCGTTCGCGAGGCGGTCGCCCGCCTCAACGATTTCGATGCTCGTCGAAAACATGGACAGACCCTGGGCCGATGGACGTGCGGGCCCTCTCGCCGTCAAGTCGGCACCGCCCGGCCGGTGGCGCCGCGCCGACCGGGATCGTCGTCCGCGGTCCTCGAACTCCCGGAAAATTGTCCGTAATCCGTAACAGCGGGATCCCTCCGCTCGTTTATCCCGTCCTGACGAATGCATGGAACCGGACAACAGGACAGGGAACAGGGCGGACATGGCACGTCATGGCGGGCGGGGTTGGTACGGCCGGGTACTCGCGGCGGCGGTCGGTGTGACGGCGGTGGCGGCGGCCACCTCGGTGTGGACCGCGCAGGCCGGTGTGGTCGACGCGCAGCGGGGCGGCGCCAACGGGCGTCCTGGCGCCACCAGTTCGGCCCCGGCCCGGGTCGCGGCCGTGTCGGCGGAGATCGTGCACGCCTCCGACCGGGGCACGCGGGGCGTCAACATCACCATCGACGACGGGCCCGACCCGACCTGGACACCGCAGGTGCTCCAAGTGCTCAAGGAGTACGGAGTGAAGGCCACCTTCTGCATGGTCGGCCCGATGGCCGAGGCCCACCCGGACCTGGTCAAGGCGGTGGTGGCGGCCGGGCACCGGCTGTGCGACCACTCGGTGTCGCACGACACCACCATGGACAAGAAGTCCGAGTCCTACCAGAAGCAGGAGATCCTGAACGCCGCCGCCATGATCACCAAGGCCTCCGGGGGCGTACGGCCGCTGTACTACCGGGCGCCGGGCGGCGCGTTCACGCCGTACAGCCGTCATCTCGCCGCCGCGCAGGGCATGCGCCCGCTGGGGTGGAACGTCGACTCCAAGGACTTCGAACTCCCCGGCACCGGAGCCATCGTCACCACCGTCAAGAGCGAACTGCCCAACGGGCCGACCATCCTGTTCCACGACGCCGGCGGCGACCGCTCCGAGACCGTGGCCGCGCTCCGCGAGATCCTGCCGTGGCTGAAGCAGCAGGGTTATTCGTTCGGTTTCCCGATGCGCTGAAATTGACGGCCGTCGTTTTTCGGGTGACGAATATGTGTGGGAAATGTGGAACGGCCGACGAGGTGGCGGTATTTAAGCGTGTCGGTGCCGATTCGCGCTGCTGTCGATTCGCCATGAAGGCTTGCGGCGATTTCACCCGTGCAGTAACTACGTGAAGCATGAACCTGTTCAACCGTGCTGCGCCCCTCCGCCGCCCGGCACCCCCCACAGCTCCGCAACGCCCCGCCGCCCCACCGGCGTTCACCGCCTCCGGCCTGCCCGATCCCGCCCTGGCGGCGCTGACCGGAGAGTGGATGATCGACCCCGCGCACAGCCGGATCGGTTTCTCCGTCCGGCACGCCATGGTGACGACCGTGCGCGGGTCCTTCGCCGAATACAAAAGCCGGCTGTACTTCGACGGCCGCAACCCGGCCCGTTCGCGGGCGGAGATCGTGGTGTCCACCGGCAGTGTCGACACGGGCGTGGAACAGCGCGACGCCCACTTGGTGGGCCGGGACTTCCTGGACTCCGCGACCTATCCGCGGATGCGTTTCGCCAGTACCGCGGTGCAAATGTCTGGCAACGATGTCTACCGCATGCTCGGTGACCTCACCATCAAGGACACCACCCGTCCCGTCGTCCTGGAACTCACCTACATCGGACATGTCACCGACCCGTTCGGTGTAGAACGGGTCGGCTTCGACGGCACCACCACCATCGACCGTTCCGACTGGGGCCTGACCTACAACTCCCGGCTGGCCGAGGGCGGTGCGATGGTGAGCGAGAAGGTGCGGCTCCAGTTCGACATCGCCGCGATCAGGACGATGCCGGCCGGGTGACGAGACCGCCGCCCACGAACGTGTGCAGCGGGTTCAGGTCGCGCAGGACGTCGCTCGGGCAACGGGCGGGGTCCTGCTCCCAGACGGTGAGGTCCGCGAGGCGGCCCGGGCTGAGCGTGCCGCGCAGATTCTGGTCGCCCAGCAGCAGCGCCGCGTTGGCGGTGTGCAGGGTGAGGGCCTCGTCGTAGGTGATGGCGTGCTCCGGGCCCTTGGGGCCGATGACGGTCTGGCGGGTGATCATGCCGTAGACCGAACGCATCGCGCCGAACTGGCCGACGGGGAAGTCCGATCCGGCGCTGACCTGGGCGCCCAGGTCGATCCAGCCACGGGCGGGGAAGAGGCGGGCGACGCGCTCCGGGCCCCAGAAGCCCTCCTCGACCTCGGCGGTGTCGTGCAGGAGCGGCTGCTGGATGGTGACGGGGATGCCCAACTCGACGGCGCGGGCGCGCTGTTCGGGTCCGGCCAGACCGCCGTGCTCCATGACCAGCGCGCCGGCGGGCAGTCCGGGGTTGCGGGCGAGGACCCGCTCGTAGACGTCCAGGAGGGTGCGGACCGCACGGTCGCCGTAGGCGTGGGTGCCGACCCGCCAGCCACGCCGGACCACGGCCTCGGCGGCCTCCACCAGCGCGTCCGGCTCCCAGGTCAGCGTCCCGGAGAACGCGTGGTCACAGGCGTACGGCTCCTCGGTCGCGCCGGCCTCCAGGCCGCCGTCGAGCCCGAACTTCACGCCCCACACCCGCAGCCACGGGTCGGAGTCGTCGCGCCACTTCTCCATGGCGTCGAGCAGGTCCTCCACCTGGGCGGCACTGGTCATGCCGAGCGCCGAGATCAGGGCGCGCACCCGGATGCCGAGCGCCCCCGTCTCGCGGGCGGCCAACAGCACGGCGTAGTCCTCAAGGCCGACCGCGCAGTCGCGGACCGTGCCGATGCCGGTGGCTGCGTACTGGGCGGTGGCCAGCCGCAGCCCGTCGATCCGCCCGGCCCGGTCCGGGGCCGGGACGAGGCGCTCCACCAGGCCCATGGCGTTGTCGATCAGCCGCCCGTCGAGCCGGCCGTCGGCGTCGCGGCCGATGACACCGCCCGGCGGTACGGGGGTGTCCTCGGTGATGCCGGCCAGGCGCAGCGCGTAGTTGTTGACGACGTCGTTGTGGCCGCCGCGCTTGACCAGCACGGGGTGGCGGTCGGTGGCCGTGTCGAGTTCGGCGGCGGTGGGCATGCGCCGCTCGGCCAGATTCAGCTCCTACCAGTTGGTGGTGGTGCGGATCCACTCGCCCTCGGGAGTCGTCTTCGCCCGCTCCCGGATCAGCTCCAGGAACTCGGGGATGTCGCGGGCCTCATGGACCGGGACGTCGTGCGCGCCGAGCGCCGCGTAGATCAGGTGGGTGTGGGTGTCGTCGAAGGCGGGCAGCACGGTGGCGCCGGGCAGGTCGTGCACGGTGGTGTGCGGGCGCAGCAGGTGGTCGAGTCCGTCGGGGTCGGGCGAGAGGGCCGTGATGCGGTCGCCCCGCACAGCCAGCGCCCGCTGCGGGGCCTGGCCGGGGACCAGCGTGTGGATCGCCCCGGCCCGGATCACCAGATCGGCTCCGTGATCAGTCATCGTTCTCTCCCATTTCCTCGGTGCATCCGCTGACCAGGCCGTTGTACGGGCGATCAGCCGCTTCACGCACATATGGCGGGCATCAACGAAGGAAGTGCGCCATCGCTGTCGGCTAAAATCGAGATCATGCGCCAATTGGCCGGTCGGGCTCGTCCGCCGCTCCCGATGGTCATTGACAAGGCGATTCCGTAACGGTTGTCATGAACACATGCTCAGATGCCCGGAGACCCGCCGCACCCACCGCCCCGCCCGCCCCTCCGTGGCGCGGAAGTGCGGTCGTTGACCGGGCACCGCGAGCTGATCGGCACCGCCCGCACCGAGTTGACGGACCGTCAGGGAGTGCTGCTCCACGGTCCGGCGGGGATCGGCAAGTCCGTGCTCGTGGCCGCCCTCGTGGCGTCATCGGATGCCCATCTCCAGCCGTCCGGAACGGTGTTGCACTGCTCGCCCGCCGAGGAGGACGCCCGGCTGCCGTTCGCCGGTCTCGTCGACCTGTTCGCACGCGTGCCGGAGAGCTGCCTCGATGCACTGGCACCCGAACCCCAATTGGCCCTGCAGGCCGCCCTGTTGCGCGGCGAGGTACCGGTCGGCGACCGTGGCGGGCTCGCCGTCCGTGTCGCCGTTCTCGACGTGCTGCGCACCCTCGCGGCCACCGGCCCGGTGCTGCTGGTCCTCGACGGCCTCCAGTGGCTCGACGAACAGACCGCAGAGGTGCTCGCCTTCGTCGTACGCCGTGTCGAGGGCCTCGACGTGAGGGTGGTGGCCGCCGAGCGGGTGGCAGACGGCGAACAACCGGAACGGCCGCGCTGCTGCCCGCCCGGCACCGTCGAACTGCCCGTGCCACCACTGACCGACGACGAGGTGGCACGGCTGTTGCCCGCCGACCTGCCACCGGCGGTGCTGCGGGCCGTCCAGGACACGGCCGCCGGAAACCCTTGGTACGCCCTGGAGTTGGAGCGGGCGGCCCCGCGCGACGCGGCGGCCGTCGGCCTCGGCCGGACGCTGCCCGTCCCGCACCGGCTGCGCACCCTGCTGCTGGAGGGGGTGCACACCCTGCCGGAGAACACGCGGCACACCCTCCTCGTCACGAGCGCCGCCGCCCGCCCCACGCTCACGCTGCTGCGCGCCGCCGGGTTCGACGATCCGGCCGCGGACCTGGCGGAGACCGAGCAGATCGGGCTCGCGACCGCCGACGCCCACGGGACCGTCCGCTTCCGGCATCCGCTGCTCCGCGCCGCCGTCTACGCCGACGCTCCCGAGTACGGCCGGCGACAGGCGCACGCGCTCCTGGCCGCCGCGGTCACCGATCCCGTGGAGCGGGCCCGGCACCTCGCGCTCGCCCACCCCTACGAGGACGAGACCACCGCCCGCACCCTGCTGGCCGCCGCCGAGTCCGCCCGCCGCGACGGTGACCCCGACGCGGCCTTCGAACTCGCCGGGCTCGCGGCCCTGCGCACTCCGCGCGACCGACCGGCCGAGCACGCCGACCGGCTGCTGGCGGCGGCCGAATACGCCTGTGACGCCGGGCAGTTGGAGGAGGCGGGACAAGCGGCCGAGACCGTCCTCGCCGGATCGGGCTCGGCCCGGCAGCGGGTGCGGGCGCGGCTGGTCCTGCTGCGCAACGCCGGTCAAGCCCTGCACGGTACGCACGCGCTGATCGAGGAAGGGCTCCGGGACGCGGCCGGTGATCCCGAGGCGGAGGCGTGGCTGCATCACTGGGCGGCGGTACGGGGCCTGCTCTGCGGGGAGTTGGCGCAGGCCGCCAGACATGCCCGGCGCGCGGCCCGGCAGGCGGCCGTGGCCGGCGACACCGACACCCGGATCGGGGCACTCGCGACCCTGGCCCGGGTGCGCTCGCTGGGCGGTGAACCGGTCGCCGCCGACGCCGCGTTGGCGGAAGCGCTCTCGCTGACCGGCGGCGCGGGCGCCGGACCGGAGAGCTGGGGCCTGATCCGGATGCGGGCGATCCTCGCGCTGGACTCCGACAAGGTCACCGAGGCCCAGCGGCGGGTGACCGAACTCCTCGCGGAGATCGGGGAGTTCGCCGGGGTCGAGGAGTTCATGGCGACCCTGGTCGCCCTGACCCGCATCCAAGTGCGCGCCGGGCACTGCCGGGAAGCGCTGCACACCGCCGCCCGCTGCACCCGTGCCGTGGCCGAGACCGGCGTACAGGCGGCTCCGGCGCTGTACGCGGCGGCGCTCGCGGCGACCGCGGGCGGCAGTGCCGACGAGGCACGGGAGTTGGCCGGGCAGGCGGTGCGGGCCTCGGAGGCGGACGGCGACCGGCTGTTCCTGCTGCGCGCCCTCGCGGTGCTGGGGCAGGCCGAGTTGCTGGCCGGCGATCCGCGCGGGGCCGCCGCGGCGGTCGAGGCGCTGCAGCGCGTGAAGGAACTCGGCGAGGCCATGTCGGCCGCCGACCCTCCCCTGCTGCACTGGTACAGCGACCTGGCCGAGGCCTTGGTCGTGCTGGGCGAGACGGACGAGGCCGGGGCGGTGCTCGACGAGGCCCGCGCACGCGTGTCCGGCGACGCGCCCGGCAGCGTACTGGCGGCCCTGGAACGCGCGGAGGGGCTGCGCGAGGCCGGTCTCGGCCGGGCGAAGGAGGGGTCGGTACGGCTGCGCACCGCCGTGGACCGGCTGCGTCAACTCCCCCTGCCCGTGGACCTGGTACGCACTCTCATCTCGCTCGGCGCGGTCGAGCGCAGGGCCCGCCACCGCAACGCGGCCCGTACCGCGCTCGGCGAGGCGCTGGAGACCGCGACCCGTATCGGTGCCGTTCCGCTGGCGGCGCGGGCGGGCGACGAACTGGCCCGGCTGGAGGCCGGCGACCGGGACGGTGACGGACGGCCCGAACTCACTCCCACGGAGGCACGGGTGGCCGAACTGGTCGGCGGGGGTGCCACCAACCGGGAGGTCGCCGCCGAGCTGTTCATCAGCGTCAAGACGGTCGAGGGCACCCTCTCTCGGGTCTACCGCAAGGTCGGCGTCCGTTCGCGCACCGCGCTCGCCCATGCCATGGCGGTCGCCGTGATCGCGTCCGGAGCGGCGACCGTGAGCGTCGGCGACGACGACCAACAGCAGCCCGTCACACAGGCGGTGACGATCAGTCAGCCGGGCAGGCTGCGGACCCCCCGCACCCTCGACACCCGCCGCTGACCTGTCGTCCGCGGTTCATGTGACACCCGCTGTTAACACGTGACGCAAGGGTTCCCCCGCTTATGCGGGTGGGGTCGGTGTTCCTACGGTGAAACCCGTTCCGCTTCCGGGACAGCAACCCCCCACTCCTCGGAGGACTTCCGTGACGTCACGTCTGAAGCTGGTCGGCCTCGTCGCCGTACCGGCCCTGCTCGCCGCCGCCGTCCCCAGCGCCTACGCCGCCGTCCAGCCGCACGCAACTCGCGCCGCCGTCGCGGGAGATGTCCTCAAGGGCCTGAACCACGACGCGTCCCGCACCGGCGCCGTCGCCGCCGGCAAGCGCATATCGGTGGCCATCAGCCTGACGCCCAGAAACGACAAGGCGCTGGACACGTTCGTCGCAGGCGTCAGCAATCCGCGGTCGAGTTCGTACGGCCACTATCTGACGAAGGCGCAGTTCGCGGCCCGGTTCGGCCGGACCGACGCCGAGGTCAAGCAGGTCAAGGACTTCCTGCTCGCCCAGGGTCTGACCGTCGGCAAGGTCCACTCGGGGAACCTGCTGGTCGACGCCAGCGGCACCGCCGCCCAGCTGGAGAAGGCGTTCGGCACCAAGCTGTCGACGTGGAAGGACGCCAAGTCGGGCCGCGCGTTCTACGCCAACGAGACCGCGCCGACCCTGCCCACCGGCATCGCCGGGCTCGTCAGCGACGTGACCGGCCTCAACAACCGCGCCCAGCTGCACCACCAGGGCTCCGCCAAGGTCAACCCGCACAACGGCCCCGGCGGCGGCTACACCCCGGCCCAGATCAAGGGCGGCTACAACGTCTCCAGCACGTACACCGGCAGCGGCCAGAAGATCGCGCTGCTGGAGTTCGACGGCTTCCAGCAGGCCAACATCACCAAGTACGACACCAACTACAGCCTGGGCTCGCCCACTCCGACCGTCTCGAAGGTCGACGGCGGCTCCGGCGCGCTCGGTGACGGTCAGGTCGAGGTCGAGCTGGACATCGAGGTCCTGCACGCGATCGCCCCGAAGGCGAACGTCACCGTCTTCGAGGGCCCCAACTCCGACGCCGGTGAGGTCGACACCTACCAGGCCATCGTCGACAGCGGCATCCCGACCACCTCGATCAGCTGGGGCGCCTCCGAGAGCCAGCGCACCACCTCCAACATCAACGCCGTGGACGCCGTCTTCAAGGCGGGCGCGGCCGAGGGCCTCGGCTTCTACGCGGCCTCCGGCGACGACGGCTCGGACGACGCGGGCGACGGCACCACCACCGTCGACTACCCGGCCAGCGACCCGTACGTCACCGGCGTCGGCGGCACCACGCTGACCGTCACCTCCGCCAACGCGTGGAGCAAGGAGACGGCGTGGTCGGGCGGTGGCGGCGGCAAGTCCTCCGTCTTCAAGATCCCGAGCTGGCAGACCGCGGTGCAGAAGACCGCGGGCGGCGGCTACCGCCAGGTGCCCGACGTGTCGGCGCTCGCCAACCCGAGCCCCGGCGTCTCGATCTACTCGCAGGGCAGCTGGGGCACGGTCGGCGGCACCAGCGCCGCCGCGCCCGAGTGGGCGGCCTTCGGCGCGCTCTACAACCAGCAGGCCGCGGCCGCCGGCAAGGCCAACCTCGGCTTCGCCAACCCCGCGCTCTACACGGCGAGCGGCACCGGCTTCCACGACATCACCAGCGGCAGCAACGGCGCCTACTCCGCCGCCAGCGGCTGGGACTTCACCACCGGCTGGGGTTCGTACAACGCGGCGACCCTGGCGGCCAAGCTCCTCGGCTGACCGTCGGTAACTGAGCCAAGAGCGGGCCGGGATCCCTCCCGGCCCGCTCTGCACGTCCGTAGAAGTGTCAGCTGTCGTAGTCGACGGCGAGGGTGTCGGACACCGGGAAGGTCTGGCAGGTGAGGACGTAACCCGCGTCGACCTCGGCGGGTTCGAGGGCGTAGTTGCGCCGCATGTCCGCCGTGCCGTCGGTGACCAGCGCGCGACAGGTGCCGCAGACGCCGCCCTTGCAGGCGAACGGCAGATCGGGCCGGGTCTTCTGGGCGCCGTCGAGGATCGAACTGTCCTTGGGCAGCGCGGAGTTGGTGGTACGCCCGTCGAGCGTGACGCTCACCTGGCTGACCGGGCCGCCGTAGGCCTTGTCGACGTGTTCGTTCGGCCGGACGGGCTCGTCGTCGGCGTAGAACAGCTCCTGGTGGACACGGTCGGCGGGGACGCCGAGTGCGGCGAGGACGTGCTGGGCGTCCCGGACCATGCCGTGCGGGCCGCACAGCCACCAGTGGTCGGCGGTCTCCACGTCCACGAGGGCGTCGACGAGCGTGGTGAGCCGGTCGGCGTCGAGGCGGCCGGAGAGGATCTCGGCCTCGCGCGGTTCCCGGGACAGGATGTGCGCGAGCTGGAAGCGGCCGGGGTGCAGGTCCTTCAGGTCGGCGAGGTCGTCGGCGAACATCACCGTGTCGGAGCGCCGGTTGCCGTAGAAGAGCGTGACGCGGGAGCGGGTGTCGGCGGCGAGGACGGATTCCGCGATGGACAGCATCGGGGTGATTCCGGAGCCCGCGGCGATCAGGACGTGATGGCCGGGGAGGGTCAGGTCGGGGGTGAAGGCACCGGTGGGGGCCATCACCTCGACGGTGTCTCCGGGGCGTACCTCGTCGACCAGCCAGGAGGAGAACAGGCCGCCGGGGACGACCCGTACGCCGATGCGCGGGCGCGCTCCCGCCGGGGAGCAGATGGAGTACGAGCGGCGCTCGTCGCGACCCTCGACCTCGCGGCGGAGCGTGAGCGACTGGCCGGGCCGGTAGGCGAACTCCTCGGCGAGGTGGTCGGGGATGTCGAAGCTGATGGCGGCGGCGTCCTCGCACAGCGGCTCTACGGCCGCGACCCGCAGCGCGTGGAAGGCCGGGCGGCGGCGCGCCGGGCGGGCGGGGGTGGTGGAAGTGGTGGGGGCCGGGGCGGTCACTGGTCCACCGTCCTTTCCACGGGCGGGAGTTGGGGACTCGCCGGACTCTCCGCGAACGGGGACCGAGTGCTCGCCGTGACCTCCGCGAGCGGGAGCCGGCGGCTCATCGTGCCCTCCACGGGCTGGAGTTGAGGACTCGCCGGGCTCACTGCGAGCGGGGACCGGGCGCTCACCGCGCTCATCGCGAGCAGGTGTCGGGGGCTCGCCACAATCGAGTGGTGGGGGCTCGCCATCAGATCTCCTTGACGTACTCGAACGGCTCGCGGCAGGCGCGGCACCGCCACAGGGCTTTGCAGGAGGTCGCGGCGAAGTGCGAGGTCTCCTCGGTGTCCGTCGCCCCGCAGCGGGGGCAGGCCACCGTACGGCGGGTCGGCGACAGCGTGAGCACCAGCGGACCGCGCGGGGCGGCGCCGGGCGGCGCGATGCCGTGTTCGGTGAGCTTGGCGCGGCCGGCCGGGGTGATCCAGTCGCTGCTCCAGGGCGGGGTCAGGACCGTACGGATCTCCACGCGCGCGTACCCGGCGTCCGTCAGCCGCGCGGCCACCTCGGCGCGCATCTCGGCCATGGCGGGGCAGCCGGAGTAGGTGGGCGTCAGGCTCGCGACGACCGTCCCGTCCTCGCGCAATTCGACGTCACGCAGTACGCCGAGGTCGGCCAGCGTGAGCATGGGCATCTCGGGGTCGGGCACCTGCGCGGCGATGTGCCGGGCGCGCCGCGCGTCGAGCAGGGTGGTCACCATGCCGCCTCCGGGTGGGCGCGGGCCACGCTCTGGAGTTCGGTGAGCAGAGGGGCGAGGTGTTCGGTGTGGTCGCCGTCGCGGCCGTGTCCGGGGACGGGTGCCACCTCGGGCCAGACGAGCCCGGCGGCGTCGGTGACCTGGTGGAGCACGGCCAGCACCTCGGCCTCCAACTCCCCCGTCTCCGCGAAGAGTTCGTCCACGTAGGGCGCGACGGCGACCAGCGCGTCCCGCATCCTCCGCTGTGACTCCTCGGTGCCGTCGCCGAGCCGGACGGCCCACTCGGCGGCGTACTGGCGGTGGTACGCAAGCTCCTTGACACCCTTGGCGGCGATGGCCGCGAGCACCGGGTCCGACGTGGTGACGGCGAGGCGCTCGAAGAGGGCGAGTCGCCAGGAGGACAGCACCAGCAGGCGGGTGATGGAGAACGCGAAGTCGCCGTTGGGGAGTTCGGCCAGCCGTACGTTGCGGAAGGCGTCGGCGTCGCGGAAGTAGGCGTAGGCGTCCTCGCCGCGTCCGGTGCCGTCGACCTGACCGGCGCGGGCGTAGAGCAGGCGGGTCTGGCCGAGCAGGTCGAGCCCGATGTTGGCCAGCGCGACCTCCTCCTCCAACTCGGGGGCGGCGGTGCACCATTGGGCCAGCCGCTGGGCGCTGACGAGCGCGTCGTCGCCAAGTGCCAGGCAGTACGCGGCCAGTTGAGCGGTGTCCGTCCCCTCCGGCACGCTCTGGTCGACGCCGTGCAGCGGGTCCTCGAAGCCGGTGCCGAAGGCCCAGCGGGCGTCGCTGTCGTCGTGCCCCTCGGCCAGGGACAGATAGACGTGGTCGTCACTCATTCCCTGCTCCTAGATGTGGGGGACGTCTTCGGGGATGTCGTAGAACGTGGGGTGGCGGTAGACCTTGTCGGCGCTCGGCGCGAAGAACGGGTCCTTCTCGTCACGGGTCGAGGCGGCGATGTGCTCCGAGCGCACGACCCAGATGGACACGCCCTCGTTGCGCCGCGTGTAGAGGTCGCGGGCGTGGGTGAGGGCCATCGCGTCGTCGGCGGCGTGCAGCGAGCCGACGTGGACGTGGTTCAGTCCGCGCTTGCCGCGCACGAACACCTCGTACAGGGGCCAGTCCTGCGTCATGCCGCCGCTCCTTCGGTCTTCTTCGTACGGGCGGCCTGCTTGGCCGCGTGGGCGGTGGCCGCCTCCCGGACCCAGGCGCCCTCCTCGTGGGCGGCCCTGCGGCGGGAGACCCGCTCGGCGTTACGCGGTCCGTCTCCCTTGATCACGCGCTGCAACTCGGACCAGTCGGGGGTGCCGAAGTCGTGGTGGCCGCGCTCCTCGTTCCAGCTCAACTCCGGGTCGGGCAGGGTGACTCCGAGCTTCGCGGCCTGCGGGACGGTCATGTCGACGAAGCGCTGGCGCAGTTCGTCGTTGCTGTGCCGCTTGATCTTCCAGGCCATGGAGCGGGCCGAGTTGGGCGAGTCGTCGTCGGGCGGGCCGAACATCATCAGCGACGGCCACCACCAACGGTCCACCGCGTCCTGCACCATGGCCCGCTGCGCGTCCGTCCCGCGCATCATCGTGAGCAGCAGCTCGAAGCCCTGGCGCTGGTGGAAGGACTCCTCCTTGCACACCCGCACCATGGCCCGCGCGTACGGCCCGTACGAGCAGCGGCACAGCGGCACCTGGTTGCAGATCGCCGCGCCGTCCACGAACCAGCCGATCACGCCGACGTCGGCGAAGGTCGGCGTCGGGTAGTTGAAGATCGACGAGTACTTCTGCCGGCCCTCGATCAGCGCCTCGGTCAGTTCGGCGCGGTCCGCGCCCAGGGTCTCGGCGGCCGAGTACAGATACAGCCCGTGTCCGGCCTCGTCCTGCACCTTCGCGAAGAGGATCGCCTTGCGGCGCAGGGAGGGCGCGCGGGTGATCCAGTCGCCCTCCGGCTGCATCCCGATGATCTCGGAGTGCGCGTGCTGCGCGATCTGCCGGATCAGGGTCTTGCGGTAGCCGTCGGGCATCCAGTCGCGGGGCTCGATCCGCTGGTCCTTCGCGATCGTGGCGTCGAACTGCTCCTCGAACCGCGTCTCGTCCCGGTCGGCGGCTGACGCCTCCGTGCCTGTGCTCGTCATCGACACCTCAACTCCCCTACCGACCATTCGTTCGGTTCCCAGTGTGAAGGGTTTCCCCCGGTGAGGCAAGACCTGCCGGGCGAATGGCTGGTCAGCGGCCCGCGAAACGCCATCCGCCCGCCCATGCTCACTCCCACGTGTAGAACCCCTGTCCCGTCTTGCGGCCCAGTTCACCGCGGGCGACCTTGTCGCGCAGCAGCTGCGGCGGAGCGAAGCGCTCGCCGAGGGTGGAGTGCAGGTATTCGGCGATGGCCAGCCGTACGTCGAGACCGACCAGGTCGGTCAGGCGCAGCGGCCCCATGGGGTGCTTGTAGCCCAGGCTCATCGCGTCGTCGATCGCCTCCGGCTCGGCGACGCCCTCCTCGACCATGCGGATCGCCTCCAGGCCGAGCGCCAGCCCGAGGCGGCTGCTGGCGAAGCCGGGCGAGTCCTTGACTGTCACGTCCTTCTTGCCGAGGGCGTGCGTCCAGTCGAGGGCGGCTCCGACGGTGGCGGCCTCCGTGCCGGGCGCGACGACGATCTCGACGAGCGCCGAGGCGGGCACCGGGTTGAAGAAGTGCATGCCCAGGAAGCGACCGGGCCGGGTGAGCGCGGCGGCGAGTTCGGTGACCGACAGGGAGCTGGTGTTGGTGGCAAGGACGGTCGTCGCCCCCACCGCCCGCTCGGCCGCCGCGAGCACCCGGGCCTTGAGCCCGGCGTCCTCGGGGACGGCCTCGACGACGAGGTCGGCGTCGGCGGGCAGCCCGTCGACCGCGTCGGCCATGGTGACGCGGTCGAGCACCTGCTCCGCGGGCTCGCCGAGCAGGCCGCGCTCGGCGGCCCGCTTCAGTCCGGTCGCGACCCGGTCCAGCGCGGCGGCCGAGGCCTGCTCACCGCTCTCCACGACGGTCACGGACGACCCGGCGGCGGCGAAGGACTGCGCGATACCGGCGCCCATCCGGCCGCCGCCGATGACTCCTACAACTGCTGGCGCGGAATGGGGTGTTGGGCTCATGCGCGGCTACTCCTCTTCTCCAGGCCCCTCTTATTCAAGAAGAGTGTCATCCGGTCCTTCTTGTCCTGCCCCTCGAAGAGCACGGCCTGCGCGAGGTCGTCGGCGATCGGGTGGGCGCCCGGCGAATCGACCACGAGCTTGGTGAGCCGCAGCGCGGTGGCCGAGGACCGGGCCATCCGGTCGAGCAGCGCGTGCGCCTCGTCCAGCAGCTTCTCCGCCGGTACGACGTCGATGACAAGCCCTGCGGCCAGCGCCGCCGCCGCGTCTAGGTTCCGTCCGGCGAGCAGCACCTGCTTGGCCACCGACTCACCGACCAGCTCGGGCAGCCGCCAGCAGGCACCGGCCGCGGCGAGGATCCCGAGGCCGGGTTCCGGGTTCCCGAAGACGGCGTCCGGACCGGCGATCCGCAGATCACAGGCGTACGACAACTCCGCGCCGCCGCCCAGTGCCCATCCGTCCACCGCCGCGAGGGTCGGCATCGGCAGTCGGCGTACGCGCTCGAACAGCCGGCTGTTGATGCCCTGCAGAGCTTCGTCCCGCCCGCGCTCCAGCAGCTCCGCGATGTCGGCGCCGCCCGCGAAGACCCCGCCGTGACCGGTGAGCAGCAGCAGCTTCGGGTCGTGCTCCAACTGCTCGCAGACGGCGTGCAGTTCACGGATCATCAGCCCGCTGATGGCGTTGCGGGCGTCGGGGCGGTGCAGGGTGACGACGACGCGGTCCGCGCGCTCGTCGACGCGGAGAGTCTCGTACGACGTGGGGGCGCTCACACCCGCTCCACGAGCATCGCGACGCCCTGGCCGACACCCACGCACAGCGTGGCCAGACCCCGGCGACCGTCCTCCCGCTCAAGGCGACCGAGCAGCGTGAGCAGGATGCGGGCGCCGGAGCAGCCGAGGGGGTGGCCGAGGGCGATGGCGCCGCCGTCGGCGTTGACCTTGTCCTCGTCGAGCTTGAGGCGACGCGTGACCGCGAGCGCCTGCGCGGCGAAGGCCTCGTTCAGTTCTACGGCGTCCAGGTCGCCGGTTCCCCATCCGGCGCGGGCGAGCGCCTTCTCGGTGGCGGGGACCGGGCCCAGACCCATGAGGTGGGGCTGCACTCCGGCCGAGGCGGAGGTGACGATCCTGGCCCTGGGGGTGAGTCCGTGACGTCGGACCGCCGCCCCGCTCGCGACGACCAGGGCGGCGGCGCCGTCGGACAGCGGCGAGGAGGAGCCGGCGGTGACGATGCCACCGGCGCGGAAGATGGTGCGCAGGGAGCCGAGCTTCTCCAGCGTGGTGCCGGGGCGCGGGCCCTCGTCTCGGGTGACTTCCCCGTCCTTCACCGCGACCGGCACGATCTCCCGGTCGAAGTGGCCCAATTCCTGTGCGGCGACGGCCCGTTGATGGCTGCGCAGCGCGAAGGCGTCGGAGTCGGCGCGGGTGATGCCGTCGAGCGCGGCGACCTCCTCGGCCGTCTCGCCCATGGACAGGGTGTCCTGGGCGGCGAAGCGCGGATTGGTGAAGCGCCAGCCCAGTGAGGTGTCGTGCACCTCCCCCGGCTTGGCCCACGGGGTGCCGGGCTTGGCCATGACCCAAGGCGCCCGGGTCATCGACTCGACACCGCCGGCGACGACGAGGTCCGCCTCTCCGGCGCGTATCGCCTGCGCGGCCGAGGCCACGGCGGTCAGTCCCGAGGCGCAGAGCCGGTTGACGGTGTAGCCGGGCACGGTGTGCGGCAGCCCCGCCAGCAGGACGGCCATCCGGGCCACGTCCCGGTTGTCCTCGCCGGCCTGGTTGGCGGCGCCGAGGATCACCTCGTCCACCTCCTCGGCCGGAATCCCGGCCCGGCGGACCGCCTCGCCGACGACCAGCGCCGCCAGGTCGTCGGGCCGTACGGAGGCAAGGGCGCCGCCGTAGCGGCCCTGCGGGGTGCGGGCCCCGTCGATCAGATAGACCTCGGCGGAGGAGGGCTCGGAGCTGGTCAGGGGCATGCGTTCCACCTCTTGACAGGCAGTGGTGATGCTGGATTACTTGGCCGTGCCGCACGCTAACCGAATGTTCGGTCGGTCCACAAGGTGGTGGAAAATGACGCAGGCCACGAACACGGCCCCCGGTCCCACGGAGAAGATGTTCGCCGCGGACGAGGCGTCCCGGGCTCTCGGTATCGAGCTCGTCGAGCACGGCGAAGGGACCGCCGTGCTCCGTATGACCGTGACCCCGGCCATGGTCAACGGACACGGGACCGCCCACGGCGGCTATCTCTTCCTGTTCGCCGACTCCGCCTTCGCCTGTGCCTGCAACAGCCACGGCCCGGTGACCGTGGCCGCCGCGGCCGACATCGACTTCGTCGCCCCGGCGCACGAGGGTGACGTCCTGGTGGCGACCGCGCGCGAGCGCACCCGGTTCGGCCGCAGTGGGATCTACGACGTGAGCGTGGTGCGCGGCGACCAGGTGATCGCGGAGTTCCGGGGACGGAGCCGCAGTATCGACAGCACGAGGACGAAGGAGTCTCCATGAGCAGCGACCCGAAGGCCCCGGTGGCCGAGAGCCCACGCCTGGGCGAACCGCTGCCCGAAGCGCTGCTGGACGCCGCCGAGCGCCTCACCCGCGAGGAACTGCGTGCGCACCAACTCGGCCTGCTCCAGGCCACGTTGCGGCACGCGTACGACAACGTGGAGCTGTACCACCGCAAGTTCGACGAGGCCGGGGTCAAACCCGGCGACTGCCGCACCCTTGAGGATCTGGCCCGGTTCCCCTTCACCACCAAGGCGGATCTGCGGGAGACGTACCCCTTCGGCATGTTCGCCGTCCCCATGGACCAGGTCCGCCGCGTGCACGCCTCCAGCGGCACCACCGGCCGCCCCACGGTCGTCGGCTACACGGAGAACGACCTCTCCATGTGGGCGGACGTGGTGGCCCGTTCGATCCGCGCGGCCGGCGGCCGTCCCGGCCACAAGGTCCATGTGTCGTACGGCTACGGGCTGTTCACCGGCGGTCTGGGCGCGCACTACGGCGCCGAGCGCGCGGGCTGCACCGTGATCCCCGCCTCCGGCGGCATGACCGCCCGACAGGTGCAGATCATCCAGGACTTCGAGCCCGAGATCATCATGGTCACCCCGTCCTACATGCTGACCCTCCTCGACGAGTTCGAGCGCCAGGGCATCGACCCGCGCACCAGCTCCCTCAAGGTGGGCATCTTCGGCGCCGAGCCGTGGACGGAGGAGATGCGCCGCGAGATCGAGGAGCGCATGGACATCCACGCGGTCGACATCTACGGCCTGTCGGAGGTGATCGGCCCTGGGGTGGCGCAGGAGTGCGTGGAGACCAAGGACGGCCTGCACGTCTGGGAGGACCACTTCTACCCGGAGGTCGTCGACCCGTTCACCGACGAGGTGCTCCCCGACGGCGACAACGGCGAGCTGGTCTTCACCTCCCTCACCAAGGAGGCGCTGCCGATCATCCGCTACCGCACCCGTGACCTGACCCGGCTGCTGCCCGGCACGGCCCGCCCGGCCTTCCGGCGGATCGAGAAGATCACCGGCCGCAGCGACGACATGATCATCCTGCGCGGGGTGAACGTCTTCCCCAGCCAGATCGAGGAGATCATCCTGCGCACCCCCGCCGTCGCCCCGCACTTCACCATCCAGCTGACCCGGCGCGGCCGGATGGACCACATGACGGTCCGCGCCGAGGCCCGCCCCGGCGCCGGCCCCGAGCAGCGGACGGCCGCGGCGGCCGCGATCGGCAAGGGCGTCAAGGACGGTGTGGGCGTGACCGTGGACGTGGAGATCGTCGACCCCGAGACGCTGGAGCGCTCGGTGGGCAAGATCCGCCGGGTCAAGGACCTGCGGGAGCAGTGACGTCCGTGGGGGGGGGGGGGGGGGGGGGGGGGGCGGGGGCCCCCCCCCCCCCCCCCCCCCCCCCCCCCAACTCCCCTCCCCCACAGGCCACATGACCGTCCCGAGTACGATGATCGAGAGCTTGTCCCGATCCGTCCGCTCGGCACGATGGAGTTGCCATGACGACCGACCCGCAGTCGGCCCCGCAGATCGACACCGGCAAGGCCCATCCCGCGCGGGTCTACGACTGGCTGCTGGGCGGCAAGGACAACTACCCGGTCGACGAGGCCGTGGGGGAGAAACTGCCGCCCGAGGCGAAGGACGCGGCCCGGCAGAACCGTCAGTTCATGCACCGCGCGGCGACCTGGCTGGCCGGCCGGGGCATCGACCAGTTCCTGGACATCGGCACGGGCATCCCCACCGCGCCCAACCTGCACCAGATCGTGCAGCGGACGGTGCCGGCCGCGAAGGTCGTCTACACCGACAACGACCCGATCGTGCTGCGCCATGCCGAGGCGCTGCTGATCAGCCACCCCGACGGGGTCACCGACTACATCCAGGCCGATGTGCGCGAGCCCGAGGCGATCGTCGAACACGCCCGCCACGTCCTGGACTTCGGCCGCCCGATCGCCCTCTCGCTGATCGCGCTGATGCACTTCATCCCGGACGAGCAGGATGCCCACGGCATCGTCCATGACCTCGTCGCCACCATGCCGTCCGGCAGCTATCTGGTCCTGTCGCACGCCGCGTCCGACCTCTACCCCGAACTGGCCGCGCAGGTCACCGCCGAGTACGCCAAGGGCGGCATCAAGCTCGGCTTCCGCACCCGCCCGGAGGTCGCCCGCTTCTTCGACGGCCTCGACCTGGTGGAGCCCGGCCTGGTGACGGCGACGGAGTGGAACCCCCCGACACCGGGCGAGACCCCGGAGGGCAGCGGGATCTACGCGGCGGTCGCGCGGATCCCCTGAGCCCTCGCACCTACCGTGCTGTCAATGCGCGGTATCGGTCTGCCATACGACGCCGCCGTCGGTCGCGATGACCATGTTGCCGTCCTCCAGCACCTTGAGGGTCGCCCCGGCGGCGCCTCCCGTGTTGCTGGCCCACACCGGTTGCGTCTGGGCGTTGTAGACCACCAGGTTGCCGTCCGCCTGGAACACCGCCGTGTTCCCCTCGCCCGAGGTCTGGCTCGCCCAGTGCGCGGTGCCGTCCTGGTCGTAGAGCACCAGGTTGCCGTCCGTCTGCATGATCAGCCTGGAGCGGACGGTCTCCAGAACCTTCCCGGGGTCGAAGGTGAAGGGCGGCTTCACCACCAGGGCGTCGGGCAGCTTGGCCGCGCCCGTGCCGGACGCGGAAGGAGACGCCGTCGCACCGCTCGCGGACGGACTGGCCGACGTGTCGGCGGCCCGGCTGGAACTCGCGGACGGTGAGGCGTGGGCGGAGGTGGAGTCCTTGTCCTGGAAGGCGTGGGACACCAGCAGTGAGGCGGTGCCGGCGACGACCAGTGAGGCCGCGCCGACGGCGGCCCACAGCGCGCGGCGCCCGCGTCGGTTTCCGCCACTGTCCGGCTGCGCAGGCGGATAGGGACCGTAGGCGCCCGGCGCGGGGGTGTCGAAGCCCGCCTCAGGGGCGAGGAGCGTGACGGCGTGGGGCTGCCGGGCGCTGTCCAGGGTGGCCGTCAGCGCGTCCGGAGCCAGGGAGACCGCACCGCCCCCGAGGTCGACGACGGTCGCGGCCCGCTCCCGGTCCGTCAACGAGCCGACGGCGAGGGCGCGTTGGTAGGCGGGATGGTGGACGAGGTCGGCCTCGGCCCGGGCGAGTTCGATGATGCGCTGCGGGGTGGGGCGCTGCGCGGGATCGCTGCGCACGCAGGCCTCGATCAGCTCCGCGACGCCGGGGTCCACGCCCGCCAGGTCGATCTCCCCGTGCACCGAGCGGTAGGACACGGCCGCGAACGGCCCGTCCCCGTAAGGGGGTCGGCCGGTGACGGCGAACGCCAGGGTGGCGCCGAGGGCGAACACATCCGCCTCCGGACCGGTCCGGCCGCCGGTGAAGGTCTCCGGCGCGATGTATCCGGGACTGCCCATCGCGCTGCCGGCCTGCGTGAGGTTGGACGCGTCGGTGGACCTGGCGATGCCGAAGTCGATCAGCTGCGGGCCGGTGGCGGAGAGGATGACGTTGTGCGGCTTGAGGTCGCGGTGCCACACACCGCGGACGTGGATGGCGTCAAGCCCCTCGGCGAGGGCGGCCAGCATGACCCGGGCCAGGTCCGCGGGGAGCGGTCCACCGCTCACGACGGCGGCGTGCAGTGTGGGCCCCGGCACGTACTCGGTGGCCAGCCAGTACGGCGGTGTGTCCAGCTCCGCGTCGATGAGCGAGGCCGTGTAGGCGCTGCGGACCGTGGCCAGGGTCTCCACCTCGCGGCGGAACCGGCTCAACGCGTGCTCGTCGTGCCGGAGTTGGTCGTTGATCACCTTCACGGCGGCGGGACGGCCGCCGGGCGACCGGGCGAGGTACACCGTCCCCATCCCGCCCTCGCCGAGTCTGCCGACCAGACGGTAGCGGCCTATGTGCGAGGGGTCGGACCCATCGAGCGAAAGCACGGAACATGTCCTCCTTGAGCGGGCCCGACGATCACCGGGTCCACCGTGAGGTCGACGCGGCCGGGCTCCGACCCGACATCCTAGGGGTGCGATCACCGACGTCAGGCCAACAACCCGCCATCGGCCGACAGTTGCCCGTGGATGTCCTCGTGCAGGTGCACGACGAGCCAGCGCCCGTCGGGACCGGCACGCCGTAGGACCGCCGTGATGCGGGCCAGTTCCGGCGGCGCCGCACGGTAGTCGACCCGTAGCCAGTAGCGGGCCACCGCCAAGTCCCCGAAGACGTCGACGACTTGGTCGTAGGCCGTGAGGCCGGTCTCGTCGGGGCCGCCCTCGGAGGTGGGGCGGCCGTCCCGGACCCGGTTCAACTCCGTTCTGCCGCGGATGAGTTCGCGGGTCGCCGAGTCCCAGATGGTGGCCTCGGGGTCGAGGAAGGAGTCGATGCGCTCCCGGTCGCCCGCGGTGTAGCCCTCGTACATTCCCGTGATCACCGTCCACACCTCGGCCAGTTCGGCGGGCGCGCCACCCGGGCGGGCACCGCCGTCGGCGGCGGGACGGGCGGAGGGGGGCGGTGGAGCGGGCATGGCGGATCCTTGGGGTGGGTGACTGGTGGAGCGGGGTGGCCCGGGTCGTCGGTCAGGGAAGGACGACCAGGTTCCGTGGCCTGCGGTTGAGGCGTTCGCCGCCCGTCTCGGCGCAGATCACGATGTCCTCGATCCGCGCTCCGTACCGGCCGGGCAGATAGATGCCGGGTTCGACGGAGAAGGCCATGCCGGGCGCGAGCGGGAGCGGGTTGCCGGCCACGATGTACGGCTCCTCGTGGCTCTCCAGTCCGATGCCGTGTCCGGTGCGGTGGATGAAGTGCGGCCCGTATCCGGCGTCGGTGATGATGTCCCGTCCCACGGCGTCGAGTTGACTTGCCGTCAGACCCGGTCGTACGGCGTCGGTCTGGGCGCGTTGGGCGCGCAGCAGCACGTCGTGGAGGCGGCGGAACTCGGCGGGCGGCTCGCCGACCGCGTATACGCGCGTGGAGTCCGAGCAGTAGCCGTCCCGGGTCGTACCGCCGATGTCGACCACCACCGGGTCTCCGGGGCTGATCGCGCGGTCGGAGAGTTCGTGGTGCGGGCTTGCGCTGTTGGGGCCGGAGCCGACGATGACGAAGTCGGCCCGCACATGCCCCTCGGCGACGATGGCGTCCGCGATGTCCCGGCCGACCTCGCGTTCGGTGCGTCCGGCCCGCAGCCACTCCCCCATGCGGGCGTGCACCCGGTCGATGGCCGCACCGGCCAGGCGCAGGGCGTCCGCCTCCTGCGGGGTCTTGCGCATCCGCAACCCGTTGAGCACCGCCCCGGCCAACTCCTGCTCCGCGCCCGGGAGTACGGCGCGGAAGGCGAGGGACTTCTCCGCCCACATGCGGTTGTCGACGCCGACGCGGGCCGTCCGGGCGGGCAGCCGGGCCGCGACGAGCGCGTACGGGTCGTCGGTCTCGTGCCAGCCGGTGATCTCGATGCCGAGGTCACCGGCCGGGGAGGCCCGGGCGGCGGGTTCCTCCAGGGCCGGGACGAGCAGGAAGGGGTCGTCGTCGACCGGCAGGACCAGGCAGGTCAGCCGCTCCAGCGGCAGGGCGTCGTAGCCGGTCAGATAGCGCAGGTCGGCTCCGGGCGAGATCAGCAGGGCGTCAAGACCGGCCCGGGCCGCCGCCTCCCGGGCGCGGTGGAGGCGGTCGGCCGGGTAGAGGCTCGTGAGTGGTGCGGCCGGGTGGCGGGGGTGGTCGCCGTCGGGCGGCGGGGTGGCGGACATCGGCTCTCCGTGAGGTTCGGCGCGAGGCTCGGCGTGCGGTCTGCGGGACGATCTGCGGGCGAGGTTCCGCCGCGTGCGGAAGGGAGCCCCGGGCACACGGACGGCGGGCAGGGCACCGCGATCAAGCGCTGCCCGGGTGGAGCGGCGCCGCGCGCGAGCCGCGAGGGGTGCGGATCGGCGTTGCGGCGAGCGCACGGCCCCCGCCGCCCCTCCCGATCACGCCGCGTACAGACGACACGCGACACCCCCCGCGATCAGCTGCGGTTCCTCGCGGTCGCAGCCGTCGAAGGCCTGGGGGCACCGGGGGTGGAAACGGCAGCCGCTGGGCGGTTCGGCGGGGTCGGGGACGTCGCCGGGGAGTTCGGCGGGCAGCACACCCGCTCCGTCCGGCTTCGGTACGGCGGCCAACAGGGCGCGGGTGTAAGGGTGTCGGGGTTCGGCCCAGACCTCGGCGGTGGGTCCGGTCTCCACGATCCGCCCGAGGTACATGACCGCGATCCGGTCCGCGATCAGCCGTACGACGGACAGGTCGTGGCTGATGAACAGCAGTCCGGCGCCCGACTCGACGGCCAACGACCGCATCAGCGTGGCCACTTGGAGCTGGGCGGAGGCGTCGAGCGCGGAGATCGGTTCGTCCCCGACGAGCAGTCGGGGCCGGGCGGCGAGCGCGCGGGCGATGGCGATGCGCTGCCGCTGGCCGCCGGAGAACTCCTGCGGATAGCGCTCGGCGGCCTCCGCCGGCAGGCCGACCCGGGTCAGCAGGTCCTCCGGAGTCGCCCCGTCCACCGCCTCCCCCCGCCCGGTCGCGGTACGGATGCCGTCGGCGATCTGCGCGCCCACCCGGCGCCGGGGGTTGAGGGAGCCGTAGGGGTCCTGGAAGACCATCTGGACGCCGGTGAGGGCGGGATCGCGGCGGCGGACGCGCAGGGGGCGTACCGGTGTGCCGTCGTAGGTGATCCGCCCTTCCGCGGCCGGGGTGAGGCCGCAGACCGCCCGGGCCAGGGTGGACTTGCCGCAGCCCGACTCGCCCACCAGGCCCACGACTTCGCCCGCCCGCACCTGGAGGCTGACCCCGGCGACGGCCCGGGTGGGCGAGGCGCCCGGCCGGTGGTACTGGACGACCAGGTCGTCGACGGAGAGGAGGGGGGTCATACGGTGCTCCTTCCGGGGAGCGCGTCCAGGAGCTGGCGGGTGTACTCGTGCCGCGGCTCGGTGAGGACCCGGCCGCGCGGGCCGGTCTCGACGACCAGGCCGTGGCGCATCACGCTCACCTCGTCGGCGATCGCGGACATCACACCGAGGTCGTGGGTCACCAGCAGGACGGCGAGGCCGAGTTCGTCGCACAGGCCGCGCAACAGCCGCAGTACGCCTGCCTGCACGGTCACGTCGAGGGCGGTGGTCGGCTCGTCGGCGATCAGCACCTTCGGCTCGCAGGCCAGCGCGATGGCGATCGCGATGCGCTGCCGCATCCCGCCGGAGAACTGGTGCGGGTAACGCCCCAGCGCCTCACGGGGGTTGGGGATGCGGACCTGGGTCAGCAGCTCGGCGGCCCGCTCCTTCGCCGCCTTGCGGTTCAGCTTCAGGTGGTGGCGCAGATGGTCGGTGAGCTGGTGTCCGATGCTGAGCATCGGGTGCAGGCTGGTGGACGGGTCCTGGAACACCATGCTCACCGATCGGCCGCGCAGCGCGGCCAGTTGACGGGGCGGCAGGGTCAGCAGGTCGGTGCCCTCCAACTCGATCCGGCCGCCGGTACGGGCGCCCGGCGGCAGCAGACCGAGCGCCGCGAGCCCGGTCATCGTCTTGCCCGAACCGCTCTCCCCCGCGAGCCCATGCACCTGACCGGGCCGCACCGCGAGGTCGACTCCGCCGAGGATGCGACGGCCGCCGAGGTCGAGGGTGAGGCCGCTGATCTCCAGCACATTGCCGGCGGTCATCCGACACGCTCCTTCTCCGCGCCGATGGTGCGGGCCGTGCCGGGGTCGAGGGCGTCCCGGAGCGTGTCGCCGAGGAAGTTGAAGGCGAGCACGACGGTGAGGATGGCCAGGCCCGGGAAGACCCCGATCCACCACTTGTCGAACTGCTGGGTGCCGTCCGCCACCATCGCGCCCCACTCGGCGGTCGGCGGCTTGGCCCCGAGCCCCAGGAAGGACAGTCCGGACAGCAGCAGGGTCGCCGTACCGATGTCGAGGGTGGCCAGGACGAGCAGCGGTCCGAGGACGTTGGGCAGAATGTCGACGCGCAGCGAACGCCAGGCGGAGAAGCCCAACAGCCGTCCGCTGAGCACGAATTCACGGTTGCGCAGTCCCATCACCAGGCCCCGGGTGACGCGTGCGTACGACGGCCAGGACACCACCAGGACGGCCAGTACCGCGTTCTGGAGGCTGGCGCCGAGCGCGGCGGCGACCACCATCGCGAGGATGACGGTGGGGAACGCGAACACCAGGTCCGCGATCCGCATCACGGTCTCGTCCACCCAGCGTCCGAAGAACCCGGCGCAGGCTCCCAACACCCCGCCGACCAA
The DNA here is from genome assembly GCF_044457385.1 of Streptomyces sp. NPDC050548. NCBI lineage: Bacteria > Bacillati > Actinomycetota > Actinomycetes > Kitasatosporales > Streptomycetaceae > Streptomyces > Streptomyces sp. NPDC050548. The sequence continues at coordinate 321,357 of NZ_JBITGV010000009.1, forward strand.
AAGGGACATGGCCACCAGCAGGAGGGCCAGGGGGATGGAGACCCGGGCGCCGTACAGCACCCGGCTCAGCACGTCCCGGCCCAACTCGTCGGTGCCGAACCAGTGTCCGGCGCCTGGAGCGGCCAGCCGGGGCAGGTTCTGCGCGAGGGGGTCGTGCGGGGCGAGCAGCGGGGCGGCGACCACGATCAGCAGCCAGAACACGGCGACCAGGCCGCCGGTGACGGCGAGGGGGCGGCGCCAGGCGGGTGGCAGGCGTCGTAGGAGGGAGAACTTCACTCGCCCTTCAGGACTGCCCTTCACTGGACCCTCACCCTCGGGTCGATCACGCCGTACAGGACGTCCACGGCGAGGTTGACGGTCAGGTACACCAGGCCGACGACCAGGCCGACGCCCATGACGGCGGGCAGGTCGAGGGTGGTCGCGCTGCGGTAGGCGTAGGCGCCGAGGCCCGGCCAGGCGAAGATCGACTCGACCAGGACGGTGCCCGAGAGGAGGGCGCCGAAGGCCAGTCCGGCGACCGTGACGACGGGCACGAGGGCCGCGCGCAGGACGTAGTGGAAGAGGACGGTACGGCCGGGCAGGCCTTTGGCGCGGGCCGCGCGGACGTAGTCCTGGTTGAGGACCTCCAGGACGGCGGAGCGGGTGAAACGGGTGAGCAGGCCGACCGTGTACGCCGTCAACACCAGTGCGGGCAGGGCGAGATGGCCCACCGCGTTCCAGAACACCGGCCACTGGCCCGCGAGTGCCGCGTCGACCGTGTAGAGGCCGGTGACATGGGGTGGGGCGGTCATGCCGGGGTCGAGGCGACCGCTGCCCGGGGCCCAGCCGAGTCGGTAGAAGAAGATGTAGAAGGCGAGCAGCGCCAGCCAGAACGTCGGCACCGACACGCCCAACAGGCTGACGACCCGCAGGAGTTGGTCGGTGAAGCGGTCCCGGCGCAGCGCCGCCACGACGCCGAACGCCACGCCCACGATCAGCGAGACGACGATCGCGGCCCCGGCGAGTTCCAGGGTGGCGGGGACGGCGGTGGACAGGTCGGTGAGGACCGGCTGATGGCTCTGCTGGGACTCGCCGAGGTCGCCCTGGAGCAGGTTGCCGAGGTAGGTGACGTACTGGACGGGCAGCGGTTTGTCCAGGCCGTTCGCGTGCCGCCACTGCGCGACGATCGCCGGGTCGCCGATCGCCCGCTGGCCGAGGTTGGCCGCCGCCGGGTCGCCCGGGACGAGGTTGGTGAGGACGAACGTCACCAGGGTCACGCCGACGGCGAGCAGGACGGCGGTGGCGGTACGGCGGAGGAGGAAGCGGGCCAGGGGGTGGCGGGCGAGGAGCCGCCTGCCACCCCTTGTGTCCCTACTTCGTGCCCAGCGCGGCGACATCGATCGTCCATACGGGGTTGTAGGCGACGCCGGTGACGGACGCGGCGTAGACCGTGTTGCGGCTCGGCTGCATCAGCGGGATGAAGGGGCCGTCGGTGTTCAGCTTGGTCTGTATCTGCTCGTACAGCGTCTTGCGGGCGTCGTCGCCGATCGTGGTGGCGGCCTTGTCGCCGAGCGCGGTGAGGGCGGGGTCGGCGCCGGCCTTCCAGCCCGCGCGCAGGCCGACCAGGTTGCCGGGCAGGAAGGTCAGGTAGTCGCTGGGGTCCGGGTAGTCCGGGCCCCAGTACCAGAGGCCCAACTGCTCTTTTCCGTTGCGGTAGTTGTCCAGTTCCGTGGTGGTCGGCGCGGGGGCCAGCGTGACGGTGATGCCGACCTCCTTCAGCTGGGCCTGGACCCGTTCGGCGAGTGTCTGCAGGGACAGTCCGTCGACGGTCAGGTCGCTGGCGTAGCCGAGCGTCACGGACGGCTTGGCGATGCCGCTCGCCTTCAGGGCCGCCTTCGCCCCGGCGAGGTCGCGGCCGGCGGCCGCGGAGGCGGGCAGGGCGCCGAGGAAGGTCGAGGGGATGATCCCGGCGGGCTGGACGGAGCCGCTGCCGGCGAGCGAGAGCAGGCTCTTGTAGTCGATGCCCTTGCGCACCGCCTCCGCGAACTTCGCGTCGGCCGTCGTGGAACTGACCTTGGTGTTCCGGTTGAGCAGCAGGAAGATCACGTCCGAGGACGCGCCGCTGTCCACCTTGAGTCCCCCGGCGAGCCCGGTGACCTGGTCGGAGGTGAGGTCGAGGGCGATCTGGCTGTCGCCGCGCTGGACGTTCAGCTTCTGGGTGGGGGCCTGGACGTTGCGGATGACGATCTTGTCGTAGGTCGGCTTGTCCGCGCCCGTGTACTTGGGGTTCTTCGCGAGGACGACCTCGGTGTTGGTGTTGAACGAGGTCAGCGTGTACGGACCGGAGCCCGCCGACGTGGTGTTGAGGTACTTCTCCGCCCCGTCCGTCGAGGTCGCCGAGCCGCCGTGGGCCTGGACGGTCTTGGCGCTGAGGATGCCGAGCGCGGGGTTGGGGAGGATGAAGGGCAGGGCGGGGTTGGCCTTCTTCGACACCAGGGTGACCGTCGAGGCGTCCGTCTTGGTGACCGTCACGCCGTCGAGGAGGAACGACGGGTTGCCCTTGAGCGCGATCACCCTGTTCAGCGAGAACACGACGTCGTCGGCGGTGACCGCGCTGCCGTCCGCGAACTTCGCGCCGGACCGCAGATGCAGGGTGAGCGTCCTGCCGTCCGCGGACTGCTCGTACGAGGAGGCGAGGCCCGGCACCGGCTTGGTGACGTCGGAGCCCTTGAAGGTCAGCAGCGTCTCGTAGAGCGCCTTGTCCACGATCTGCCCGGTCGGCTCGAACTCACGGCCCGGGTCGGCGGTCTTCAGGTTGAACGACGTGTCGACGACCAGGGTCTTGCCGGCCGAGGAACCGGAGGCGCTCGTACCGCCGGAGCAGGCGCTCAGGGCGAGCGCCGCGACCGCGACGAGGGAGAGTGCCACCGGGTACGACCCGGCACTGGATCTGGGCATGCGTGCCTCCGTGAGCAGGGCGGAGCGGAAGAAGGCGGGGCGGGAACGGACGGGCACCGGGAGGGGACCTGGACGATTCGCCGTTAGGGTGGGCTGAAACTAACCAGGACTTTCGGCCGACGGGATCACCGCGAGACGAAATGCAACGGAGAGGCGCGAACATGGAAGATCTGTCGACTCCGGAGACCCCTCCCGAACGCCGCTCTGGACGGATCGGCATCGGCCTTGCCCTGGATTCGGTGCATTTCAAGATCCTGGATGTACTGCGCACCCAGGGCCGTATCTCCGTCGCGGCCCTCGCGGAACGCGTCGGTGTCTCGCGTGCGAACGCCTACACCCGCCTCGAAGCCCTGCGTGCCGACGGTGTGATCAACGGCTTCAGCGCCCGCGTCGACCACAACCGGGTCGGTCTTGAGATCTGCGCCCTGATCTTCGTCACGGTCCGCCAGGAACTGTGGAAGCAGTTCCGCACGGCGCTCGCCCAGATGCCGGAGGTGGAGTACTGCGCCGTCACCACCGGACAGCACGACGCCATGATCCAGATCCGGGTGGCCGACGTCACCGCCGTGCACCGCCTGGTCACCGACCGGCTGTCCACGATCCCCGCGGTCCGCGCCACCGAGACGGTGATCATCCTGGACGAGGTGCTCCGCCGCCCCTACGTCCTGCCGTCCGCGCCCCGCTCCGGCGAGACGACGACCGGCGCTCCGCAGGACGCCTCGGGCACGAGCCAGTTCGGCATGACCCGCTTCATCCGCGCCGCCGAGGGCCGGGCCGACCTCCAGCGCACCTCCGATCCGGAGGACTGACGGGCACGGACTCCGTGCGCCCCGGCCGCTCACGCCCGGGGCATTGTCAGTGGTGGCAGGCAGGATGAGGTCATGACTACAGCAGCTGCAGTGATCGTGGATGCCGCCGGCTACGCGCAGGCGGTCGAGGACGCGGTGAAGGCGTCGGCCGCCTACTACACCGGGGGCACCTCGGCGCTGGACGACGACTCCTACGACCGGCTGGTGCGCGGTATCGCCGCGTGGGAGGCCGACCATCCCGATCAGGTGCTGCCCGACTCCCCGTCCGGGAAGGTCGCCGGCGGCGCGGTCGAGGGCGATGTCCCGCACACGGTGGCGATGCTGAGCCTGGACAATGTGTTCTCCCCAGAGGAGTTCACCGCCTGGACCGTCTCGCTGGCCCGAAGAACCGACCACGAGATCACGCGCTTCAGCGTCGAGCCGAAGCTCGACGGCCTGGCGATCGCGGCCCGCTACGTCGACGGTCGCCTCACCAGGCTGATCACCCGCGGCGACGGGACGGCCGGGGAGGACGTGTCCCACGCGATCGGCACCATCGAGGGCCTGCCCGCAGAGCTGACCGAGCCGGTCACCGTCGAGGTGCGCGGCGAAGTCCTCATGACCACCGCCCAGTTCGAGCACGCCAACGAGGTCCGCACCGCGCACGACGGACAGCCGTTCGCCAACCCGCGCGGCGCCTCGGCGGGCACGCTGCGCGCCAAGGAGCGCGCCTACACCGTGCCGATGACGTTCTTCGGCTACGGCCTGCTGCCGCTCGCCGACACGGAGGCGGGACTCGCGGAGCGGCTGGGCGAGCTGGCGCACAGCGAACTCATGGACCGGACCGCCGAGTTGGGCGTCAACACCACCGCCACCACACCCGTGCCCGGCATCACCGCCGACACGGTCGAGGAGGTGCTGAGCCGGGTGCGGGAGATCGCCGCGCTGCGGGCCGGGCTGCCGTTCGGGATCGACGGGATCGTCATCAAGGCCGACCTCGCCGCCGACCAGCGGGCCGCCGGGGCGGGCTCGCGGGCCCCGCGCTGGGCGATCGCCTACAAGCTCCCCGCCGTGGAGAAGATCACCCGACTGCTGGAGGTGGAGTGGAACGTGGGCCGCACCGGCATCATCGCCCCGCGCGCCGTCCTGGAACCGGTGGAGATCGACGGGGCCACCATCACCTACGCCACCCTCCACAACCCGGGCGACATCACCCGCCGCGATCTGCGTCTGGGCGACCACGTCATGGTCCACCGGGCCGGCGATGTCATCCCGCGCGTCGAGGCGCCCGTCGCGCATCTACGGACCGGCGAGGAACAGCCCATCGCCTTCCCCGAGGTGTGCCCGCGCTGCGGTTCCGGCATCGACACCAGCGAACTGCGCTGGCGCTGCGAACAGGGCCGCAACTGCCACCTGGTCGCCGCCCTGTCCTACGCCGCCGGCCGCGACCAGCTCGACATCGAGGGCCTGGGCCACACCCGCGTCGTCCAGCTCGTCGAGGCGGGCCTGGTCGCCGATCTCGCCGACGTGTTCGCCCTGACCCGCGAGCAACTCCTGGACCTGGAGCGGATGGGCGAGACCAGCACGGACAACCTCCTCGCCGCCATTGTCACGGCCAAGGGGCAGCCGCTGTCCCGGGTGTTGTGCGCGCTCGGGGTACGCGGCACCGGCCGGTCAATGTCACGCCGTATCGCCCGGTACTTGGCCACCATGGACAACATCCGCGCCGCCGACGCGGAGACGATGCAGAGGGTCGAGGGCATCGGCACCGAGAAGGCACCCTCGATCGTCGCCGAACTCGTCGAACTGGCCCCGCTCATCGACAAGTTGGCCGCCGCCGGGGTCAACATGACCGAACCCGGCGCGACGCCGCCGACGCCCGTGACGGACGAGGCGGCGGCCGAAGGCGACGGCACGCTGGACGCTGATACGGGTGCGGGTGCGGGTGCGGCCACGGCGGACGGTCCGCTGGCCGGGATGGCGGTGGTCGTCACCGGCGCGATGACCGGCCCGCTGGAGAAGCTGAGCCGCAACGAGATGAACGAACTCGTCGAACGTGCCGGTGGCCGCTCCTCCTCCAGCGTCTCCAAGAAGACCACCCTGGTCGTCGCGGGCGCCAACGCGGGGTCGAAGCGCGCCAAGGCCGAATCGCTCGGCATCCGGCTGGCCACCCCCGAGGAGTTCGCGGTCCTGATCGCCGACTACCTCGGCTGAGGGAACGAACCGGGCCGGTCGGCCGTCCTTCATGGTGTGCGGCCCCGGCCGGTCTCCCCCGTCCGGTCGGGGCCCCTTTCACTCCCAGGAGCGACCTCCCGCACTCCGCGACAAGGGCAGAATGGACGCCACACAGCCGCTGCGGATGGGGAGTTCATGGACACGCGTACGTTCGACGCGCTGACGGAGTCGATGAAGAGCGCGTACGTCGCGGGTCTCAGTGAAGGCGCCGTGCCCCGCCCGGTCATCATGCCGCTCGTGCGTGGCGAGTTGGTCGGGCTGATCTGGCTGCGCCCGGTCGAACCCGGCCGGGACGCCCTCACCGCGATCGCGTCGCTCTCGAACATCGCCGCGGCGGCGAGCGCCGACGAGATCGTCCTCGCCTGGGAGACCCATGACGTCGCCACCGTCTGCGAACTCCCCGTCGACGGCCCGTCGCCGTGCCTCAACATGGTGCACGCCACGAAGGAGGGCCACACGCTCCACCAGTTCCCCTACACCGAGGACCCGGCATCGGCCGCACCGCACTGGCAGCCGGCCCCGGCTCCCCAGCCCGAGGCCAAACTGGTGGCGCCCGTGCAGGCCGCGGTCGACTACGCCTTCACGCCCCTCGATCTGGACCACCCCTCGCCGTTCGGCGTCACGGTCGTCCTGATGGAAGAGGACGGCTACAACCTGCGCCTGACGGAGGCGTTCGCCTTCTGACCCCCTCGGAGTCCGGCAACATCGTCATTCGGCACACAACAAACCGCCGTTACAGACTTGACACAGTTCATGGCGTACCGGCACCGCACGCCCGCCCCGGGCCTAGGCTGTGCCGGTGACCAGTGTCGATGTCGCCGCAGGACCCGCCGCCGAGAGCGGCCCCGAGCCGCGCACCCAGTCCCTGATGCTGACCTTCTTCGGTGCCCATGTGCTGGGGCGGCCCATCGCCGTGTCGTCGGGCAGCGTGATCGCCGCGCTCGGCAGGCTGGGCAGCACCGAGGAAGCGGTGCGGACCACCCTGAACCGCATGGTCAAACGCGATCTGCTGGAGCGCAGCCGCCAGGGCCGCAAGACCTACTTCGGCCTCACACCGCACGCCGTCCAGGTACTGACGGACGGCCGCGACCGCATCTGGCGCACCGGCGCGGTGAACCGGGACTGGGACGGCCGCTGGACCATGGTCGGCTTCTCGCTGCCCGAGGCATGGAGCCGCGAGCGGCACGATCTGCGCTCCCGGCTGATCTGGGCGGGCTTCGGCCCCCTGCAGAACGGCCTGTGGGTGGCCCCGGCACCCGTCGACGTCCGCGAGATGGTGGCGGGCCTCGGCCTGGAGCCGTATCTGCGGGTGTTCCGGGCGGAGGTGGAGTCGCCGACCGACGTCCGCGAGGTGCTTGAGCAGGCGTTCGACGTACCGGCCATCGGCGCGCGCTACCGGGCGTTCCTGGAGCGCTGGGACCGCACCGACCCGCTGCCCGCGACGGCCTCCGGCGACGAACTCGCGGGCCAACTCCTGCTGCACACCGACTGGTTGGACCTCGTACGACGGGACCCGCATCTGCCCGCCGAGCACCTGCCCGCCGACTGGCCGGCCGCCCAGGCGGAGACCGTCTTCCGCGGCCTGGCCAGCCGCTGGGACCGCCCGGCGGCACGCGCCGCCGCACGCCTGCTGGACACCCTGACGCTGGACTGATCCCGACTCGCACTGGATCCGGTGCGCCCCACGCGGACACGTCCGACCCTTTATTGGTCAGTCTCTTGACGGCAATGAAAAAAGAGCCCTACATTCGCAGCGCTCTTCCAGCTCGGCCTCCCACTCGACCCGCGGAGCCGCCGTCATGCCCCGACCCCGTTTCTCAACCCTCGCCGCAGCCTGCGCGACCGCCCTCGCAACCGCCCTCCTCGGTCCGGTGGCCGACGCCCACGCCGCCACCGCCGCCCACTACTCCGGCACGCTGACCGACGGAGCCACCTGGATCGCGGACACACCCGAAAACTGGCACGGCACCCTGCTCCTGTTCAGTCACGGCTTCGGCCCTACGACCGCTGCCGACGCCCCGTCGCCCGCGGTGGCCCAGGCCCTGCTGGCCGCCGGTTACGCCCTCGCCGGCTCCTCCTACGACCCGAACGGCTCGATGTGGGCGCTCGACTCGGCCGAGCGGGACCAGTTCGCCGCGCTCACCGCGTTCCGCCGGGAGGTCGGTACACCGACCCGCGTCATCTCCGTGGGCCAGTCCATGGGCGGTCTCGTCAACGCCCGGATCGCCCGCGACGGCGCCGGACGCGTCGACGGTGCGCTCGGGCTGTGCGGCCTGGTCGCGGGCGGTGTCGATCTGGACAACTACCAGCTGGACGCGGAGTACACCCTGGCCACGTTCTTCGACCCCGCCGACGCCGACGCCCTGGTGAACCTGGACAGCCAGGCCGACGGCGGCGCCCTCGCCGACCGCCTCACGAAGGCCGTGGAAGCGGCGCAGCAGACTCCGGCGGGACGCGCCCGGATCGCCCTGGCCGCCGCCTACCTCAACCTGACCGACTGGGCACCCGGCCAACAGCCGCCCGCACGCGGGGACTTCGCGGGCCAGGAGCAGCAGCAGTACGCGTGGCTGGCTGAGGGCCTGCTGGGGTTCATCGTCCCGGCGCGCTGGTCGGTGGAACAGTCGGCCGGCGGCAACACGTCCTGGAACAAGGGCGTCGACTACGCCGGGCTGCTGCGCGGATCCACCCACGCGAAGCAGGTCGAGGCGCTCTACCGCGACGCCGGGCTCGACCTGCGCACCGATCTGAACCGGCTCACCCGCGGAGCGGACATCACGGCCGACCCGGCCGCGGTGACCCGTCTCAAGCAGACCTCGACCGCCGGGCAGGGCCTGGCCGTGCCGCTGCTGGACATCCACACCACCGCCGACCAACTCGTGCCCGTGGAACAGGAATCGGCCTTCGCCGGGCGGGTGCGCGCGGCCGGAGACTCCTCACTCCTGCGCCAGGCCTATGTGGCCCGCCAGAGCCACTGCAACTTCACCACCGCCGAAGTGGTCGCCGGTCTGCACGCGGTGGAACACCGGCTGGACACCGGGCACTGGGACGGCTCCGCCTCCGCCGCCCAACTACAGCGCGGGGCCGACGAGTTGGGCCTCGACGGCGCCGCGTTCACGGACTACCGCCCGGGCCGTCTGACCGGCACGCGCTGACGCCGAAGACCCCGCCCGCATCTCCCAACTACCGTCCCCGCGCGTCCTGCACGCATCAGGAGCCTCCGTGTCAATGACGACCGAACCGACCGAACCCTCCACCAGAACCGCCACCGGCCCCGGTCTGACCACCGGCACCCTGGTCGCCGGTCTTCTCGCCGTCTGCCTCGCGCAGATCGGCCTGGCCATACCGGCCACCCTCAACGGGCTGTTCCAGTCCGACCTGCATCCGGTCGGCTCCCAACTCACCTGGATCTCCGACGCGTTCCTGCTCCCGGTCGCCGTGCTGGAGCTGACCTTCGGCCTGCTCGGCGACCTCTTCGGCCGCAAGCGGCTGCTGGTCGGCGGCGCTTCGCTGCTGGCCGTGGGCGAGTTGGTCAGCGCCACGTCCTCCGGCGTCCACCAACTCTGGACCGGACAGGCCCTGGCGGGTCTGGGTGCCGCCGCGCTGTTCCCGACCTCGCTGGCCGTCCTGGCCGCCGGCACCACCTCACCCGCGCAACGCGCCCGCGTCATCGCGATGTGGGCGGCACTGCTCTCCACCGGCGGGTTCATCGCCCCGCTGCTCGGCGGCGTCACCGCCACCTACGGCTCCTGGCGCTGGTCCTTCGTCGTGGTCACCGCCGTCGCCGTGGCGAGCGTCGCGGTCAGCGCCCTGTTCGCCGTCAACTCCAGCGCCCCTGAAGGCCGTTCACTCGACATCGCGGGACAGGTCACCATCGGCCTGGGCCTGTTCGCCCTGCTCTACGCCATCATCCAGGGCCCGACGGACGGTTGGGCCTCGCCCTCGATCGTCATCGCCTTCGTCCTGGCCGCCGTGTTCCTCGCCGCCTTCGTCCTGGCCGAGAAACACGCCAAGTCCCCGCTCCTGCGCCTGGACCTCTTCCGCAACCGCGCTTTCGCCGTCGCCTCGGTCGTGGCGGTGGTGGGCATGTTCGCCTTCCTCGGCACCGCCTACTCCGTGAGCATCCGGCTCGGCCCCGTGCAGGACCAGGCACCCATGCGCACCGGCCTGGCGTTCGTCCTCCTCAACGGCATCACCCTGGCGATGCTGCCGCTGACGGAACGACTGCTGCGCACCGTTGCCCCCGGTCTGCTCCTGGGCGCCGGGCTGCTGTTGATCGCGGCGGGCGACTACTGGGCGGCCACCCTCCCGATCACCGACACCGCCTTCACCTCACTGATCCTGCCGCTCGGTCTGGTCGGCCTGGGCTTCGCGATCACCGTCTCGTCGATCACGGCGACGGCCGTGAACACCGTGCCGACCCACCTGGCGGGCATGGCGAGCGCCACCACCAACCTGCTGCGCGACTTCGGCTTCACCCTCGGCCCGGCCGTCATCGGCGCCGTCGCCCTGAGCCGTGCGGCGAGCAGCTTCACCGACTCCCTCGACAACTCCGCCCTGCCCCAGGCGCTGAAGGGCGCCGGCACGGCCGTACTGGAGGAGGGCGGCCCGCTCGCGGTGAACGGCGCCTCGGCGGCCTCCCCGAAACTGGCCGACCTGCACCCCCTCGCCCTGGACGCCCTCGGCCACGGCTACTCGATCGGCTTCGTCGTCTGCGGCAGCGCGGCCCTGTGCTCGGCGCTGCTGGCCCTCGCCACGCTCCGCGGCCGCAGAGCTTCCTCATCCTGACCGCGAGAGCGGGCACGCGGCCGGGTGACGACGCAGGGCCGTAGGGCAGGATTCCGAAGTGGGGCGGCAGGCCTGGAGCTCCGCTCATCGTCACAGAGACACGGTAGGGATGAACCTGAGAGACCTGGACCCCGCGGCGCTGAAGCGGATCCCTGAAGGAGATGTCAATTCACGCGACATCAAGTGGCTCGCCGGGGTCGAGGTCGACCGTGAGGTGCTGGAGGAACGCTGGGGTGGTGCGGAGACCGCCTACGACAGCCTCGGGGAGTGGCTCTGCTTCGCCTTCTCTCCGGCGGAGGGCGAAGCGTTCCTCCTGCTGCGCGAGGCCGAGCATCCTCCCACGCCTCTGTTCCTCCTGAGCGTGACCAGCGGCCTCTTCTCCTCGTCCGCCGCCGACCGGATCGTCGAGGCACTGGGAATCGCCGGGGCACGAGTGATCGAGGTGAACGCCGAAGCCGACGCGGCCTCGTAGGACCGCGTCAGGACTTCGCCATGCGGAGTTCGCAATGAGCACCCCGACACAGGGTCACCGCCGCGGGGAGACCACTTCAGTCAGAAGTCGAGGTGTCGAACCATGTGGGTGCGTCGGCCAGGGTCTGCTTGATCCGGAACAGTTGGTGGTCGCTGAGTTCGGGCAGTGCGTCCAGCTCGAACCAGCCGACCTCCAAGGACTCGTCGTCGTTCACGGCCGCCTCGCCGCCGACGGCCCGGCACTGCAGGGTGATGTCCATGAACTGGCAGGCGTCACCGTTCGGGTAGCTGATCGGGCCCCCGGCGTTGACCATGACGACCCGCTCCGCCACGCACTCGACGGCCGTCTCCTCGAACACCTCGCGCACCGCGCACACGGCGGGCTGCTCACCGGGCTCGGGAATGCCGGAGGGCAACGCCCACTCGTGGTTGTCCGACCGCTTGCCCAGCAGCACGCGTCCCGCGTCGTCGAAGACCACGGCGCTCACCCCGGGAAGCCAGAGCAGTTGGTGCCCGGCGGATTCCCGGATCGTACGAATGAAATCAGGAGTAGCCATGGTCAGACCCTAACGGGACGATCCATGGCCACTCCACGAACTGTCGTGCGTGCGGCGGATATACGACGGGCGATGGCTAGGCGTCGCCCGCGCGCCGTCGGCGCACACCCGCGCCGATCGCCCAGCCCAGGCCGCCCGCGGCGACGAGCACCAGGGCCATCTCGGGCAGGATGCCGAGCTTGGTGGCCGGTGTCTCCGAGGAGCGCAGCGGCACCTTCTGGACCAGGGAGTCGGCTACGAACATGCCGGTCTTCTGGGTGATCTTCCCGTCCGGCATGATGATCGCGCTGACGCCGCTGGTGACCGGGACCGTGACGGTCCGGCTGTGCTCGACCGCGCGGACCCGGGACATGGCGAGCTGCTGGTAGGTCATCTCGCTGCGGTCGAAGGTCGCGTTGTTGCTGGGCACGGAGATCAGCTGGGCACCGTCGGTGACCTCGGAGCGCACGGCCCAGTCGAAGGCGGCCTCGTAGCAGGTGACCAGGCCGATCTTGGCGCCGTTCATGGTGAACACGCCCGGCTTGGTGCCCCGGCTGAAGTCCTGGCGGACCATGCTGGTCCAGTTCTTGTTGATCGCCCCGAGGAGCGAGCGCATCGGGAGGTACTCGCCGAACGGCTGGATCTGCCGTTTGTCGTAGGTGTCGGTCGGGCCCTTCACCGGGTCCCAGAGGATCTGCTCGTTGTAGAGCTTGCCGCCCCGCTCGACGACGCCGCCGACCGAGATGGGCGCGCCGATCGCCTTGGCCGCCTCGTCGATGTCCGTGTACGCCTGGGCGTCGGCGAAGGGGTCGACGTCGGAGGAGTTCTCCGGCCACAGCACCACGTCGGGCTTCGCGACCTTGCCGGCCTTGACCTTCGCGGCCAGCCGCAGGGTCTCCTTGACGTGGTAGTCGAGGACGGCACGGCGCTGGGCGTTGAACTCCAGCCCCGCGCGCGGGACGTTGCCCTGGATGACCGCGACGGTCGTGGTGCCGTCCTCGGCCTTGTCGCTCACCAGGGACCGTGCCGCCAGCGCGCCGACGACGGGTACGGCCACGCTCAGCAGGGCCACGGCCGCGGCGGACCGCCGTACCTCATGGGTGCGCCGGGTCTCCAGGGCCAGGCGCACGATCTCGTACAGGCCGAAGCCGCACAGGACGACGGCGAAGCCGAGGACCGGGGTGCCGCCGACCGCGGCGAGCGGCAGGAAGACGCCGTCCGCCTGGCCGAACGCGATCTTGCCCCAGGGGAAGCCGTGGAAAGGGGCACGCGCGCGTACCGCCTCGCCGACGATCCACAGTGCCGCCGCCCAGAGCGGCCAGGCGGGCAGTTTCGACACCGCGGTGATGGCCGCGCCGACCAGCGCGACGAAGATCGCCTCGACCGCGACCAGCGCCAGCCAGGGGCCGGGGCCGACCTCGACGCCGGTCCACACCAGCAGCGGCAGCAGGAATCCGAGGCCGAAGAGGTAGCCGAGGCCCAGGCCCGCCTTCCAGCTGCGGCCACGAAGCACCCACCCGAAACAGGCGAAGGCGGGCAGCGCCAGCCACCACAGTGTGCGGGGCGGGAAACTGACGTAGAGCAGCACTCCGGAGAGGGCGGCTACGGCGGCCGGGACCAGACGGACGAGCCGGGCGAGGCGCGCTGCGGGCGCGGCCTGGGGCTCCAGCTGGTCCGACTCGTCCACGGAAGTTGCGGTGACGGTCACTCCGGGAGTGTACGGCGGTTGACCTTGGGGCCGACAGCACGGTCCGGATCGCAGCACGGGGCACTGAACAGGCCGGGAGCCGCATCGTTCCTGCGCAACTCGTCCACAAATCGGTCATCACCCGTTACGGTGTGCCGGAGCCCCTGTCGTGCGGTCGGTCCAGGCCGGCGGCCGGGGTCTGTCACGGGTCGGGGGGCTCGGTTCAGGGGGCGGCGGGGTGGGTTCCACGGGGATGGCGTCGGCGACCGGTCCGGACGCCGACAGTGAGAGACGAAACGTTTCGGATGCCGTGGGTGTCGCGGTGCTCGGGGCGTGTGCCGCGTGGTCGCTGATCACCGCCGCGATGCACGACGGAAGGCCCGAGGGGGTGCTGCTCGCGGTCCTGGCGGTCTCCGCCGGGTACGCGTCGGGGCGGATCTCCGGAGCGCTCGTGCCGGTCGCCGCGCCCTGTACCGGTGCACTGGCCGGCCTCGGTCTGGCACTGGCCGAACCACGGCTCGCCCCTGGCCCCCAGTTCACCGCCCCGCTCGGCCACGCCGGTGCCACCGCGGCGCTGCTGACCCTGGCCGTCGGTTCCGCGTGCTGCGCGGCCTGGGCCGCCCCGGCCCCGGCCCTGCGCCTCGCACTGCGGCTGCTGGCCGCCGGGATCACGGTCACCGCGCTCGTCCTGGGATCGGTCTCGGGGTTCGTCACGTGCACGGCGGTGTTGCTGTGCTCGTTCGCCGCCGGCCGGATGCGACTCCGCGGTCTCGGTGTCGTGGGCCTCGGCCTGGCCGCCGCGCTGGTGACCGGGGCGACCTGGGCCATCGCCGGGAACGTACTGCCGGACGGGCTCACCGAGTCCCTGGAGGGCCAGCTGAGCCTTCATCGGGTGCAGCTGTGGCAGGACGCCCTGCACATGGCGCACAAGGATTCCGCCCTGGGTGTGGGCCCCGGGCGCTTCGGGGAGCTGAGCAACGCGGCGGCCGAGGCCCTGCAGCCGGACGGGAAGCCGCACTCGGCACCGTTCCAGATGGCGGCCGAGCAGGGCGTCGTCGGCGTGCTCCTGCTGGCGGCGGCCTTCTGCTGGGTGCTCCACGCGTTGTGGCGCACTCCCCGCTCCACCTCGATCGCGCTCACGGCGGGGGCCGCGCTGACGGGGCTCGCGGTCGTCGCCTCGGTGGGCAACGCGCTCAGCTTCACCACGGTCACAGCGGGCGCGGGTTTCCTGGCCGGTCTTGCCACGGCCCACCCGATCACCGACGACGCCTCACGCACCGTCCCGGAGGCACGCGCGCGTGGCGACCGCCTTGCCCCATGAGGGGCGAGGGTGACGTCAGTGCACCGCGCCGGGCGTGGGCGGCACCAGCCGGTCCGTGATGATCCGTACGGCCGTCTCCGCGTTGTCCACGGTGATGGTGAACGTGTGCCCGTCCCACAGCCGCAGCACAATGCCCTCGCCCCGCCGTACGACGACGGCGGTGCCCTTCTCGGGCCGCCAGCGGTAGCCCCAGCCGCCCCACTGGCGCGGGGTGACGTGCGGGGCGAACTCGGCGCCCGCGACGCTGGCGAGGGGGATGCGGCGACGCGGCACACCGATGTGGCCGCAGCGCACTTCGAGGGTCTCCGTGTCCACCTTCAGGGCGACGTGCACGAAGGCGAGCGTGCCGAACAGCATGAGCAGTCCGGCCGCGATGCACCCGACGACGGACATGGCGAGCGCGGCCACGCCGGACGTCCAGGCGGAGTCCACGGCCAGCTCGATGCCGAGCGCCATGCAGGCGGCACCGGCGAGCGCCAGCAGCCACTGGAACCTGTTGGTGGCGCGTCCCGTCCAGATCTCGGTCTGCGGGAAGGTTTCGTCGCGGGGGTGGTCCCTCATACCTACGAGACTACTCAGGTTTCGCTGCGCGGGTACCGCGTTGCGCAGGGTGACCGTTTTGCGCGACGACAAGGTGGACGCACAGCGTCCGCTTCTTCGCCGGCGGTCAGTGGGCGGGGGTGACGGCCCGCAGCAGCCGGCCTTCCGCGTAGGCCGCCGCCTCGACGGGCAGCGGGCCCTCACGACCGCTCAGCAGCACCGTGAGGGTGCCGTCGGCCGACGCCTCGGGTGCGGGCTGCGCACCGATCCGGCGCAACGCCTGGGCGGCGACCGCGTCGGCGGAGCCGTGCAGGACGAGCGGCGGGCGGTCGGGGCGCTGGACGGCGGCGCGGATGCGTTCGGCGACGATTTCGTAATGGGTGCAGCCCAGGACGACGGTCGTTACATCGTCGGGGGTGAGCGCGACGGCCGCGGCGATGGCGGTGTCGATGGCCGTCTCGTCCGCGTGTTCCACGGCCTCGGCCAGTCCCCAGCACGGGATCTCGGTCACCGGCACACCTTCGGCGAAGTCCTCGACGAGACCGCGCTGGTAGGGGCTGCCGGTGGTGGCGGGCGTGGCCCAGATCGCGAAGGGTGTACCGGCCGCGGCGGCCGGCTTGATCGCCGGGACCGTGCCGATGACCGGGATGCCCGGCTCCAGGAGGTCCCGGATTGCGGTGAGGGCGTGGACCGTCGCCGTGTTGCACCCGATGATCAGGGCGTCGGGCCGGTGCGCGGCGGCGGCCTCGGCGACGGCGAGCGCGCGCCGCGTGAGGTCTTCCGGAGTCCGCGGTCCCCAGGGCATGCCCTCGGGGTCCAGGGAGAGCACGAGATCCGCGTCGGGGCGTACACGTCGTACCGCCGCGGTGGCCGCCAGAAGGCCGATTCCGGAGTCCATGAGCGCGATCTTCACCCGGCCACGATAGACGATGGCCTCTGTGGAGCCGCTCCCGTGGGGCAAACTGCGGCCGTGAGCACCCTCGCGTGGATCGCCGCCGTATCACTCGCCGCCTGGCTGTGGCTGCTGCTCTGTCAGGGCTTCTTCTGGCGCACGGACGTCAGACTGCCGGCCCGCACCGCCCCGGACGACTGGCCGCCGGTCTGCGTGGTCGTCCCGGCCCGTGACGAGGCCGCCGTACTGCCGGAGAGTCTGCCCTCGCTGCTCGCCCAGGACTATCCGGGGCGGGCGGAGATCTTCCTTGTGGACGACGGGAGTTCGGACGGCACCGGGGAGCTGGCCCGTGAACTGGCGCGGACGCACGGCGGGTTGCCGCTGACCGTGGACTCCCCCGGTGAACCGCCGGCGGGCTGGACGGGCAAGCTGTGGGCCGTACGGCACGGTGTCGAGGCGGCACGCGCGCGTGGCCCCGAGTTTCTGCTGCTGACGGACGCGGACATCGCGCACGCCCCGGACAGCCTGCGGGAGTTGGTGGCGGCGGCGCGCACCGGCGGCTTCGACGTCGTCTCGCTGATGGCCCGGCTGCGGGTGGAGAGTCCCTGGGAGCGGCTGGTGGTGCCGGCGTTCGTCTACTTCTTCGCGCAGTTGTATCCGTTCCGCCGGATCGGCCGGAAGGGTGCCCGCACCGCGGCGGCGGCGGGCGGCTGTGTCCTGTTGCGCGCCGATACGGCCGAGCGGGCGCGGATCCCCGACGCCATCCGGCACGCGGTGATCGACGACGTGGCACTCGCGCGTGCCGTCAAGGGCCGTGGGGGTCACATCTGGCTGGGGCTCGCCGAGCGGGTGGACAGTGTGCGCCCGTATCCGCGGCTGCACGACCTGTGGCGGATGGTCTCGCGCAGCGCGTACGCGCAACTGCGGCACAACCCGCTGCTCCTCCTGGGCACCGTCCTGGGGCTCGCGCTGGTGTATCTCGTGCCCCCGGTGGCCCTGTTCGTGGGGCTGGGCGCGGGAAGTACGGAGGCGGCGGTTCTCGGCGGGCTCGCGTGGCTGGTGATGACGGGGACGTACGTCCCGATGCTCCGCTACTACGGGCAGCCGTTGTGGCTCGCTCCCCTGTTGCCGTTCACCGCGTTTCTGTACCTCTTCATGACGGTCGATTCCGCGGTGCAGCACTACAGGGGACGCGGTGCGGCCTGGAAGGGCCGCACCTACGCGCGTCCTGACGCCGTCGTCGGCGAGGAGAGCTGAGCGCTCACTTGCGACCCGGGGTCCAGTTCATGCCCCACCCGTAGACGCGGTCCACGGTCCGCTGCGGGCTCACCCCGCGATCCGGGACGAGGTAGCGGGCCTCGCGCTGGACGACGAGGTCACCCCCGGTGTTGGTGATCAGCGCGAGCGCGCACACCGTGGAGGGGACCGTGCACTCGTCGAGCGAGAAGTCGATCGCGGCGCCGTGCTGGGGCTGGAAGGTGACCGTGGCGTGCAGGTCGGCGAAGGAGCGGGCGCCTTCGTAGATGGTCACGAAGACGAGGATGCGCCGGAAGTCCCGGATGTGGTCGAGGTTGATGGTGAGGTTCTCGCCGCTCGCGGACGCGCCGGTCCGGTCGTCGCCGTCGAGGTGGATGTACGGCGGCAGTTGAAGAGAGCCGTAGGCGTTGCCGAGGGCCTGGACCACGCCCTTGCGGCCGTCGGCGAGTTCGTACAGGGCGCACAGGTCGAGGTCGAGGTCCGCATGCATCGCGACCGCCCGGCCGCGCTTGCTGCCCCAGCCCGAGAACTGCTTGCGCACCTCCCAGTTGAGGTTCACGCGCATGGCGCCCGAGGTACCGCCCTGCTTGGTCAGGGAGACCGAGGGGGCCGCCTTGGTGAGCGTCACCTTGGACAGCCGGACGGGGGCGGTGGGCGGCATCGGGGGCGGAGGCGGCGGAGCCATCGTCACGGGCGGAGCCACGGTCACGGGCGGCGGGGGCAGGTGCACCGGCGGTCCCGAGGGCGGCGGCATGGTGGCGGCCGGTGCCGCCT
Source organism: Streptomyces sp. NPDC050548 (assembly GCF_044457385.1). Taxonomy (NCBI): domain Bacteria; kingdom Bacillati; phylum Actinomycetota; class Actinomycetes; order Kitasatosporales; family Streptomycetaceae; genus Streptomyces; species Streptomyces sp. NPDC050548. Next base: position 339,580 of record NZ_JBITGV010000009.1, read on the forward strand.
GCTGCGGTTCGTCCACGGTGATGCCGAAGTCGGTCGCCAGGCCTTCGAGCCCGCTGCCGTAGCCCTGGCCGACGGCCCGGAACTTCCAGGCGCCCTGGCGGCGGTAGAACTCGCCGAGCACGAAGGCGGTCTCGACCGTCGCGCCCGTGCTGTCGAAGCGGGCGACCACGGTGTTCTGTGCGGCGTCCCGGACCTCGATGTACAGGTCGGGGACCTGGCCGAACGTTCCGCCGTCGGCGGAGGCGGCGAGGACGATCCGGTCGACGGCGGGCTCCACGCGCGCGAGGTCGACGAGCAGGGCGTCGGTCATCCGCCCGCCGGCGTTGTTCTTGCCCTCGTGGCGGACCGCGCCGGAGGAGTGCGTCGACTGGTTGTAGAAGACGAAGTCGGCGTCGGTGCGGACCTTCCCGTCGACCAGGAGCAGGGCCGAGGCGTCCGCGTCGGGGACTTCGGGCCCGGGCCGCCACCCCAATTCGACGCGCAGTGCCGTCGTCGGCACCGGAACATTCGATCCTTTCGGCATTGACATGTCTGCCCCCATCACGTGTCGCCGTGCCAGGACACGCCCCGGCAGCCCATTGGGTGTCTACTCGCACAACCTATTCCCCGAGGCGGCGAACGCCCATGCGAAGCGCGGCAACACCCGTGGCCAACCGCTGGTAACCCGCCGGGAACTCGGGCTTTACACGATCCGAACACGGATCCATGCCCTTTTTTGACAAGTTCGCTCGCATTGGGGATCCCATGCCACTGCCGACACGGAAAACAACCCTCTAATCGGTCTCCCCAACCACCACATCGTGGGCTTAACTTATGTGCCATGACCTCCCCCCGCTCCACTTATGGCGGCGGCTACTACTCCGCCTCCTTCCCGGACACTCCGATCTACGACTCCCTCGTGGCCGAGCGGGGGACCCCGCAGATCGCCCCGATCCGGGTTCCCGCCGCGTACGACATGCCGGGGAGCAACCTGCCCGCGCTGCCGTCGGCACTGCCCGCCCTCCCGGCGGGTCCCTCGCAGACCCCCTACGGCTACCCGCAGGCGCAGCAGCCGTCACCGCTGCAGCAGGCGCCCGCCGCCTACATCCCGCAGCAGGCCCCGCCGCGCGGTTACGGCCAGCAGCAACAGCAGCCGCGTCCGATGGCGGCTCCGGCCGGCTACGAGGCGATGCGTCCGGCGGCTCCCCGCCCCGCCCCCGCCCCGTACCAGCAGGACCCGTACAGCAACAACCAGCAGTACCGCGGGTACTGATCCGCACCCTGCGCTGTCGGTGCTGGCTGGCACGATGGAGTGATGGGGGGAAAGGTCGTCACGCAACGCGAGCACTCGCTGCTCGCACTGGCCGCCGCCGGGCTTCTGCCCGGCGGCGGTGTTCGTCTGTCCGCGCCCCGCCTCGACGGTCCGGATTCTCGCCCGGCGAAGATCCACCGTTGGAGGTGTCGGGCGGGAACCCTCCCCGTGGGCCCGGTCGTTGAGATCCCGTGAGAAGTTCATGAGAGGCCCGGGGAGAGGTGATTTCGCTCTCTCTTCGACGCTCGTCTCGCGTGAACGGCTCTTCCAGGAGTTATCACGGAGCGGGAAGGGGGTGCGGGACGGTGGGAGCAATCAGGGGTCTGTGGCGTTGGCGGCGCAATCCGCTGCGTCGCGCGACCGATCTGGTCGAGGCCTGGCTGGCCCTCGTGGTCCTGCTGCTGGTCCTGGTCGCCGCGCCCTTGATCGGTTCGCTCGTCGGTGCCGTCGCGCAGGACACCCTGCAGCGGTCGGTGCGGGAGCAGCGCGCGGACCGGCATGCCGTGACGGCCACGGTGGTCAAGAAACTCAAGGGTGCCGAGATCGACCCCGACCCCGACTCGGCCACCGCGCGGGACGTCCGCACCCGGGTCCTCGCCGACTGGACCGCGCCGGACGGCACCGCACAGCACGGCGCGGTGATGGCGAGCCTCAACACCCCGCACACGGGCGACCACTTCAAGGTCTGGACGGACCAGCAAGGGCACATAGTGACCCGCCCGCTGGACTCGGCCACGGCGACGACGCACGCCGTGCTCGCCGGGTTCGGTGCGGCGCTGCTGACCGCCGGGCTCGTCGACAGCGGCCGACGGTTCGTGCTGTGGCGCATGGTCCGCCGCAGGTACGCGCGTTGGGACCGGGCATGGGAGCGGGCGGGCCCGGACTGGGGCCGGACCGGCACCGGCAGCTGACAGCCTTCCGGCTCTGGTCAACCCACCGCCCGCACGCACGCTACGGTGGACCGGCGAAGGCTTCGGCATCAACCCGCATATCACGAGGTGGGGGCACAGCAGCGCCATGGCACAGGGCACGGTCCAGGTGACGCACACCGGTACATCGCGGTGGCGGCGCCGCACAGGTGAGTACGCGTCGCTCGCCGCCGCCCTGGAGGCCGCGGCCGAGGGCGACGTACTGACCGTCGCTCCCGGTACCTACCGGGAGAACCTCGTCGTGCAGCGGTCGGTGACCCTGCGCGGCCCCGAGGGTTCGCCCGGCTCGGTGCGCATCGCGCCCCTGGACGGCGTGCCGTTGACCGTGCGCGCCTCGGCGATCGTCCAGGACCTGCATGTCGAGGGCCAGGACTCGGCCGCGCCCGCCCTCCTTGTCGAGGACGGGACACCGGAGTTGACGGATCTGCGGATCGTCACCCGCTCCGCGTCCGGCATCGAGGTGCGCGGCGGTGCCCGCCCCACCGTGCGGCGCTGCACGGTCGACAACCCGGCCGGCATCGGGATCGCCGTACTCGACGGCGGTGGCGGGGTGTTCGAGGAGTGCGAGGTCGTCTCCGCCGGCCAGGCGGGCGTCGCGGTCCGCGCCGGCGGCCACCCGCGCCTGGAGCGCTGCCGCATCCACCACGCCTCGGGAGTGGGCCTGTCCGCGACGGGCGAGAACTCCTCGCTGGAGGCGGTGGGTTGCGAGGTCTACGAGACGCGCGGCAGCGGCGTCCAGATCACCGCCCGCGCCACCGCGCACCTCACCGACTGCGATGTGCACCGTACGGCCGCGGACGGCGTCACGCTCGACACGGACGCGGTGCTGACACTCGCCGACTGCCGTATCCACGACATCCCGGAGAACGCGGTCGACCTGCGCTCCCGTTCGGTCCTGACGCTGACGCGGACGACGGTGCGTCAGTTCGGGCGCAACGGGCTGTCGGTGTGGGACCCGGGCACGCGCGTGGACGCCAACCAGTGCGAGATCTTCGACAGCACGGGCGACTATCCGGCGGTGTGGGTCAGCGACGGCGCGACGGTGGTCCTCGACTCCTGCCGGGTGCACGACGTACCGGACGCGCTGTTCGTGCTCGACCGCGGCTCGCGCGCGGACGTCGTCGACAGCGACATCTCCCAGGTGCGCAACACGGCCGTGTCGGTGAGCGACGGCGCGACCGCGCAGCTCGACGACTGCCGGATCCGGGACGCGGCCACGGGCGCGTGGTTCCGCGACCACGGCAGCGGCGGCACCCTCAACAACTGCACGGTGGACGCCACCCAGACCGGCGTGATCGTCACCAAGGGCGCCGACCCCACCATCGAGCGCTGCACGGTCGACTCCCCCGCCGAGGCCGGCTTCTACGTCTCCGCGGGCGGCCGGGGCACCTTCCAGGGCTGCCGCGTGACGGGCAGCGGCGGCTACGGCTTCCATGTCATAGACGGTTGTCGTACGACGCTCAAGAAGTGCCGCACGGAGCGATGCGCGCGCGGTGGCTACGAGTTCGCGGACGCCGGACCGGACGCGGGGCCCGGCACCGGACCCGTCGTCGAGGACTGCACCAGCGACGAGAGCGGCCTCAAGCAGCCCACCGCCCACGAGACGGCCGTGGAGACGGCGAGCCAGGCCACCAGTGTGCTGGGCGCGATCCCAGGCCAGCGCACCGCCGAGAAGGCGCCCCCGGTCACCGCGCCGGAGCCGGACAAGGAGTCCCGCACCTCCAAGGCGGTCCTCGGTGAACTCGACGGTCTTGTCGGCCTGGACAGCGTCAAGCGCGAGGTGCGTTCCCTCATCGACATGATCGAGGTGGGCCGCCGCCGCCAGCAGGCCGGCCTCAAGGCGGCCTCCGTCAAACGGCACCTGGTCTTCACCGGCTCCCCCGGCACCGGCAAGACGACGGTCGCCCGCCTCTACGGCGAGATCCTCGCCTCGCTCGGTGTCCTGGAGAAGGGGCATCTCGTCGAGGTGTCCCGCGTCGACCTGGTCGGCGAGCACATCGGCTCTACGGCGATCCGCACCCAGGAGGCCTTCGACAAGGCGCGCGGCGGGGTCCTGTTCATCGACGAGGCGTACGCGCTCTCCCCGGAGGACTCGGGCCGCGACTTCGGCAAAGAGGCCATCGACACGCTCGTGAAGCTGATGGAGGACCACCGGGACGCGGTCGTGGTGATCGTCGCGGGCTACACGGCGGAGATGGAGCGGTTCCTGTCCGTCAACCCCGGTGTGGCGTCCCGCTTCTCACGGACCATCACCTTCAGCGACTACAACGCCGAGGAACTGCTGAGGATCGTCGAGCAGCAGGCCGAGGAGCACGAGTACCGGCTCGCCGAGGGCGCGTCCGAGGGGCTGACGAAGTACTTCACCGCAATCCCCAAGGGTGCCGCGTTCGGCAACGGCCGTACCGCGCGGCAGACCTTCGAGGCGATGGTGGAGCGGCACGCGAGCCGGGTCGCCCAGGTCGAGGAGCCGAGCACGGACGACCTGACCCTGCTCTACGCGGACGACCTGCCCGAGCTGCCCTGAGGCGGCACCTCGGGCCGCAGCCGGGCCAGCAGCCGCTCCCGTTCCACGGCGAACGCCGGGTCTGCCTGGTAGTCGGAGTGGCCCAGGATCGGGGCGGGCAGGGGGTGTTGGGCGGTACGGCCGTACTCCAGCGGGTCCTTGAGGGGGCCGTGGTCCACCTCGGGGCCGCAGTCGCCGGTCAGCCGCACCGGGCCGCCGATGGGGTCGGTGAGCCGGTACAGATTGCGCCAGCAGTCGACCTCGTGGTGCAGGCGGCTGAGCGCGGACGGTCCGAAGTGGGCGGGGAACCAGCGGCCGTAGAGGCGCTCCAGGGGTGAGCCGTAGGTCAGGAGCGCGACTCGTTTGCGCTGGGCCGGTTTGAGCTGCCAGGCCGCGGCTGCCGCCAGGACGCTGCCCTGGGAGTGGCCGGAGATGACGAGCCGACCGCCGGTGGCGCGGGTCCAGGTGGCGATGCGCCAGGTCAGGTCGGGGACCGCGCGCTCGGCGTAGCAGGGCGGGGCGAAGGGGTGGGCGGCGCGCGGCCAGAAGGTGCCGACGTCCCACAGGATGCCGATCGTGCGCCGCGCGGAGGGGTCCTTGTAGGCGCGCCTGCCCCAGGTGACGAAGAGGATGAAGCCGAGCCCGATCAGCCAGGAGCCGAGTCCCTGGGAGGTCTGGGCGGCGCCGTGCACGAAGGCGTGGCCCCCCTGCCCTGCCCGCGACGGTGTCCTGTCGGTCGTGAACGCGCCGACCAGCGCTCCGGCGCCCAGGAGCAGCGTGGCGGTGGCGGTGACGGCGACGAGGAGGGGGCCGCGGTCGGTGAGCGTGGCCATCGCGCGCGTGCTCGCGATCCGGGCGGTGCGCGTCCGGTCCTTGCGCCCGCCCGGGTAGTCGAGCGCCACGGCGGCCAGTTCGGCACGGCGCAGCCGCCAGGTGCGGTGGCCGAGTACGGCGCATAGGACGAGTACGACGACCAGGAGCAGCGGGATCACCGAGGCCTGCCAGGTGAGCAGGACGGGCGGGCCCGCGATGGACGTGCCGGTGCCGTCCAGCCAGTCGGAGACCCGCTGGGACACCCCGCCGGACATCACACCGCCGAGCGCGCAGGCGAGCATCGCGACGGCCGGTCCGCCGAGGCCGCGCATCGCGGCGCGCGGGTCGGGGTGGGTGCGGTGCAGCAGGTGGGCGACGACCGCCAGGGCGATCACCAGCAGGCCCTGGACCAGGGCGATTCCACCGAAGACGGGGTCTCCCGGCAGCCGCCCGGACGACTCCCATCCCGGACGCGACCAGCCGGCGTACAGCAGGGCGAGGGCGAGCAGCAGGAGCGCGCCGAGCGGCAGGCGTCGTACGAGACGGCGGTCGAGGGCCTGGTCGAGGCGGTGCTCGCTGCGGCCCCGGCGGCACACGACGTAGACCACGACGAAGGCGAGGGCGGCGATCGCGGTCTCCAGGAGCGCGCCGAGGCCGGCCAGTGCGTGGGAGCCGTCGGGTCCGCGGTCGAAGCGGGTCGCCGAGACGGTGACGGCCGCGGCGACCGTCAGAAGGCCGGCCGCCGTGTGGGCGGCGCGGAGTCGGGCGACCAGGCGGCGGCCGTACCAGAACCCGGGCCGGCCCAGGGCACTGCTGTCGGGCTCGTCGTCGGGTTCGGCTCTGCGGGGCATCGGCTGCTGGGACTCGTACTCGCTCCAGGTACGGCGGGACAGGTACCAGAGGAGGACGGTCAGCGCGGTCGGCACCAGGGCGGCGAGCGCGAGGCGGCGGCCGGGGCGGCTCCACCAGCTGTCGTGCGACACGGCGGGCGACAGGAAGCCCAGCCAGGAGTGTCGCTCGGCGCACGCGCGCGTGCCCGCGCACTGCCAGGCGGCGAGATCGAGGGCGACCTCGCAGGCCGCCGCCACGAGCAGCACGGTCAGGGTGAGTCCCGCGAGCCGTACCAGCAGCCCGTAGAAGCGCACTGTCCGTTTCCGGTCGCGGGCGGTGGGGCGCATCCAGTGCGCGAGGTTGACGACCATGAACGGCAGCAGCAACAGCCACAGGGCGCGGGTGCCGTTGCCGGAGGTCAGGTTGCACCAGACGTAGGCCTCGCGGATCGGTCCGGTGCGGCCGTCGGCGGTTCTGGACTCGGCGTCGACGTCGGCGGTGCGCCGGAAGACGGCCGCTGTGTCGTCACCGGTGATCCGCACCGTGCGCGGATCACCGAGCATCTCCTCGGGTGTGGCGCCGCCGACTCCGTGGACCAGTAGTTCCAGGGCGGGTTCGGTCCGGTCGGGCCGGTCGGTTGAGTTGGTTCGGTCGGGCCGTCCGGTGGGCTCGTCGGCCCCGCTCGTGACGGCATGTTCCTGCACACGCTCCACTGTTCGCACATCCCCCGTGACGTACCGTCTGGCTGTGTCCGTGTGACCACCAGGATCGCCCCTTTCAGCGCGTCGCACACGCCCTGTCACCGAATCTCCCCGATCCGTGTGACAACACGGGGGACGCGTGAGGCCCCGATGGCATGTGCGCGTCGGGACAGGCGATGGCGCAGTGCTTGCGGGGGCGTGCGAGGATGGGACGTCCGCGCACCGCAGCCGGGACGAAGGTCCTGCTCCGAGCCAGTGCGCCGGACGGTCGGACGGGTTGAGGCGAAAGGACCGGAGCGTACGTGAGTGAGAATCAGAACCTCCTCGCGGAGCAGCGGCGCGCCCTGATCCTCGACGAGGTCCGGCGCCGGGGCGGCGTCCGCGTCAACGAACTGACCCGCAAGCTCGGCGTGTCGGACATGACCGTCCGCCGCGACCTCGACGCGCTGGCCCGCCAGGGCGTCCTGGAGAAGGTGCACGGCGGGGCGGTACCGGTCGTCGAGGCGAGCACGCACGAACCGGGCTTCGAGGCGAAGTCCGGTCTTGAACTGACCGCCAAGGAGGACATCGCACGGGCCGCGGCGGAACTGGTCGCGCCCGGCACGGCGATCGCGCTCTCGGGCGGTACGACGACCTACGCGCTGGCGCACCATCTCCTTGAGGTCGCCGATCTCACCGTGGTCACCAACTCGGTGCGGGTGGCGGACGTCTTCCACGCGGCACAGCGCACCTCGGGGCAGCGGCAGGGCGCGGCGACGGTCGTCCTGACCGGCGGGGTGCGGACGCCCTCCGACTCGCTGGTGGGCCCGGTGGCCGACCAGGCGATCGCGGCGCTCCACTTCGACATGCTCTTCCTCGGTGTCCACGGCATATCGGTCGAGGCCGGGCTGTCCACGCCGAACCTCGCCGAGGCCGAGACCAACCGCAGGCTCGTGCAGTCCGCGCGGCGGGTCGTGGTGGTCGCCGACCACACCAAGTGGGGGACGGTGGGCCTGAGTTCGTTCGCCGCGCTGGAGCAGGTCGACACGCTGGTGACGGACGCGGGGCTGCCGGCCGAGGCACGCGAGGACATCTCCGAGCATCTGCGGCGACTGGTGGTCGCGGGCGAACCCGACGACGAGGCAGACATCTGACGGTTCGCCAGCTATGGTGACCTCGCTTCGGTCAACGTCGCTTCGGTCAACTTCCCTTATTCGTCAAGGGGGTTCGCTTCCATGGCCCACCAACTGCGCCCCGTCGGGCTCGACTTCATCGACACCGCTCCGGTACGGCTGATCTTCGCGCAGGAGATGTCCGCGGCGCCGGACGCGGTCTTCCACGCCCTCAACGACGATGTGCCCGGGTGGGCCGAATGGTTCGCCTCCGTGACCCGGGCCGAGTCGGTCGACGACGGTGCCGGGCGGGACATCCGGCTCAAGGGTGGCGGGTATTTCCGGGAGACGGTGATCGCGGCGAAGGCGGCCGAGGTGTACGCGTATCGGGTCGACGTCACGAATGCGCCGGGGGTGCGGGCGTTGGCCGAGGAGTGGCGACTGGTCCCTGCGGGGGGCGGTGGGACTCGGGTTCAGTGGACGTTCGCCGCGGATGGGAACGCCGCGTTTCGGGGTGTTGTGCGGTTGGCGGGGCCTGGGTTGGGGCGGGCGTTCAAAGGGGCAGTGCTTGCATTGGATCGGCGGCTGGAGAAGTAAGCTCGTTGCCGTCTGCGGGTCCGTTGTAGCTGGGCGCGCAGTTCCCCGCGCCCCTTTCGGGGCGCTTCCCCAAGGGCGTTCATAAGCTCAGTTCGGCCATACTCCCGTATTCAACAGCGAGGTGATCGCCTCGCCGTAGGGGGCGATGTCCAAGCCCTGTTCCGTCAGCCACTCGTCCGAGTAGTACTTGTCCAGGTAGCGGTCGCCCGGGTCGCACAACAGGGTTACCACGCTGCCCTGTTGGCCCGCTGCCACCATCTCGGCGATGATCTTCAGGGCGCTCCAGAGGCCGGTGCCCGTGGAGCCGCCCGCCTTGCGGCCGATGGCCTGTTCCAGGGCTCGTACCGCGGCGACGCTGGCCGCGTCCGGGACCTTCATCATGCGGTCGATGGCGCCGGGTACGAAGCTCGGTTCCATCCGGGGACGGCCGATCCCCTCGATACGGGAGCCGCAGTCGCGGGTGACGTCCGGATCGCCGGTGGTCCAGCCCTCGAAGAAACAGGAGTTCTCCGGGTCGGCGACACAGACCAGGGTGTCGCGCTGCGTGTAGTGGACGTAGCGCGCGAGCGTCGCCGAGGTGCCGCCGGTGCCGGCCGTGGCGACGATCCACGCGGGCTCCGGGAAACGTTCCAACTCCAGCTGGCGGAAGATGGATTCGGCGATGTTGTTGTTGCCGCGCCAGTCCGTCGCCCGCTCCGCGTAGGTGAACTGGTCCATGTAGTGGCCGCCGGTCTCCACCGCCAGGGCTGCCGACTCCTCGTACATCTTGCGCGGGTCGTCCACGAAGTGGCAGCGGCCGCCGTGGAATTCGATGAGGCGGATCTTCTCGGCGCTGGTCGTGCGCGGCATGACCGCGATGAAGGGGACCCCGATCAGTTTGGCGAAGTACGCCTCGGAGACTGCGGTGGAGCCGCTGGACGCCTCGATCACCGGGCGGGTGGGCCGGATCCAGCCATTGCACAGGCCGTAGAGGAAGAGGGAGCGGGCGAGGCGGTGTTTGAGGCTGCCGGTGGGATGGGTGGACTCGTCTTTCAGGTACAAGTCGATGCCCCATTGCTCGGGCAGCGGGAAGCGGAGCAGGTGCGTGTCGGCGGAGCGGTTGGCGTCGGCCTGGACCTTGCGAACGGCTTCTTTCAGCCAGCTCCGGTACGCGGTGTCGCTGCGGTCGACATCGAGGGTGGCACCGGTCCGGGCCTGTGGGGTGGTGCTCACGGCGGGGCTCCTTACGCTTCACGCCGACGGCGTCTCGCGCGGCCGACACCCCGATCATATGCACCTTCCGCACGCTTCTCACCTGCATAAACACACCTTTGGGGAGGTCAAAGGGACCCCTGGGGGGCGATCACGGCGGATCAGGGCCGGCGATCACGGCGGATCCAGGGGGCGCATTTATGCGAGTGCTCCGGGTACTCACCGTGACCGCGTCGTGCGTACTGGTGCTCGACGCCCGGTGCGGGCAGACTGCACCGGAGCGGGACGAACGTCCTGAACGGGGGCGCACACTGGATCACCGGATGTCCTGGAGCAAGGGGAGCAAGGGGGCGGGGAAGCATGGCGGAGCCGGAGTTCACGGCCACGGGCGTGCGGATCGGGAAGCGGCTGCGGTCACTCACCCGGGCCGGACAGGTCCGAATCAACGACGGCAGACTGGAGTTGCTCACCAGTTACGGCAGCGAGATCGACAGCGCGCCGGTGCAGGCGGTACGCGCGTCGAAGCCGTGGTTCGCGCCGGAGGACCGGGCGCTGGCCGACCTGAACGGCAATCGGTACCTGTTGACCCTCGGCGAGCACGACCCGGCCCCGGGGCAGCCCGGGCCTCCTGCGGCACGGCGGTTCATCGAGGCCGTGCGCAAGGCTGCCGGGCGCGGGGGCGGCTGACCGGGCTGCGCTGGGTGCCGCTGGGTGCCGCTGGGTGCCGCTGGGTGCCGCTGGGTGCCGCTGGGTGCCGCTGGGTGCCGCTGGGTGCCGCTGGGTGCCGCTGGCAGGCTGGCGGCTGACCGTGGCGCGCGGGCGTTGAGCAGCTGCGAGTTGCGGGACCGGGACCCCTGCGTCACTCTGGTCTCACGTCACTCTGGGTTTACCGGCGATAACGCTGCGAACCAGCCGCCGGGCACAACAGCAGGCGGCCTATTTCCCTCGACCAGCCTGCTGGATCCGAACTCCGTGTTCTTCCGGACCTCTCGTCGGGGAGTCGCAGCCGTGATCACTCACCCAAGCAGGCACTGCGCGGTAGAGCTCCAAGCCCTGCCGTCGCGGATCGGCCAGGTCCGCAGAATCGTATCTGCGCAGTTGCGCTACTGGCATCTGGATCCACTGATAGACCGGGCGGCGCTCGGTGTGACAGAGCTCCTGACCAACGTCCACCGGCACGCCCAGCCCGACAAGACATGCACCGTCGAGATCGAGCTGCTGCTCGACCACCTCGTCGTCTCCGTGCACGACCACGATCCCCGGCTTCCGGTCGCCGGCGACATCTCCGACGTCGCGACCACTGCCACTTGTGGGCGGGGGCTTGCCATGGTGGCCGCCGTCAGCGAGAGCTGGGGGGTGCGACCGGAGGGGGAGTCCGGGAAGGTTGTTTGGTTCATGCTCTCTGCTCCTGAGCCTGCGCCTTTGCCGACGGCGGTGGTGTCTACGCCGGCATCGGCTCGGCCCGCTCGCCGGGTGGGGGTTGGATCGGAGAAACCTGCGCACCGGTTCGTCAGCGAGGTCGAACTTCCGGTGGACGAACACCGGTCCCAGCACGCTCCCGCCCGGTCGGCCGTTGCCGGTTGACCGGGCGGTGACTTGGGTTGGGGGAGGCGACTGGGGCGGTGTTGGGTAGGCGCCGCGCAGGTGGGCCGGTGTGGGGTAGGCGCCGCACAGCTGAGCCGGTGTTGAGTAGGCGCCGGGTAGCTGAGCCGGTGCTGAAAAGGCGTCGCGTGCACCTCTTTTGGTTCGGTCGCCTTCGGGGCGCTGGGTGCCGGTGTCGAGAGCCCCACCGTGCTCGGCGCTGCGCGCCTCCGCGCTCCCCCAGAGGGGGGACCCCCAGCCTCTCGACACCGGCGCACCCCTACGGCTCCCTCTCGGCCGGCGCGTGGGGACAGAACAAGTTGGTGGGCCCTCAACGGAGTTACTCCGTGGCGATAGCCCGGAGTGGGTCCAGATGTGCGGCTCGGCGGGCTGGGCGGAGGCCTGCCAGTGCCCCTGCTGTTACGCCTACCAGGGCTACCAGGAGGAGTTGTTGGGGTGGGATGGCGAAGGCGAAGGTGCTGTCACTTGCTCCGTCCGAGGCCTTTACCAGGACCCAGCCCAGGAAGGCGCCCAGGGTGAGGCCACCCAGTGTGCCGAAGGCGGCCAGCAAGATCGATTCCCAGCGGATCATGGCCCTCAGTTGGGGGCGGGTCTGGCCTACGGCCCTCAACAGGCCCAGTTCTCGGGTGCGTTCGTGGATTGCCAGGGTCAGTGTGTTGGCGATGCCCAGGAGGGCGATCAGGACTGCCAGGGCGAGTAGGGCGTAGACGAGGGTCAGCATCATGTCTATGCCGCCTGCCGAGGACTGGGCGTATTCGTGGCGGGTCTGGACTTGTGGGGCGCCGTAGTGGTCGGCGACCTTCGTTACGGCGGCCTTGCCCTTCGCCGTGCTCACGCCCTTGGTGAAGGAGACTGCGATCAGTGTGTCCGAGTCCTGGGTGCGGTGTGGGGACCAGGCGGCTCGGGTGATGACGTAGTCGCCGGCGAGTTCGGACTCGCCGTAGACCGCGCGGACCGTGAAGGTCTTCTTCTTGCCGTCGGTGAAGGCTAGTTGGGCCTTGCTGCCTGTGGTGAGGTGCTGGCGGTTCGCCTCTGTGCGTGTGATGGCGATGCCGTCCGTGCCCAGGGTGGTCAGGGAGCCCTGGACCGTTCCCAGGTCGAAGGTGCGGGCCAGGGCTGTGGGGTCCGTCACCGTCAACGCCCTTCCCTTGCCGTTGACTTCGGCCACTCCTCGGCCCAGGCCCACTGCTGTGTCCACCTCGGGCAACTTGGCTATGGCTCCGGCCAGTTGAGGGCTCAGTCCGCTGCCGCCCGCGCCGAAGGAGGGGGTGCTGACCGCCACGTCTCCGGCGAAGGAGCGGGACACGGTCTGGTCCATCGTGGCCTTCAGTGAGGCGCCGAAAACCGTGAAGAGGGATACGACGGCCACGCCGATCATCAACGCGCTCGCGGTGGCGGCCGTGCGGCGGGGGTTGCGCAGGGCGTTGCGGCGGGCGAGGCCGCCGGTGATGCCTCGCAGTCGGTCGAGCGGGATGCCCAGGACTCGTACTGCCGTGGTGGAGGCGACCGGGCCCAGGACCACGAATGCGATCAGGGCCAGCAGCGCCCCAAGTCCCGCCAGCGGCAGGGACGGTGAGACCAGTACGCCGGTGAGTGTCGCGGCTACCGCGAGGGTGGCCAGGGTCATTCCGATCACTGCTCGGGTGCGGGACGCGCCGGACTCGTCGACTGCCGTCTCGCGGAGTGCGGCCAGGGGGGCGATGCGGCCCGCGCGGATGGCCGGCATGAGGGCGGAGGCCAGGCAGACGACCACGCCTACCAGCAGGGGCAGGGTGAGGGAGAGCGTGCGGATCACCAAGTCGCCGTTCGGGAAAGGGAATCCGATTGCCGGGAACAGTGCCTGGAGTCCGGCTGCGATGCCTATGCCGCCCGCCAGGCCCGCTGCCGACGCGGTTACGGCCACCACGCTCGCCTCGGTGACTGTGGCTGCGGTGACCTGGCGGCGGGAGGCTCCCAGGGCCCGCAACAGGGCGTTCTCGCGGGTGCGTTGGGCGATGACTATGGCGAAGGTGTTGTGGATGGAGAAGGTCGCCACCAGGAGGGCGATGGCGGAAAAGACCAGGAGGAACGTGGTGAAGATCGTCAGGAATCGGGAGGAGACCATGTCCGTGTTCTCCTGTGCCGACTGCTGGCCCGTGATGGCCTCAACTCCCTTGGGGAGTGCGGGAGTCAGGCGGTCGACCAGTTGGCGCTGGCTGATGCCGGGGCCCGCGCGCACGCTGATGCTCGATGCCTCGCCGGGCTTGGCGGTGAGGTACTTCTCGGCGTCGGACTGGGTCATACCGGTGAACGTCACCTGCGCCATGCCGTCCTCGCCTGCGAAGGTCGCGAGGCCCACGATCTTCACCTTGACGGGGTTCGGTGTGCGCAGTGTTGTGGTGTCGCCGATCTTCAAGTGGCCTTTGTCCGCGGCGCCTCGGTTGACCACGACCTCGCCGGGGGCGGTGGGAGTGCGGCCCTCGGCCAGGCGGTACGGGTTGAGTTTCGGGTCGGTGATCCAGTTGCCGGCGAGGGTGGGCGGGCCTTGGCCGCCGATCGGTTTGCCGTTGGCGCCGACCAGTTGGCCCGCGCCCTGGATGCTGGGGGCCGCGGCCGCGACGCCGGGGATCTGGGTGATGGTCTTTGCCAGGGACGTGCTCACCGGCTGTCGTACGCCCTGGCTCTCGCCGGGGGCCGTGATGGCGTCCGCGCTGCGGACCACGGCGTCCGTGCCGCTGGTCGCGTCGCCGAACATCGTGTCGAAGTTGGCGCGGAGAGTGTCGCCCATGACCAGGGTCCCGGCGAGGAAGGCGACACCCAGAAACACGGCGAGGAACGTGCCGGCGAAGCGCCTTTTGTGGGCCCGCAGGGAGGACATGCTCAGGCGTACGGACGCGTTCATGACCTCACCTCGAAGGCCTTGAGGCGGTCCAACACCCTGTCGGCCGTGGGGGATTCCATACGGTCCACCAGGCGTCCGTCGGCGAGGAAGACGACCTCGTCGGCGTGGGCGGCGGCGACCGGGTCGTGGGTGACCATGACGACCGTGCGGTCCGTCTGGCGTACGGCGCGGCGGAGCAGGCCCAGGACCTCGCCGCCGGAGCGGGAGTCGAGGTTGCCGGTCGGCTCGTCGGCGAAGACGACATCGGGGCGGCCCGCGAACGCCCTTGCCACGGCGACGCGTTGCTGCTGGCCGCCGGAGAGTTCGGAGGGGCGGTGGTGGAGGCGGTCGCGCAGGCCGACGACGTCGATGAGTTCGTCGATCCGGTCGTGGTCGCCGCCGGCTCCGGAGAGGTCGAGGGGGAGGGTGATGTTCTCGGCGACGGTCAGGGTCGGGATCAGGTTGAAGGCCTGGAAGACGAAGCCGACTCGGTCGCGGCGGAGGAGGGTGAGGCGACGGTCGTCGAGCGCGTCGAGTTGTGTGTCGCCGATGTAGGCGGCTCCGGAGGTGAGTGTGTCGAGTCCGGCCGCGCAGTGCATGAGGGTGGATTTGCCTGAGCCGGAGGGGCCCATGATCGCGGTGAAGCGGCCGGCCGGGAAGTCCACGCTCACCCCGTCCAGGGCGCGAACTGCGGTGTCGCCGACGCCGTACACCTTGACGGCGTCGACGACCCGCGCGGCCGTGCGGGTGGTGGTCTGAGTGGTCATGCCGGGCCGCCGCCCTTGCCGACGCGGCCGAACTGCTCGTCCAGGACGGACAGTCGGCGCCAGTACTCGTCCTCGTCGATCTCGCCGGACGCGAAGCGGCGACCGAGGACGGCGAGCGGGGAGTCGCCGGTGGGGCGGGGGTCGGCCATGGCCCGCCAGGGGGCTCCGCGTCCGCGCCAGGCCGTGCGGCGGAGCACGGTCACCACGCCGACCACTACGGCCGCCCAGATCAGCGGGAAGAACAGGATCCACGGGCCGGGGCCGCCGCCGTTCCAGTTCGCCAGAGTCTGCATGTCGATTCATCTCCCTGAGGTGGAGCCCCGGTGGGGCTTCCGGTGATGTGGTGATGTGGTGATGTATCGAGACTGGCTCCGGGGAGGGGGGTGAGTCGTCGTACGGCCAGCGGCAGTGCCTGTACCTCCCGGGGAGTAGGTGGGGTCGTTGCGGCTGCTCCTTGAGGCCTCGACTTCTGTAACTACTAGTATGTACAGTGGTCGTGTGAGCACTCCGGAGCGGTTGATCGAGTCCACCCGCGAGCTGTTGTGGGAGCGCGGCTACGTGGGCACCAGCCCCAAGGCGATCCTGGAACGCGCGGGCGCCGGGCAGGGCAGCATGTACCACCACTTCAAGGGCAAGCCGGATCTGGCGCTGGCCGCGATCCGGCGGACGGCCGAGGAGCTGCGTGCTACCGCCGAGGGAGTACTCGACGGGCCGGGCACGCCGTACGAGCGGATCGAGGCGTATCTGCGGCGCGAGCGCGATGTGCTGCGCGGGTGTCCGGTCGGGCGGCTGACGATGGATCCGGATGTGATCGCCAGCGCCGAGTTGCGCGAGCCGGTCGACGACGCGCTCGACGCGATCCGTGAGCGGCTCGCCGGAATCGTCGAAGAGGGCAAGGAGCAGGGGCAGTTCGGGGCGGAGCTGGACGGTGAGGAGATCGCGTCGACGATCCTCGCGACCGTGCAGGGCGGGTACGTCCTGGCCCGTGCCTCCGGTTCGCCGGGCGCGTTCGACGCAGGTGTCAGGGGACTGCTGTCCCTGCTCTCCCCCACTTCCATGTCCTCCCGATAGGAGTCCGGGTACGTGCAGATCAGCAGGAAGCGCCCCGACACGCGGCAGGGTCCGGCGGAGAACTTCACCGGCACGGTGTGGCTCGACGAGCTCGCGGCGCCCGAACCACCGTCCCGGACAAGGATGTTCAGCGTGCACTTCACGCCCGGCGCGCACACCGCGTGGCACACCCACCCGCACGGCCAGGTGCTGTACGTGACGGAGGGCGAGGGGCTCGTGCAGCGCAGGGGCGGTGCCGTCGAGCCGATCCGCGCGGGCGACACCGTGTGGATCGAACCGGGCGAGTGGCACTGGCACGGCGCCGGACCGCGCACGTTCATGACGCACATCGCCGTCGTCGAGGCCGCCGAGGACGGCACGACCGCCGACTGGCACGAGCACGTCGACCCCGCCGACTACCCCTCCTGAGGAGGCACTTGATGCACGCCATGCAGTACGAACTGACCCTGCCCGCCGACTACGACATGGGCATCATCCGGGAGCGAGTGGCGCGGGTCGGGCAGCTGCTCGACGACTGGGACGGGCTCGGCTTCAAGACGTATCTGCTGCGTGAGCGCGGGGTGCACGGTTCTCCGGTCAACCAGTACGCGCCGTTCTATCTCTGGAACACGGTGGAGGGCATGAACCGCTTCCTCTGGGGCGGCGCCTTCCAGCGGCTCGCCGACGACTTCGGGCGGCCGGAGGTTCGACAGTGGACCGGTCTCGTCTGCGAGGAGGGTGTGGCTGCGGGCTCCCCCGCCGTCGTCGCCGTGCGCAGTCGGCGGCCGATACCGGAGGGGGTTGAACTGGCCGCGGTCATGGAGGAAGCGGTCGGTGAGACCCTGCGGCTGGCCGGTGAGGACGGCGCGGTGCTCGCCGCGGCGGCCGTCGACCCGCACGGCTGGGAGCTGGTCCACTTCTCGCTCTGGGAGCACGACACGCCTAAGGCGGAGGGGGACGTGTTCCAGGTGCTGCATCTTTCGGAGCCCGGGCGGGGCGCGTTGCCGCGCGGCCGGCAGTGGTAGCGGTGAGTGCCGTCGGCTTCGTCCGTACGGTGCTGGGGGATGTGGCCCCCGGGGAGCTGGGCGTGTGCGACGCCCACGACCACCTCTTTCTGCGCAGTCCCCAGCTGCCCGGCCAGGAACTGGAGGACGCCTCGGCCGCACGCGCCGAGCTGGCCGCGTTCCGTTCCGTGGGCGGTGGCAGTGTCGTGCAGTGGACGCCGTACGGGATGGGGAGGCGGGTCGCCGATCTGCCCTCGCTGTCCCGGGGTGCGGGTGTGCATGTGGTGTGCGCGACCGGGCTGCATCAAGCGGCCCACTACGGGCGGGAGTTGCTGGCCGGTCTGCGCGGTCGGCTGGCCGAGGTGTTCGTCGCCGAGCTGACGGAGGGCGTCGGGCCGTCCGGTGTCCGTGCCGGGGTCATCAAGGTCGCGGGCGGCTTCCACGGACTCGACGCGCATGCCCGGTGGACGATGACCGCCGCCGCCGAGGCCCACCGGGCGACGGGTGCGCCGATCGCCGTCCACCTGGAGATGGGCACGGGCGCGCTCGACGTACTCGACCTGCTGTGCGGGGAGTTGGGCGTCGAGCCGCACCGGGTGATCCTCGGTCATCTCAACCGCGCCCCCGATCTCGTGGTCCAGCGACAGGCCGCGGAAACGGGGGCCTACCTGGCGTTCGACGGCCCGTCACGCGCCCACCACGCCACGGACTGGCGCATGCCGGACGGAGTGCGGGCGCTGGCCGAGGCCGGTTTCGGTGACCGGCTGCTGCTCGGCGGGGACACGGTGGTCGCCGGGGCACGTTCGGTGGACGGCGGGCCGGGGATGCCGTATCTGCTGCGGCGGGTCGCGCCACGACTCGCGCTGGAGCTGGGCGAGGAGCTTGTGGGACGCGTCCTCAGGGAGAACCCCGCGCGGGCTTTCGCCGTCGACCGGCATTGAGAGGAGGGTGCGGTACGCCTCCGCGCCGGAGGCGGTCGTCGGGGGCCGGCGAGGGCCCGATATGTTCGACGCGGACATCGAACATGTGGAGCTCGTGTGCAGACGACAGTGGAGCCGCCCAGAGCGGCGGAGGCTGAGGATGTCGCGGCGGCCGGATGGCCCCGGTCCTGGCCGCTGCTCTTGCTGGGGGCGGCCGTTCTTCCCGGGCTGCTGCTCTTCTCCGTCGGGCGGTGGCTGGACTCGCCGGCCGTGCAGGCCTGGCGGACCGTCTGTCTCGCGATCACCACGCAGGCACTGCCCTTCCTGTTGCTGGGTACGGCGCTGTCGGGGGCGATCAACGCGTTCGTGCCGGCGCGGGTGTTCACGCGGATCCTGCCGAAGCGGGCCGCGTTCGCGGTGCCGGTCGCCGGGATGGCGGGGGTCGTGCTGCCGGGGTGCGAGTGCGCGTCGGTGCCGGTCGCGAACAGTCTGATCGGGCGCGGGGTGACCCCGGCCGCCGCGTTCGCGTTCCTGCTGTCGGCGCCCGCGATCAACCCCGTGGTGCTGACCGCCACCGCGATCGCGTTCCCGGCCAGTCCGGTCATGGTGCTGGCCCGCCTGCTCGCCTCGCTCGCCACCGCCGTGGTGATGGGCTGGCTGTGGCTCTGGCTGGGGCGGGAGGAGTGGCTGCGGCCGGTCGCGCGCCACACCGGGCATCAGCCGGGGCACAGCCGCTTCACGGAGTTCCGCACCGGGTTCCAGCACGACTTCCTGCACGCCGGTGGGTTCCTGGTCGTGGGGGCCATGGCGGCGGCGACCTTCAATGTCGCCGTACCGCGCTCGGTGCTCGACACGTTCGCCGGATCGCCGTGGCTGTCGGTGCTGTTCCTGGCCGCGCTCGCGATCATCCTCGCGGTCTGCTCGGAGGCCGACGCGTTCGTGGCGTCCTCGCTCACGGGCTTCTCCCCCACCGCCCGGCTGGCCTTCATGGTGGTCGGCCCCATGGTGGACCTGAAGCTGATCGCCCTCCAGGCCGGCACGTTCGGCCGGGCCTTCGCGGCCCGCTTCTCCGCCGCCACGACGGTCGTCGCGGTCCTGTCCAGCGCGCTGATCGGAGCCGTACTGCTGTGAGACGCCCCCTCCAGGTGACCCTGCTCGTCCTCAGCGGCCTGGGCCTGCTGCACGCCTCGCTCTTCACCGACCTGTGCCTGCGCTACGTGAAGCCGAGCATGCGCCCGCTGCTCATTGTCTCGGGGTTCCTGCTGATCCTGCTGGGCATCGCGGAGGCATGGTCACGGCGGAGACCGGACACAGACAGCGACCACATCGAAGCCTCCGACGAGCATGCGGGCCACAACCACTCCAAGGTGCCCCGAGTCGCCTGGCTGCTCTTCCTCCCCGCGCTGAGCCTGCTCTTCTACGCCCCACCCGCCCTCGGTGCCTACACGGCCTCCCATGCCGCGCCCAAGGCCGTCCCCCAGCAGGACTCCTTCGACCCGCTGCCCGCGGCCTCGCCGCTGCCGATGACCCTGACCGACTTCACCACCCGTGTGCAGCAGGACCGCAAGGGGACCATCAAGGGCCGCACCGTCCAGATGACCGGTTTCGTCACGCCCGACAGCGGAAGCACCTCCTGGGACCTGACCCGCATCATGATCTCGTGCTGCGCGGCGGACGCCCAGTCCATCAAGGTGCGGGTCTACGGCATCCCGGCCCTGGCCGCCAACACCTGGGTGACGATCACCGGGACCTGGCACGCGGGCGGAACCCTGGGCACGAGTTCCGCCCCGGCCGCGCTCGACGGCGTCACCGTCGAGAAGGTCGCCAAGCCGGTGAACGCCTACCAGGACGCCCTGCCGTTCCCGACTTCGCGGTGACGGGCGTCTAGGCCACGGAGATGTCCACGGACGGGCGGAGTTTCGCCGCGGCGGCCAGTGCCTCGTGCATGGGGTGGGTGTCGAAGGCCGTCAACAGGGCCTCGTTCGGCGGGAGTTCGGACGCCGGGTAGGCGATCTGCTCGTAGGCCGCCTGGAAGCGCGGGCCCCACCGGCGGGTGCCCAGGCGGGCCGTGCGGGAGCAGTTGTCGACCATGTACGCCACATCGCGGGCGTGCATGTAGGGCAGCAGGGAGTCCACCGCCTCGATGACCGACTCGTTGACGATCTCGGACCAGGGGTGGCCGCGCTCGGCGAACTCGTCGACCTGGGCGGTCATCGTCGCCACGAACACCCCGGCGGTGAACGGCTCGACGGGCAGGGCGCGTTCGGCCCGGCGGGCGCGCACCTCCGGTCCTGCGGCCCACATGGGTGAGCCGCCGATCTCGCTCATCTCCCGTGCGCCGAGCCGCCGTTCGGCGAGGACGACGCTGCGCAGTTCGGTGCCGTCGGCGACCTCGTCGTAGATCTCGGCGACGATCTCGCGGGCGGGGCCGTAGGTCGCCGAGTACGCGCGGTCGAAGACCTCGCGTCCGGCCGGGTCCAACTCCTCGCGGACGGCGCGGAGTCCGGCCTGCGAGATGGTCTGGGCGATGGGTCCGGTGACGTTCTCGCAGGAGCGCTCGTACGCGGTCACCGGGTCGTCGCCGGCCAGGCGGTAGCGCGTGTAGAGGCTCTCGACGATGCCGTGGACCGCGCCGAGCAGGATGGCGCGTTCGCCCACGATGTCGGAGCGGTACTCGCTCTCCAGGGTGGTGCGGAAGGTGTACGGCGAGCCGAGCGCGACCGACCAGCCGAGCGCGCGGTCGGTGGCCTTGCCGTCGGGGTCGGCATGGACGGCGTAACTGCTGTTGATTCCCGCGCCGTTGATCTCCGCGCCCTGTTCGTAGAGGCGGCGCACGGAGTCGCCCATGCCCTTGGGGCAGACGGCGATGACGCCGTGTCCGGGCGGGAACTCGCCGCCGCTCGCCCGGAGATGACCGAGGAGGAAGCCGTGGGAGAGGCCGATGGTGGCGCCGGGCTTCAACGCGGCGAAGATCTCCTCGTGATGGGCGGCGAGGGCCGCGTCCGCGATCAACAGGATCACCAGGTCGCTGGCGGCGGTGACGGCGAGCCAGTCGCCGAGCGTGCCGTCCTCCTCGGTGAAGCCGTGGGCGCGGGCATCGGCGGCGGACGCCGAGCCGGGGCGCAGTCCGACGCTCACCGTGATGTCCGTACCGGCGAGGGAGTCGCGCAGGTTGCGGGCCTGGGCGCGGCCCTGCGGTCCCCAGCCGATGACGCCGATGCGGTGGACGTCGGCGAAGGCCTGCGGGAGCAGCGGGAAGAGGTGTCGGCCGCCGCGCAGGATGGTCTCCGTGCCGCCGGGCACGTCCATCGTTTCGAGGGTGAAGACGGCGGAGGTGTGCGTGGTCGAGGTCATGGTCGAGTTGTAGGCTCCGGGCGAGTGTTGCGGCAAGCGCAATCTGCGCATCGGACTGTTGCGGGAAGTGAAAGGGCCAGGTCAAGGGATGCGGGACGACCGTCGGGAGCTGCAGCTTTTCCTGCATCTGGCGCAGACGCTGAACTTCGGGCGGACGAGTCTCGACTGTCACGTGAGTCCGGCGACGCTGACGCGGACCGTGCAGCGGCTGGAGGCCGGCCTCGGGCACCGGTTGTTCGACCGTGGCGCGCGTGGGGTGTCGTTGACGGCGGAGGGGCATCGGTTCCGTGAATACGCCGTCCAGGCACTGGAGTTGTGGCGCGCCTACCGCGAGGAGCATCCCGACCCGGCCGAACTCACCGGCAGGCTGGGCCTGTTCGCCACGGTGACCGCCTGCCAGGCCCTGCTGCCGGACCTGTTGGCGCCCTTCCGGGCCGCCCATCCGCAGGTGCGGCTCGATCTGCGCACGGGTGACGCGGCGGCCGCGCTGGCCCGGCTCGACGAGGGTGAGGTGGACGTGGCGGTCGCGGGGATCCCGGCGCGGCTGCCGGAGCCGCTGGTGAGCCGGACGGTCGCGGTGACCGAGCTGGTGCTGGTCACCGCTCGCGACCGTCCCGACCCCGGGCTTGACGGCCCGTTCGTCCTCCCGCACCGCGGGTTGGTCCGCGAGGCGGCCGACCGCTGGTTCCGGGCCCGGGGCACGACACCCGACGTGGTCTGTGAACCGGACGGCCACGAAGGGCTGTTGACGCTGGTCGCCCTGGGCTGCGGTACGGGCGTGGTGCCCCGGCTGGTGCTGGAGTGCAGTGCCGTACGGGAGCGGCTGGCGGTCGTCGCGGCGGATCCCGCGCCGGAGCCGCTCCCGATCGGGCTGTGCGTACGGCGGGCCGATCTGCGCCGCCCGCTGGTGGCGACGCTGTGGAGCCTCACGGCTCGCTGGTAGGACCGGCCTGCCTTCCGCAGCGTGTGCTAGTCGAGGTCCACCGGACCGTCGTCCTTCTTGTCGTCCTTCTTCGCCGGGAGCTGGAGGAGGTTCTTGACCTCGTCGCCGGGGCGGCGGCCGTCATTGTCCGCGTTGCCCAGGTTGCCCCGGACCGAGTCGAGGATCGTGAGGCCCTGCGAGACCAGGCCGGCCGCGATCTCGCCGAGGCCGTCGGCGCCGTTGAGGACGTTGACGTTGGCGCCGGCGAGGCCACCCGCCGCTTCCTTCACGATCTGCGGGAGCTGGTCGATCAGCATGCGGTCGAGCGCGACCCGGTCGTAGGAGGCCGCCGCCTCGGCCTGGATCTTCATGCGGTCGGCCTCGGCGATGGCGAGCAGCTTGATCCGCTGCGCTTCGGCCTCGGCCGGCTTGACGATCTCGGCGACCAGCTGCTGCTGGCGCAACTCGGCCTGGCGCTGGGCCAGTTCGGTCTGCGCGGCGAGCACTTCCTGCTGGGCGTGGGCCTGCGCGAGCGGTCCGGCCTGCGCGGCCTGCGCCTGGGCGCGGTCCACCTCGGCGGAGTATTCGGCCTTGACGACGGCGGTCTGCCGGGCGTATTCGGCCTGGTTGCGGGCCGCGACCTGCTGCGCCTCGGCGGAGGCCTGGGTGGCCTGGGCCTGGGCGATCTGGGCCTGGCGCTGGATGGCCGCCTTGTGCGGGGCGGACATGGCCTCGATGTAGCCGGTGTCGCCGTCGTCGATGGACTGGATCTGCAGCGAGTCCACGATGAGGCCGATCTTGGCCATCTCGATCTTCGAGGTGTCCAGGACCTCGGCGGCGAGCTTCTGCCGCTCGGTGACGATCTCCTCGACGGTCATCGAGCCGATGATGGACCGCAGGTGACCGGCGAAGATCCGGCCGGTCAGGACCGACATCTGGTCCTGGTCGGACAGGAAGCGCTGGCCCGCGTTGATGATGCTCTCGGTGTCGTTGCCGACCTTGAAGGCGATGACGGCGCGGACGTTCAGGGCGATGCCCTGCCGGGTCACGCAGGTCTCGGTGACCTCTGCCTCGCACATCGCCAGGGTGAGGAAACGGGTCTTGCGGAAAACCGGGAGCACGAACTTTCCGTGCCCCGTCACCACTCGGAACGGCGCGCCCCCCAGTCCCCGCCTGCCACCCGAGATCAGCATCGCCTCATCGGGAGCGGGAACGCGGTAACCGAACATTGGTACTCCTCACTCTGCGCCGGCGGGGTCCCCGCCCAGCGCGTCCAATGGATCCACCCATTCGATGACGTGGACCTCACGACCCCCACGCGACTCGATCACGAGCACGGTCGCCCCCGTGGGCAGAGGGTCGTCAGACCAGGCGAGGAAGGTCTCGGAGCCGCCGCGGACGCGCACCAGGATCTCGCCGGGGCCCGCGTTCCCACGGGTTCCGATGATCACCTGCCCCGTGCATCCGATCACGGGCTCATCCTGCGGCATCACCGGCCGCCTCCATCCTCTGGCCTTAGGTTTCCGACGATAGACCTACTCTGCCCCCGCTCCCAACGGGCTCGTCAATTCCTTCCGTCACGTGCCGTCCGCGCGCTCAGGAAAGGGCCGCCAGCGGATCGTCCAGCACGGGCTGCCACGCCAACTCGGCGGCACCCACCAGGCTGTTGTGGTCGAGGGTGCAGGCGAGGATCGGCACGCCCCCGCTCTGCCCCCACAGACTGCGGTCGGCGACGACAGCGCGCAGCCGGTCCGGGTCGGCGTCCAGGAGGGTGCGGTGCAGTCCGCCGAGGATGATCCGGTCGGGATTGAGGATGTTCACCAGCCCGGCCAGCCCCAGCCCGAGCCGGTCGATGAGCGTCTCGGCGGCCCTCCGGACGGACAGGTCGTCGTAGTGCCGACGGATCAGGTCGTTGGACTGCTGGAGCAGGGACACCTCGGGGCCGGGCTCCCGACCGGCGGCCGTGAGGAACGCGAGCGGGTCCGCCTCGACGTCGAGACAGCCGCGGCTGCCGCAGTAGCAGGGGCGGCCCTCGGGGTTGACGGTGAGATGTCCGACTTCGAGCGCGAGGCCCGAACTCCCCGTGTGCAGACGCCCGTCGAGAACCAGGGCACCGCCGACACCCCGGTGCCCGGTCGCCACGCACAGCAGGTCGCGGGCGCCCCGGCCCGCGCCGTGCCGGTGTTCGGCGAGCGCGGCGAGGTTGACGTCGTTGCCCGCGAACGCCGGTCCGGCGATGCCCGCCGCGCGCACGCACTCCGCGAAGATCCGGCGCACCGGCGCACCCGCGGGCCAGGCGAGGTGGAGGGGGTTCAGTGCCAGCCCCTCGGGTTCGGCGACGGCGGACGGTACGGCGAGTCCGGCGCCCACGCAGCGCCGGCCCGTCTCGCGCAGCAGATCCGCGCCCGCCTCTACGACCGAACCGAGCACCTTCGCCGGGTCGGCGTCCACGGCCTCGCAGCCGGGGGCTGTCGCCACGATCTGGCCGCCGAGGCCGACCAGCGCGGCGCGGAAGCCGTCGGCGTGCACCTGGGCGGCGAGGACGACGGGGCCGTCCTCGGCGAGGGCCAGCCGGTGCGAGGGGCGGCCCTGCGAGCCGGCCGCCGCGCCGGGCCTCGCGTCGACCCTGATCAGGCCCAGTGCCTCCAGCTCGGCGGCGACCGCGCCGGCCGTTGCCCGGGTCACGCCCAGTTCTGCGGTCAGTACGGCGCGGGTGGGGGCGCGGCCGGTGTGCACGAGCTCCAGTGCGGGGCCGAGGGCTCCGCGTCCTCGGTCCAGCCGCGCTCTTGAGGTTGTCCCTTCGCCGCTCATGAGGGGGAGTCTCCCATGATCCGTATCGAGAGCCGGTGGGGGTTGTGGTCATAGTGACGGCCGGTGGGGGCTGGTCGCGCAGTTCCCCGCACCCCTTCAGAGCTTGCCCCCGTCTTAGAAGCCGCTGACCCTCAGCGTCACGTTGAGTCTCCCCCTCAGGCCCAACTCCCCCGGCGCCGTCCCCTCGTACACCCTTGGCACCCCGTGGTACGCCAGCCTCGACGGGCCGCCGAACACGAACAGGTCCCCGCTCCTCAACTCGACGTCGGTGTAAGGCTTTGTACGGGTCTCAGTGTTGCCGAAGCGGAAGACGCAGGTGTCGCCGAGGCTGAGGGAGACGACCGGTGCGTCGGACTTCTCGTCGCTGTCGCGGTGCATGCCCATGCGGGCGTCGCCGTCGTAGAAATTGATCAGGGCGATGTCGTACGACGCGGTCGGCTCCCCCAGGGTGTCGGCGACCGCGCGCCGCCCCAGCTCGTCGAGCCACGCGGGGAACGGCTTCACCGGGGTGCCGTCGCCGTCGACGACCGTCTCGGCATAGGCGTACGGGTACCAGTGCCAGCCCAGGCAGACCTGGCGGGCGGTCATCGTGCCGCCGCCGGGGGTGCGGACCGTGCGCAGGCCTGCGGGCGGGCGGGCCCAGTCGCGGCAGGCCGTGAGGAGGTCGCGCTGGCGGGCCGGGTCGAGCCAGTCCGGGATGTGCACCGCGCCCGGCGCGATCTCCGTGCGGGCCCGGGGAAACAGCTCGGCGTCCATGCACTCCATCCTGCCCCGACCGGCCGTGAGCTGGTACTCGGTTAGCCTTGGCGCACGATGGACGACCA
Organism: Streptomyces sp. NPDC050548; assembly: GCF_044457385.1. Classification (NCBI taxonomy): domain Bacteria; kingdom Bacillati; phylum Actinomycetota; class Actinomycetes; order Kitasatosporales; family Streptomycetaceae; genus Streptomyces; species Streptomyces sp. NPDC050548. The sequence goes on from NZ_JBITGV010000009.1 coordinate 365,641, forward strand.
TATCGACCGCATGACGACTCCGTGGGGCGACCGCGCCCTGGCCCGCTTCCCCGAGGACCCGCGCGACCGGCTGCGCGCCTGGGACGCCTCCGACGAGTACCTGCTGCGACATCTCGCGGCACAGGACACCCCGCTGTCCGGCACGGTCGTGATCGTGGGCGACCGCTGGGGCGCCCTGGCCACGGCGCTCGCGGAGCACGGCCCGGTGCAGATCACGGACTCCTTCCTCACCCAGGAGGCGACGAAGGCGAACCTGGCACGGAACGAGGTCGCCGCCGATTCCGTACGGCTGCTCACCACCCAGGATCCGCCGCCCGAGCGCGTCGACGTCCTGCTGGTGCGGGTGCCGAAGAGTCTCGCGCTGCTGGAGGACCAGTTGCTGCGGCTGGCGCCCGCGGTGCACGCCGGCACGGTCGTCGTGGGCACCGGGATGGTGAAGGAGATCCACACCTCGACGCTGAAGCTGTTCGAGCGGATCCTCGGCCCGACCCGGACCTCGCTGGCCGAGAAGAAGGCCCGGCTGATCCACTGTTCGCCCCGGTCGTCGGGAGCGCGTGCCACCAATCCGTGGCCGCACAGCTACGCCCTGCCCGATGGCATCGGTGTCGTCTCGGGGCACACCGTGGTCAACCACGCCGGTGTGTTCTGCGCCGAGCGCCTCGACATCGGCACCCGGTTCTTCCTTCAGCACCTGCCCTCAAGTCACGGTCCCCGCCGGGTCGTTGACCTCGGGTGCGGCAACGGTGTCGTCGGTACGGCGGTGTCGCTGGCCGATCCGGAGGCCGAAGTCCTGTTCGTGGACGAGTCGTTCCAGGCCGTCGCCTCCGCCGAGGCCACGTACAAGGCCAACGGGGTGCCGGGGCATGCGGAGTTCAGGGTCGGGGACGGGCTGACCGGGGTTCCGGCCGAGAGTGTGGACCTCGTGCTGAACAATCCCCCGTTCCACTCGCACCAGGCGACGACCGACGCGACGGCCTGGCGGATGTTCAGCGACGCGCGGCGGGCGCTGCGGCCGGGCGGAGAACTCCACGTGATCGGCAACCGGCATCTCGCCTACCACGTGAAGCTGAAGCGGTTGTTCGGCAACAGTCAACTCGTCGCCAGCGACCCGAAGTTCGTGGTGCTGAAGGCCGTCAAGCGCTAGCCGGACCGGGGGCGGCGAGCACGCCGATGATGCGGGCCACCGCCCCGGCCATCGCCTCCCGCCCCACGCTCAGGTACTTGCGGGAGTCGACCGCCTCGGGATGCTCGACGAGGTACGCGCGGATCGCGCCGGTCATCGCGAGGTTGAGGGCCGTGCCCACGTTCACCTTGGCGATGCCGCCCGCGACGGCCGCGATCAGCTCGTCGTCGGGGACTCCCGAGGAGCCGTGCAGGACGAGGGGGACGTCCAGGGCGGCGGTGAGCCGCTTGAGGAGGTCGTGGTCGAGGGTGGCCGTACGGGTGGTCATGGCGTGGGAGCTGCCGATGGCCACGGCGAGGGCGTCCACGCCGGAGTCGGTGACGAAGGCGCGGGCCTGGGCGGGGTCGGTGCGGGCGCCGGGTGCGTGGGCGTCGAGCGGCGGCTCGCCGTTCTTGCCGCCGACCTCTCCCAACTCGGCCTCGATCCACAGCCCTTGGGAGTGTGCCCAGTCGGCGGCGGCGCGGGTCGCGGCGAGGTTGTCGGCGTAGGACAGACGGGCCGCGTCGTACATGACGGAGCTGAACCCGGCGGCCTGTGCCTGGCGTAGCAGGTCGTCTGTCTGGACGTGGTCGAGGTGCAACGCGACGGGTACGGCGGCCCGTTCGGCGGCGGCGACGGCCGCGCGGGCGAGCGGGAGGAGGCGGCCGTGGCGGAACTTGACGGCGTTCTCGCTGACTTGGAGGACGACGGGGCTGTCGGCGGACTCGGCGCCCGCGATGACGGCCTCGATGTGTTCCAGCGTGATGATGTTGAAGGCGGCCACGGCGGAGCGGGTCTCGGCGGCGCGGGTGACGAGTTCGCCGGTGGTGACGAGGGGCACGGCCTGTCCTGTCCTTTCAGGGGGCGAGGATCACCGAGCGGGTGAGGTGGCGCGGGCGGTCGGGGTCGAGGTCGCGGTGGGCGGCGACGGCGACCGCGAGGCGCTGGGCGCGGACGAGTTCGGCGAGCGGGTCGAGGCCGCCCTCGATCCACAACCCGCCGGTGGCGCGCACCTGTTGGGCGAGTCCCTCGGGTGCCTCGCCGAGCATCCAGGTGGCGGTGCCGTGGGTGGTGATGCTGATCGGGCCGTGCCGGTACTCCATCGCCGGGTAGGCCTCGGTCCAGGAGAGTGAGGCCTCGCGCATCTTCAGCCCGGCCTCGTTGGCGAGCCCGACGGTCCAGCCTCGGCCGAGGAAGGTGAACTGGGTGCAGGCGATGAGCTGTTGGGGCAGTTCGGCGGCGAGCGCGGTACGGGCGTCGGCGACGGCGGTGTCGGTGTGCAGGCCCAGGTGGGCGCGGAGCAGGGTGACCGCGGTGGTCGCGAACCGGGTCTGCACGACGGAGCGTTCGTCGGCGAAGTCGAGGACCACTATGTCGTCGGCGGCCGTCATGACGGGGGTGTGCGGGTCGGCGGTGATCGCGGTGGTACGGGTGCGGCCCTTCAACTGGCCCAAAAGTTCCAGGACTTCAGTCGTGGTGCCGGAGCGGGTGAGGGCGAGGACCCGGTCGTACGGGCGGCCGTAGGGGAACTCGGAGGCGGCGAAGGCGTCGGTCTCGCCCTGGCCCGTCCCCTCGCGCAGCGCGGCTATGGCCTGTGCCATGAAGTACGAGGTGCCGCAGCCGACGATCGCGACCCGCTCCCCCGGCGCCGGAAGCACGTCCTGGTAGCCCGGCGCCTCAGACGCGGCGCGTGTCCAGCACTCGGGCTGGCTCCTCAGCTCGTCCTCGACATGGGTCATGTCGTTCCCCTCCCCAGAGATGCTCGTTCTTGCAAGATATAGCGATCTTTCGAGCATAATCAAGCAAACGAACCAAGGGGGCGTGCGTTAAGGTCGCGGAGAATCGAGGAACGGAGAGTGCGGATGTCGCGCGACGCCCGCTGGAAGGCGCTGCTGGAGCTGCTCGTGGAGCGCGGGCGGCTCGACGTCGAGGAGGCGGCCGCCGACCTCGCGGTGTCGGCCGCCACGATCCGCCGTGACTTCGACCAGCTCGCCGAGCAGCAGATGCTGGTGCGCACCCGGGGCGGCGCCGTGGTGCACGGGGTGTCGTACGAACTGCCGTTGCGCTACAAGACCGCCCGGCACGCCTCCGAGAAGCAGCGCATCGCCAAGGCGGTCGCGGAACTCGTCGCACCGGGCGAGGCGGTGGGCCTGACCGGCGGTACGACGACCACGGAGGTGGCCCGCGCCCTGGCCGTGCGCGGCGATCTCAGCTCCGGATCGCCCTCGCTGACCATCGTGACCAACGCGCTCAACATCGCCAACGAGCTTGCCGTACGGCCCCAGTTCAAGATCGTGCTGACCGGTGGGGTCGCGCGCCCGCAGTCGTACGAACTCGTCGGACCGCTCGCGGACGGGGTGCTCTCGCAGATCACCGTCGATGTGGCGGTGCTCGGTGTGGTGGCCTTCGACGTGACGCACGGTGCCGCGGCCCACGACGAGGCGGAGGCCGCGATCAACCGGCTGCTGTGCGAGCGCGCCGAACGTGTCATTGTCGCGGCCGACTCCAGCAAGCTCGGACAGCGGGCCTTCGCCCGGATCTGTTCGGCCGAGTCGGTGGACACGCTGGTGACGGACTCGGCGGTGGCGCCGGAGACGGCAAGGCGGTTCGAGGAGGCGGGGGTTCGGGTCGTGGCGGTGTGAACCCGCCTCGCCGGAGCCGGAGTTGCGGGACGCCCGACGTCGACGTCCCGCACTGTCCGTGCAGTTAACGATACGTCAGCCGAACACCTTCACGGCCTGGTAGTACGTCCATGCCGTGCTGTTGCAGGCGGTCGCGGTGGCGCCGCTGTAGGCGGTGCAGACGCGCTTGAGGTCCTCGTGGAAGGCGCTGTCGAGCCGCGACTTGTTGGCGTCGAAGCTGTCTGCGGCCTTGTAGTTGCGGTAGCCGAAGTCGTGGCGGGCGCAGGACGTGGCGAAGGGGAAGCCGAAGGGGTTGTCGGGCGAGTCGGAGCAGTAGTCGGTGGACCAGTCGAACTCGTAGGCGGACCAGGCGGTTTGGTTGGCGCGGGCGGCGGCCCAGAGGTCGTAGCTCGACGCGCTGGTCTGGGTCCAGCCGGCGAGGACCTGGGGCTTGTCGGCGGGTACGGCGGTGGCGGCTGTCGCGGTCGCCACGACGGCGACCAGGGCCAGAGTCGAGGCGGCGAGACCGGTGGCGAGTCTGCGGTGCATCCAACACCTCCATGAGACCGCGATCCGCCCATCGGATCGCAGGTTCATGACAAGATGATTTCCGGCTCGACCCCGCCTTCACACCGCATGTGCCCCAATGACCCGTTAACTCTCGGATGTGGCAGGAGATCGGGACATGAACCCCATGGGAGACACCGGTGGCGGGGCTCGGGCGACCCGGTTCCGGGGCAGTGAAACCGTCGTGAAACCGCGCTGAATGCGGCCTGCCGCACGCTCTGCGGCATGACTTCAACGACATCGCACTCACTGGGCATCGCGGCCAAGGGGCTGCGCAAGGCCTACGGGGACAAGACGGTCCTCGACGGCATCGACCTGGCGGTACCGGCCGGCACGGTGTTCGCCCTGCTCGGCCCGAACGGCGCCGGCAAGACCACCGCCGTCAAGATCCTCTCCACCCTCATCGCCGCCGACGCCGGCGAACTGCGCGTCGGCGGCCACGACTTGGCCGTGGACCCGCAGGCCGTACGGGCCGCGATCGGCGTCACCGGGCAGTTCTCCGCCGTCGACGGACTGATCACCGGCGAGGAGAACATGCTCCTCATGGCCGATCTGCATCACCTGCCGCGGAAGGAGGGACGCCGGGTGGCCGCCGAACTCCTCGCCCGCTTCGACCTCACCGAGGCCGCGAAGAAGCCCGCCTCCACCTACTCCGGCGGCATGAAGCGCCGCCTCGACATCGCCATGACGCTCGTCGGCAGCCCGCGGATCATCTTCCTCGACGAGCCGACCACCGGCCTGGACCCGCGCTCCCGGCACACCATGTGGGGCATCATCCGCACGCTCGTCGCCGACGGGGTCACCGTCTTCCTCACCACCCAGTACCTGGACGAGGCCGACGAACTCGCCGACCGCATCGCGGTGTTGAACGACGGCAGGATCGCCGCCGAGGGCAGCGCCGAGGAACTCAAGCGGCTCGTCCCCGGCGGACACGTCCGGCTCCGCTTCACCGACCCGGTCGCCTACCAGTCCGCCGCCACCGCCCTGCGCGAGGTCACCCGCGACGACGAGGCGCTGTCACTCCAGATCCCCAGCGACGGCAGCCAGCGCGAACTGCGGGCCGTCCTCGACTGGTTGGACGCCGCCGGCATCGAGGCGGACGAACTGACCGTGCACACCCCCGACCTCGACGACGTGTTCTTCGCCCTCACCGGCGACAGCAAGGTCCCCCACCAGCCGAAGGAGAACGCCCGATGAGCACTCTCGCCCTCGCCGTCCGCGACTCGTCCACGATGCTGCGCCGCAACCTGCTGCACGTCCGGCGCTACCCGTCGATGACCCTGAACCTGCTGCTCACCCCGATCATGCTGCTACTGCTCTTCGTCTACGTCTTCGGCAACGTGATGAGCGCGGGCATCGGCGGGGGCGGTGCCGACCGCTCCGAGTACATCGCCTATCTCGTCCCGGGCCTCCTGGTGATGACCATCGGCAGCACCGTGATCGGGGCCGCGGTCTCCGTCTCCATGGACATGAGCGAGGGGCTCATGGCCCGCTTCCGCACGATGGCGGTCTACCGCGGCTCCGTCCTCATCGGGCACGTCGTCGGCAGTGTGCTCCAGGTGCTCGCCAGTCTGATCCTGGTCGGTGCCGTCGCCGTGGCCATCGGCTTCCGGTCCACGGACGCCACGGTCCTGGAGTGGCTGGCGGCCTTCGGGCTGCTCGCGCTCTTCGCCCTGGCGCTCACCTGGATCGCGGTCGGGATGGGCATGGCGAGCCCCAACCCCGAGGCGGCCAGCAACATGGCGACACCGCTGATCCTCCTCCCGCTCATCTCCAGCGCCTTCACCCCGGCCGACACGATGCCGGGCTGGTTCCAGCCGATCGCCGAGTACCAGCCCTTCACCCCGGCCATCGAGACCCTGCGCGGTCTGCTGCTGGGCACCGGGATCGGCAACAACGGGTGGATCGCGCTCGCCTGGTGCGTCGGGCTCACCGTGCTCGGCTACCGCTGGTCGACGGCACAGTTCAACCGCGATCCGAAGTAACCGCCATGACAGCGCGGGCCACCTCCCGCAGCTCGTCCCGCTCCAGGGCGGCGAACTCCGACACCGCGTCGGCGTACGCCGCCCTGTCGGCGTCCAGGGCCGCCCGCCGGGCACGCTCCGCCGACATGGTCGGCTGGAAGTCGCGCAGCACCCGCAGCCGTTCGGCGAGCGCGATCAACCGTACGGCGGAGGCGTCGCCGGAGACGATCCCGGCCATGCCTAGGGCGTGCAACCCCGTCCCGAACATGGGGAGTTCCATGGGCGAGCGGGCCGGTCCCGCGAGCAGCGTGCGCAACCGCCGGCGCAGCCGGTCGGCCACGTCCGTGACAAGCCCGAGCCGGTCGGCGTGCGCGTGTGCCGTCACCGCCGCCGACTGGACCTGGAGCAGCCACCGGTCGTAGAAGGGGTCGTCGCTCCCCGTCGAACCGACCGCGGTGATCGCCTCCACGTTGCGGCGCCACAGGCCGAGTCCGACCTCCGTCAGCCCGCGGGCGAGCGCGATCTCGGCACGGCCGCCGAAGTCGGGGCTGTAGACGTCGTCCTTGTGCGCGGGGTTGCGCTCCTCCGCCTGCCGCAGCCAGAACTCGGCCTCGTCGGGTTCGCCGCGCTGCAGACACGCGAGGACGAGACCCCAGCGGACGCCGATGGAGTCGTGCTCGTCACCGAGTCGTGGCAACGCCGCGAGCGCCGCCCTGAGACTTTCGTACGCGGCCTCCCCCTGCTCCGTCTGCAGGCACAGCTCGCTCAGCCGGGCGTGCCCGAGGACCTGGAGGAAGGGGTGGTCGACCGGCGCCAGTGCCTCGATGCTGCGCCGGGCGGAGGCGAGCGAGCGGTCGATGTCGTGCTCGTACTCCCAGACGTAGGTGGCGACGCATTCGGCGATGCCCGCGAGCAACGGCCGCTCGCTGTCGCAGAGTTCGCGCAGCACGCCGTAGTCCGGGGGCAGCATCTCGGGGACCGCGCCCAGCACGGCCGAGATGGCGCGCAGCAGGGTGTCCGGCGGGGCCGGGGGCAGCCGCCGGAGGGTGACGAGCTGCCGTACGACCTGCGGGCCGAAACCCATGAAGAGGCTCGCCGTGCACAACACCGCGGCGGCGCGGGCGACTTCGACGTACTCGGGCTCGGGGCGGTAGTGCGACAGCGGCGGGCCGGTGTCCGCGGCGAGCGCGGTGAGGCGGGGGTAGCTGGAACCGGTCGACCACAGGGCGGCGAGAACCGCGGTGAGGGCGGCGATAGTTGGACAGTCCGTCCGGGCCAGGGCGTACCGCAGGGCCAGCACGAGGTTGTCCTGCTCGCCCCTGATCCGCTCCCAGGCAGCGCGCGGTTCCGAGCCGAAGAACCAGTCGTGGAACGCGACCCCGAAGTCCCGTGCCCAGAGCAGGAATTGGTCTACGGCCGTCTCGTCCTCGCCCGCCTCGGTGCGCCGGGCCGCGCTGAACTCCCGTACGGTCTCCAGCATGCGGAACCGTACGCCCGCCGGGGTGTCGGCGACGGTCAGCAGCGACTGGTCGGCCAGTTGCTCCAGGAGGAACAGCGGGTCCTCGCCGAGGACTTGCTCCGCCGCCTCGGCGAGGAAGCCGCCGGGGAACACGGAGAGGGTGCGCAGCGCGGCCCGGGCGTCCTCCGCGAGGAGGTTCCAGCTCCACTCCACGACCGCGTGCAGCGTGCGGTGCCGCTCGGGTGCGTCCCGTGCGCCGCCGCGCAGCAGCGCGAACCGGTCGCCGAGACGCCGGGCGATGTCCGGCACCGAGAGGACGCGCACCCGCGCCGCGGCCAACTCCACGGCGAGCGGCAGCCCGTCGAGGTGACGGCACAGCTCGGTCACCGCGCCCGACGGCAGTTCTACACCGGGACGGGCGGCGCGCGCCCGCTGCGTGAACAGCTCGACGGAGGTGGCGAGGCCCAGCTCCGGGAGCGCGTACACCGCCTCGGAGGTGAGGCCCAGCGGGGCGCGGCTGGTGGCGAGGACCCGCAGGTCCTTGGAGGACGAGACGAGGGCCTGGACGAGGGCTGAAGCACCCCGGACGATCTGTTCGCAGTTGTCGAGGACCAGCAGGGCGGGCCCGTTGCCGAGGATGCCGAGGACGGCGTTCACCGGGTCGCCGGCGGCGGGCCCGCTCATGCCGCCCGCGCCGAGCGCGGAGGCCACCTCGGCGGCCACGTCCGCGTCGGCCGTGACACCGGCGAGCGGCACGAAGTACACCATGCGCTGTTCGGCCCGGCGGCTGACGGCGTGCGCGAGCCGGGTCTTGCCCAGGCCGCCGGGCCCGACGACGGTGACGGCGCGGGAGGTGTGCAGCGCCCGCTCGACGGCCGCGATGTCCTCGTCCCGGCCGAGGAGGGGGTTCGGTTCGTGCGGGACGCCGTGTCTGACCACGGGTGCCTCGCCGTTCAGCAACTCCTTGTGCACGGCCTTGAGTCCGGCGCCGGGGTCCGTGCCGAGGTCGTCGCGGAGTTCCCTGCGGTACGCCTCGTAGCGCATCAGGGCTGCGGACGGGCCCGCCGACGCGGCCTCGCCGCGCAGGAGTTCGGCGAGCACCTCCTCGTCGCGCGGATGCTCGGCGGCGGCCGCGGCGAGCGGGCCGGCCGCCTCCGCGTGCCGCCCCAGGCGGGCGAGCGCGAGGGCCCGCGCGCGGACGAGCGTGCCGTGGACGGGGGCGCGTTCGGCGCGCAGTACGGCCACCGGGTCGGCGCTGTCGGGGTCGCCGTCCGGAGTGCCCTCCCACAGGGCGAGTCCGGCGTCGGCGGCGGCCAGGGCTGCCGCATGGTCCCCGGCCCTGGACCGGTCGGCGCTGGCCGAGGCGTGCAGCAGCAGGACGGAGCTGTCGACCTGGTCCTCGGCGAGGGCGAGCCGGTAGCCGGTCGGGGTGCTGGCGATGACGTCGGCGCCCAACTGTGCCCGGGCCCGGGACACGAGGACCTGGACCGCCTTGCCGGGCCGCTCCGGCAACTCGTCCGGCCACAGCCCCGCCACCAGCCGCTCGGTGCTGCATCCGGTGCGCAGATCGCCGGCGAGCAGCGCGAGCAGGCCGCGCAGCCGGGGCGCGGTGATCTCCTGTCCGCGATGGGCGACGCGGGGCAGCAAGGTCAGGTCGGTGGTCACCCGTGCAGGTTAACCAAGGTCGGGGCCTCGCGGCTCCCGCTGTCCGAACGCCCGTGTCGGCAGCGGCAGTTCGCGTCAGCGGGTGGGTGTGAGGGGCAGGTCGTCCGTGAAGGCGTTGACGGGTTGGGCGATGGGCCGGGTGCTGTGGACGTCGAGGGCCGCCGCAGCGGACTTGGTGCCGAGGGCGCCCTGGGTGTGCCAGGTTCCGGTGACGGCGAGCCAGGTGTTGGCGGGCGGGGCGGGGGTGCCGTACATCCGAATCTTGACGGTCTGGGCGTCGGCCGCGCAGCAGGTGAAGATGATGCGGGTCAGGTCCCAGGCACCGCCCTGTCCCGGTGTCACGAAGCCGGTCATCTCGACGGTACGGCCCTTGATGGCGCGTTGCTTGTCCTGCTGGACCCGGGTGGTGAAGTCCGTGAGGGTCATCGGGAGGGGTGAGGTCGCGGGCAGTGCGGCGAACCCCTTCTGCTGATTGACGGTCTCGCGGCCGGCGTGCGCTGCCGTGTACGCGCCGAGGGCGGGCGGGGCGTAGAGGAGAAGGCTGAGCGCGGGGAGGAAGAGGAGCCAGGCGATGCGGGGTGCGGTGGAGTGGTCGTGGCCGTGGGCGTGGTCCTTCTTCTCACCGGTGTCGTGGTCGAACGCCGCGTGGGCCAGGCCCAGGAGCAGCAGGAGAACGCCGGAGACGATCAGCAGCGGGCGCAGGCCCTCCTTGACGTAGCGCAGGTAGAGGTCGGTGAAGAGGGCGCTGTGCAGGAGGCCCAGGCCGGTCAGGGTCAGGAGCGCGATCTGTGCGGTGCGCTTCACAGCAGGGCGCCTCCGATCAGGACACTGGCGGCCACAGCGACGACGGTGGTCGCGGTGGAGAAGCGGACGGCGAACGCCCGGCCGAACGTGCCGGCCTGGAGGGCGATCAGCTTGAGGTCGACCATGGGGCCGACCACCATGAAGGCCAGCCGGGCGGTGGGTGAGAAGCCGGTGAGTGAGGCCGCCACGAAGGCGTCGGCCTCGGAGCAGACCGCGAGGACGACGGCGAGCGCGGCCAGGAACAGCACGGACAGCCAGGGCGAGCCGGAGAAGGTGTCGAGGACGGAGCGCGGGACGGTCACATTGAAGGTGGCCGCGGCCATCGCGCCCAGCACGAGGAAGCCGCCCGCGTGCAGGAAGTCGTGCTGGAAGCCGAGCCGGAACTCCGTGAAGCGGCTGTGCCCGTGCCGGTGTCCGGTGTGCCGGACGACCGGGCGCAGCCATTCCGTACGGCCGAGCCAGAGCCAGAGCCAGCCCATGACGGCGGCGGTGGCGAGCGAGGCGAGCAGCCGGGCGAGCACCATGGCGGGGCTGCCCGGGAAGGCGACTGCGGTGGCGGTCAGCACGATCGGGTTGATCGCGGGCGCCGACAGCAGGAACGCGAACGCGGCGGCCGGGGTGACGCCCCGGCGGATCAGGCTGTTGGCGACCGGCACGGACGCGCATTCGCAGCCCGGCAGGACGGCTCCGGCGAGGCCGGCCACGGGGACGGCGAGCACCGCGCGCTGGGGCAGCACCTTGGTGAACAGGTCGGCCGGCACGAAGGCGTTGATCGCCCCGGACAGGGCGGTGCCGAGGAGGAGGAAGGGCAGCGCCTGCACGGTGATGGCCAGGCAGACGGTGCGCCAGGCGGCCACGGCGGGGCCGTTCAGCCACGGTGTGCCCGACAGCAGGAGGGCGCAGACCGCGAGGCCGAGGACGGTGACGAGCGCCGTCGTGGGCGGGGGTCTGCGCGGGAGGCGGCGGCGCCGTCGCTCGGGTGGGTGGACGGTGGCCGGGGCCACCGCCTCCGTCACATCAAGCAGCTCATCCGTTTTTGGCATATTTGCTCCGAATGTCTGATGTTGCGACAGAACATAGTACGGTTCTCGCGTGATCAGCCGACTGTCCGTCACGATCGTCCGCGCGTGTCTGCGCGAGGGCGCCGGCGGAAGCCCCACCGCGGTGCTGGACGAGGTGCCGTTGAGCGAGGACGAGCGGCGTCGGGTGCCGGTCCTCGCGGAGACTTCGCACGCCGTCTTCGTCTCGGTGCGCGAGTCCGGGGTGTCGCTCCGCTTCTTCACCGCCGAGGGCGAACTGCCCGCGTGCGGCCACGGTACGGTCGCCGCCCTCGCGTACCTCGCGGACCGTGCCGGAGTCGCGGAGTACCGGGCCTCCCTCTACGCGGCGGGGCGTTCCTTCGCCGGGTGGGCAGTACGGGAGGGGGCACGGTTCCGCGCCGTCTTCGACCCGGGTCCCGTCGCGTTGCGCGAGCCGACCGCCGACGAGCGCGCACTCGTCCTGCCCACGCTGGGCGTCACCTCGGACACACTCGCGCCAGGCGCCCGCGTGGCCTCGGTCGGGCGGGCGCGCCTGCTCGTCCCGGTCGCCTCGCGCGCCGAACTCGCCGCGCTGGCACCGGACTTCGAGGGACTCCGCGCGGCCTGCGACCGGTTCGGACTCCTCGGCTGCTACGTCTACTCGGTGCCGGAGCGCTCCGGTCGGATCGCGGCACGCATGTTCGCGCCGTCGATCGGCGTCCCGGAGGACATCGCGAACGCCAACAGCACCGCGTGCCTCGCCGCCGACCTGGCCGAGCGGGGCATCACCGAGATCGCCGTAGACATGGGCGACCCCCTGGGCAGCCCGGCCACGATCACCGCGAGCGCGCGACCCGTGCTGCGGCTGGGCGGAATCGCGGAAGTCGCCGGTGCCGTGCGGGAGTTGGGCGTCTAGGCCGTGTCCGCGAAGTCCCGTCGTCCGCCCGGAGGGCGGGCACTGCAGCGTCCGGTGCGTGCTCTGGGGGTCCCCCGGCCGAAGGCTGGGGGAGTGCCGGGTGGAAGCCCTCGTACTGGTTGTACGTGGGCTTTCGCCCGGTGCGGCGAGTGGGGGCACCTCCCACGCCCTTGAGACAGTGGGGGAGCGTGCCGGGCGCCGCAGGGCAGGCGGGACTTCGCGGACACGGCCTAGCGGGCCCGGACCCGCTCCAGTACGTCACGGATCAGGTCGGCGCTGATCGTGAAGTGGCCCCGGGCGATCTCCTCGGCGCGTTCGGGCTCGCCCGCCGCGATGGCCTCGTACAGGGCCTTGTGGTCCTCGCCGCCTTGATGGAACTGGGTCTGTTCGCCCCTGCCCCAGGGTTCGACGGGGAAGCCGAGGCTGATGCGGGCCAGCAGGTCCTGGCTGAGCATGACGATCTGGGGGTTGCCCGTGGCGGCGCGGACGGCCTGGTGGAAGGCGCTGTCGGCGGTGTGCGCGTCGCGCGGGGTGCTCGCGTCGAGGTAGGCGGACAGGGCGTCCCGCATGGGGTCGAGGTCCTTCGGGCCCCGGCGCCGGGCGGCCGTCGCGGCGACCATGCCCTCGACCAGGCCGCGCAGGTCGAAGAGTTGCTCGAACTCCTCCCAGCGGGGCAGCAGGGTGTGCCGGACGGCGGTGGCCGTCGCCTCGGTCCAGCTGTCCCGGACGTAGGTCCCGCCGTTGCGCCCGCGGCGGATCTCGACCACGCCCACGGCCTGGAGGCGGGCGACCGCCTCGCGCACGGTGGGGCGGCTGACCCGGAGCAGACCGGTGAGTTCGCGCTCGGCCGGCAGCCGCTCGCCCGGCAGGAAGTCGCCCACGGCGATCGCGGTGAGCAGCCGGTCGGACACCTCGTCGACCGCCGAGGCGACCCGGACCGGGCGCAGCGCGGAGGACGGGGAGCCGCCGAGGAGGACACGGTCGAGGACGCGTGAGAACTCGTCCCCGGCCTCGGATGCCTCAGGTACGGATGTCAGCTGTCCTCCCCCTTCAATGCCGCTGCTGTAAACGCGGGCGGGCCACGTGAACTCGTCGTTACGTCTTGCCCAGCCCACGCCAAAAGGTCTTGTGCGCTGACCTTTTACCCAATCACCATCACAGCCATCCGTCACATCCTTTTCGTTTCAGCCAGAGGCCGGGCCCGGAATTCGGCCTGGCGGACGGCCCTCCTGGGAGGCCATCGCGTGGCGATTCCCGAACCGAATCACACCGGCACCGTCGACTTCAACGGCCACTCCACCTGGTACCGGATCACCGGCGAGCCCGGCAGGACACCGCTGGTCGTCCTGCACGGCGGCCCCGGCGCCGGTCACAACTACACCCTCAGCATCGCGGGCATCGCCGAGCAGGGACGGCCCGTCGTGCACTACGACCAGCTCGGCACCGGGCTGTCCACCCATCTGCCCGACGAGGGCGCCGACTTCTGGACCGTCCAGCTCTTTCTCGACGAACTCGACAATCTCCTCAAGGAGTTGGGCATCGCCGATGCCTATCACCTCCTCGGGCAGTCCTGGGGCGGCATGCTCGCAGCCGAGCACGCGGTACGCCGGCCGGCCGGGCTGCGCGGACTGGTCATCGCCAACTCCCCCGCGTCCATGGAGCTGTGGCTCGCGGCGGCGGCCGAACTGCGCGGCCAGCTGCCGCCCGAGGTCCAGCGCACTCTGCTCGCCCACGAGGCGGCCGGAACCACCGACCACCCCGACTACCTCGCCGCCGAGCAGGTCTTCAACGAACGCCATGTGTGCCGTATGAACCCCAACCCGCCCGAGGTACAGGCGACTTGGGAGAACATCGCGGCCGATCCGACCGTGTACCACACGATGAACGGGCCGAACGAGTTCCATGTCGTCGGCACCATGAAGGACTGGTCCGTGATCGACCGGCTGCATCTCATCGAGGCACCGACCCTGCTGGTGTCCGGCCGGTACGACGAGGCGACTCCCGAGACGCTGCGCCCTTTCGCCGACCACATCCCCGACGTGCGCTGGCACATGTTCGAGCACTCCAGCCACATGCCCCACGTCGAGGAGGAAGAGCTCTACCTCCGGGTCGTGGGCACCTTCCTCGACTCCACCGACTGATCCCCCGGCCGACCCAACAGCCGTTCCCCCGACGGGAGTTCCCTGGATGTCCCGCACCACGAGACGGAGCGCGTTCGCCGCCGCCACCGTCGCCCTCGCCCTGACCACCGCCGCCTGTTCGTCCTCCGGCGACGGTTCCTCCGCCGACGCGACCACGTCCTCGTCGGCGTCCGGCTCTTCCGCCTTCCTGCCGCAGCACAAGGGCGGCACGCTGAAGCTCGTCGCCCACGCGGCGGCGGGCAGCCTCGATCCGCAGGTCAACTACACGCTCCAGTACTGGCAGTTGTACCAGTCGATGTACGACGGGCTGCTGTCGTTCAAGAAGGTCGGCGGCCAGTCGTCGTTCACGGTCGTCCCGGACCTGGCGGCAGCGATGCCGAAGGTCAGCAACGGCGGGAAGACGTACACCTTCACGCTCCGCAAGGGCATCAGCTTCTCCAACGGCAAGGCGCTGACCACCGACGACGTGGTGGCGTCCTTCCAGCGCATCTTCAAGGTCTCCAGCCCCACCGCGGGCACCTTCTACAACGGCATCGTCGGCGCCACCGCCTGCCTGAAGACACCCGCGTCCTGCACGCTCAAGGGCGGCGTGACCGGCGACGCGACCGCGAACACCGTCACCATCAACCTCACCGCGGCGGACTCGGAGTTCCCGTACAAGCTGGCCGTCCCGCACGCCAGCATCATGCCGAAGGACTCGCCGGCGAAGGACGCGGGCACGAAGCCGCTGCCGACGACCGGCCCGTACATGGCGGCCTCCTACGACCCGAACCGCGCGCTGAAGCTGGTGCGCAACCCGCACTTCAAGGAGTGGTCGCGGGAGGCCGAGCCGCAGGGGTACCCGGACGAGATCGACTACACCTTCGGGCAGACCGTCGAGTCCGAGGTCACCGCCGTCGAGAACGGCCAGGCGGACTGGATGTACGATCCGCCGCCCGCCGACCGGCTCAACGAGATAGGCACCAAGTACACCGCCCAGGCGCATGTGAACCCGCTGACCGCGTTCTGGTACGCGACGCTGAACGTCAACACGGCTCCGTTCAACAACAAGTTGGCGCGCCAGGCCATCAACTGGGCCGTGGACCGGTCCGCCGTGGTGCGGCTGTACGGCGGCACCAACCTCGCCTCCCCGGCGTGCACGATCCTGCCGCCGGGCTTCCCCGGGCACGTCGACTCCTGCGACTACACCAAGGGCGGCGGCAAGACCTGGACGGCCGCGGACCTCGCCACGGCCAAGGCACTGGTGAAGCAGTCCGGTACCGCCGGGCAGGAGGTCGGCATCGTCACCCAGGACGACGACGTCAACAAGTCGATCGGGCAGTACCTGCAGAGCCTGCTCACCCAGCTCGGCTACAAGGCGACGCTCAAGCCGCTGTCGGCGAACATCCAGTTCACCTACATCCAGAACACCAAGAACAAGGTCCAACTCGCCCTGACCTCTTGGTACCAGGACTATCCGGCGGCCTCGGACTTCCTCAACGTGCTGTTCTCCTGCGCCGCGTTCCACCCGGGAAGCGACTCCAGCATCAACATCTCGGGCTTCTGCGACAAGGGCGTCGACGCGAAGATGCAGACCGCGCTGAAGACCGCGCAGAGCGATCCGACGGCCGCCAACACGCAGTGGGGCGCGATCGATCAGGAGGTCATGCGGCAGTCGCCGGTCGTCCCGCTGATCAACCCGAAGATCATCGACTTCACGTCGAAGCGGCTGGGCAACTACCAGTTCAGCAAGCAGTTCTACATGCTCGTCGGCCAGACATGGGTCAAGTGAGCACCGCCCCAACCGAGTTGGCCGCTCCGGAGGCCCGGCGCCCGCCGGGCCCCTGGCGGAGGGGGGGGGGGGGGGGGGGGGGGGGGGGGGGGGGGGGGGGGGGGGGGCGGGGGCGGCGGGGGCGGGGGGGGGGGGGGGGGGGGCCGGCGCGGGGGGGGGGGGGGGGCGGGGGGGGGGGGGGGGGGGGGGCCCCCCCGCCCGCGGGGGGGCCCAGTGCCGGGTGGAAGCCCTCGTACTGGTTGTACGTGGGCTTTCGCCCGGTGCGGCGAGTGGGGGCACCTCCCACGCCCTTGAGAC